>NZ_FQZT01000041.1 GCF_900142125.1 Malonomonas rubra DSM 5091
TGTAGCGGAACCGGTCCCCTGGACACAAGTTTGGCTTACGCCGCCTGACGATTTTCTTGCCAGTCATGACGAATTTCCGAGGGCGCTTTGAAGTCGTTTTTCTCAACGCGCCACTCACGGTTGTAAAGATCCACGAAGGCCCCTACGGCTTCGCGGACATCCTCTACGGTTCGGAACACCCGGCCGTAGATGGCTTGCTCTTTCAAAGTTCGGTTAAAACGTTCGGCAACCCCGTTGGTCTGGGGTTCCGCGACAAATGCGAAGCTGGGAGTGATTCCCCAGAACTTCAACTGGTTCAGAAAATGATCCGAGAGGTACTGGGTGCCATGATCCATCCGCAGGGCTAAGCCTCGTGCAACTTCGGCCTGTACACCTCCATAGAGGTTATTTAACGCCATGGAGAGCGGCTGCAGGGCGGCATAGCGGTCGCCTTTCTTGCAGGCATGCCAGCCAACGCATTCGGCGTTCCAGTGCTCGACAGCGGTGAAGATCCAGACCCAACCTTCGTCCAGCGTGAAAACCCGAGTGCCGTCGGTGCCCCACATCAGGTTCGGGGCCATGGTGATGATCTTGCCGTCATGTGCTTTGGCTGCCGACTTGGGACGACCACGATGCGGTGAGAGCAAATGATTCTCACGCATCAGGCGCAACACCCGCTTGCGGGAGACGCGCACACCATCTCGAACTCGGAGCCGTGCCCAGACCTTGCGGTGTCCTTCGCCGGTAAAAGGCGAGGTTGCCAGATCGTGACGGATCAGTTCCAACAGATCCTCGTCACTGATCGACGGGCGTGGGCCACGACGCTTCGGCGGTTCATCGGACGCCTGCCGACCGGCATTGTAGAACGTGGAGCGAGCCTGCTCCCAGATGCGGCAGACCCGTTGGATGCCGTAAGACTGTTCTGTACCCGGGGAGACCGTTTGGCTCATTTCGACGATCTCCGTTTGGCTAAAGGGCCGGGGTTTTTAACCCGGTCCCAAAGCAGTTCGTTCTCCATGGTCAATTCGCCAATGCGGCGCATGGCCTGGTTAAGTTCAGCCTGAACCGGATCACCCTGGCGCTTTTTGAGCGACTCATCGATTCCGGTCAGAGCTTTCTCCCGCCATTCTTCAAGGCGGTAGATTTCGATATTCAGCTCACGGGACAGAGCATCAACAGATTCTCCCCGTAGCATGCGCAGGACAACTTCTCGTTTGCGGGCGGCACTCCACCGCTGCCCTTCGGCCAGCGGTCCTGTAGCGGTTTCGTTCTGGTTCTTTACTGTCATTTTTAATCTCCTTGGACACGGGAACATTATCCCAAATCAGTGTCCAAGAAAACCGGCGTCGCCCCA
>NZ_FQZT01000004.1 GCF_900142125.1 Malonomonas rubra DSM 5091
ATGAACCTGGTTGGTTTGACCAAGAAGGCGATGCAGGATTCGAAGAAGTCGGTTGAGGCATCGAGCCTGCAGAAGTAAGCGAAAACCTCTCGCTGCATTCGAATGCGAAAAGGGCAACCAGAACGGTTGCCCTTTTCGCGTTGTGCTGCATTCAGCTGAACAGTTCTTGCAGCCTTTTTGAGCGATAGTCGAAGATTTCCTCCAGCATCTGTTTGACTCGCAACTCGTGAACCAGCAGGCCGAATGGGCCGAACGGCAAACGGTAGCTGACCCTGTCGATCATCCGGGTCTGTTTTTCTCCAGCCGGTTCCAGCAGGTGCTGGTGATGCCAGAGCCGATAGGGGCCAATCCGCTGTTCGTCGACAAAATATTCGCCGTCGCGGATATGCTTGATCTCGGTCAGCCAGCGCCAGTTTCCGAATAACGGAATACGGATGCGGTACTCGATCATTAAACCGTTGTACATTCTGTCGGGCAGGTCACTGACGATCTGAAAATATAGCTCCGGTGGAGTCAGTTCATTCAGGTTGGCCGGGGTTGCCATGAAATCCCAGAGCTTTTCCTGACTGACATTGAGGATAATCTCCTTTTCGAGAAAATGCATGATGGTTTCTCCTTGCAGGCGAAGTAATGTGTATAATTATAACTGTTTTGGACAGGTAACCGCAAAGACAGATAGGTTTAATTTTAACAGCGAGGAGCGCTGTCATGAATGATGAAAAAATCCGCTTGGGAATCAGCTCTTGCCTGCTGGGTCATGAAGTCCGCTTCGACGGCAGCCATAAGCGGGATCGCTTTCTCACCGACACCCTCGGCAACTACGTGGAGTATGTTCCTGTCTGCCCCGAGGTTGAGGTCGGTCTGCCCACGCCGCGCGATGCCCTGCGACTGGTCGGTACCCCTGCCAACCAGCGACTGGTGTTTGCCAAAAGTGGTGAAGATATCACCGAGCGGATGACGACCTGGGCCAAAAGGCGCGTGGCCGACCTGGAGAAGGAAGACCTCTGTGGTTTTATCTTTAAATCGAAGTCACCCAGCAGCGGGATGGAGCGGGTCAAGCTCTACGATCACAACAAGGTGCCGAAAAATGTCGGCATCGGCCTGTTCGCCAAAGCCTTCATGGAGCACTTCCCCCTGCTGCCGGTCGAGGAAGAGGGCCGCCTGCACGATCCCGGGCTGCGAGAGAACTTTATCGAGGCGATTTTCACCCTGAAACGCTGGCGCGAATCCTTGAGCGAAGGGAAAAGTGCTGGCAACCTGGTGGCGTTTCATAGCCGGCACAAGCTGCTGATCATGAGCCACAGCACCGAGATCTACCGCCAACTCGGTAAACTGGTGGCGCAGGCCGGCACGCAGGAATTGGAAGAGCTGTACCGCCTTTACCTGGAGTTGCTGCAAAAAGCCCTGAAGCTGAAAACCACGGTACCGAAACAGGTGAACGTGTTGCACCATATTCTTGGTTATTTCAAGAAACCGCTCAGCGCCGATGAAAAGCAGGAGGCACTGGAAATCATCGAAAGATATCGTGCCAGCCAGGTTCCTCTCGTCGTTCCGATGACCTTGCTGAACCATTTCGTTCGCAAATATGAGCAACCTTATTTGCTCGAGCAGGTCTATCTCAACCCGCATCCAATCGAGTTGAAGCTGCGCAACCATGTCTGAAACCCCGGCAATCCGTCTCCGCCAGCTCAATGATGCTCCGCTGAATCAGAACGGCGAGTTCGTGCTTTATTGGATGACCGCTTTTCGTCGTCCGTTTTACAACTTTGCCCTGCAGCGGGCCTGTGAATGGAGTCAAAATCTACGGAAGCCTCTGCTGATCCTCGAAGCTCTGCGCTGCGATTATCCCTATGCCAGTGACCGGCTGCATCGTTTCGTTCTGCAGGGGATGGCCGACAACGCCGAACATTTTTCGGCCACGCCGGCTGGCTACTACCCCTACGTTGAAACCGCGAAAGGTGCCGGGAAAGGTTTACTTAAAGCGCTGGCAGAAAAGGCCTGTCTGGTTGTCGGTGATGATCATCCCGGGTTTTTCTATCCACAAATGCTGAGCGCTGCCGCGGAAAAGCTATCTGTCCAGTTCGACGTGGTCGACAGCAACGGACTTTTGCCGCTTCGAGCGGCAGACAAGGCCTATCCAACCGCGTATGCGTTTCGCCGTTTCCTGCAAAAAAACCTGCCTGGTCACTTGTTCGAGTTTCCACTTCGCGACCCGGTGCAGGAGATCGAGCTCCCGTCTGCGCCGATTATTCCGACGGAAATGTTATTCCGCTGGCCGGAAGCAGGTCAAAATCTGCTTGCAGAAAATCAGCAGCTCAGCCAACTGCCGATCGATCACAGCGTCACCGTCTGTGATGAGTCTGGTGGTTGGCAGGAGGCGGAATTTTACCTCCGGCGATTTCTTGACGAGCGTCTGCCACACTACCTGCAACGCAGCGAACCGGACCGACAGGTTTCCAGCGAACTCTCTGCCTACCTGCACTTCGGCCATATTTCCAGCCATCAGGTCACGGCGGAGCTGTTTGCGCAGGAAGACTGGTCGATCGCCAAACTTGGCCCTGAAACCAAGGGCAAAAAGAGCGGCTGGTGGGGGTTGAGTGAATCCGCCGAGAGCTTCCTTGATGAGCTGGTCACCTGGCGGGAAGTCGGCTTTAACGGCGCCGTTTATCTTCCGGATTACGACCGTTATTCATCTTTGCCTGAGTGGGCGCGAGTCTCTCTTGCCAAGCACCGTAAGGATCCGCGTGCTTCCCTTTACAGTCTGGATCAGTTTGAGCGGGCACAGACCCATGATCCACTCTGGAACGCTGCGCAAAACCAGTTGCTGCAGGAAGGGAAAATCCAGAACTACCTGCGCATGCTGTGGGGAAAAAAGATTCTCGAATGGAGCCCGGATGCCGAAACCGCTTTGCAAACCATGCTTTACCTTAACGATAAATATGCCCTCGATGGCCGTGACCCGAACTCGGTCAGCGGTATTTTCTGGTGTTTCGGGCGCTATGATCGGGCCTGGGGACCTGAACGTCCGATCTTTGGCAAGATCCGTTATATGAGCTCAGAGAATACGGCACGCAAGTTTTCAGTAAAGGGCTACCTGAGAAAATATGGCGGTGTTAAGACACAGGATGGTCAGCTCCAGCTTTTCGCCAATTTGAATGCGGCAGCTTTAGATGTCGCAGACAGTGCCCCCGCAAAACCTGATCACAGCTAGCAAAGACTTTGATAGTGCCGACAAGCGCTATCGCTTGCAGAAGCTTGAAGCGACTTCTAGCCTTGAAGATTTCCCTGCCGCTGGTACCAGAACGACAACAACAGGGTACCGACAACTGAGAATGGCAGCCAGACAGTGGCCGCGTAGTAAAGAGGGATATCGGTCACTGTGAGCACCATCATCAGCATCAGGACTGGGGGAACGTAGATCAGGCCGAAGAAGACTGAGAACATCCAGACAATATCTTTCATGCACGCCTCCCGAAAATAGAACGATGTTTGTTTTGTAGTTTAGTGCGGTCGTAGGGAATTGACAAGAAAAATATTATTTTAGTGCTGTGTGTCTTTTGCGCGTTGGCTTTGTATGTCAAAGTGAAAGTGTCAAGATTTGGAGATTGTTCAGACATTGACGAGATAGTTTGACACCTGCAGAGGCAATATGATCAAAACTGGTGATCAGATCGTCTTTGCTGGCTATCTCGATCTGGTTCTTCCTAAAAATCACAGCTCTTCCCGCCTCTTATTTGGGTGTTTCCCCTATCGACTGAGAAAAAACACCTATGCAGAGTATGCTATTAATAAATACTTCTCTACTTGACTGCTGTGGTATTTCTGTTAGCTTAAGACCATATTTGGTCAAATGTTCCAAGTGGGGGGCACCTATGGGGATGAGAATAAAACTTTATGAAAGAGACCCTGCACTGCTGAGGCTTATCAGAATAATTTTGGAACGTCGAGGGCATGATGTCGAAGTCTTCGAAGAACACTATAACTGTTGCACTCTCAGTATTGATGGTGGCTGTACATGTCCTCCCGGTGAGACATGTGCTGATGCGGTCATTATCGACATGTCACCGCCCATCCTTGAAGTCATAAAGAAAATCAACATTCAAAAAGCGAAGGGCTGTAAATTGTTTGAGCAGAAAATAGCTGTTCTGAGCTCCTCTTTTACCGATTATCAAAAAGAAAAAATTCAGGATATGGGGCATACCCCGATCAAAAAACCTTTCTCACTGTCCAAGATCGAAGAGTGGTTGCTGCCTGATAATGCTGAGGACTAATCAGAGAGAAGCGGGCGAAAGTTCAGCGTCAGGAATTGGGCAGAGAACTGTAAAGGGTGGTTATTTTCCAGACAACTGAATAAAAATTTGCCGCCTGCAAGCTTTTCATCATCCTATCCGTTTTACCATTTTCCAGTCTAACTTCCTTGAAATACTGAGCTGTAGAAATACGCTGCAGGTTATCTACAGAGTTGGCCCCAACTTTGCTGTTTAATCCCTCCAGAAGCAAAGGAGGTTCAAAATGAAAGTCGCCCTCTACGAACATGCTCTCGATCAGGTCGCGATAAGGTACGCGGAACGTCTCAAGGCAAACCAAGTCAGCATGAGTGCAGGTGAGCTTGCCGAGTTGGTCGAAAAAAACTGGCCTAAAATCGTCGCTGAAGCGCTCACCATCTACCATCGTATTCTTGCCGCAGATAGCGAGCAGCTGCCTGCCCATCTGCAACCGGCTGCCTGATCCCTCTGGGTGTGTCTTTACTCCGGTAATGGAATAAACTCGGTCTCGCCCGGTACTTCAGGGAAGTGCTTTTCCGTCCAGTCCTGCTTGGCCTTCTCGATCAGCTCTTTGCGGCTGGACACCAAGTTCCACCAGACAGTACGTTTGCCGAGCGGTGTGCCACCGATGATCACCAGCCGGGTCGCCTCGAGCGCCCGCAACTCAACGTTACCTGTCTGATCAAAAAGTGCCATTTCATGTTGCTTGATACAGCTTCCCGCTTCTTTCACCTGGCCGGAGACAATGTAAACAGCCCGCTCTTCGATATCGTCCGGCAGAGAAACGATTCCTCCCTGTTCCATCTGCACCTCGACATACAAGGTCGGTGAGTGGGTTTTTACCGCCGATTTGACCCCGAACGCTTCACCGATCATCACCCGGATCTTGGCTTTTTCCAGCTCAACCTGCGGTAGAGAACGTTGGCTGTAATGGGTGAAGAAGGGTCTACACTCCTCATTTTCTTCCGGCAGGGCCAGCCACAATTGCAGTGCTTCCAGGGTATGTCCACTCAGGCGTAATTCAGGAGCAGTCCGTTCCGAATGAACGATCCCCCGTCCGGCCGTCATCCAGTTGATCTGGTTCGGCCTGATCGGCTGCACATGGCCGAGGCTGTCGCGGTGCAGAATTTCACCGGTGAAAACATAGGTCACGGTTGCCAGGCCGATATGCGGGTGAGGGCGGACATCGATCCCTTCTCCGGGGGGAAACAGAGCGGGGCCGAGGTGGTCGAAAAAGATGAAAGGCCCAACGTTTGCCAGTTCTTTACTCGGTAGGAAGCGGCGCACGGAGAAGCCGCCGAGATCACGCTCAACCGGTTCCAGCAACTGTTTTATCGCTGTGCAATCGGGCAAAGGACATTGTTTGCACGAAGTTTCGTTGGCGATCAGATCACTCATCTTTTCCACCTTTCAGTTAGGCATTTTCAGCGTCAGGTTCCGTGTCAGATGGAGCAAAATCTCTTGATGATGAAAATCGAACAGAAATTGTTAGAATTTAAACTTGCCATGGCACTGTCACAAGGAGTCTATCATGAAATTATTCGGCAGTTAGCCGCTTGGAGAGAGCGACTTGTCATGGTGCCGATGGCCTGAGCGTTTTCGCCTGACCCTATATCGCCAATCCCGGTTTGGTCGAGCGTCTAAAGGAGAGCTGAGCATGTTGACCTTGAAAACAAGAATTTCCCTGCTGCTCTTAATCGGGCTGCTGCTTTACGGTTTTGCCTGGGCGACGCCGTCAGCACCGTTGAGCGCTGAAGATTCCGACCCCCGAAAGCTTGGTTGGATGACTGGCTCGCCGCCAGCGGCCGATAAACTGGTCATGCAGCCGGATTCCAATTTCTTCAGCTTCCCCAAATTGCGTTGGACGGTTTGCCATATTCGCGAGCTGATGCCGACCAAGCAGGTCAGCCGTGGCATTGGTCCGGTGATTCCCCTGCCATACAAATACGATGCGGGCATCGATATCCTCAGCTTCCTGCCGCTCGGGGCCAGCGAGCCGATGACCTGGGCGGAGTCGCTGGCCGAAAATTATACCGACGGCATGCTCATCATCCATAAGGGGAAGATTGTCTACGAACGCTATTTCGGCTGCCTTAACGAGGACGGAAAACATGCGGCAATGTCGATGACTAAATCGATGACCGGGCTGCTGGCTGAAATTCTGGTCGTTGAGGGGGTGCTCGATGAGCAGGCCAAGGCCGCTTCGATTGTTCCGGAGTTGGCCAGCAGCGCTTTCGGTAGCGCGACGGTGCGCCAGGTGATGGATATGACCACGGCCCTAGACTACAGCGAAGACTACGCTGACCCACAGGCTGATATCTGGGCCTATTCCAAGGCAGCCAACCCGCTGCCTAAGCCTTTGGGATACAGCGGCCCGAACGGCTATTTCGAGTACCTGCAGACTGTTAAGCAACAGGGGGAACACGGAGAAAAGTTCGGTTATAAAACCATCAACACCGACGCCCTCGGCTGGATCATTTCGCGCATCACCGGTAAAAATCTTGCCGAACTGTTTTCAGAGCGGATCTGGAGTCATCTCGGCGCTGAGCAGGATGCATACCTGACGGTCGACGCCAAAGGTACAGCCTTCGCGGGTGGCGGACTGTCAGCCGGGCTGCGTGATCTCGGGCGTATCGGCCTGCTGTTGCTTAATGATGGCGTAATCAACGGAACGCGACTGTTTCCAAAAGAGGTCGTGACCAGGATTCGGGCTGGTGGCGATAAGAACGCCTTCGCCAAGGCCGGTTACAAAACCCTGCCCGGAGGCAGCTATCGCAGCATGTGGTGGGTATTTCACAACCAGCACGGCTCCTATGCCGCGCGCGGTGTGCACGGGCAGACGATCTATATCGACCCAACGGCCGAGATGGTGATCGTCAGGTTCGCTTCTTACCCATCGGCAAAAAACGCAAAAATCGATCCGACCTCGCTACCGGCCTACCAGGCCGTTGCTGAATATTTGCTGAAGAAATAGATACTGAATCTGCAGCCCAGCGGCGTAGCTGATCAGCCTCCCAGGATTCGATCGCGGAAACTCTCGCTGATGGGGGATGGGCCGATCCAGAGGCCGAAATATGCGACAGCAAAGTCATGCCCGGCAACGCTACCGAGTCGCTCGCCGTTGAGTCTCAACTCTGTGCCGATGCCCGGGTGATAAACCAAACTATAGCGGTCGCCAGGGCTGATATCGCGGAAAAATTGGTAGAACCGGTCCAGCCGTTCGGCGAGAGCCTGGTACTTGCTTGGCTGCAGATTATTCCGCAGCAACTCATCTGAAGAGCTGGAAAAATCGTCTGCTTTAAAGTTACGCAGGTAGGAAATTTCCAGCAATTTTGGCACGTCTTCCTCCCAGCGCGAGGTGGCTTGCCCCTCCGGCAGGTAAAAAGCACCGACATAGACATCGAAAAAAACCGCCCAGGTCAGCAGCGCCGTGCCGGTTAGTTGCAACTCGGTGTCGACCACCTTGCGCTGCTGCTCAAAATTCACTCCTTCTATCTCGACCTTGGAGAAACCGGCAGCAGGGAGGATCAGCAAAATAAACAGAACGAGAACTTTACGCATAATTCGACCTTTCGAAGACTCCCCGATACTGCCCACTGGGGTAACCGATGCGAGTACTCAGCCAGGCCATCAGCGGTACCACAAGGGACCAGATAACGGCGAGAACAATCAGGCTCAGGGTTGGGTTGGGGCCGAATTCTGCAGCGCCGAGGCGAATCCCGCCGCCGTAGGCCAGCGGCCCACCGACCAGGCCGAACAGCATCGCCACTAGCGGGCGATCGACCAGCCAGGAGAGCGCGTAGTGAAACAGGGTGGCAAACTGTGCCCAGATGACAAATACCCAGAGTGGCAACCAGAGCCCGAGCGCGTCCGGTTTGAAGCTGAGCAGACCGAAAGCCTGCTGGCTGCTGTCGACGAGAATGCCGAGTGCTATTGCCAAAGCGATCAGGCGGACTTCAGTCCGCCGTTCTTGTGCCAGCCAAAGGTGCACCAGCACCAGTAGGAGTGCCAGCCCACCGCCGAGCAAGGGGTAACCCCAGGCGGCACCGAACACGCAGCAGGCCCAGCCCAGCTCGTAGAGAACGGCGTTGACGATTTTACTGGCACCTGCTGACATGCTCCGCTCCTTTTCAGCCTTTCCCCGGCTTATCCAGTTCGAGCTGCGCCAGGTCGATGATCCGGTTGGCGAAGCCGGCCTGGCAGTAGGCGAAGTAATACTCCCACTTGCGCAGGAACTTTTCGTCGTAGCCGAGCGCCATAATTTCTTCGCGCTTCTGCAGCAGGGTCCGCCGCCAGATATCGAGGGTGCGCGCGTAATCGGCCGCGTAATTTTCCAGCCGGGACATGGTCAGGCTGCTGCTCGCCAGCGCCTTGGCCATGGCGCCGAGCGACGGCAGATGGCCACCTGGAAAGATATGCTTGCGGATCCAGTCAGAGCTGAAGCGGTAGGCGTCATATTTGCGATCGGGGATGGTGATCACCTGGATCACCGCCCGCCCGCTAGGCCGTAATGCTTTGTCGCAGGCTTGAAAATAGGGTTTGAGCCCGGCGTGACCGACCGCTTCCAGCATCTCGATCGAGACGATTTTATCGTATTGCCCTTCGATATGCCGGTAGTCGCAGATTTTCAACTCGATCTGTTCTTCCAGCCCGGCCTCACGGACCCGCTCGCGAGCCAGCGACAATTGCTCGTGCGACAGGGTGATGCCGGTCAGCCGGCAGCCGGTCTGACGCACTGCTTCGATGGCAAAGCTGCCCCAGCCGCAGCCGATCTCCAGCACATGATCGTCGCTGCTGATCTGCGCTTTCTCAATAATCGTCTGCAGTTTGTTGCGCTGGGCCTGTTCGAGACTGTTGGTTTCATCCCGAAACAGCGCCGCCGAGTAGGTCATGCTCGGATCGAGGAAGGTGGCAAAGAACTGGTTGCTCAGATCGTAATGTTCGCGGATGTTGCGCGAGCTGCCGCTGATGGTATTGGCGCGCAGCTGGTGACGGATGATGTTCAGCCAGCGGCCGAGCAAGGCAGTGGCGACGTTGCGGTCATCGATCAGCTCGGCGTTTCCGGCCAGCAGCGTCAGCAGCCCCGGCAGGTCGTCACTGGTCCATTCGCCGTCGGTGTAGGCTTCGCCGAAACCGATTTCGCTGGCTAGCATGATCCGGCGGAAAAAGCTGTTTTCCCGTATCTTCAGCAGCTGCGGTTCGTCACTTCTCTCGCCGTAATGCAAGCGGCCGCCTTCCGGCAGCTGCAGGGCGAGGGAACCATGCTGAAGGCGAGAGAAGTGTTTATGGGCGAAGGCCCGGCCGATCCGGTCGAGCAGGGTCGGCGGCACCGGGCGGATGGTCATCTGGTGGTCAGGAACTGGCTTGGTAAACACGGGAAGCCTCCTTTGCCAGTAAAGCCGCGCCGCCTGCCAGAGGATTCTCGGCATGGTCAGGGCGGCGGTCAATGGATGTCGTACGATCGTCTTCAGCAGGTTGTTTGTCGTCAAAGGTTGTGCCTGCCCCTGAATGCGGGCGATCAGCGCGAGCTGCCGCGACTGGTAGAAGTGAATCTGGTTATCGATCTGCTGCTGCGGTCTGCTGATGTGAAATTCGTAGTGGCCGTCGCGGGTGAAAAAGGGCGAGACGTGAAACTGCTTGGCGTTGCTGACCTGCAGCTGGCCGTCGCGCTCTTCCACGGAGCTGATATCAAGCAGGTAGAGGTGCATCTCGCCGAAGGTGTTGTTGACCTGGGCCAGCACGTAGCGCAGCTGATCGTCACGATCGTAGCAGTAGAAATAGCTGATCGGGTTGAAGACGTAGTTGAAGTAGCGCGCCGCGGTGATCAGCATGACCCGGCCGAGGGTTTGCTCGACACCGAAATCGGTCAGCGATTGTTCCAGTTTCTGCCGCAGCGGTTGATCGCCCTGCTGCAGGTAATCCTTATCGTGAATCGCGACCGGCCGCAGCTGGTTGTAGCCAAACAGTGGATTCTGTTGCGCCAGTTCGGCAAGCTCATCGATATCGAAGGCGTAAAAATAGACCGGGTAGCGGAAGCTGTGTTTGACCGGGGTCAGCCGGGCGTGGCTGACCTCGCCCTGGTAGATCAGCGAGTTCATAGCTCCACCCCGAAATCCTTGCCGACCGCGACTGCCGAGCGGACCGCGTCTTCATGGAAGCCGTAACCGAAGTAACTGCCGCAGAACCAGCTGTTGTTCTGGCCGTTGAGGCTCGGCAGATTCTTTTGCGTTGCCAGCGAAGCGAAGCTGTACTGGGGGTGATGATAGTCGAACTCGGCGATCACCGTCTCCGGATCAAAACCCTGTCGCCGGTTCAGGGTTACGCAGTAGTGCTGCTGCGCTGAAAAGCCCTGCAGCAGGTTCATGTAATAGCTGACGTAGACCGGCTTTTCATCGCTGCTGGAAGATTCGCGGGTGAAGTTCCAGGCCGACCAGGCTGAGCGCTGTGGCGGCAGCAGTGAGGCGTCTGTGTGCAGCACCGTGTGGTTGAGCTGATACTCCCAGGGAGCGAGCAGACGTTCTTCATCAGTGCTCGGATCACCGAGCAGCTGCAGCGCCTGGTCGGCGTGGGTGGCGATGATCACCCGGTCGAAGCGTTTGCTGTGGCCGTCGGCAAATTGCAGCCGCACAGTCCCATTTTCGCGGAAGACTTTTTCCACCCCGGCATTCAGGCGGATTTCGCCGCCGAAGCTTTCGCGGAAGGCTTTGACGTAGCTGAAGCTGCCGCCGACAACTGTTTTCCACTGTGGCCGCTTGCGGAATGAGAGCAGGCCGTGGTTCTTGAAGAAACGCAGGAACGCCTCGGCCGGGAAATCTGCGGCACGCAGTGCCGGAGTCGACCAGATCGCCGCCGCCATCGGCAGCAGGTAGTTGTCGATCATAAAGCGGGAATAATTGCCGCATTTCAGGTACTGGCCGAGGGTGATGTCCGGGATCTTGCCTGCCGTCAGGTCCTCGCGCGCCTGTTTGCTGAAGCGACCGATCTCGAGCAGAAACTGGAAAAAACTCGGGCTGACCAGGTTGCGGCGCTGGGCGAACAGGCCGTTCAGGTCGTTGCCGGCATAGACCAGCCCGCTCTGCAGGCACTGAAAGCCGAAGGACATCTCGGCGTCGCGGGTGGCCACACCGAGCCGGGCGAGAAATTTCTGGAACAGCGGATAGGTGGCATCGTTCAGTACGATAAAACCGGTATCGACCGCCAATCCGGCGTCCGGTCCCTGGTCGATTTCAACCGTGTTGGTGTGGCCACCGAGATAATGGTTCTGCTCCAGCAGCGTCACCTGGTGTTTCTGTTGCAGCAGGTAGGCACTGACGATCCCGGCCACGCCTCCGCCGACCACGGCAATCTTCATCTTATCCGACATTGCATGCGACATATTCCCACCTCTTCAGGATTTAGGTATCCATGGAAAAAATGCATTGGTGCGTTGTTTGTAAACTTCGAATTCCGGGTTGCCGGCGTAGCGCTCTTCCAGCATCGGGATGCCGGAGACTTTCAGCAGCAGGAAATCGATCAGCAGCGGACTGATGATAGCCAGCCAGCCGAGCGGGGCGCCGAGAGTGATGAGGAAGATGCCCCACCAGAGAGTCGCCTCGCCGAAATAGTTGGGGTGGCGGGTGAAACGCCAGAGCCCGAAGCGCATGATCCGGCCGCGGTTCTCCGCATTGTTTTTGAACTGCAGCAGCTGCCAGTCGCCGATCGCCTCAAAGCCAAAACCGATCAGCCAGATCAGCACGCCGAACAGGTCGAGCCAGCCGAGCGGGCCGCCGGGAGCGCGGAGCACCAGCAGCATCGGCAGAGCGACCAGGTAGATGACAGTGCCCTGCAACAGGTAAATCTGCAGGTAGCTGCGCCAGACGAAGGTTTTGCCCCAGCTCTCTCGCCACTGGCGGTAGCGGGGATCCTCTCCCTCTTCGTTGCGTTTGCGCGCAGCGATGTGAATCGCCAGGCGCAATCCCCAGATACTGATCAACGCCAGCACTAACAGTTGGCGACTGTCGCCAGTGCCATAAACCAGTGAGCCACTCCAGCCGACCAGCACGAAGCCCAGCCCGTAGGCGATATCGACGATGCTGTTGTCCTCCAGTTTGAGCGCCAGCAGGAAGACAGCCGTCATAAAACAGAGCAATATAAACGCGGTCAGCAGGAACAGGTTCATGGTTCACTCCGCTAGGGAAACCCGGTGTAGGTGTCGACCCCGTCGAGGAACAGGTCGTACTGGCTTTCCATCGCTTCTTTCAAGGTGTTGGCGGCAAAGCCGGTGAACAGGTTGCAGCGCAGGCCGAGCCAGCCGACGGCGTCGATCGGGCCGAGGCTGAGCAGGTAGCCCTTCTCCTGGTAACGGTAGCGGCGCAGTCCGCGTCCGGCGTTCAAGTTGCGGATGTTGTGCGCTACCAGCTTGCCCTTGCGCACCGCCGCCTGCGCGGTCAGCAGGTTGAGGCCGTTACCGGCAAAATCGGCGCAATCACCGGCGCTGAAGATATCCGGCAGCAGCTGGCCATCAATCTCGACCTGGCCGTAAGCGTTGCTGGTTATCGCGAAGGGGGAACGCTGCACGCCTGGAAACAGCAGTGTTCCTGTCGACGGCAGAGTATATTCGCGGCTGGTCTGGCATTCCGTCAGCAGCACCTTGCCGTCTTGTTGGCCGCGGTACTCGGTGTCCGGCAGGTAGTCGATGCCATCCCTTTTCAGTTTACGGACGACGTAGCGATGAGCCCTCTCTGGCAGCCCAGGCAGAGTGCGCGGGTTGAGGTCGATCAGCCGCAGCGCAGCCGCGATCCGCTGTTTGCGCAGCAGCGCCTGCAGTTCGAAGAGTACCTGCAGGCCGGTCGCGCCACCGCCGACCAGGGAAATGTCGAGCTGATCTGTTTCCGCCTGCTGCCGCCATTGGTCGAGCAGTTCCGGTCCCTGTCCCGCCAGCAGATGCTTCAGGCCGTAGACATTTTCGCCGGCCGGTTTCAGCGCTGCTGTTGCGCCGGTACTGATCAGCAACCAGTCAAAGCCGAGCGGGCCATCCTTCAGCTCGATGCTTTTCTCCTGCTGCCAGCGCTGCAGTTCAGTGGCATCGAAATCGATCCGCTGCTGGTGAAAATGGAAATTGAAGCGTTCCGCCAGTTCGGCATAGGGCAGCTTGAAATCGCTGGCCGGCTTGCTGAAGGTCTTGTGCAGGTTGGTCACTTTGCAGTGCTCCGCGCCTGCGTCGACAAGATGCAGTTCCAGTTTCGGCGCTTTCTTCGCCAGCTCGATCAGGCACGCCAGCCCGGCATATCCACCACCGATGACCGCGACTCTAGCCATGACTTGCTCCTTCCCCCGGCCAATCTGGCAGGGCCAATTGCTCTTTCAACTGCAGCACCGCCGGTTCCTTGGCCTTGGCTTCGACATCGAGGGTTGCGTCGAGAGCCAGCCATTCCACAGGAAAATCGGCAGGATCGATAAAATCAGCGTGCGGTTTCGGATTGCCATCCCAGCCCTGTTTCGGCGAGGAGATATGCAGGTAAGGCTCTCGGTCGACCCGCTGCCAGCTCTCAAGGCAGATTTCGGTCGCTGCGGCGATGCTCAAGCCGTCCGGGTTGCAGCGGTGGTGATGCACGTCGTAAACCAGCGGGATGGCATAGTCGGCGCAAAAAGGCCGAAGATCGGCGACGCTGTAGCTGACATCGTCGTTTTCCAGAGTCAGCCGGCTGCGGATGGCCTCCGGCAGCTTCTCGATCTCTTTGCCGAGGCGACGCAATGCCGCCGGTTTGTCACCGTAAACCCCACCTGCATGGATGTTGATGACATCGGCGCCGATCAACTCTGCCAGCTCCGCCTGGTAAGCGAGCTCGCGCAGCGAAGATTCGGTTACCTCTGGACGCGGACTGGAGAGTAGCACGAACTGGTCGGGGTGAAAGCTGAGCCGCAGCCGGGCGGCTGTTTTCCGCTGCTTCACCTCGTGGAGGATCGCCCTGATTTCGTCCGCGCTCGCCAGCTGGTCGAGCTGGTAGCCGACTTCCGGGTGGGTGAAGAGTGGGAACAGTGGCGAAAGCACGCGGAAGGCGCCGATGCCGAGATGGCGAACTTCGTCGACGGCGGCGAGCAGGGCGCGGCTGTTCTCCAGGCAGAGCTGGTCGAGCCGTGCCAGTTGCTCGTCACGCGGCAGCCGCAGCAGGCTTTTTGCCGTGCTGCTGCGGAATTTTATCGGCGCCTGGCGGAACAGGCAACAGAGTCCGAGTCGCAGCATCATCTCATCCCGTCAGTGCAGTGGACCCGCTTCCAGGCCCTGCAACAGGTAGTCACCATCGTCAGCCGAGGTGTGGTTGAGGTCGAGGCGCCCCGGAATTTCCGGCAGCAGCACCCGGTAGCTGAAGTCACCAAAACGTTCCAGCTGCTCCGGCATGCCGTGTCGCCAGGCATGACCGATCCCGGCCAGCACGACGACCGTTCGCTGCGGGTTGTCATTCTGGTAAGCGGCCAGTTGCTCTGCCATGCTGGCATCCCAGAGAATTTGTGCCTGGCAGAAATAATCGAAGGCGGTGCCATCGAGGGGGTGACCGTCCAGAGTGCGGCGGATGAAGTCGCGGTACTTGTTGCTGACATTACAGGTTGCCAGCGGCAGCTTGGCGCGCTCTTCGTCAGTCAGCGAATTAAAACCGTTGCGGGCCACCTTGCGAACATATTTGCGCGGAATGTTGAGACCGACCATCGGGATGCCGTTATCCCGTGCAAACACAAAGATACCCCGGTAAAGGTCCCAGCGGTTCCAGTGGCCAGCGAAGATTTTCGCAAAGTCCGCTTCGTCGATCTTGCCGGCGACCCAGCGATCGAGCTCATCCTGGCCATCGTAGCGGAACATCTCCAGGCCGATGGCGACCTCGGCACCGGCGGCGTGCAGCTCACGGATGATCTGCAGCTGGGCATCGTGGTGCGCTTTCTGGTCGTGACTTTCGCCGACAAACACCACCTGCATCTGCGCGAGGTCGGCGGTTAACTGTTTCAGGTGGACCACCTCTCCGCTGTTCAGGTTGACGCTGTGAGCGGCAGCTGTGGTTGTCAGAAACAGACTGATAAAAAATAGGAAGAATATCTGCAAAGCTGTTTTCATGCGATGTCCTCCTGTTAATTTAACCAGCGCCCGATAAGGTAGCTGCCGGAAGCAACCAGTGTGCAGAGGACAGTACCCCAGGCAATATCGACAAAGACCACCTTGAGCGGCCAGTCACGCAGGGTTGCCAGGTTGGTCAGATCGTAGGTGGCGTAGGTAAAAAATCCGAACAGCGCTCCCCAGACTGCCGCTTTGGCCAGGGATCCGGCATCCAGCCCGGGTTTGACCGCGAACAGGATGATACCGGCGATGTACATAAAGTAGAAAGCCAGCGCTGCCGGCCAGTTGACCGCCGGACTGAGCAGGTGGGCAAGGTTGTTCTGATAGAAATTTTTCGCCACAACCCCAAGCCAGAGAAGATCGATGGCGAAGAAAACCGGGATCGTCAGCAGGTAAAGTTTCAGATAGTAGCCAATCATCGTAATCTCCTCTTCAGCCTTCAGAGTGCGAGAGGGTCAGCAGGGTGTCGATTTCTCCGCTGAGCAGTTCTTTGTCGATCAGCTGCTCGAACCACTCATTAACTGTAGCAGCATTCATAAGGCCTAACAGGGTTCCCAGTACGATTCCGCGATGAACATTGTCACCACCAAGATTGGTGTTGACCAGAAGCGCCTGCCGCGGGGCGCTGGAATATTTGTAGGCCAGGTAGAGCAGGCTCGGCCAAGCTCCCTGGATGTAGCAGGCGGAAGAAAACAGACCGCCGACGACATGCATGTCATCGCTGGTGTTTTCGACCAGCGCCGGCAGGTCGAGGCCGATGCTGCTTTTCGCCGCACGCGCCAGCAGGTCAAGGGCAGACTGGTTGTCATCGCGGAACAGCAGGGCGTCGAGCAGCTCGACATAAATTGCGCAGATATGGCCGAGGTTTTTATCCGGATGGGTCAGGAACAGGTGCTTCAGGCAATGTCCCTGAGCTTCGATCAATGGGCGACCGCGCAGCCGTTCCGACAGCAGGATTGGGGCGATGGTCACCAGCCCGCCGATCGATGGGGTGTCGTGGGTGACTGCAGCACAACGGTCTTTCGCTTTGCCCACTTCAAGATTGGCGAAAAAGCCACGGTGGTAGGACTCCGCATAGGTGTCTGGATGTTGCGGCGGGTCACTGGTCATGAAGTCAATGTAGTTATCGAGAAAAACTTCTTTGTGATAGAGGCCACCATTTGCCGCCAGGGAGCGCAGAACAACCCGCGCGCAATGCGCGTTGAGGGTATTCTCCCCGGCCTGCATGCCCTGGTGGTAGTGCTGGTTGGCAACGCCCCAGTATTTGCGCCGGCCCTTGAGGATAACATCGCCGACAATCTGTCGCTGTTGGTGCTTCGCCTGTTGACTGCCGCGCCCGCCTTTAACTGTCGAGTGCAGCGACATGATCGAAGAGGGGTGGAAGTCCGGGGCCGCTTCGAAGCGGAAAATCCCGCCTGGGAAGGCTTTTTCGATGTCGAGCGGGTTGTAAAACCAGTGCACCGGCATCGCCAGGGCGTCGGCAATGAACATATTCTTCAATGCGGCTTCAGCACGTTTTTGTTGAATAATTTCAGCCATTCTCCTGCTCCTTTTCTCCCTCTGCCATGCGAGCGATGCGGTTCGCCGCCTGGCGGCAAATAAGGGCATAGGGCAAGGCGATAAACGGCAGCTCAAATACCAGCTCGCAGTGCTCATCCCCATGGGCGATCAGCCGGTGTCCCGTTGCTGTCAGTCCGGCCACCTTCCAGCCCCAATACTGCATCAGCTCAAAATCAGTGATCTCGAATTCTGACCATAAGCCGATGGCGGTTTTTATCCGTCCTGCTGAGCCGGCTTCGATCCAGCGCTTGGGGAAATCGACGGCAGTCACAGAGGGGCCCCAGACCGGCCACTGTTCGGTGTCGATGAGAATCTCCCAGACGCGTTGCGGCGGAGCATTTATCCGTCGGCTCACCTGCATTCAGATCTCCCTGTCCAGTTGGGCAAGAATCCGCACGGCCAGATCGGCGCCACTCTGCCAGGCATCTTCGACCCTTCGACCCAAGCACCAGTCGCCACAGACACCAAGCTTCAGCTGCTTGTCCCAGAGAAACGGATGGCCCAGAGGTTTTTCCGTGAAAGCGTAGCGCCAGCGATGGACGAACAGCAGCCGATCGTCGTCGCTGTGACCTGCCAGGGCTCTGAAACTGTGCAGCAGCTGCTGGCCGACCTGTTCGGGCGGATCTTCCAGATGCTGCTGAGACCAGTCTTTCTGTGCCTGTACCAGGTAGACATTGTCGTTGCCGCGTTGCGGTTTGGCGCTATTGTCGACGATGCGACGGATCACCGGGTGCTGAAAAACAGCAACTTCAGGCAGGCGATAGCGGCGCTCGCCGGCGCTGATGGCTGCAACCCAGGCCGGTTCCATGCGCACACCTCTGATCTGTTCGGCAAAACGCTGCTGATCTTTCAGTAGCATCAGGGCCTGTGGCGCCGGCACCGCAACGATGACCAGTGGCCAGTGACCAAGCAGGCTGTCCCCATCGTTGTACAGCTGCCAGCCTTCTGCGCCCGGTTCGATACGGGCGATGCGGGTTGACGGCTGAAACGGCTGGTCGCCGAGCAGGCCACGGGTTATGGCGCTGTTGCGCGGCACCCCGACCGCCTGCAGCTGTTCGTCGCTGCGCAGTTGCCCGGAAATCAGGCCCTGCCAGTGCTGCAGTTTGCCAGCGGGCAGATTCTCGCTGAGGAAATCGGTCAGGTAGGGCAGGTTGGCAGAAAAATAGGGGGCCCCGTGATCGATCCAGCCCGAGCCGTAGGAGCGGCTGGAGAGTCGACCGCCCGTGCCTTTGCTTTTATCGAAAACCGTGGCTTCGTAGCCTGCCGCTCGTAAAATGCTGGCGACCGTCAGCCCAGCCATTCCGGCACCAATGATTGCAGCTTTCATCCGTAGCTCCTTTTATGCAAGCGGCTCAGACATTCCGCGCGGACTGCTTCGAGTGCAGCGATTGTGGCTTCCTGCTGGGAATCCCCAACATAACCGCGTCCGGTCCAGTCGTTGCCGTAACGGATGTAGAGTGAATCCAGTTCGCTTTCAACCTGGCGCAGAAGCAGGGCCGGTTCTTCATCGATACGCGGGGCAAAATAAGCGAGTACATCGGTGACAATATTGGCGGATTGCTCTTGTAAAAAATTCATCCCTTTTCCTTTCTCTTCAATAGAACAAGTAGCGCCAGCAGCAAACAGCTATAAGATGCGTACTGCAGCCATTGCTGCTGAAATCGTTGAAAGTAAAAACCGAGGGCCAGGTAAAAAATCAGCCAGCCCAGGGTGGCGAGATATCTCTCCAGCCGCCCCAGAAGGAATTGCCGGTCTGCTGTCGCCATCCGCACCACCAGTTCACCCTGTTCTGCCAGTTCGACCACCCGTCGTGCCTTGGTTGCCGTCATTGGCAGCTGCAACAGTTCGTGCTTCATTTTCTCCAGCGGCAGCCGGTCTTCGCCAAGGGCGCGCGGCAGGCTTTCCTTGAGGATCGGCAGGATATCCTTGATGCCGTTGAAATTTTCGATGTACTGGGTACCGAGGCCCTCGACCAGTGAACTGACCCGCATCACGTAGATGATATCCTGCGGCAGCTTGAAGGGTTGGTCGTTGAGCACTTCGAGGATACCGAAGGCCAGTTCCTGCATGCTGGAGGCATCGAGATGGTCGCTGTCGAAAACTTCGAACAGGCTCTCGGCGACGCTGCTCAGTGCGCTGAAGTCTGACTCTTCTGTGAGAATGCCCATCTTGCGGGTGGCGTTGACCAGCATTTCGAAATCGCGCTCGTAAGCTGCCTTGACCGCGTAAATCATCGCCTGGCGCATCTGCTGCGGAATTCGGCTGACCATGCCGAAATCGAGCAGGATCAACTCACCCTGCGGGCTGACCAGCAGGTTGCCGGGGTGCGGGTCGGCATGGAAGTAGCCTTTGATCAGCATCTGCTCGGTGTAGAACAGCACCAGCTGTTTCATCAGCTCTTCGAAAGAGACATTGAGCTTCGCAACCGCGGCGACATCGTCGAAGCGGGCTCCCTGCTCAAAACTCATCACCAGCGCGGTGTCGGAGCAGTATTCAGGATAAGGCTGCGGGAAGCGCACCCCGGAGTCGGCGTAGACCTGGCTGAAGTGTTCCATGTTCGCCAGCTCCTGCAGCATGCTGACTTCCTGCAGGATCACTTGGGAAAAAGCGCGCAGCACCGATTCGATCGAATGCCGGGTCTGATCGGTGAACAGAGGTCTGAACAGGCGCAGGAAGAAATTGAGCAGGAAGATATCGACCCTTACCTGGAACTGGATATTTTCCCGCAGCAGCTTGACCGCGACAGTTTCGCCGGAATCCTGCAGGGTTGCTTTGTGTACCTGGCCGATCGAAGCGCTGGCGACCGGTTCATCATCAAATTTGCTGAAAATCCGCGAGTCGGGAAATGCGCGTTTGTAAGCGCGCCGGCGATGCTTTTCGCGCATGGCCGGCATTTTGTCGTGCAGCTGTCGCAATGCCTGCAGGTAAGTTTGGTCGAAAAAGTCTGCCCGTGTCGCCAGCACCTGGGCCAGCTTGAGAAAGCTGGCTCCGAGCGCGCGGATGTTCGCCACCAGCGCTTCGGGAGCCAGGGGCGTCCAGAGCAGCCAGCGTTGGCGTCGCCGGAACAGCAGGAATACGGTGACCAGAAACCGGAACACCGCATAGCTGCGTTGCGGGCGACAATAATATATGGCGATCAGGGTACGGCGAATCACTTATTTCTCCAGGTCTTTGCGCAGTTTCTCAATATCCTGTTTAGTGACGAGATCGAGTTCGTCGATGACCTCTTTAAGGATGTCTTTAAACATTCCCTTGAACTGCTCTTTCTCCTTCTCGCCGCGCTGAGCCATTTCATCGAAGAAGGTACGGGCGTTTTCTTCACTCTTTTCCTGCCACGCCTTCAGCTCCTCATTGTTGGCTTCGATCTTCTCCTTCACGGCGAGGGCACCGCCCAATACTGCGTAAAACAACTGCTCCAGTTTTTTGTCCATGTTCATCTCCTTGATTCCGAAATATGACTTGATTCGTCATGTTTTTTTGTATATTATTACAGCAAATACAAATTTGTCTAGGACAAAAAATGACAATTCAACAACTCAGCCAGGAAATCGGTATCGGCATCGATACTTTACGCATCTGGGAACGCCGCTACGGTTTTCCGGTTCCAGATCGTGATGCCCGTGGTCACCGTAGCTACTCGTTGCAGCAGGTCGAAGAGTTACGCGTGGTGAAAACACTGCAGAGTTTGGGCCAGAGGCCGGGGAAGATTTTTTCTCTCACGCCAGCCCAACGGCGGGAATTGCTTTCTGAACTCTCCGCCCAGGGCTTCCCTCAGGACAGGGGGCTGCAAAAGCTGGTTTACCAGATGCGGCCGGGCGAGATCGGTTCGGAGATGTCGAGACAGCTGGACGCTCTCGACCTAGTCAACTTCATCCACCAGTATGCGGTGCCGCTGCTGCAACTGCTCGATCACGGCTGGAACAGTGGCCAGCTGAGCATCGCCCGCGAGCACCTCATCTCCGACCAGTTGGAAGCCCTGCTGCGGACAAGACTAAGCGGTAGCAGCACAGGTTCAGATCCATCGATTCTGTTTCTGACCCTCAGCGGTGAACGCCACAAACTCGGCCTGCTGCTGGCGGCCGTTCTGTTCGAGCAGGCCGGGTTGCCGGCAATCTGGCTGAGTGAGGAGCTGCCGCTGTCTGAAGTGCCTGCTTTGGCGCAGGAGCTGGAAGTTGTCGCCGTGGCCCTTTCCTTCAGCGGTCACTACTCGGCACGCCAGGCCAAGCAGAATTTGAGCAGTCTGCGTAAAAGTCTCGACCCGGCCATCAAAATAATCGCCGGCGGCCATGCTGTACGCCAGTTTACCAGCCTGCCGAACCTGCTGATCTGTAATGACCTGAAGCAAGTTGACCTGTTAGCTAAGCGCTATTTCCAGCCCTCTTCGGGCAGAAAGGATAAATCATGAACCTGAAGGCCTACTTTTCCGAAACCGCGGGGAGCGGTGTTCTTTCTACCGCCGATGGCCAGGGACGAGTTGATGCGGCGATTTACGCCCGTCCTCACATCATGGAGGACGGAACTGTGGCGATGATCATGCGCGATCGCCTGAGCCATAAAAATCTGCAGGAAAACCCCTACGCCGCTTACCTGTTCAGAGAAGACTCTCCTGGCTACAGGGGGGTGCGGCTCTTCCTGAAAAAAGAGCGCGAAGATGATGACCCCGAACTGATTTCTCAGCTGACCAGACGTTGGTTGACGGCCGAGGAAGATAAAGCCAAGGGGCCGAAATTTCTTGTCTACTTCAAGGTTGAGAAAGTGCTCAGTCTGATCGGTGGTGACGAGCTTTGAAGCTGTGCAGGTGTCTGCCAGCATAAGGAATGTCAATGGAATTCAATTATTGCCCCTGCTGTGGCGGTCGCATTACGCACAAGGAATTCGATACCTTGATCCGCCACTACTGCGAACAGTGCGAAAGAATTCACTACCGAAACCCTATCGTGGGAGTTGCCATCATTATTATGCAGGCAGGCAAAATTCTGTTGGCAAGGCGGAATAATTCCTATGCCGGGAAATGGTGCATCCCCTGCGGCTATGTCGAGTGGGACGAAGATGTCCGCAACGCCGCGATTCGCGAGTTCGCAGAGGAGACAGGCCTGGAAGCCACCATCGACCGGGTGTTTAATGTGCATTCAAATTTTCATGACAAAGGAAGCCAGACCGTCGGTATCTGGTTTCTCGGGCAGATGGTCGGTGGTGAAATCAAGGCCGGTTCTGACGTAGACGAGGTGGCCTGGTTCGATCTGGATGATCCGCCGGAAATGGCATTCCCGACAGATTGCCTCATTTTGAATGAGCTGAAGGACTCCCTCTGATGCTGCTGAAAAAGAAAAGCTTTAAACAAAAAACGGCTACAAGCGAAAGCTTGTAGCCGTTGATTTTTAAATGGCGCGCCGCGGAAGATTCGAACTCCCGACCTTCTGATCCGTAGTCAGACGCTCTATCCAGCTGAGCTAGCGGCGCACAAGAAGGCAGAGTTATCGCTCAAACTGCAGCGATTGTCAACTCTTTTTTCTTTAATAACTGGCGGAGAGGGGGGGATTCGAACCCCCGGTAGCATACACTACACTCGCTTAGCAGGCGAGCACCATCGGCCTCTCGGTCACCTCTCCGCTGTGGTAAAACTATTCAATTTTCGAACAACTTAAAGTGGCGGAGGAGGTAGGATTCGAACCCACGGTACTTTCGTACAACGGTTTTCAAGACCGCCGCCTTAAACCACTCGGCCACTCCTCCGTAGCCGTTAAGCTGTACGTTTCGAAAAACGCGGCGTTCTTTGTAGCGAAAATCCGGACCAATTGCAAGACTAAAACAGCCTTCGGTCCTGAATGGCGCTACTTTTCTATCTTTTCCAGCCCGCCCATGTAAGGGCGCAGCACTTCCGGGATGATGACCGAACCATCGGCCTGCTGATAATTCTCCAGAATTGCCAGCCAGGTGCGGCCGATTGCCAGCCCCGAACCGTTCAGGGTATGGACCAACTCAGGTTTCTTGGCCCCTTCGCGGCGGAAGCGGATGGCAGCGCGGCGGGACTGGAAGTCGGTGAAGGTGGAACAGGAGGAAATCTCGCGGTAGCACTCCTGACCCGGCAGCCAGACTTCGATGTCGAAGGTGCGGGCGGCGGAGAAACCGATGTCGCCGGTGCACAGGTCGACCACCCGGTAAGGCAGCTTCAGCAGTTGCAGCACTGTTTCGGCGTTGTTCAGCAGCTTTTCCAGCTCGGCGTCGGAATCTTCCGGCTTGACGAACTTGACCAGTTCGACCTTGTTGAACTGATGCTGACGGATCAGGCCGCGGGTGTCGCGTCCGTGGGAGCCCGCCTCTTTGCGGAAGCAGGGGGTGTAGGCGGTGTAGCAGAGCGGCAGATCTTTTTCGCTGAGAATTTCGTCACGGTGGATGTTGGTCACCGGAACCTCGGCGGTCGGTATCAGGAAGAGGTCGACATCTTCTGTGTGGAACAGGTCTTCCTCAAATTTCGGTAGCTGACCGGTGCCGGTCATCGACGCGCGGTTGACTAGGAACGGCGGCAGGGTTTCGGTGTAGCCGTGCTCGCCGGTGTGCAGGTCGAGCATGAAGTTGATGAGTGCCCTCTCCAGCCGCGCACCGGCGCCGGTGTAAAGTGCAAAGCGTGCGCCGGAGAGCTTGCTGGCACGCTCGAAATCGAGAACGCCGAGATCCTCACCGATGTCCCAGTGGGCCTTGGCGTCGAAATCAAACTGCGGCTTGTCACCCCAAACACGAACCTCAACGTTGTCATCTTCCGAAGCGCCGACCGGGGTTGCAGCGTGCGGGATGTTGGGCACGCCCATGAGAATTTCGCTGAGCTGCTCTTCAACAGCACGCAGCTGATCGTCCAGCTCTTTGATGCGGGCGGAGACTTCCTTCATCCGCTTGATCTCGTCCTGAACCTGGCTCTTGTCCTTGGTTTTGCCGATCAGCGCCGAAACCTTGTTCTTTTCGGCTTTCAGCGCTTCACCTTCACCGAGCAGCTCACGACGCTGCTGGTCGAGAGCGGTGAAGCCTGACAGATCGATGCCACCGCCACGGTTGGCCAGAGCTTTCTCTGCAGCGTCGAAATTTTCACGTAAATATCTGATATCGAGCATGATTTACTCCTCCATGCGATTTATTCAAAATAGACACAGCTTGATAACACTTATGCCTTGGAGGGTCAAGGATTGCAGGCTGTTGGAAAATCTATTTTTCACCCCTCACCCACCATTCGGCGTCGCTATCGAACCACCATTTCGATGAATCAGTTTCCCAGATTACCGCTGATAGTTCTTTGGCGACATCGGTGGCTAATCGCCCCAGTACGAAGGGATACCATTCGTCGGCGTAGCGGTTGCCGAGGTCTTTGTGCTCTTTCAGTGCAAGGATCATTTCCAGTTGGTCGGCGTCGTGGGCGAGCTTTGCTTCGTGAGTTTCCTTCGCCATAAATTCGCTCAAGGTGGCGCGGTAATCAGCGCCGAAGGGCAACTGACGGGCCAGATCTTCGACTGCTTTTTCTTCATCCGCTTTGACATATTTTTTATTGACGTAATTCAGGTCGCCGATGCGCGCCTCCGGAATATCGTGAAACAGGCAGAGTTGCAATACCCGGCCGACATCGGCGTTGCCGTCCATCTGTGCCAGGCTGTAGCCGATCATGGCGGTGCGGAAGCTGTGTTCGGCAACTGATTCGGCACCAGAGCCGAGAAACTGGAAACCGGTGCGCGGCGTGCGTTTGAGCATGCCGACCTCGAAGAGGAAATTGGCGATGTTTTTCATCTATCACTCCAGGTTTTAGATATCGATTTTAAAGAGTTTACGGGCATTTTCGCTGGTCGATTGTGCGACCTCGGCCAGGCTGATCCCGCGCAGTTCAGCAACTTTCTCGGCAACAGCGATCAGGGCTTCGGGTGTTTCTGCCATGTCGGGCAGGTCGGTTTCCAAGACCAGCGCTGCAAGTGGCAGCTGCTGTACCGCCTGCGGGAGTTTACGGGCCGAGTCGCGCAGGATGATCGGGCCCACACCGATTTTAAAACCAAGACGCACCAGCTCTTCGGCGACTTGCAGGCTGCCGGAAAAGCCGTGCCAGATGCCACCGATTTTTTTGCCGATCTCTTTTTGCCGCAGAATGTCGAGCAGACGTCCGGTTGCTTTTCGGCCATGCAGCAGCACCGGCCGTTCGGCTTGCAAAGCGATCTCGAGCTGGGCTCTCAGTACCCGCTCCTGCAACATCATGTCCGGACCACTGACACCATCGAGACCGATTTCGCCCATGGCAATCGCCTTGGGATGGGTGCACAACTGTTGCAGTTGCTCGGCAGCTGCATCATTCCACTGTTGGGCATAAACTGGGTGCAGGCCGGGTGCAGCAAACAGTGCCGGGAACTGCTCAGCCAGTTGTAGCAGGTTTTGCCAGCCACTGACGCGCACGCCCGGAACAACCAAGGCTCCGATCCCCTTCTCCTGTGCTGGTTGAAGCAAGTCGAGACCAGTTCCGTTCAGTTCTGGGGCATCAATGTGGGCGTGGGTGTCGATTAGCAAAGACATCCCGGTATGGTAGCAAAAGAGTTAAATTTACGGGAAGGAAATATCCGTAAACTTTCAGCTGTCAGCGAACAGCTTCTGGATCTGCTCGACGGAATCGAGTCTGCTCTGCAGGGCTGCTACACAGTCGGCGTCAAGCTGGTTTCTCTGCACCATCTGCTCCAGTTCATCCAGCGCCCGCTGGTTGCTCCAGGCTTGCTTGTATGGGCGGGAAGATGTGAGCGCATCGAAGATGTCACTGACACTGACAATGCGGGCAGCAAAGGGAACCTGGTCGCCGCTGTAGCCGTGAGGGTAGCCGCTACCGTCGATCTTTTCGTGGTGCAGCTCGGTAATGTGACGCAGAATATCGATATCGGGCAGGTTGGCAAAACCGAATTCGCTGATCAGTTGATCGACGATAGCTCGGCCGATGCCGGAGTGGGTTTTCATCACAGACCACTCGCTGCTGTCGAGATCGCCTGCTTTTTGCAGGATTTTATCCGGAATACCGACTTTGCCGATATCATGCAAGGGGGCAAAGCGGTAGATGTGCTCGACCTCTTCATCGTCCAGTGCAAGCTTCTGCTGAGCGATCATTTCCTGGGCGATAAGCTGGGAGAACGCAGCCATCCGTTCCAGGTGGTTACTGGTTTCAGGGTCTTTGTAGTGCATCATCCGGCTGGAAACGCGCAGGGCAGAAATCAATGTGCGCAAAGTGCCCTGGTGTTCCAGCACCATCTGCACCAGGCAGTGGGCGAACAGCGGTACCTGGCCGAGAACAGCTTTCCCCTGAAAGAAATCTTTCTGCTGTGAATTGAGAAAAACGAATCCACGCAAATGCTCCTGCTCAAAGATCGGCAGAGTGTAGCTGGAACGCATACCGAGATCGTTGATTTTCAGGGTATGTTCGCGTGTGCCGGAGGAAAAAACGCCCAAATCATTAACGATGCGGACCTGTCCCGGTACTGCAGTCGACGCCAGCGACTCGGCATCGTCGAGTGGGTGTTGATAGTTTTTCAACGGATTGGAATCGGCCGGGCTAGCGAGAAAGGTTTTGACTTTTCGCGTCGCGCCGTCGAACAGGGCGATGCCGACACGGGCGATGCCGGGGCATTGACGGTTGAACATCTGGTGAGCTGCTGACAGCCGATCCTGTAGCCGGCCGCCGTTATGCAGGTTGCTGAAATAGTCCTCAATAAAGGTTGTTGCCGTCATTTCCACCCTCCCGGTTAAACAGTATTTATCGAAATTTTACCGTTAAATGGGCTGCTGGCAACGATCGCGGACAAAAAAAGGCGATCTCGGTGTGAGATCGCCTTTTTATTTTTCTGGCGGCGCGGGTTAACTGTCGAGCAGGTTGACCAGTGCTCGCCGCTTCAGACCGCCCTTGAGAATGGCCTGGATTTTTTCTTCCAGTCCGCCGAGAGTGATCTCATCGACCATCGCTGCCAGGTTATCCAGTTTCCACTCGCTCGCCAGTTTCTGCCAAACTTTCAGACGGGGTTCCATCGGCGCTTCGACCGAGTCGATACCGATCAGCCGCACGCCGCGCAGGATAAAGGGGAAGACGTTGACTGCCAGCTCGGGCGAACCGACCAGGCCGCAGCAGGTGACAGTGCCGCAGTAGTTGGTCGATTTCAGCACTGCCGCCAGGGTTTCGCCGCCGACGCAGTCGACTACTCCGGCCCACTTGGTTTTCATCATCGGTTTTTCGCTGCCTTCAGTGACGGCTGCACGTTCAATGACGTCAGTTGCACCCAGTCCTTTCAGGTAATCCGTTTCGTCCAGCTTGCCGGTGGCAGCGGTGACGGAGAAGCCGGCTTTGGCCAGGATGCTGACAGCGATACTGCCGACGCCGCCGGTGGCGCCGGTAACCAGGATCGGGCCCGACTCGGGTGTTACGCCATTTTCGATCAGCTCCTGTACCGACATCGCGGCAGTCAGGCCGGCTGTTCCGAGCATCATGCTCTCTTTCAGGCTCAGGCCTGCAGGCAATTTGATGGCCCATTTGCTTGGCACCCGGATCATCTGGCCGAAGCCGCCATCGGTCTCCATGCCAAGGTCATAGCTGGTGACGATCACTTTATCGCCGGGAGTGAAGCTGCCGTCGCTGCACTCGACTACTTCACCGGCGGCGTCGATCCCGGGGGTGTGCGGGAAGTTGCGGGTAACACCGGGATTGCCGACCGCCGAGAGGGCATCTTTGAAGTTGAGGGATGAGTAGTGCACCCTGACCAGCAGATCGCCTTCCGGCAGATCATCGACAGAGCGGGTGACGATGTTGCGGGTGAAAACCTTCTTCTCCGGCTGCTCAACCAGCAGAGCCTTGAATTCCTGGGCCATGTTTTTCTCCTTTATCTCTATTTTTTGGGGCGTTGCTTTTCGTGAGTAAATCGAGTAAAAGTTAACCAGTCGCTATGGTAAAAGCAAGTACCTACTTTTTTGTATCGTAGTATCTAAAAAGATACTATTGAGTAATTCGGAGCGGTTATGCCTGATATTGAGAACTATCGCTGTACTGTCGCTGTCACTTTGGACGTGATCGGCGGCAAGTGGAAGTCTTTGATCCTCTGGCACCTCAGTTTCAAGACCTTGCGTTTCAGCCAGCTGCAGAGACGCCTGGCGAAGGTGACGCAGAAAATGCTGACCCAGCAGTTGCGCGAACTGGAAGCCGATGGTCTGGTTCACCGTGAAGTCTACGCCGAAGTGCCGCCACGGGTGGAATATTCGCTGACCGAGTTGGGGCAGAGTGTGGTGCCGATCCTTGAACTGATGTGCCAGTGGGGCAAAGAGTATCTGGAAGTCAGCAGCGGAGAAGAGGTGCCGAGCTGTCAGGTCGGTTGATCTGCTGCAGCCTGATCTTCGTTCGAATCCTCAGATTCTTCCTCTTCGCCGTCTCCCTCGTCCATTCCTTCACTTGTATCCGGCTGCTCAGCGTCTACTTCATCTGTTTGCGGCGGACGCATGAAAAGCATGATTTTCTGTTCTGAATCCGGCGAAGTCGTTGAAAGGCATTCGCCTCTATAGACGCCATCTTCATCCATAAACAGGGTGCAAGAGACTTCCTCCCCCGGATCCATCCGAAATGTCAGTTGAGAGTCATTCAGTTGTATCTGCTGGAACGGAATCTCGACGCCGGCGACCAGCATGGTGATCTGCAGCTCTGAGGTTTCTCCGCTTTCAACCCGCTCAACGCGATACTTCACCCAGAGGGAATCGTCATCGGCAAAGGTGTAGCTGCCGTTCCACTGTCCTACTGGCAATTCTGCTGCCGATATTCGCAGAGGGATAAGCAATAGCAGGATAAGCGCGAGTGCTTTCATTTTCCCTGCTCCCGCTGGGTTGCACGGACTTCAAGCGCCTTTATCGCGTCCATCAGGTAAGGTTTGTCACGTTGGCTGGAAAATTCACCGGGGAAGAGGACGCCTTCCACCTTGACGGTGTTTTCGTCAAAACCGGAGAGGACCAGGGCGAAGCGCTGGTTGTCGGAAAGACGGGTATTATCGATCAGCGGGAAGTTGTAGTAGTCTAGGTTGAAGCTCATTTCCGTCGGTTGGTTATCGAGGCTTCCGTCGGCATTTATGGTTTCAACCGTCAGGGCCACCTCGATGGTTTTTTGCTTGTAATCTGCGGTGCTGAACTGGAAAGTCAGAATCCGGGTGATGCCTCCCTGGGTCAGCTGCGCCAGTTCCATTTTCAAATCCTCGGCCAGCTCGGCGTCGCCGACCGCAATCTGTGCGACTTCATCTTCTGGCCAGGTGTAGAAGCCTTGCTGGGCGGTTTCGGTTTTTTTCACTGTTTCCAGTGGGATTTCGATATGCAACGGTTTGCCGCGAGGCTTCAGCGCTGCCAGCTGTGAACCCGCCACCCGCTTTGCTAGCCGGTGCAGACGACCTGTCAGTTCCCCTTTTTTGACTTTCCAGCCCATCCGTTCGTCCGGGGCGGGCTTGGCTTTATCGATATCACGACTGACTTCTAGAAACAGCGGTGCCAGGCTGAGGGAGTCGCCGAAGTTGAGGGCCAGCATCTCCAGCTTAAGCAGTTTTTGTGAAATCTCTGCGCTGCTCGCCGGAGCGGACGGCGAACCGCCATTATCGGCGCCAAAGAAATCTTTTAGAATCAGCGTGAACATGTCTTTGCGCAGGCTGCTCTCCGACTGCTCCCGTTTGCTCAGCAGTTCGGTGTAGAGGCGGGCGTTCTGATCCATGGCGGCGATAGAACTGATGGTGCGCTGGCCCCAGTAACCGAGTAATGCGATGGCCAAAGCGGTCAGCAGGCTGGCGGTCGGTTTGGCGACGATATCGAAAATCTCCCACCCGCTTTTCTTTTGGCGCCGCTCTGGAAGAGCCTTCTCGTTGTTCTGTTCAGGACCACTCATGGCTTCACCTGCGGATAGCAAGCAGGCGGCTGCCTGCTCGTTTGAGAGTGATATTGGCGCTGTTGCGGTTTTTGCTGGTGTAGATTCTGACCGGGGTGGCTGACAGTTTCTGGTAGCTAATGATCAGCTCGCAGTTTGTGCGCAACGGCAGGTCGGTGATGCGATAACGACCGTAGCTATCGACCGTGATCTGTTCGCCGCCGCAACTTGCGGTAACCTGCGCCCCGGCAGGGACCTTCCCGTGACTGTCGCGGAGCTGGCCGTAGATTTCCGCGGCACTGACCGGGCAGGCCAGAAATAGAAGAAGGCAGGCTGACAAAATCGATGTTCGATACATTTCGCTCTCCCTTCAATCCTTTTTTCTCATTAATTCTAAATGCGCTTGTCGGCAAGTCAAGCTGCAAAAAAATCTATTTTTCCAGCACTTCAATGCTTTTCTTGGGAGGCGGGGTGGATCAGATACGTGGAAATTTGTGGGCAGTAAGACTTTAATTCCCGTAATTGGTATAATGATTTCACCCATACCGGCTATTAATCTCGGCCAGAGAGAGGCGGGATGAATACTCAGGATATCTTTAAAGCGATAGAGGCTTTCGAAAGCAACGCGATCGTTGGTTTGATCGTTATTCTTTACTACGTTCTGATCTACTGGCCGAAAATCAAAGATGGCCTCGGCCTGTCACGGAACCGCAAATACGACCTGAACCGGGTTGAAAAGAATTACCAGCTGCTGAAATTACGTATCGAAATTGAGGAGCTGAAGCAGAAATCGGGTCTCGACTCTGACCTGTTGGAAAAGCTCGAAACAGAAATGCAGTCTCGCCTGCAAGGGGAGCGTGGCAAGCCTTTTACCCCAGCGCAGAAGTTTGTCGCTATTCCGCTGGTTATCCTGGTTGTCCTGCTGACTGTGCTGGAGCTGCAGGGACTCAATGACTCTGCGGAAGGCAGCGCCCTGGATATCCTTGCCGGCGCGGCTTTCGTCATTACCGTCACCGTGGTCGGGTTCTGGGGAATTCCTTTGCTGCAGACCTTCAAGCGCGGCTGGCTGCGAAAAACCGGTTTTATCATTTACTGGTGGTTGGCACTTTATATCCTCTCCTACTTTGCCGCATTTCTCATTGCGACCCTGATCTTTGGCTATGAAGAATTGCCGATGGAGATCATCAGTCTGCTTTTTTTGCTATCGATCGCCGTCAGCCTGGTTGCAGGATTTTTCGGCCGGCTGCCTTTCATGCGGTTGCGGGATGAGGAAAAGCAAGAATCCTCCGCGACCTGACCTTTTCTCGGGAGTTGCCTGTGGATATGACGAAACTGACCGATTTTTTCATGTGGTGCAGCATTATCAACGGTGGCTTGATGATTTACTGGTTTCTGATCTGCATGCTCGCCCCCGATCTGATTTACAAGCTGCAAAACCGTTTCTTCCCCATGCCGCGCGAGGTGTTCGTGCCTGTCCTTTACGGTTTTCTTGGCCTGTTCAAAATCTTTTTCCTCGTTTTTAACCTGGTTCCTTACCTCGCGTTGCTGATCATTGGTTGATTTTGTGGCATAATCGTTTCGCCTGGTGGTTCCGACTAACTGTTTGAATTTTCATGTTTTGTTTGGCTTGGAGGGAGCAGATGCCTGTTAACGCAAACACGCAGCACGATCTCAATCACGAAGAAAATGCCCGTCTGGTCCTCGATTTTCTGCATCGAGCAATGATGCATCATGCCCTCTGGTTCTCCGAAGTGTCTCATCAACTGGGTCGCGAGCGGGCATACGAAATGCTGGCCGAAGTCACCGAGCGCAGCAGCGGGATTATTTTTCAGCGTCTCGGCAAAACGCTCGGTTTTGAGGTGAAGGATGGTGTTCCCGCTCCTTTCACCGATCTGCCGGAAGAGCGGCTGGAGATGCTCAAGGAGAGTGTTGCCGTCAACTGGCTGGCCAATGACGGTGTCTGGTTTCAGGCTCTGGAGAACAGTCGCGGAATGACCGATGCGAAACGTTGCAACGATTCCTGCTGGTCTAATTTTTCCCCCCTGGAAGCGAAGATGATCAAAAGCTTTCTCGGTTTGCCGGAACGGCCCGGTCTCGACGGCTTGAAGCGGGCTTTGGCTTTTCGCTTGTACGCAACGGTCAACAAGCAGGAAATCGTTGAAGAGACCGATTCCAGCTTTGTCTTTCGTATGAATGAATGTCGGGTCCAGCTTGCCCGCAAGCGTAAGGGGCTGGCTGACTATCCCTGCAAATCCGGAGGGATGGCGGAGTATCCGACGTTTGCCGAAACAATTGATTCGCGGATAAAAACCGACTGTATAGCCTGCCCACCAGACGAACACCCGGAAGGCTGGTTCTGTGCCTGGAAGTTCAGCCTGGCCGACTCCTGCTGATTGCTCGATTTTATGGCATAATTCAAAAGCTTCAAAATTCCCCGGCGTAACCGCGATGCTTGCTCGGCATCTTTACGCGAAAGAAAAAACATGCGCATTATCGGCAATATCTTCCTTATCCTGTTTCTCAATGCCGCCGCTCTCGGGATTGCCGACACCTTGATTGGCAAGACTCCGCACTTCCTCTGGCTGTCCCCGCTCTATGGATTTATCGGCAGTTTTCTGACTTTTTTCGCTTTCGTGCTCTACCTCGGCATGGCATTCAATAAGTATCTGCCGAAGCGGGTGCTGCTGCCGCCGCTGCTTTTTATCTGCTGGCAGATGGTCCATTTCTACCCGCTGGAAAAATGCGCCGGCTCCTATTACATGGCAATCGTGCTGCTTGGCCAGCTGTTGATCGGGTTGCTGGCCCTGCAGCTGAATTTTAAGTTGAACAAGAAAAGCCGCCTGTTTGTGAGCAGCCAGTTTCCGGAACCCTGTTTCAGCCTGAAGAACATGCTTCGTTTCATGCTGATCAATATCCCGATCTTCCCGCTGGTTATTTTCCTGCTGTTTTTCTCCTCCGTCAGCGATCTTGTCGATCAGCAAGGGGCAGGTTTCATGTGCCTGAAACCGAACGGCCTCTACATGGTCGAGAAGACTTACCGCAAGGGGGAGAAACAGATTCTGCTCAACGGTATGATTCATCTCGGCCAGCAGAGTTACTACGATGACCTGAGTGCGTCGCTGCGGGGAAAACAGGCGATTTTGCTGGCAGAGGGGGTGAGTGACAATCTGGGGCTGTTAAAGAGTGACTTCAGCTACCAGAAAATTGCTGATCTGCTCGGGTTGGCGTCGCAGGAACGGATGCTGGTTGAGGGGCGGTTGGTCGACAGTGCCAGCCTCGATCGATTGGAGGATAAGTCGCCTGAAAAGATCGATGTGCTGCAGGCCGATATCGATCTGTCGGAGTTTGATTCGCGCACGATCAAGGTATTGAACGCGCTTGGTCATTATCTTCTCGATGCCGATTCTTTAGCCGAGGGTTTCCGCCGGTTCAACGACTGGAGCAGGCAGCATACCAATAGCGAAACCAACCAGATCGTCATGCACGATTTGATTGAAAGACGGAACAAGGCCGTACTCAGCTACCTGCCGAAAGCTTTGAACAAGTACGATACCGTTGTCATCCCCTGGGGGGCACTGCACATGCCCGGACTGGAGCGTGCGATTCTGGGTAAAGGTTTCCGTTTGCACGAGCAGGATAAAAGGCTAAGTATCGATTTCCTACAGCTGCCGTTCAGAAAACTTTGGCAAAATAACAGCACGGAAGAAAAAGAATCGGTCTGATTCAGGCCCTTTCGAGATCTCTGCTGAAAGTCTGGAAAAGTATTTAATCTGGGGGTGTCAGCTGCAGTTGCGCCAGCGATCATCCTGCTGAACCAGTGTACAGAATGCGTTGACAACCTCCGGATCGAAGGCTTTCCCCGCCTGCCCCTGCAAGTAGGCAAGAACTTTTTCCTGGTTCCAGCTGGCTCGGTAAGGGCGTTCGGAATAGAGTGCGTCGTAGACATCGGCAACTGCCAGAATGCGGGCGCCAAGATGGATCTCCGTGCCTTTTAAGCCGTCCGGGTAACCAGTGCCATCCCAACGTTCATGGTGCTGCCTGACAATCGGCAGGATTTTCCCGAAAACCTGGATCGGTTCGATTATACGGACGGCTTCGACCGGATGCCGCTTGATGATCTCGAACTCCTCGTCGGTCAGCTTGCCCGGTTTGTTCAAAATTTCTGCAGGAACGGCAACCTTCCCCAAGTCATGCAGCAGCCCGGCCTGATGAAGGTCCAGGCACGCCGATTCATCCTGTCCCATGGCCTTTGCAATCTGGAAAGCGTATTCGGTGACCCGTTCCGAGTGACCGTGGGTCCACTGACTGTTGGCATCGACCGTTCGGGCAAGAGCTGTCAGGATACCGAGGTTCAGGTCATCCAGTTCTTTGACCATCTCGGCCCGTGACAGGGCGACTCTCAGCTGGTCGGCCAGTTGCCTGGCAATCAGCAGATCACTCTGCTCTGCCTGCTCGCTCGCATGAGAGAGTCCAACGATGGCATGCATTGAGGGTTTGTACTCGATCAGAAGTAACGAGAAAAGTTTGCCACCCCGTTCCGCCAGGGGTTGGAGCAGGGTCGGGAAGCGCCACTGTGGTACGGAACAGGCTTCTTTTTCGTGCAGCAACAGTTCAACCTCATCTGCAGCGATCACAGCGTTTGATAGGAGTTCAATGCCACTTTTCTCCGTGCGACTCGACAACCAGGTTGCTGAAGAGTTTTGCTCCATTTCATTGTACAGCGTCAGGCTCAGCGTGCTGATCGACTCAAATACCCTGATATTGCGTAGAAAATTGACAATAATCGCTTCCATGTCGATAGCGCCGAGAATCTGTCGGACCGCCTGTCCCATATCCTGTTGCTGCTGAACCTGCTGCTGGATTTTCGTGGTCATCTGGTTGAACGAGGTCGATAACTCTTCAAACTCATCACGACTGTCCAGCCGAACCTGGCAATTGAAGTGTCCCTGGCCGATTTCGCGGGTGGCCTCTTTTAGCTGCTGCAGCGGTTGGAGCGTTTTACGGACCAGAATACTGCTGGTCAGCAGGATGACCCAGAAAGCCATGGCGCTTGTCAGCCAGGCATTTCTGCCGAAATGGGCAAGGCTGGAAAAAATTTCGGCTTTCGGCTCAAGGACCAGAATATTCCAGTTCGAGGTGTTGAAAGCCGCCTTTAAAAACAGGCTCCAGCGCCCGGCCAGCCAGGTTTCCCCCGCCTGATGAATTTCCGCATAGCTGTGGCCACTTTCCCCTTTTTTGTGAAACTGGTCCGGGGCAAGCATGTTGGAGAGATTGCCAGTCAGCGGCTGCCAATCAGCGTCCAGCAATATTAACTGGGCGTTCAGCGGCAAAAAATTCAAGGCATATTCTTCAAGGGCGGGCAGGCTGATTTTTCCGACAGCAATGACCGGCTTACTGTGAGCATCGGTTGTAGGGATGCAAAGATAGAGCGTGATGGCTTGGTTCACCCGTGCCAAAACCAGCTGCGATGACCCCGAGGCAAGGCGATCCTTATATTCTTCCGAAAAATTCAAACCAGCGATTGGGAAATGGGCCCCCGCTGGCTGCAACCAGAACTTTTCCAGCAGGGCTTCGCCGAAGTTTTCTTCCAGCTCCAGGCCATTGCCCGGAACATCATAGAGGCTGGCGATTTTTTTTAACGCGCTCTCAACGGAAACAAACTCGGTGACTACCGCCATGCCGATATTTTTCCCGGCGTGATGCAGGCGTCTTGCGGTATCTGCTTCCAGGTTGGCGCGAACGCTCTGCAGGGTTAACAGAATCAACCCGCTGATTGGCACCAGTGCGCAAAGCAGAACCGCCAGAAATATACGCCTGGAAACACGACTTTTCAGTTGCGGCAAATATTTCATCAGTAATCCTCAGCGGTTCCTATAAAGCTGCCGTCTCCGGCCCGGATAATATCGTCATGGCTCGCTTTGGCAGTGAGCGGCAAAGCGGTTTTCCCGTCCGGCCCCATACTCCAGAGGTCAAAGTCGGAATTCAGTGGGTGAAGCGATTTATCTTTGCGCGGCGTAACTTTGCCCTTTCCGGTCAACGGCTTGCCGCGAATGGAAATATACTGAAACGGGTTCCCCCAAGGGTCCAGCAAGTTGAGGCCAATTTCTTCAAGGGTCTCCGGCAACTGGCCATGCTCTTGCTCGTACAGCAGGATCGTCTGTTCCATGTTTCGGAGGGTCTGATGCAGAAGTTTGATTCTGATGTTTTGAATATAGGTGGAATAGATCGGAACGCTGATAGCGGCCAGCGTTGCCAGAATGGCAATGACCAGCAGCAGCTCAATAAGGGTAAAACCCTGTTGGCGTTCGTTCTTTTGTGGCTCGCTTTGCATCAAACCCGCCGCACCCTAAGATGAAAAATTAAGAAAATATCATCTCACGGGTGGTTGGGCAGGTCAAGGATATTGGCAGATTTACATCTGCGAAAACTCATGAGGAAGGAGGGGGGTGCGACACCCCCGCTGTGAATTTTCCCGATATCGATCTGCTACCGGTTGCCGACGAAAAACAGGGGCGCGGCGCGCTTTATTCTCTGATGTTCACCGACGCCGGATCGATGCCATACTGCGATGCGAGGTAGCGCAGATAGTCGATATCTTCGCACATGCTCTTGCCAGGCTCGTCGGAGATTTTCGCCACCGGCTTGCCGCCGGCTGCGACCATCTTGATGACAATATCAAGCGGTACGTTGCCGACATCGTTCATCAGGTTGGTGCCGATGCCGAAGGATATATTGATCCGGCCTTTGAAGTGCTTGTAGATCTCCAGCATGCGCGGGAAATTGAGACTGTCGCTGAAGACCAGTGTTTTTGTCTGCGGATTGATGCCCATCTGCCGGTACATTTCGATCGCTTTCTCTCCCCATTTCAGCGGGCAGCCACTGTCGTGACGCAGTCCGTCGTAGAGCTTGCCGAAATAGGGGTCGGAAAAGTCGCGGATAAAAGAATCCATCGAATAACAATCGGTCAGAGCGATCCCGAGCCGACCGCGGTACTCCCGCACCCAGCCCTCCAGCGCTTCCTTCTGCGCATCGGCCAGCCGGGTCACCGCCTGCCAGCTCTGCAGCCATTCGTGCGCCATGGTGCCGATCGGTTTCAGGCCGAGGGTGCGTGCAAAATGCAGGCTGCTGGTGCCGGAGAAATACTGCGGTAACTGGCGTTTCAAGGTGATCAGCACCTCTTCCTGCCAGGCTTTGCTGGCACGCCGTCGGGTGCCGAAATCGGCAAAAGAGAACCCGGGCATCTCCTCCTGCGAGCGGAGCAGTTCAATCTTCTGCATCAACTTGCTGCGGGCGATGTCGAGGTTGATACCACCGCAGTGCAACAAGCTGTGCAGTTCGCTGATGATTGCCAGGGCGTAGATTTCAAACAGGGTGATGTGAATCAGCGGGCCACGAAAGCGCAGATCGAGATCTTCACCCTTCGCCTGGATGTGGACAAAACGCATATCGAGATGAAAGACGCGTAGAAACTCGATGAAATCAGGCTTGATGAAAGGGAATCCGGCAAGGTAGTCGAGCTCTTCGTTGCTGAATTTCAGGCTGCAGACATGACCGAGCTGGCGAAGGATCTCCGGGATCAACGCTGAAAGGTCGAAGCCGTTGCGGTTGCGGCAGGCGAACTTCCACTCGACATCGACGGTGCGGAACTCCGGCGCGTGGTAGAAGGCTTGCAGCATGGTGATCTTGTAAAGGTCGGTGTCGAGCAGGCTGTTGATCAGCCAACGCTCCAGCGGCTGGTGTGTCATGCCGTTGCCAGTTGTGCACTGCCGTCGATCAGTGTTGCACCGGCGGCGCGCATTTCATCGACCGCGGCTGCGCTGGTCTCTTCGGCGACCCCGCGGCAGCCGGCAAGATTGACGATCACTTTGAAGCCTGCTTTAAGCAGTTGCATGACCGAGGTTTTCACACAGTAATCGGTCGCCAGCCCGCCGACAATGACGGTTTCAATGTTGCGCTTGCGCAGCCATTCGATGGCACCGGTACTCTCGCTCTCGGCCAGATCCTGAAAACAGGCGCCGTAAGGATGTTTGACCGGATCCTTGCCCTTTTCGATCACCAGATCGTAAGCGCTCTCTTCCGGTAGTCCTGGAATCAGCCTGTTGCCTTCAGTACCGACAACGCAGTGTGGCGGCCACTTGATGTCGAGTCCGGGATAGTTGCCTTCGACCGGCGTCATGATTTCTTCCGGGCTCTGTGCAACCCAGGGGGCTGCGGCCGGGTGACAGTCTTTGCTGACCAGCCGGACGCTGGCAAAGCCTGCCTGGGCGTTCAGTTCATCGGCAATTTTATCGCCGTCGACGACCGGAAGTTCGTCAGGGCAAAGGGGGGTGAAGCCGCGCTGCGGGTCGATGTCGAAGCTGGCGGTGGACTGCTGGTGGACGTGAATCATTTTAAGCCTCCTGTCTCCGGTGAGGGCAAGGAGAATGACATAACAAAGGCAAAGCCTGAACCGACAGCCTAGCAAGATCGAGAAAAAACGCCAAGGGGCAGTTGCAAAAACAGGCCGACAGAGTATAATCGTTAGCTCTTGTTAATTTTTCTAATAAGGTGACCATGATGAAAGATGTTCTGATTGTCGAGGACAGCAGGCTGTTTTCCGGTTTGCTGCAGAAACGGATCGCGAAGGATTTTATGATCAGCAGCACGATCAAGGAGAGCTACCGCGAGGCGGAGGAGCATCTTCAGGAGCATGCCGATCGCTATTCGCTGGCCGTTCTCGATCTGACCCTGCCCGGCTCTCCCGACGGCGAGATCGTCGACCTGGTCGTCGAAAAGGGGCTTTCGGTCATCGTCGTGACGGGTCGCATGGATGACCAGACCCGGGCCAAAATCCTCGAAAGACAGGTGCTTGATTACATCATGAAGGGGCCGCATGCTCTCGATCTGCTCTCCAGCACCATCGCCCGGGTGTTGCGGAATAACGAGATCAGCGTTCTGGTGGTGGAGGATTCCAACCTGATCCGTGAGGCGACACGTCAAATTCTGCAGACCCAGCATTTTAATGTCCTGGAAGCGAAGGATGGCCTGGCTGCGCTGGAGCAGTTGAGAGCGGACCGTTCGATCAAGGTGGTGCTGACCGATTACAATATGCCGAACATGGATGGCTTTAAGTTGACGGCGGAAATCCGCAAAAGTTTCCCGATGGACCAGATGGCGGTCATTGGCATGTCGGCGCAGGGCAACCCGATGCTCTCGGCCCAGTTTCTCAAACGTGGGGCCAATGATTTCATCAATAAGCCTTACTTTGAAGAGGAGTTGGTCTGGCGGGTGAACCAGAACGTCGAGATCCTCGATCGTATTGCCCAACTGCGCGACGCCTCGATCAAGGACGCCATGACCGGGCTGTACAATCGCCGTCACTTCTTCGAGGCGGGAGCAAATCTGTTTGCCAACGCCCAGCGGGAGAATATCGATATCTGCGTGGCGATGCTCGACATCGACCACTTCAAGCATGTCAACGACACTTACGGCCATGCAACTGGCGACCTGGTGATCAAAGAGGTGGCGCAAACACTGCAGAACAGTTTCCGCAAATCGGATCTGGTGGCGCGCATTGGCGGCGAGGAGTTCGTTGTTATCGCCAGCAACATGGAAAAAGATGCCCGTTTCGGCCATTTTGACGATCTGCGGCAGAAAATCGAGGACCTGCTGATTGTTGTCGATGGAGAGACGATTCCGGTGACCATCTCCATCGGCGTCACTGAAACCCTCGCCGACTCGCTCGACGAGATGGTGCGGGAGGCGGACGGCCGCCTCTATCAGGCGAAAGAGAGCGGCCGCAACTGCGTGATCATGAACTGAATCAGTTGGTCGGTTCGATCCGATAGGTTAGCGATACTGTTGCTGCTATTTCGACTTTGCCGCTGGCGACCGGGACTGTATCCGCGCTCGCCGAGCGGGCTTCGGCCAGCATTAACCGGGGTTGCATGCTTCCGCCACCACCGTTCAGCCGCATAGATTGCACTGTCGCCAACTTGACCCCGGCCGCTTCGGCCATCGCCTGTGCTTTACGCATCGCTTTTTGTGTCGCTATTCTGATTGCCTCCTGCTGCGCTGCGGTTGGATCAGCCAGTCCGAACTGCAGGCCGCCGATCTGGTTGGCTCCCGCTTGTTGCGCCAGGCCGAGCAGTTTTCCTGCAAGCTCGACCTGCCCGGTCGTTACCAGCAGTTCGTTGTCGACCCGGTAACCAATAATTTCCCGCTGCCAATTGGCCGGTGTCGGCCGCGGTGGGCGGCTCCACTGGGGGGTTATGCGAAACTGGCCGGTCGCCAGCTCGTCGGCGCTGATACCGATCCCCTGCAGCATCTGCATCACTGCTGTCATCCGCAGGTTGTTCTGCTCCAGCGCCATGCCTGCCTCCTGCGCTTCGGTTACCACCGCCAGTCGCAGCTGCAGTTGATCCGGGTTCACTTCGACCTGGCCTTCTGCATCCACTGTCAGTAGTGGCAGGTCGGTTGTGGCGGTGCCGGTGGTAATCCGCTGTGGCCCACATCCGGCCAGCAGGATGAAAACAAAGAGTAACGCGAGATATTTCTTCATGGGAAAAGTCCTTTCTTGGTTCATTTACTGAAAACAATACCCCGTGGCCGGGTTCTTCGCAATCCTCGTAATTGACCTGCGACGAAAACCGGATAAACTTTTCAGATGACTAAAGATATTAAGAAAAATCCAACTGTTTCATTGGTGCTCGGCAGTGGCGGAGCGCGCGGGCTGGCGCATATCGGGATTATCGAGGTGCTGGAAGAGCAGGGCTTCAAGATCGAGTCGATTTCTGGCTCTTCGATGGGGGCTCTGGTCGGTGGAATCTATGCTGCTGGTGAGCTGGAACAATACCGTAAATGGGTCACGGCGCTGGAAACCTTCGATATGTTGCGGCTGCTTGATGTTTCTTTCAGCGGCTCGGCGATCTTTAAAGGGGAGAGGATCATCAATACCCTGCGCGACTTGATTGGCTCGTGGAATATTGAAGATTTGCCGATTTCTTTTACCGCTGTCGCCACTGAACTGGATCGCGGCAAGGAACTCTGGTTTTCCAAGGGGCCCCTGTTCAATGCTATCCGCGCCTCGATCGCCTTTCCGACGATCTTCTCCGCGGTGGAACACAGGGGGCGAAAACTGGTTGACGGGGGGCTGACCAACCCGATTCCAATTGCACCGACCCTGCGCGACATGACCGATTTGACCATTGCCGTCAGCCTGAGCGGCAAACGCAGTGAAAAGCCGGTTCCTGTGCAGCCGAAGCCGGAACCCTCTTCACTGACTGACAAGTATCATCAACTGGTGGTGGAGTTTATCGATGGGTTGCAGAAGAAGAACAATCACAAGCAGGAAGACACTGGCTTCTTCGAAGTGATTTCCCGCAGCATCGACGCCATGCAGAACAGCATTGCCCGTTTTATGCTGGCAGCCTACAGTCCCGACATCCTGATCGAGATTCCAAAGGACTGTTGCACTATTTATGAATTTGACCGGGCGGTCGAGCTGATCGAGATCGGCCGGCAGAAAGCTGATGAAGCTGTCAAAAATTACCGACAGCGAAATTGATTGTGCCGATATGGACTGAGATTCAAATTGTTTTTGCCAAAGGTTAGGGGATGAGCAGCTTTTCCGGTTTACTCCATAATGCCGTCTTGTTGCTGGCCCTGGGGATCATTTACGACACCTTGGGGCTCTACAAAATGCGCAACAGGCTGCAGCGAGACATCCTTTCCGGGATTCTTATCGGCCTGGTCGGCATGGCCGTTATGCTGACTCCCTGGGAGCTGGTGCCCGGGATATTTTTTGATACCCGCTGGATTCTGCTTAGCCTGTGTGGCCTGTTCTTTGGCCCGGTACCGACGTTCGTTGCAGTCGTCATGACTGTTGCCTTGCGCCTGTTTCAGGGCGGCGGTGGCATGTACGTTGGCTCGCTGGTGATTATTACGACTGCCGGTGTCGGTCTGCTGTGGCGTCTTTTGGTCGCAAGGTTCAACTGGAAACTGACCTAGTGGAATCTCTATATTTTCGGCATTCTGGTGGAGCTCGATTTTCTCGCCTGCATGCTTTTGATGCCGGAAAATGTCCGTTACAAGATCCTTGCCGCTGTCACCCTGCCTGTTCTGTCGGTTTTTCCAATCTGCAGCCTGCTTCTCGGTATGATTCTTTGTCGCCAGCGCGAACGTCGGGTGGCCGAGGTTGCGCTGGAAGAACATCGCCACTTGCTCGATCGTGAAAGAGGGTTGCTGCGCAGCCTGCTCAACGCAATTCCCGACCTCATCTTTGTCAAAAATACAGCTGGGGAATATGTCGAATGCAACAAGGCATTTGCACAACAGCTGGGCGTTTCAGAAAAAGATGTGATCGGCAAGACGGACCAGGATTTTTTCAGTGAAGAGGTGGTGGAGAAGCTCAGACAGGAAGAACAGGAGATTCTCAGCAGTGGAAAGCCTGTCGACAAAGAGGAACGGGTTCAGTTTCCGGGACAGCGTGAACGTTTTATGAGCACCCACAAGGCGGTTTTTCGTGGATTGAATGGGACGCTCTACGGGGTTGCCGGAATTGCCCGTGACATCACTGAAACCAAACGGGCGGAGCAAGAGCGAGAACTGCTGCAGGCGCAATTGGCCCAGGCGCAGAAAATCGAGTCTGTCGGTCAACTGGCAGGTGGAATCGCCCACGATTTCAACAATATGCTGGCAATTATTCTCGGCCAGGCAGATTTGGCAGAGCTGAAGCTGGGAAATCAGGAGCGTGTCGCAAAAGCAATTGCTGAAATCAAAAATGCCGCCAAGCGGTCATCTGACCTCACCCAACAGCTGCTGGCATTTGCTCGCAAGCAGGCGATTGTGCCGAAGGTTATGGATTTGAATGCCAGGGTTTCTGGCATGGTGAAAATGCTGCGGCGGGTGATCGGCGAAGATATCGATCTGAAACTTGTTCTTGGCCCGGATTTGTGGAAAGTCAAAATGGATTCAGGACAGGTCGATCAGATTTTGACGAACCTCTGTGTCAATGCCAGGGATGCCATCGATGGTCATGGCCAGATCATTATTGAAACCCAGAACGTTTTGCTCGATGAAGCATGGTGCGCCGCACATGGGCAATTGCCGCCCGGAGAATATGTGGCAATTTCGGTCAGTGATGATGGTCGGGGGATTGACCGGGAAACGATTGAGCAGATTTTTGAGCCCTTTTTCACCACCAAACGGCAGGGCGAAGGAACAGGTCTTGGCCTGGCAACAGTTTATGGCATCGTAACACAGAACCAGGGCTATATTGATGTTGTTAGCCGCCCGGGGCAGGGCAGCATATTTAAAATATATTTACCGAGAACGAAAGAGAGTGAAGACGGGCGGGGAAGCGCTCTGGAAAAACGCCTGTCTCATGGACAGGGGACAATCCTTCTGGTCGAAGATGAACAAGCCGTTCTTTCTTTAACCGAAGAGATGTTGAAAGAGCTCGGCTACAAGGTCCTGTCAGCGTCTAGCCCGAAGCAGGTTCTGGAGCTTGCGGCAAATTACAGCGAACCGATTCATCTCCTGCTGACAGATGTGGTCATGCCGGAGAGCAACGGGCTGGCGCTCTCCAAGCAACTGTTAAAATATCGCTCTGAAATGAAGGTTTTGTTTATGTCCGGCTATACGGCAAATGTCATTGCCCAGCATGGGATCCTGGAAGAGGGGGTCGATTTGATTGAAAAACCCTTTACTCTGCAAGCACTATCGGAAAAAGTACGGCAGGTCATGGGGTAGAAGGTTCGGGGCTTAACCCCATTTATGGCTCCAGCTACGGTAGCTCATCGCAGTTTTCAATCGCCTTTTCGCCAGCTCTTCGGCGGCTGTTCGCGGCAGCAGGTTATCGCTGTTCATCCGTTCAAGCATCTGCACAGTGTTGTCTTGAATTTTTTCTTTGATGTAAGCGAACGCCTCCGATTCGTTTTTACGCTGGTACTCCATCGCTGCCATGATCACGCCACCGGCATTGGCGATGAAGTCGGGGATGATCAGCACACCGCGACGGTGTAACTCGGTCTCTGCTTCCGCTGTTATTGGGATGTTGGCTCCCTGCAGAATCAGCCTGGCCTTAATGTTATCGAAATTCATCATGTTGATGACATCCGGGTTGGCAGCTGGAACGAGAATGTCGCACTCGAGACCAAGGATATCCTCACGCCTCATTTTTTTGCCGCCGTCGTATTCGATCACCGACCCCTGCTTTTTCTTCACCGCAATCAGTTTGTCGATATTCATCCCCTTCGCATCGTAACGGGTGCCGCGGCTGTCGTTTACAGCGACAATGACAGCCCCTTTTTCGGCCAGAAAACGTGCCGCGGCCAGGCCGACGTTACCGAAACCCTGAATTGCGACCCGTGCCCCGCTCAGCGACATGTTGATTTCCGCTGCGGCAACCTCGGCGCAGCAGGCAACACCGAACCCGGTTGCTCCCAAAACATCGAGTGGGAGCCCGCCCAGTTCGGCCGGCAAACCGACCGCGCGGCCGATCTCTTCCTGCAGCCAGACCATCGCCTGTTCGTCGCAACCCATGTCGGGACCGGGGATATAGTCAGTAATTTCGGCAATCATGCGGCCGAAAGTGCGGAAGGTTTTTTCCAGGTCGACTTTGTGCGGATCGGCAATGATGCCCGCTTTGCCACCGCCGTGATTGAGCCCGGCACTGGCGTTTTTCAGCGTCATCGCCCGCGCCAGCCGGAAGACTTCCAGTGGAGAAACCGTTGGCGAAATCCGCACTCCGCCAATAGCGGGGCCGAGAGTGACGTTGTCGACAACAAGAATCGCCTGCAGTCCCGATTGCGGGTCGTAAAGCTGCAGGACCTTTGCTGGTCCGAGCGCATCGGTTTTAATTTTTTCTGTTGCTGTCATGCGTAAAGTCTAGCAAAAAATGCGAGATTTTCTGCAGCTGAAAATTTTTCACATATACTTGTTTTTGTTCTGCCATCCCTTGACATGTGCTTGAAATGTTCTTTTATAATAACTATTCCTATTTGAGAAAGATTTGGTGAAGAGAGATTAGTTCTAGCGACACAAAAGAGTTTCAAACCTAAAAGGAGGTCATTGATGAGTGACATGAGTAAGTGCCCGGTGACGGGAAAAAGCAGCAGGATGGTTGCCGGTGGTGGCACCTCAAACCAGGATTGGTGGCCGAACCAGCTGAACCTGGATATTCTCCATCAACAATCGACCAAATCCAACCCGATGGATGGGGATTTTGACTATGCGGAAGAATTCAAGACCCTTGACCTGAAAGCAGTGAAAGAGGATCTGGCCAAGCTGATGACAGATTCGCAGGACTGGTGGCCGGCCGATTACGGACACTACGGTGGACTGATGATCCGCATGGCCTGGCACAGTGCCGGCACCTACCGCATGGGCGATGGCCGTGGCGGCGGCGGGACCGGCAACCAGCGCTTCGCCCCGCTGAACAGCTGGCCGGACAACGTCAGCCTGGATAAAGCGCGTCGGCTGCTCTGGCCGATCAAGCAGAAGTACGGTCGGAAAATTTCCTGGGCTGACCTGATGATCCTGGCCGGCAACGTGGCCCTCGAAACGATGGGCTTCAAGACCTTCGGTTTCGCTGGTGGTCGTGCCGACATCTGGGAGCCGGAGAAGGATATTTACTGGGGCGCCGAAAAGGAATGGCTGGCGACCAGCGACCAAGATGACAGCCGCTACTCTGGCGAGCGGGATCTTGACAACCCGCTGGCTGCGGTGCAGATGGGGCTGATTTACGTCAACCCGGAAGGCCCGGACGGCAACCCGGACCCGGTTGCATCAGGGCACGACGTGCGCGAAACCTTTGCCCGCATGGCGATGAACGACGAAGAGACCGTTGCCCTTGTGGCGGGAGGACACACTTTCGGCAAGTGCCACGGTGCTGGCGATGCCTCTCACGTCGGCCCGGAGCCTGAAGCGGCACCGATTGAAGAGCAAGGATTCGGTTGGGCCAGCAGTTTTGGCAGCGGCAAGGCTGGCGACACTATCACCAGCGGTATCGAAGGAGCCTGGAAGCCAAACCCGACCCAGTGGGACATGGGCTACCTGAAGGTCCTGTTTAAATACGAGTGGGAACTGGTCAAGAGTCCGGCTGGCGCTCAGCAGTGGCTGGCAAAAGATGTTGAGGAAGAAGACATGGTGGTCGATGCCTTCGACCCGAATAAAAAACACCGGCCAATGATGACTACCGCTGACCTTTCCTTGCGGTTCGACCCGATCTACGAGCCGATCGCGCGCGATTTCCTGGCCAACCCGGACAAGTTTGCTGACGCTTTCGCCCGCGCCTGGTTCAAGCTGACCCACCGCGACATGGGGCCGCGTTCACGCTACCTCGGTCCGGAGGCCCCGGCAGAGGAACTGATCTGGCAAGACCCGGTACCGGCGGTCGATCATGAACTGATCAACGACCAGGATATCTCTGCCCTCAAGGGCAAGCTGCTCGCTTCCGGCTTATCGATTGCCGAGCTGGTAACGACTGCCTGGGCTTCCGCGTCGACCTTCCGCGGCTCCGATATGCGTGGCGGCGCCAACGGTGCACGGATTCGCCTGGCACCGCAGAAGGATTGGGACGTGAACCAGCCTGCGCAGTTGGCGAAAGCACTGCAGGCGTTGGAAAAAGTCCAGCAGGAATTCAATGCCGGCGGCAAAAAAGTCTCCCTTGCCGATCTGATCGTGCTCGGTGGTTGTGCTGCTGTCGAGCAGGCAGCCAAAGATGCCGGTGTTTCGGTGACAGTTCCCTTCGCACCGGGGCGGACCGATGCAACGCTGGAGCAGACTGACGTTGAGTCCTTCAGCGTTCTTGAACCGGTTGCAGACGGTTTCCGCAACTATCTGCAGAGAAACTTCTCGGTCACAGCCGAGGAACTGTTGATTGACAAGGCGCAGCTGCTGACCCTGACCGCTCCTGAAATGACCGCACTGGTCGGTGGTCTGCGTGTGCTGGGTGCAAACCATGGCCAGGCTGCGCACGGCGTGTTCACCAAGCAGACAGGCGTTTTAACCAATGACTTCTTTGTCAATCTGCTCGACATGAGCACAGCCTGGAAACCGACGGGCGACGCGAATGTTTTTGAGGGTCGCGACCGGAAAACCGGAGAGCTCAAGTGGACTGGTTCTCGTATCGACCTGGTCTTCGGTTCAAACTCCCAGCTGCGTGCTCTGGCCGAGGTTTACGGCTGCGAAGACTCGCAGGAAAAATTCGTCAAGGATTTTGTTGCCGCTTGGGATAAGGTGATGAATCTGGATCGTTTTGACCTGAAGTAATCGCGATTGAAAATGGATCAGTGATAGGGGCTGCGTTTCGACAATGTTGAAACGCAGCCTTTTTTCTGTTCCTTATCGGCTTTCGATTTCGTTCAGCTTGATACGCGCCTGCTCATTGTCCGGATTCTCTTTGATTTCCAGGATCAGCTCGTCGATGGCTTTGTCTTTCATCCCCTTGCGGTCATATTCCATCGCCTGATGATAGTGGGCGGAGGCCGTTTCTTTTTCCCTGTTTCTGGCGGTAATGTATTTTTCATGGGCTTCGCTATTGGCAGGATCGATTTTGATGGCCAGCTGATAAAAAGAGATGGCATCCTCAATTTCACCTTTGGCAAAGTAGGTATCACCAACCTTCATGGCGTCGGTTGAGTCTTCAATCCTCCATTCTTTCATCCGCTCCCGGTCCCGCCGCTGCAACTCAAAATCAAAATCCTTCATTTTATTGACTTCATCGGCGATGCCGGTTTGATCATGCTTGAAAACAATATTGGTGTCTTCACCGATAGCCGGGCCACTCAACAGGCCAATCATCAGAATGCTGATAAACATGGGGATGAAGTTTTTCTTTTCCATGGAAACCTCCACTTTCTTGAGCCAGTTCTATCTAATGGCCTGTTCAGCCTGATTCACGGGGGTCGTGAGCCAGAAAGGTTACTGGTTAAATTATAGCATGGTGGACTGTCTGCGCTGTTGTCTTCACAGGTTTTTGGAGTGGAGATGTTTTAAGTTTTTTGCTCAAGCTTTTGCTTATTGAGGCACTTTTTCGTTCCACCGGGAATTTTATTCCTCCAGCGTGTTATTGAGATAGGACACAAGATTTATCTTGCGGTTTGCCAGTCCAAGCTTATGGCGGATGTTTTCCCGGTGACGACCTACCGTTCCGGGAGTGGTTCCACGCAGCTTGGCGATTTCTTTGGAAGACAAACCGTGCTTGATCATATCGCAAATCATCACTTCGACAGGGCTGAGGCGGGTTAAAATATCCTGTTTTCCTTCGACAAAAGGCGAAACGATATCGAGGAAATTTTTCTTCAGCAGACCCAGATATTTTTTCTGGCGTTCATCCATATCTGCTTCCAAAGCGTAGAAAATGGGTGTGATGATTTTGTCAATTTTGGCTTGTATCGAAGCACCGACCATCTTTTTTTCTTGCTTACTCTGGACCAGGGAGTCGTGCAGGGCCACATTAGCGTCCTGGAGTGCCTGGCGCTCGACCAGCAATTGCCTCTGGGCAGTAATCCGCTGGATGGCCTTAGCGATATGATCGCTGACGGCATCGATCAACAATCGTTCTTCCTTGAGAAACGGCCCCTCGTCGAGAGTTGGCATCTTTTTGCGATAGTAAACCTCAACCAAACCAACAGGTTCGCCAAATACCAGCAGTGGTGCCTGCTGCTGCTGCGAAGTCATTTTAAAGTTCTTCGATTGAAAGCTCGCCTTTTTAAAGACAATCCTGGCGCACGCCAGTTCAGGATACTGCCAGGAGCTTGGAAGAAGATCGACCGCTTGTTGCAGCAGTGTGTCGATTGAATTCTCATTTTCTTCTATCAACCTGGTCAAGCTGTAGAGACAGTTAAGTTCCTTGATACGTTCATTTAACTGTTTTTCCAGACTGTTTTCAGTTGCGACATAATTTTTTTGCGCACTCATTTTCTTTCCTCTGCCAGAGCCATAAATCACACATATATCATGTGTGATATTTGTGTAATATATCTATATTTACGCCTACTATACAACCCCCTAGTATGGGAACATAAAGCTTTATCATAGCAATCTACGGCTGCCCTCAGCCGCGGCAAGGTGGATGACAATTTATGAACGATTTCATCGTCGTATCAGCTCATATCAATAGGCTATTGGGATATTTCTGCCAATATTTCAGTCATGAGTCCTTGTCGAAAGCCGTGCGTCAACAAATCCTGAGCGATTCTAATCGCTTCCATCTCAAACTGCGTGATGATGGTGACCTGCCTGCTTACGACCAGCACCTTGAACTTGCCAAATCTGCCTACAGAATCATGCTGCTTAAGCTGAACCAACAGGAGGTTGTCGATGATATTTTATTTTGTGGGGAATCAGAGTTGTCGTGGGAAGAAACCAGCCGTTCGCTGTCCGACCTGTACCAGCTCAATTTGAACTGCATGGAGCTCTATACCTTTTATTATCTCCATGAAATTAACAACCATTTCTACATTGACAGCCCGTTACCACAGCCTGAAGCCGTCAATGCCTGAGGGTGACGCATTGTCAAGCAGCTCTTGGAAACCTCAAGAATCAAGGAGGACGTGAATGAGTCGTTGGCCGGCGGCGCTCAGATTGAAAACCAGAAAGATTCTGGATGGCATCGATCCTTTTCCGGGAGCAGGTATTCTACGGATGAAAAACATCAGCAACTTCTCAGCGTATTTAAAGCAGGCGGACCTGCGTAATGGACAGATCATCCTTTACGACTCGGAAACACAGCTTGCAACCAACTATCGGACCGCAGGTGAAATGTTCGATGCTGGCTGGATCGCGGACCTGACAGAAAATGCGCAGTTTCGATTACTGAGCAGAACAGATGAAATGGCAGAATCCTCTGCGCCTACCGGCGCAGCCATGACTCTAACATCTCATAAGGAATTTTCAGAGGCCAGCAGGGTTGTGTCTCTTATGCCGCGGCAGGCAGAGGATCGAGCATGATGGAAAGAGCGCTTTACCTGACTGATTATGACTATGAACGCCTGGAGTTGTTGCTGGATAACATGAACCGGGTTCCGCAAAATCGCCGGGAGGATTTGAGCCAATTAGAGGATGATCTGGCGACCTGCCACATCGTTGCGCCGGATGAAATGCCACCCAATATCGTGACCCTGCACTCAACGGTCAGGTATCTCGATCTCGACAGCAACAAGGTGCGCGTTGTCACCTTGGTTTTTCCGAGCAACGCCGACCTTTCCACGGGACGGATATCGATCGCTGTTCCGCTAGGAGCTGCGATCCTCGGTCACTCTGAAGGGGATCTGGTTACCTGGAAAACCTTTGATGGAGCAAAAACAATTCGCATTGAAGAAGTTCTTTATCAACCTGAAGCCACTGGCGATTACTATCTGTAACCGCCTTCAGCCTGTTATTTATTGCTTGCTGCAGAGGAGTCCATAACGTTTGCTGACCAGGAAAAGGAGATTGAACCATGATGCGGTTGGGACTCGCTGACAAAATTGTTGCCAAGCTTCTGCTCTGGAGGCGGATCGCGGTGCAACGGGAAGAGCTGGGCAGAATGAGCGATGAGCTGCTCAAAGACATCGGCATCAGTCGGGCAGAGGCTGCCCAGGAAGCGCAACGACACTTTTGGGACACAGACATCCCGCAAACCAGGGCAGGCCGGCAAGAAACGGTGCCCGAGCTGAAACTGAGATACCATTAAGCGCGAGTGGTGATTTTTTCCAGAATGCTGTAGCGACAGGGCTGGTCGTTATCGACCAGCTCTTCGCTATGACTAGCGTGAAAATGACCGGTGGGAAGTTGCGGGAAAAAGGTGTCGCCTTCGACCTCCTGTAACAGTTCTGTCAGGTAAATTTTTTCCGCCAGTTGCAGCGCTTGGCGGAAAACCTCTTCTCCACCGCAGATAAACAACTGCTCCGTTTGGCAGGCGGAGATCCCCTCCACCAGAGTTGAAACCACGCGGCAACCGGCAACTGAAAAGCCCGGATTACGGCTGAGAATAATGGTTTTCCGCCCCGGTAGCGGACGTCCGATCGATTGGTAGGTCTTGCGCCCCATCAACAGGGTCTGGCCCATGGTGATCTGCTTGAAACGCTGCAAGTCGGCGGGCAGATGCCAGGGCATATCGCCGTCGCGACCGATCACCCGGTTCTGCGCCATGGCGACGATGATCGAAATCAGCAACAGCCTGCCTCCTTAGCGTTAGTTTTATCAGCGATTGTGCTGCGCACCAGGTAGCGCTCGAATATCCCATGCGGCAAACGCGGAATCAGCAGGCTGAACAGGTAGGTGATCAGCAGGGCGAAGAACAAACGGGCCCAGAGAATACCGGAGGCATGCCCGCCGAGCAGGGCCATCAGCAGGGTGTCTTCAATCAAACTGTGGCAGATGCCGAGCAGGGCGAAGGCGGCGAAAACATCCTGCTTGCTCAAACTGCCGCTTTGCGCTTCGCGGATCAGCAGGGCGCCGCCGTAACCGAGGCCCAGGGTCATGCCGATGATGGTCAGCGGTGCTGCTTCCTTGCCCATGCCGAGCAGGTTCAGGATCGGCTCCAGCAGCTTGGTCATCAGCGCGGTGATGCCGACCGCTTTGAGCACTTCCAGCAGGACCATCAGTGCGAGAATAATCAGGAAGATGGAGACCATGTTGCGCGCTTCGGCCAGCATCCAGCTGATCCAGCCCGGATCGACCGGTGGCGGGTTCCAGAGCGCCTGGTTCGGCTGCTGCAGGGTGCCGGTCAGCTGGTAGCCGATGTTCAGCAACCAGCCGAGCACCAGCGCGCCGCCGACCCGTAACAGCAGCATGGTGCGGAAGCGGGTCCCGGCTTTCTGCGCGATCTTCAACTCGACCGGCAGAGCGTGGGCGACCAGCATCATGGTGGTCATGATGGTCGCCTGGGCAACGGTAAAATCAAGCTCGGGTGCGACCGAGGCGAACACCACCATGCCGCCGTAAAGGTTGGTCACCATCGCCGTCGCCCAGACCAGGCCGATCTCACCCGGCAGGCCGACAAGTTTCATCACCGGCGCAAGCAGGATACCGACCTGATCGACCACACCCCACTGCTGCAGCAGGCGGGTGACAATGCTGATCGGAATGATGATCTTGAACAGCATGCCGCTGGTGGCCAGGGCATCGAGCAGCAGTCTTCTGCTCGTCGCCAACAGGTGCTGTGGTAAACCTTCCTGTTTCTGCGTCATCAGCAACCCTAGAGACTCTGTTTGCCGGTCATGCTCTCGATACCGATTTTCACCAGCAGGCTGCCTTTGAGGTTCTTTTCCTCATAGTTGCCGACCGGACCACCAAACTGCCGCATAATGATGTCGTAACCGGCGATTTTGCCGTCCCGGTCTTCGATGATTTCCGCAGTGCCGCTACCGACGACGCTGCGAAAGCGGGTGCTCCAGTCGCAGGGTTTGTCGCCGTCGATCCGCTTGACCACCTCACCGACACAGAAGCCGACCTTCGGGTTGGTGCGCAGGCAATCGAGCTTTTTCCCCTGCAGCGCGCAGTGGAAGTAAAGGCAGTTATCGGCGTAGCCGTAGTTGAGCGGCAGCACATACGGAAAGTCGCCGTTATGCATTGCCAGCTGCATCTCGCGGCCGTTCTTCAGCAGCTCTTCCAGCTGTTGCCGGTTGGTTATTTGTTTTTCGCTCCTGCGCATGATTGAATCCTTATTTTCTGAAAAGCCACATGATCAGCGAAATCAGGCCGCTGACCAGCAGCATGCTGGTGATCGGGAAAAACATTTTGAAGCCGGGTTTGTCGATGACGATATCGCCTGGCAGGCGGCCGAAAGGAACCTTGCTCAGCCAGGGCCAGAACAGGCCGGCAAGAACGATGGCGACGCCGAGAATAATCAGGGTTTTCTGCATGGAGCGGTTTCCTCTGCTGGTGCATGGTAAACAGCACACCAATATAGCGCCGCTGTTCAGGCAGGACAAGAGGATGGCTGTTTGTGATGCAGAGAAAGGCTGGAAATGCCGTGTCGGGAGTTAGTGAAGTCGAGATAACCGAAAGTCAGGCCGAGCAGATCGGCAACACCGCCCATGGTCAGGTTGGCGGTTTTGAACTCCTGATTCTGGCGACGCAGCAGCGGTACCGGATCGGCACCGCGCAGCAGGCAGAGTTCCAGTTCCTGGCCGGCTTTTCGCAGGCGCGCCAGTCCGGTCTGGCCACCACGGTGCAGACAGGTGGTATCGTCGCAATGCTGCATCAGTCGGGCCATAGCCAGGTAGCAACTGCCGGCCAGATCGTTGAGGTTGCCGATCAGACTCGGCAGAGCAATCTGAAACAGTCCCGGCAACCCGTTCAGGCACTCGGCGATGATGCCACCGGTGTGGTAACGGGCGCGCGCCTGTTGGCCGTGGCTGCCGGTCAGTCGGGCCTGCAGGAAGTGGCGTTGAGCTAACCGGGCAACAGCGTTAGAGAGAGCTTCCGGGTTATCGCTGCGGCATTCACCGTAAGCACTCAGCAGCAGGCCACTAAGAAAAATCCCGCCCCGGTGGCAGTTGCTCTGCAGTTCTGCCAGCATCCTCTGCTCTGCTTTCAGGCCGATCTGCTGCAACTCAGGAAAAGGCTGCTGCCGGTAGATAGCGACCGCCAGTTCGGCCAAGTATTCCCGCATCATTCCCGCGGAACGATTCATCAGCTCCAGAGTCAAATCGTCGTGCGAGCCGTTATCGCAGAGGTCGACCAGGCCCGGCTTCGGTGTCAGGTAAAGTTCGGCCCTGATACCGTCGGCCAGCGCTGCGGCGAATTGTTCAAGATCGGAAAGTGCTAAGCAGTTCATCAATTTTGACTTTCAGCTGTTTTTCACTGTGGCGCTGTTCGCGCATGCAGTCGACCGCCGGGCAATCGCAGATCAGGCAGCTGCGGGCAGGCAGTCCCAGCTCCCTGCGGCCAAGCTGACGTCCCCTGTGATCGTAAACATCGATATCGAGCAGCCGGCCGGCGGCCGTCGCTTTTTCCAGCGCCACCGCCTGCCGCTTCATCTGGCTGGCGTTCTGACCGGTGCCGAGCAGCGCCCAGGGGCCGAGCTTGTCGTGGCCGTGGGAGCAGCTTTCGACCAGCGGCAGCAGCTCAAGCACCTGGCGCAGCCCCCAGCCGAACAGCCGCTCGGCGCCGGGCGGAACTTTGTCCGGGCCGGGAATGTTCAGGCTCAGCTGGATCAGGGTCCGGTCGATATGCTGACAGGTCTGCAGGCGACGCTCTTCCCGCTGCTGGCGGGCCTGCAGCAGCTCAAGTCTTAATTTTTCGTACGGCATCGATAATACTTCCATCGCGGTATTCGATCAGGGCAACGACATCATCGGTAAATTCCAGCGGCCGTGGTTTTCCGGTGACGCTGTAGATCTCCTGCTGCAGCTCACGGATATCCTTGACCGGCAGTTTGCGTTTCTGCAGTTCCTGTTTCAGGTCAGCGTGCTGTTCGTTCACCGCGATGCCACGCTCGGTGATGATGACATCGATGGTCGCTCCCGGTGTGGTGACCGTAGTCACCTCATCGCGCACGATCGGCAACCGGCCGCGGATTGAGGGCGCGGTGATGATCGACAGCTTGGCGCCGGCGGCGGTGTCGCTGTGACCGCCGGTGTTGTGCAGCAGCAGGCCGTTCGATTCGGTGTTGACGTTGACGTTGAAGTTGACGTCGACCTCGGTGGCGCCGAGGATGACGCAGTCGAGCTGGTTGACTACCGCCCCGGCGTTGAACGGGTTGGCGTACATGTCGGCGCTGATCTCCTGGTGACCGGCATTTTTGCCGATTGATTCGACCGCTTTCAGGTCAAAGCACTGGACGTCGAACAGGGTCTGGAACAGACCTTCCTCGAGCATGTCGACGAAGTAGCCGGTAATACCGCCGCAGCCAAAGCTTCCCTTGATATTGCCTGCCTGCATCTTCTGTCGTACCTGGTCGGCGACTGCCAGCGAGATACCGCCACTGCCGGTCTGGAAAGAGAATCCATCCTGCAGCAGACCGGAGGTTTCGATCACCTGGGCAGCGTACTTGGCGATCTGCAGGCCGACTGGGTCGCGGGTGATGCGGGTGGTGGTGGAGACGATTTTCGAGGGATCGCCCAGGGATTCAACCGGCACCACGTAGTCGACCAGCGTCTGCTGGATAGCGAAGGAGCGTGCCGGGTAGGGCACCAGGTTGTCGGTGACGGCGATCACTTTTTTCGCGTAGCGGGCGTCGGTGTGGGCGTAGCCGAGGCTGCCGCAGGCGGATGGGCCGAACGCGCCGGTCATGTTGCCGTAGCTGTCGCAGCTCGGTGCGGCGATGAAAGCGGCGTCGATCTGCACCTGGCCGGACATCACCGCGCGGGCGCGGCCACCGTGGGTGCGGACGATAATCGGGCAGTTCAGCTCACCTCTCGAGACCATCTCACCGATCGGGCCGTTGACGCCGCACTCGAATCCGCTGATCACGCCTTTTTCGATGTAAGGAATCAGCTCGGCGTGAACCGGGTGGATCGAGCTGGAGGCGATGGTGATGTCGCGCAAACCGAGGGCATCCAGTTCCCGCACCACGGCACCGAGCAGGGCGTCGCCGTTGCGTAGGTGGTGGTGTGTGGCGATGCACATGCCGTCCTTCAGCCCGGCGGCGATGATCGCTTCGCGCAAATTCGGCAGCACCTTCTCTTGGTCCGGGTTGATCCGGCGCAGCGGGCGGGTGGCCTGGTTGCAGTCCGGTTGTAGACTGTAGGGATCCTGGTAGGGGACAACCTGACGTCCGTTGAAACTTTCCGGCAGCTCGCGGCCGAGACTATTCCTGACCATAGATCACCTCTTCATCCAGTTCGATATCGATCATGCCGTGCGCTTGCGCGGTTTTGAGGGTGTTGACGGCCCGTTTGACCACCGGGGCGTCGACCATTTTGCCGTGCAGGGAGATAACCCCGGTGCCCATCTCGCGGGCTTTCTGGATGGCATCGACCACCTGCAGGGCGTAATCGACATCCTCCTGCTTGGGCGCGAAGACCTCGTGGATGACGTCAATCTGGCGCGGGTTGACCAGCGACTTGCCGGAGAAGCCGAGGGTTTTTATCAGCTGGGTCTCGCGGTGCAGCCCTTCCATATCGCCCGCGTCGGCGAAGATGGTGTCGATCGCCTGGATGCCGGCCGCTTTGCAGGCCCAGACGACGCGGGTGCGGGCGGCAAACAACTCCTCGCCTTTCTTGGTTCGTTCGATTTCCAGGCTGGCTGTGTAGTCCTCGGCGCCGAAAGCGAGACCGATAAGACGTTTTGTGCTCTTTGCCGTGCGGATGCAGTTGATCACGCCCTCGGCACTTTCGATCGACGGCAGAATCTTGAAGCGGCCGATCTCAAGGCCCAGTTCTTCTTCGAACTCGGTCAGCATGGTGTCGAGGGTCTCGACGATCTCGGGGGTGTCGGCCTTCGGCAGCCTGATACCGTCCGGCAGGGCCGGTAGCACCGCACGCAGGTCGTCTTCGCCCCACTTGGTGTCGAGGGCGTTGATCCGCACGATAATCTCCTTGTTGCGGTCCTGGTAGTTTTCCAGGAATCTGCGTACCAGAATACGGGCGGCGTCCTTTTCGCTCAGAGGGACCGCGTCCTCCAGGTCGATCATCACCCCGTCGCTTTCAAAAATCGGGATATTCTGCAGCATCGAGGGCATGTTGCCCGGCACGTAAAGCAGTGAGCGGCGTAGCTGAAAAACCGACATGATTACACCTCCTCGTCGATAAAGATGGTCTGGGTGCCACCGCTCTTGGAGGCATGGCGCTCGATGCCCTCGACCAGCATCTCGGTCAGCAGCAGTTCGCAGCTGGCGAACACCTCGGCTTCGAACAGGTGGCCACCGATCACTTCACCGGAGCTTTTCGCCAGCATGATGTGCAGGTGACTGTCGACCTCGCCGTTTTCGTTGCAGATCAGGTTGCCTTCCAGCCCGAGCAGCTCAAAAGGCCCCTTGGCTTCGTGCTGATGCATGCGTGGTGGCGTGATCGGTCGTTTGGCGCCGGTCTTGATGCCGCGGTAATGCACGTTGAGCACTGAACCGACGGCGGAAACCACAACCGCGTTTTTAACCCCGGTCTCCTTGGCGAAGGCGATCAGCTTTTCGCGGATTTTTTCGCCCGGCTCGACTTTGATGATAAAGCGACGACCCTGCTGCCACTCCTTGTACCAGCCACCAATCATGACTCTACTCCTTTTCGCAGGCCCGCTTGAGGCCGGCTTCCAAACGCGCGACGATGGCGTAATCGAGGGCGCCGCGGTCGTTGATACGGATTTCGCCGCAGCTCACCTGATGTTGGGTTAGAACCTCTTCTACTTTGGCGCGGATCAGGTGCTCGAATTGCTGCTTGACCGTCGATTCGATCTCGATGATCAGCTCGTCCGCCGGTTCGAGAAAGATCATCAGATCGCTCGATTGCATGGTGCCTGACTGGGCAGACTTGGTGATTTTCATCAGTGCCTCCTCTGGTAGTTGACCAGTTTTTTCTGTAGTTCCAGCCCGTCTTCCGAGCGCAGAAACCTGAATGTGGTTTCCGGCACCAGCTGGCGGACGGTTTCATAAGCTTCCTTGCGCAGCGCCTGGCGGACGCGGAAAGCGCTGATCACTCCGCCTTCAGCTTGGCAGCGCTCAAGCTGGACCGCCTCCATGCCGAAGGGGGGGAGCATGGTCTGCATGAATTCGCTGTAGGTGCGGGTGGTGCGGCAGTAGGGCTCGGTGCCGATGAACCGGGTGCTGATATTGAAAAAGGGTGCCAGGTGCTTGGCGAACAGCAGCAGGTCGAGCTCCATCTGCAGCGACTGCAGATCGTCATCCGCTTTCAAAAAATAGCTGGGAAAGGTCACCCCGCTGACGGCGTAATCACCGCTGTCGAGGATGGTGACGTTATCCAGATGGGCGACACCCTCCTCGACCAGCCGATAGCGGACATCGAAAGGGAAAAAAGAGCGGTCTTCACGGACGACGAAAATGTAGAGATGGTCGACGCGCGCAGCGGCGGACTCGATCAGGTACTGGTGCCCCAGGGTAAAGGGGTTGCAGTTGACCACCACGGCGCCGTTGTGGCCGGGACGCACCAACGTTTTGCGGCTGTTCAGGTACTGTTTCAGGCCGTTGCCGAACTCCAGCAGGCATGCTTTGTGGTGGGTTACCAGCGGGCGGAAATTACAGGCCTGAAAGGATGCACTCGAGGTCGGTGGGGTGAAGACAAAGAACGACTTGTAGCCGGCTTGGTGGCCATTCTGCAGCAGCGCCGAGATCAGCTCACCGAGGACGCTGCCGCCCTGGTATTCCGGCGTGATGGCGAACATCTTGAAAACGTTACGGTCGCGGCTGGCGGTCGCAACCAGGCGGCCATCTTCGAAAGCCCCGAACTGGGCGTCGAAATTCTCTTCAAAACGCAGCCCCTGCTGCTCGATTAATGCCTTTGCCTGCTCGCGGTCGAGCTGGCCGATAACTGGTGCAACCATTTGCTTCTCAAAGTGAATATGCCGGAGAAAAATAACTCTCCGGCACACTCTAACAGGCTGAAATTGTATACAGAAATTCTATTTTCCGTATACGTGTTTACCTTGTTGCTTTCACCACAATTATCCTTCGAACAGCTGGTGTGAACCCGTCTACAGCACCAGAACTGTCCACAAAATACCAGCGCCGATGGCGGAACCGATGACCCCGGCGACGTTCGGCGCCATGGCGTGCATCAGCAGATAGTTGCCCGGGTCTTCCTGCAGACCAACGGTATGAACCACCCGTGCAGAGTCGGGCACTGCGGACACTCCGGCGGCGCCGACCAGCGGGTTGATCTTGTCTTTCAGAAACAGGTTCATGAACTTGGCGAAGAGAATGCCGCCGGCGGTCGCAATGCAGAACGACAGCGCGCCCAGCCCGAAGATCAACAGCGATTGTGCTGTAAGGAAATATTTCGCAGCGGTACTGGCACCGACGGAGAAGCCGAGCAGGATGGTGACGATGTCGATCATGGCGTTGCGCGCAGTGTTGGCCAGCCGGTCGGTGACCAGGCATTCCTTCAGCAGGTTACCGAAGAACAGCATGCCGATCAGCACCATTGAGCCGGGCGCGATCAGGCCGCAGATGAGAAAAGCGGCGATCGGAAAGATGATCTTCTCTTTGCGGCTGACCTGGCGCGGAGTCTTCATCCGGATCAGGCGTTCTTCTCTGCTGGTCAGCAGCTTCATGATCGGCGGCTGTATCACCGGTACCAGCGCCATGTAGGAATAGGCAGCGATGGCGATGGAGCCGAGCAGGTGCGGCGCCAGCTTCGACGAGAGGAATATCGCGGTCGGGCCGTCGGCGCCGCCGATGATGCCGATAGCGCCCGCTTCCGCCGGGGTGAAGCCGAGGTAGAGGGCACCGATCAGGGTGAGAAAGATGCCGACCTGCGCCGCCGCGCCGAGCAGCACCAGCTTGGGGTTGCTGAGCATGGTCGAGAAGTCTGTCATGGCGCCGATGCCGAGGAAAATCAGCGGGGGAAACAGGCCTTGACTGACGCCGAAGTAGATGTACTGCAGCACGCTGCCTTCGTCATAAACGCTTAAAGCCATGCCGGCGACAGCGGGGATGTTGCCGACCACCACGCCGAAGCCGATCGGCACCAGCAGCAGCGGTTCGTAATCCTTGGTGATCGCCAGGGTGATAAAAACGATGCCGATGATGATCATGGCAAAGTTGCCCCAGGTCATGCCTGCGAAGCCGGTGTTCTGAATAAAGTTGTAAAGCATGTCCATCAGTGTTCTCCGCAGAAATCAGGGATTGATTACCATCAGTTCGTCACCCTGGTTGACGCTGTCGCCGGCGCTGATGTTGACAGCCGAGACGGTGCCGTCGAGGCGAGAGTTGATCTCGTTCTCCATCTTCATCGCCTCCATTTTGAACAGCGGCTGTCCGGCTTTGACGCTGTCGCCGACCTGGACATAGACTTCCATGATCGAGCCGGGGATTGGTGCCTGTACGCTACCAGCGGCAGTGTCGCCGCTTTTTGCTTTGGCGACCGAGGCGGGGGAAGCGACCGGACCACTCGGGGGTGGTGCGGCGCTCGGGGCGACCCCTTCCGGTATAACCTCGGAGACCGAGGAAATCTCGACCTGGTATTCTTTGCCGTTGATTTCCAGCGTGGCCTCTTCACCGCTGAGGTCGCGCAGATGGACGTTAAAATCTTTATCGTTGAGTTTAAGTTGATATTTACGCATGGGAACCACCTTCGGAGAGGGAACGCATCTTGCCTGCCGAGGCCCAGATCGAGCCACGTTTCTGCCGGGAGATTGTCAGCTTGGAGCCTTCACCGAGGCTGCGCTCGGTCTCCAGGTGCAACACCAGTGAGATGACGGCCATAATTTCGTCTTCTGTCGGCTCCGTCGAGCCGGTATCGGCTGCGGCCGTTTTTGATTGCACAGGGGCCTGCTTTTTCGCTTCTCCCAGTGCCAGCACCCGCGGCAGGGCGGTGATGAACAGGCTGATCAGCAGCAGGCCGGAGAAGACGATCAGCATACCGGTTAGGGTAATGCCTATGCCGTTGCCGTCGATGACGTTTTGCCAACTGAAATTCATACCAATGACCTTTCAGCTTAGAGTGGAATGTTGCCGTGCTTCTTGCGCGGATTGCTATCCTGCTTGCCTTCGAGCATCGCCAGAGCGTTGCAGATACGGAAGCGGGTGCGCTGCGGCAGAATAACCGCGTCGACGTAGCCGCGCCGGGCCGCTTCGTACGGGTTGGCGAACTTCTCCTGGTATTCGTCACTTCGCTCCTGCAGGATCGTCGCCGCGTTCTCAGGATCCTTTTTCACTTCTTTGGCGAAGAGGATTTCCGCCGCGCCCTTGGCGCCCATGACGGCGATCTCCGCGGTCGGCCAGGCGTAGTTGACGTCGCCGCGCAGGTGTTTGGAGCTCATCACGCAGTAGGCGCCACCGTAGGACTTGCGCACGGTGACGGTGACTTTCGGCACGGTCGCTTCGGCGTAGGCATAGAGAAGCTTGGCACCGTTGCGGATGATGCCTCCGTACTCCTGGGTAGTGCCGGGCAGGAAGCCAGGGACGTCGACGAAGGTGACGACGGGAATATTGAAGGCATCGCAGAAACGGACGAAGCGTGCGCCTTTGATCGAGGCGTCGTTGTCGAGCACGCCAGCTAAATGTTGTGGCTGGTTGGCGACGATCCCTACTGATTGACCCCCGTAGCGGCCGAAGCCGATCACCAGGTTGGGAGCGAAGTCGGGTTGGATTTCGAAGAAGCGGTTGTCGTCGACGGTGCTGCTGATGACCGCCTTGATGTCGTAAGGGTGGTTGGGGTTGTCCGGGATCAGGCGGCAGAGACCTTCATCCTCGCGCGATACCGGATCGCTGGTTTCCACCTGCGGGGCCGGTTCCATGTTGTTCTGCGGGATATAGGAGAACAGTTCGCGCAGGTAGGCGATTGCCTGTTCCTCGCTGTCGGCGGCCAGGTGAGCGACGCCGCTCTTGGTGGTGTGGACGCTGGCGCCGCCGAGGGTTTCGACATCGACATCCTCGTGGGTGACCGCCTTGACCACCTTTGGCCCGGTCAGGAACATGTAACTGTTGTTGCGAACCATGACGGTGAAGTCGGTCAGCGCCGGGGAGTAGACCGAGCCGCCGGCGCAGGGTCCGAAGATGCCGGAGAGCTGTGGCACCACGCCGGAGCTGGTGACGTTGCGCAGGAAGATGTCGGTGTAGCCGGCGAGGCTTTCGATCCCTTCCTGAATCCGTGCGCCGCCCGAATCGTTGAGGCCGATGACCGGGGCGCCGTTTTTCACCGCCATGTCCATCACCTTACAGATCTTCTCGGCGAAGGTCTCCGACAGCGAACCGCCGAGCACGGTGAAGTCCATCGAAAACAGGTAGACCAGCCGGCCGTCGATGGTGCCGTAACCGGTGACCACGCCGTCGCCCAGGGCCTGATGTTTTGCCATGCCGAAGTGGTGGCAGCGGTGGGTTTTGAACATATCGAATTCTTCGAAGCTGCCTTCATCGACCAGCAGTTCGATCCGTTCGCGGGCAGTCAGCAGTCCCTTGGCGTGGCGTTTTTTGATCTTCTCGGCTCCCCCGCCTTCAAGGGCATGCTGACGCATATCGAGAAGTTGATTGATTTTTTCTTCCATCATTTTCTGAGTCCTTTTCAGCCGTTGTAGTAGACCGAGTACATGGTCTCCGAACCGGTGATCTCATCGACCTTGCTCTGTAATTTGCGTCGTTGCGGGTCATCAAGCCAGGTGTTCCAGTCAGCCAGGGTTTTCCAGGTGCTGATGACCAGGTGTTCACTGGGATCGTCGTAGTTGACCAGGGTTTCGCCGGAGATGTAGCCGGTCTGGGCGTTGGCCAGTGAGCGCATCTGCAGTAACAAGGGTTTAAGGTCCTGGGCTTTTTCTTTCGGCACGTGCCGAACAATGATGATGCGAACCGACATGGAAACCTCCGCGTTATAAATTTGAAAGCCGTTATGAGTGGAAAACTGAATATTCTAAGTGCCGTCGATTTCAGCCTAGATTAGACATTTCTTTTCGAAAAGCGGCTTTATGCCAAGTGGCTGTATACGGGTGTTATGTGGTCGGATATCGACCCTAAGAAGTGATGTTGAGGGAAATCGTCGATGCCGTGAAAACACAGCGGCAAAGGGAGAAAACTTAATTAGCCTGTTTGACAGGCCGTTGGCGGCTGTTATACAGGTTGAAGTAGCCTGTTGCTGCTGTTTTGCCTATCACCTGTTTTGTCGGAATGAAGGAAATGACGACCGACCGGATCAAACTACTCTCTGCCTACACAGTGCTCGCCCTGACCCTTCTGGCTGTGGTTGGAATGCTTGTTTCGCTGTTTCTCGGACGCAGCATGGTAGAGCGCTACGCCCCCCTGACAACTGCAGTGATGGAATTCAAGTACGAAGTGACCCTTGGCCATCTCTGGTATGAAGAGGCGATCAGCGGTGACCGTTATATCAACCCCGAAGAGATTTCACGACATTTTGATCGGGCAGAATGGTACGCACGGACAATGCTGTCTGGTGGCGAAGGCGTCAACGGGCGCATTATCCCCCTGGACGTTGCGGAATTGCGGGAACAGATCGAAAAGACCCTGCTTGACCTGCAGCAGTTCAGACAGATTGCCAGTGAGCGCTGGCTGCAACAGCATAGTTCGGGGATCGGAACCGAGATCGATCAGCAATTCGATGGGATATTCAGTAACCTTCTGCAGTCGGCTAATGATGTGGAAACTGCCCTGCGTCAGGAGATGGCGAAGCGACTCTCCCGTTTTCGTACGGTCCAGGTTCTGCTGATTCTTGGCATCGGGGCGACCGGCGCTTTTCTGACTTTTCTGCTGAAAAATCACGAGCAGCGGCGTATTCATTTTCTCCAGCAACTGCAGGAGCAGGATACGCAGTTGCGTAAGTTGCGCAACTATTTGGCCAGCGTTATCGATTCAATGCCTTCAGTATTGATCGGGATCGATTCTCAGCAAACTATTACCCAATGGAACCTGTCTGCGGAACAGGCGTTCGATGTTAGTGCAGAGGAGGTGATTGGCAAGCCCTTGGCTGAGGTTTGCCCGCATCTGGCAACAGAGGCCGAATGGATCGGCCTCGCCTTCGAGCGCAAAGAACAGCAATTGATCCCGAAGCGGGCGCGGTTGAAGCAGAAGGACCTTTGTTTCGAAGATATTTCTATTTATCCACTTATAGATGAAGGTATTGAAGGGGCCGTCATCCGTGTGGACGATATCACTGAACGCGTGCGGCTGGAAGAAGCGATGGTGCATAGCGAAAAGATGCTGTCGATAGGTGGTCTGGCGGCCGGGATGGCGCACGAGATCAACAATCCACTGGCGGGTATTTTACAGACCGTCAGTGTCCTTGATAACCGCCTGCTCGGCCCCCTTCCCGCCAATGAAAAAGCGGCTAAGGCCGCAGGAACCTCAATGACGGCGCTGCGTGATTATATGCAGGCGCGGGATATCCCCAATATGCTTGGCAGCATCAAAACGTCCGGTGCGAGGGCGGCGGAGATTGTTCACAATATGCTGAAGTTTGCCGTCAAAGGAGGGACTCATTCCTCGCAGGACATCAACAAATTGCTCGAAAAAACAGTGGAGTTGGCGCAGAACGATTTTGATCTGAAGAAAAAATTTGATTTCCGCCAGGCCCGGATTGTGCGGGAATACGGCGAGGGCCTGCCCCTGGTTCCCTGCAGCAGCAGCATGATTCAGCAAGTGCTCCTGAATATTTTACGCAATGGCGCTGAGGCGATGTGGGAAGTTCCGGATCGAGAGTCCTGTTTTGTACTGCGTACCCATCTGGATAAAGCGAAGAAGCAGGTCTGTGTGCAGATTGAAGATAACGGCAGTGGTATGGATGAAGAGACCTGCAAGCGGATTTTTGAACCTTTTTTTACTACCAAACCTGTTGGCAGCGGAACCGGCCTCGGTCTCTCGGTCTCTTATTTCATTATTGTCGAAAGTCACAAAGGTGAGTTGTCGGTGCAATCAACACCAGGCGAAGGCAGCTGTTTCCAGATCTGTTTGCCAATCGGCTGAGTGCCGCTTAAAAGATCAGCCTGATGCGGGGAACAACACCTTCCTGATGCAGGCTGTTTTTTGCTGCTGCAAGCAATGGCGCGACCTCGATGCCGAGGAAGCAGCCTGCTGTTTGCTGTAACTTTGCCACACCGCTCGCGGTCAGCGTCTCTGCCCCCCGGGTTTCCTGCATCACCCGCTTCAGCTGTCCGGCCGACAGCAGGATCAGTCCTTGAATAAACTGCCCGGTCGGCGTCTTCTGCCCGGCGGCCAACCAGATTGTTTCCCAGGCTTCGTGTGCTTCCCACCAGTAGCCGTTGTTGAACAGGTCGACTCCGTAGAGAAAGGGTTGGCACTGGCGCCAGTCGGCAGGGGAAAATCCAGCCAGATCATCATCTTCCCTGCCGTAGGAATGCCCGGCCGGGTCAACCTTTGGATGTGGAATGTCCGGACGAAACGGCAGGTAGCGATAGGCCGGAAAAGGCTCATCACAATAACGGGGAATGTCGGACGGGCTGCAGGTTGCTGTCATTGTCTCTTTGCAAAAAAATCAGAGCACCAGTTTGATGCGGGGAAAAACGTTTTCTGCAGCATTGTGGCAGCTGCTGACAGCGTTGCGAAAAGCTTCGACATCGATCCCGAGGAAAACCGGCTGAGGCGCTTTCAGTCCGCTCAGGCCACGTTCGATCAGTGCCTGCGCGCCTTGCTTTTCCTGCATAAAGGACTTCAGTTCACCGGCTGCGATCTGGATGACCGCTTCAAGAAAACTGCCGATCTGCGACTCGCGACCGACGCAGTAGCAGACCTGTTTCAGCAGTTCATGAGCTTCCCACCAGTAGCCCTGGTTGAACAGATCGATGGCGTGCAGGTAGGTATCGCACTGTTGCCAGCTCTGCTCGTCGAAACTGTCGACTTTCGGCAGTTCCTGTTTGTATGAATGGCCCCCTTCATCCATGTAGGGATGTGGTGTTTTAAACGGCAAATGACGGTATTCCGGCATCGGTGTGCTGCTGTAGGTCGGGATGACCGAAGGTTGAAAAACAGGATGCATCATAATTCTCCTTGCAACGATTCAGGCTGAAACACTATATCGCCTTCTCGTGAAGCGGGCAAGAAGCGGCGATAATTGAATGCGATTGACAGCGGTGTTTTGCTTGTTATGATCTTAATGAGCGAATGTCGCAGAAAGTTTGTAGTTTACTCTGGAAAGAGTTGTCCAAGACTATTGTCTATATTTGCATCTGGGGGTAGCGTTTATGGGGGTTGAAGTTATTGTTGTTGGCAGAGACTATCTTGCCAATGAATTGCTAAGCCATTTTCTCGCACAGAAATTACCTGATTGCCGAGTCCGGACCTTGACTCAGTTGGACAATTTTCATCATCCGCCGGAAACCGGGCAAACGGAAAAGACCCTGCTGCTTTGTGATTGTAAGAGTTACCCACCCGATTATTTCATCAATCGCCTGCAGATTTATTTCATGCGCCACAGCAACCAGACCTACAGTCTGTTTTATAACCTGGTGGAAGATCAGGGGCTGGAACGCAAGTTGCTGAAGCAGGGAGTCAATGGAGTGGTCAGCCGCGACGAGTCGCCGCAGAGGTTACTGCAGGCGATTGAGAAAGTGCTTAATGGCCAGTTCTGGAGCGAGCAGCAGGCGATGGCGAGCTTACGGATCGATAATGGTCTGTATGCAGAGAAAAAACAGGAAGAGAGCCTGCCTGGCCGCTTGACGCCGCGGGAATGCCAGATTCTGCGGATGATTTCCGATGGCTCAAGTAACGAGTCTATCGCCGAGAACCTGTGCATAAGCCGGCATACGGTAAAAACCCACCTGTACAACATCTTCAAAAAAATCGACGTCAGCAACCGGATGAAAGCGGCCAAGTGGGCTGAGCGGAACTTGCCGTCGAGCTGGTAGTCGTTTTTTTTAACCTGAAAAGCCTCGTTGCAGTTATGCAGCGAGGCTTTTTTGTGGCTGTTGTTCAAAGCTCAATTTCATCCGGGAAATCATTCGGAACAAACCACTCCTCTTCGGAAAAACTCTTGTCAGTGATCTGTTCAAGGTTCCTTTTCATGTATTTGCCGGTCGCAGTTGCTGCCAGTGTGCCGTCCGGCAGGTAGAGCTCCCCGCTGCCTTCGAAGATGCGCCCGGCATCGCGGGTGATGCGGCCAACCACTTTCAGTTCGACACCGTAGGGAACCGGCTTCTTATATTTCACGTTCAGCTCCAGGGTGACGCCGAAGGTGTTGCGATCGTGGAAAATCATGATCGCGCGGCCGATTGTTTCATCGAGGATGGTCGCCGAGATCCCGCCGTGGGTGATGTTGGGGTAGCTCTGGTGAAAATCCTGCGGAGTGAAGAGGGCGATCAACTCCTGTGATGTGGTTTCGTGAAAGCGGGTCTTCAAGCCGAAGTCGTTTTCAACGCCGCAAACCATGCAGTTTTTGGAGATGTTCTGGGTTGCCGTAATTTTGTATTTCATGCTGACACCTGTTCTTATGGGATGTGATCTCTCGGCTGAAACTATTATCCATCTGTCGAGTAAATTCAAGAGGGGCAGTTTTCCCCGCACGGACGACAGGATTTTTCGTCTCGCCAATCAGGAAAATTCCTGCCCGGCAAGAATTTTCCTGTTTCGCAAAGTTGAAGAAAAATCGATGGAAATCGATAACTGTCTGTTTTTACTAGGCAAAAAAAATAGCAAAAATTGGCACAAGTCCTGCCTTAGAGAAATAGCAACAGAAACAAAAAATCGAAAAGGCGGAGACGATGATGAGCAAATATCAAAAATCAAACAACAATCGCAGCAAAACCATCAACGGTCGTCAGATTTGGGAACGTGCCTGTACACGGAACATGAGAACCCACAACAACCTGTGTGCATTGGCGACTTTTTTGATTGTCAGCATCATTGCTTTCCAGTTCAAAGATTTTAACCTGTTCACCTCTGTTTCCGAACCGGTCCGTGAACTGCTCGGGTATCCTCCGGCACCTTACCTGGTCAGCATCGCTCTGGCGGTCTACGGTTTTTCGGCGACTGTCCTGACATTGACCTCCATCGCCAACGAACATGCTCCGGCTTCCAGCTGGAAGCACCTCGGCTACCGCGCTGCTTTTTTCCTTTTCTACAGCTTTTCCGGTTCCATCGCTGCGCACTTCGTTCCCGTCGTTCTGGTTGGACTCAGCCTTTATGCCCTCGATCAGCTCCACATCTGGTTCTATAATGCCAAAGCTGTTCAGGAGCAAAAAGAGTTGCTGGGGCGCTTCTAAGGCAACGTTAGCTAAAATAGATGCAGAGGGCTGCCGTGCAGGCAGCCCTTTTTTTATGCCCATGGTCGCGCTTAACACTTCTTAAAGAATCGAAAGCTATCGATTCTTGTAACCTGTCAGGAGGCAGGTCATAATGGAACAATGTTTTGGAGATGCTGATCGATGAGAAAATGGCTTTTTAGCAGCATTTTATGTTTGTTGACGCTGGTTTCAAGTGCTTCGGCAGAGGTTCGTCAACTGCAGATCAGTATCAGCACCGGTTATCCCCCCTTTTATTTTTTCACCGAAGATGACCAGCCTGCCGGGATTTGCATCGATATCATCGATCAAGTCGCTGAAAAAATGGGAATAAAAGTCGAGTATGTCAGTTATCCCTGGAAGCGGATGCTGGAATATGGCAGGACGGGTGAAGTTGATGCGGTCTTGCCACTTTTCCAGACCCGAGAGCGGGAACAGTTCCTGCTGTTTCCGGCAGAAGCACTGGTCATTGAAGAGAATCGCTTCTTCACTTCGGCTGGCAGTTCAGTGACCTATTCCGGTCAACTGAGCGATGTTACGGATTACAGTATCGGTGTCGTTGATGGCTTCAGCTACGGTTCGCAATTCGATCAAATAGAACTCGAGCATAAGATTGTCAGCGAAACGCTGGAGCAACTGATCCGGCTGGTTGCCTATCAACGGGTTGATCTTGCCATCGGTAACTCGAAAGTTATCAATTATACGGCTCATTTGATGGCCAAAGCGGACCAGATCAGGTTTCTTTCTCCCCCGGTAACCGCGGATCCGCTGTTTATCGGGTTTTCCAAAGAAAAGATTGATCCAGCGTTCGTGGCGCGCTTTTCGGATGCTTTGCGTGAGTTCAAGGCGACTGAGGCTTATGCCAGAATACTGCAGCCATACGGGTTGTAAATTTTAGGGCGGGGCAAGCTGATGAAAAGGGGCTACCAGAATGTTGGTAGCCCCTTTTTTGATGTGCTGCAGATTATGCGCCGAGAATCTGCTTGAGGTCTTCTTCGGCGGTGCTGATCGGGCCGATGTTGTAATTCTCAACCAGGAAGTTCAGCACGTTCGGGGTGATGAAGGCTGGCAGGCTCGGGCCGATCTTGATGTCTTTGATGCCCAGGTAAAGCAGGGTCAGCAGAATCGCCACCGCTTTTTGCTCGTACCAGGAGAGCACCATCGACAACGGCAGGTCGTTGACTTCGCACTCGAAGGCGTTGGCTAGAGCCACAGCGACCTGGATCGCGCTGTAGGCGTCGTTACACTGACCGACGTCGAGCAGGCGCGGGATGCCGCCGATATCGCCCAGATCCATCTTGTTGAAGCGGAACTTGCCGCAGGCCAGGGTCAGGATGACGGTGTCAGCGGGAGCCTGCTCGACAAACTCGGTGTAGTAGTTCCGGCCCGGCTTGGCGCCGTCGCAGCCGCCGACCAAGAAGAAGTGCTTGATGGCACCACCCTTGACCGCTTCGATGACCTTGTCAGCGACACCGAGGATAGCGTTGTGGCCGAAACCGGTGAGGATCTCCTGTCCCGGTGCATCTTCGAAGCCGTCACATTCCTGCGCCTTTTTGATCACCTCGGAGAAGTCCCAGCCATCGACATGTTTGACGCCCGGCCACTGCACCAGTCCCCAGGTGAAGAGGCGATCTTTATAGCTTTCAGCCGGCTTCTGAATGCAGTTGGTGTTGAAGATGATCGCGCCCGGGAATTGCTGGAATTCCTTGTGCTGATCCTGCCAGGCACCGCCAAAGTTACCGACCAGGTGAGCATATTTCTTCAGGCCGGGGTAGCCGTGGGCGGGGAGCATCTCTCCGTGGGTATAGATGTTGACGCCGGTCCCCTCGGTTTGCTTGAGCAGTTCTTCGAGGAACTTGAGGTCGTGACCGGAAACGAGGATCGCTTTACCCGCCTTGGTGCCAAGCTGAACCGGGGTCGGTTCCGGGTGACCGTAGGCGTCGGTGTGGGCTTTATTGAGCAGTTCCATGGTGGCGTAGTTGATCTTACCGGCCTCAAGTGCCAAGTTGACGTTGGCCATCAGGTCGAGGCTGTCGTCCAGTTGCGCGGCCAGCGCTTTGTGGGTGAAAGCGTAGATCTCGTCCGATTCGCTACCGAGGATTTTGGCGTGATCGGCATAAGCGGCGTAACCCTTGATGCCGTAAGTGATGATTTCGCGCACCGAGTGGATATCGTCATCGACGCTGTAGTCTTTGACGCCGTGCAGCTCGCCGAGCTTGACCTGCTCGTCGATCGATGCCGGCAGCGCCCAATCCTGGGCCGCCTGAGGGATCTCACCGTCAACATCGCCGGCCAGCGCTTTGGCTTTGCCGCGCAGACGAACGGCTTCGTTGACCAGCTTGGAGATTTCGTTGGCGTCGAAATCGACATTAGTGACCGTGGCGAACAGGCCGTCGATCATGAAACGATCGATCTCCTGATCTTTCTTGCCAGCTTCACGTGCCTTGTTGGCCCAGAAGGCGATCCCTTTCAGGGAATAGATCAGCAGATCCTGCAGCGCTGCCACATCCGGCTGCTTACCGCAGACACCGACCACCGAGCAGCCGCCGTTGGCTGCCTGCTCACACTGGTAACAGAACATCGACATATCCTTTGTCTCCTTTGCTTGAGGTAGAGTTTCAGTTTCTTTTTTCCCGAACAGAAAATCGAAAATGCCCATTTCCAACTCCGTTGTTTAATTTGTGCTGTAAAAGTTCAACCTGAACCGAAATGTCTCAATTGATGGTGAAAGAATATGGCAGGGAAAAAGCAAAAAACATGACCTGGGTCAAAAAGGGGACTTTTTTTGTCTCTTTTTGTGCAGGGCCTGCCCTCATTTTATGATTTTCGCATTTTGGTAGGCAAAAAGCGGCCGCAGTATTACGATGGATAGCTGGACTTTGCGATTGCAGTAAATGTGACTGAAAAAAGCTGAGATGTCTGGAGAGAGAGATGGAGATTCGTGAATTAGAGTATGTGATTATCGGCGTCGGTACCGCCGGCCTGGGAGCTTTCAGTAAAGTGCGCAAGCAGACTGACAGCGTGTTGCTGATTCAGCATGGCCCTTACGGGACGACCTGCGCGCGGGTCGGTTGCATGCCGAGCAAGATGTTGATTGCAGCAGCGGAACTGGCTCACAATATTGACCACGGCAGCTTCTTTGGAATCGACGGGCAGTACCGGGTGAACGGTCCGCGCGTTTTCGAGCGGATCAAGCAGGACCGGGCCCAGACTTTCGTCGGTGGTGTGCTGAAATATGTCAACAGCATCCCGGATAAGTACAAAGTTGAAGGCAAGGCGACCTTTGTCGATCCGCAGACTATCGAGGTTGATGGCAGATTGCGGGTCAAAGCGGAAAAAATCATTCTCGCCTGTGGCTCCACGCCGTACCTCTCGCCGGTCTTCGAACCTCTGCGCGACGAGCTGGACACCAGTGATACGATCTTCGAACTGGAGGATCTGCCAAAGTCGCTGGCGGTGGTCGGCCTCGGTGTGATTGCTCTGGAACTGGGTCAGGCGTTTCACCGTTTGGGTGTCGAGACGACTCTCTTCGGCCGCAGCGGTCGGATTGGCTCCTTCACCCACCCGATGCTGCAGCAGGAGGTGATGAAAACCCTGCAACAGGAACTTGATATCATTCCGCGGGGTCATTTTACTCAAGCGAAGAAGGTGGCTGATGGTTTTGAGCTGACTTATCGTACCGAGCAGGGAGAGGAGATCGTTCGCAATTTTGAGCGGGTGCTGGTTGCCAGCGGGAGAGCTTCGAACCTGCGCACGATGAAGCTGGAAAATTCCGGACTGGTTCTCGATGATCGGGGGCTGCCGCGTTACGATCCGCTGACCATGCAGTGTGGCGACAGCAAGGTTTTCATTGCCGGCGATGCCACAGAAGACCTGCCGCTCTGGCACGAAGCCTACCTGGAGGGCCGGATCGCAGCCGATAGTGCCATCAGCTATCCGCAGCGCAAAGAAGGGATGCGGATGCCGGGGATGGCGATCTATTACACCGATCCGCAGATGGCTTCAGTTGGCGCCGACTTCAGCTCCCTTGACGGGGAAGCTCTGGTTGTCGGCCGTGCCAGGATGGGCAGCGGGCCACGGCATGAAATCTATCACGACCACCGCGGTCTGATGCAGGTTTATGTCGACAAAGCCAGTGGCGTGCTGCTGGGTGCCGAAATTTTTGGTCGCGGCGCCGAGCATATGGCCCAGACGCTGGTGTTGGCGATCGAACATGGTATGACGGTCGCAGAAATCCTGCAGATGCCGGTTTATCATCCCTCCTTGGAAGAGGTGATGAAGGCAGCGTTGAACAATGCCCTTTTCCAGCTGAAATAGCTTTCCCCTTGGAGTGGGCTTACGGGGCCCACTCCAAGGGCATGTTTTTTATCACATTGCGGATCGCACAATCCATTTTTTACGATGATCGGGATTAGGGTCAACTCCGCCAATATCTCCAGCAAGAGTTTCTTCTTTCTTAAAGCAGCCATCTCGCAAGTCAGCCGGGCAGACCTTTGCCGGATATGCTAAACTTTTTCTTTTGCGAACATCGCGTCACGTCCACAATCTGGAGCCATCACATGCCACGCTGGAAAAAATATCTACTGATCGTGGCGGCAAGCATTCTCGGTTTGCTGCTGCTCTCAATGCTGATTGTCCCCTGGCAGATCAAGGTGCAGGGGAGCAAATGGTTTGCTGAAAATACGACCCGGATATTGACTATCGAGAAGGCTTTCTTCAACCCCTTCGCGTTGACCGTCGAAGTCAAGGGGGTGACACTGACCGAACAGCAGAGCGAGAAAACTTTTGTTTCTCTCGACCGCTTGATGGTTTCCGCCAGCAGCCGATCCCTCCTCGACTTCGCTTTGATCCTCGACCGGATCGAGCTGGATGCTCCTTACGCCAACATTGAGTTGCTCGGCAAGCAGGAATTCAATTTCTCCGATTTCACCCGGCTTGGAGGCGACCAGCCGCCGGCAGATCCTGAGCCGCAGAAAGACGCGGGTGAGTTCCATTTTTCATTCAACAATATCATCATCAATGGCGGCAGCCTCGATTTTACCGACCACACCTCGCCGAAAAAATCACAGCACCAGGTCCGGGAGCTGGCGCTGGCAGTCCCTTTTGTCGGCAACGTCTCCTACCTGACCGACGAGTATGTTGAACCGCAGCTGCGTTTGCTGCTGAATGGTTCGCTCATCGATGCCACAGGTCAGCTGAAGCCGTTCCATGAGTCGCTGGAAACTTCGTTGTCGCTGTCGCTGAACGATATTGACCTGGCCTTTTACGCCTTCCATTCGCCGGTGCCATTACCGGTCGAAGTCGAATCGGGCTCGCTCGACACCCAGATCGATCTGACCTACCGAGTTTCCTCCACCGCCCAGCCGAAGGTTCTGCTCAGTGGCGAAATGGCGCTTTCCGATATCGACATCCGCCAGAATGACGGCAGCGAGCTTTTCCGTATGCCGACCCTGATCCTCGACCTCGACTGGGCTGATCTGATGCAGCAGGATTTCAACCTGCTCTCCCTCGATATCTACGAGCCGGAGCTGTTTGTCAGCCGTACTAGCGATGGTCTCTGGAATTTTCAGCAGCTGATGCCTTCTGCGACAGAGGCGGTGGAAGAGCAACCGGTGGTGGAGGAAGAGACAACGCAGAAGAGTGCGCTGCCGCTGGTGAAAGTCGAGCAGGTCGCCTTGTTTGACGGCAAAGTGTATTTCAATGACCAGCTGCCGCCAGGCGGAATTGTAGAAGAACTGCATGGCATCAACCTGCTGCTGACAGACCTGTCGACGATATACGACCAGAAAACCGGCATCGATTTCCGCTTGGCGACGGCGCGAGAAGTGACGACATCGGTGAAGGGCGATGTTGGCATCAATCCGCCGACGGCCACCCTCGATATGGTTGTGAATGGGGTGCCTTTCGCGCCTTACAATCCCTATCTTGTCGACTTTCTGACCGCCCCTGTTCAGGGCTCGCTCAACCTTGCGGGCAGCATCAATTACGATGTTAACGGCAATGTTCGATTGCAGCATGGCCAGCTGGCGCTGCATCAACTAGAGGTGCCCTTTATCGATGACGACGGTTTTCGCCTGCAGGATTTGCTGCTGACCGGGGTGACTTTTGACCTGCAGCAGGAGCAGGTCGGTGCTGCCTCCGTGCAGCTCAGCGGAGGAGATCTGCGAGCCAGTCGTCTGGCTGATGGCAGCCTGTCCCCACATAAGCTGCTGACACTGCAAGCAGAAGAGGAACCAGTCGTCGAAGAAGTAGAGGAAGAAGTTGTTGAAATAGCGGAGGACGCGTTAGTCGGAGAACAGACAGAGGATGGATTTGCCGTTACTGTCGGCAAGTTTGACCTGAGCGATTTCAACCTGAAATTCACTGATGCCAGCTTGAGTAAAAAACCGCAACTGGAGGTCAAACAGCTGACTGTCAGCCTTGCCGATCTGGTGTATCCCGAGTCGGCTGACAGCCCGTTTTCCATCAGCGCCCGTTTGGGGGAAAAAGGTAAAATCGATCTGAACGGCAAGGTTGCCCACAGCCCTTTGCGGTTGCAGGCGCAAACCCAGGTGAACGCACTGGCTTTGGCCGACTTCAACGGGTTCATCCCCGATAATGTTAACGTCAGCCTGCGTGACGGCAAGCTGTTTACCAATCTGGCGGTGAAATTGACCGAACAGCCGGAAGCAATGACCGGTAGCTTCGCAGGTAAAATATCTCTGGATAATTTCAACCTGCGCGACCCGCTCGGAGAAGGAGAATTGCTGGCGTGGGAGAGCCTGAATGTCGCTGGCATCAAGGGCGAGATCTCACCGTTCAAACTGCTGATCGAAGAGGTGGCGCTGAGTAAATATCTGGCTAAAATCCTCATCGATCAAAACGGGCAGATCAACCTGGCAAATGTTACTGCAGCTGAAGAACAGGGCACAGAGGAAACTGAACCGCCGGAGACTGCAACAGCAGCCGAGTCGGAAGCGGAAGAGGTTGTCGCCAGCGTGGATGAGGACTCTGCTCCGCCGGCTGACATCCGCGTCGATGCCCTTACCCTGCAGGGCGGAACCGTTTCTTTTACCGACCGTTCCCTGCCGAACACCTTCAGCGCCACCATGTACAAACTCGGTGGCCGGGTCACCGGTATGGCATCGGATGAAAACATGCAGGCCGACGTTGACCTGCGCGGCGAACTGGAGAACCACTCACCGCTGACGATCAGCGGCAAGCTGAATCCTCTAAGTAAAGACCTGTTCGCCGATCTGACCATCAAGTTCAAGGATATCGACCTGGCGCCGATGACGCCTTACTCCGGCACTTACCTCGGCAAGGTGATCGACAAGGGCAAGCTTTATCTCGACCTGAGCTATCACATCGAGCATCAGAAAATCAAAGCGGACAACAAGATCATGATCGACCAGTTTACCTTTGGTGATTCGGTCGAGAGCGATAAAGCAACCTCGCTTCCGGTTGGACTGGCGATCGCCCTGCTCAAAGACAGCAACGACGAGATCCATCTCGATGTGCCGATCTCCGGCGACCTGAACGACCCCAGCTTCAGCATTATGGGGACAGTCTTCACGGTGTTGAAAAACCTGGTGGTGAAGGCGGCGACAGCACCCTTCTCGCTTCTGGCCGGAATGCTAGGTGGCGGTGACGAGGATTTTACCAATCTGACTTTCGCCAGCGGGATCGCCCGGTTGGATGAAAGACAGCTGGTGACCCTCGACAAGCTGGCCGGAATGCTGGAAAAGCGGCCGTCGCTGATTCTTGAGCTGAGCGCCTTTGCCGATCAGCAGAAAGATCCGGAAGCCTTCCGCAAGGATCAATTAAACCAGCAGATGCTGGCCGTGAAGCGGCAGGAGTTGGCGGACGCTCCGGAGCCGCTTGCAATCAGTGCCGAGGAATATCCGGATTACCTGTTGAAAGTTTACAAGGCTGCAGAGTTCCCCCGACCGCGGAATTTCGTCGGCCTGCTGAAAAGCCTGCCGGACGAGGAGATGGAGAAACTGCTGCTGGCCAATATCCGGGCGGATGATGAGGTGCTGAAGGGGCTGGCACAGGAGCGCGCCCAAGTGGTGCGCGATGCGCTGGTCAACAAGCATGAAGAACTCAAACCGCGCATCTTCCTGAAGACTGTTGACCCCTTCCTGGCGCCGGAAAAAGGATCGGCGAGCCGGGTTGAATTCAGTATTAAAACCAAATGATTCGGTCTCTGCTGTTTTTTCTTTTGCTGCTGCCGTTCTCGGTACAGGCCGATCTGCAGCTGACCGGCGATTTGACTCAGGGCGGTTTGCTGCGCGGGCGGGCGGAGCCGGGCACCCGGGTCTATTACGGTGAGCAGCTGCTGAAGCAGACCGCCGCCGGTGAATTCATTCTCGGTTTTGGCCGGGATGCCGCAGCGCAGCACAGCTTGACCCTGATCGCAGCTGACGGCCAGGTGACGACGCGCGAGTTGCAGGTTACTCCGCGCGAATACCGGGTTGAGCGGATCAACGGCATCAGCAAAAAAATGATGTCACCGAGTGAAGCCGACCTCCGCCGTATCCGTCAAGAGGCGGCACTGGTTAAGTCGGCCCGCAGCTACGACAGCGAACAGGTCTTTTTTACCGATGCTTTCATCTGGCCGCTGACTGGACGAATCAGCGGGGTATATGGCAGCCAGCGGATTTTCAACGGTGAGCCGCGGCGCCCTCATTTCGGGATCGATATCGCTGCGCCGACCGGAACCCCGGTTGTAGCTCCGGCGGCCGGGATTGTGCGGCTTGGCCACAAAGGCATGTTTTTCTCCGGCAAGACTCTGATCCTCGATCACGGTCATGGACTTTCTTCCAGCTTCCTGCATCTGAGTCAAATTTATGTGCAAGAGGGGCAGAAAGTTGCAAAAGGAGAAAGGATTGCCGCGGTCGGTGCCAGCGGCAGAGTGACCGGACCCCACCTCGACTGGCGCATCAACTGGTTCGATGTTCGTCTCGACCCGGCGATGCTGGTGCCGCCGATGAGCCAAAATTAGAAATTTGCAATTTTCTCTTCATTTCGCTATAACTGCCCTTTAGGTTTTCTCGTCTTTTGCACGCATTCCACCCTGTTTTTCAGAGAACAGAATGCCTGAGTTTTTCAACGTTATTCTCGATTTCATGACCCAGTTTTCCGGGGGGCGCGGTGGTATTGACCACAACGTGGTGCAGTTCGGCCTGGCAGCGATCCTTTGGGGGACTCTGCTGACTTATGCTCGGGCCCGGCGCAAAGAGGATAACCCGGAACGCGAACGGCTGCTGATCTTCGCTTTCAGTTTCGGCCTGGTGCGTGAACTTTTCATGCTCGGTATGGCTTTTATCCTGGCGCTGGGCCTGGTTGAACATCAGCTGTTACATGTCGTCTTTCCGCCTCTTGAGCACAGTTTGCAGTATGCGGCCATTTTTGCTGTTGCCGGAGCGTTTCTACAGTTTCTGCGCCGGGATATCAAACTGGCCCGCCGCTATCTTTTGGGCAGTTTCCTTAGCCTGGCGGTTTGCTATGCCGCGACCTTCTGGTGGTGGGGAAGCTATATCTACGCCAACCCAAGTTCCAGGTTTGGCCAAACCTGGTGCGACTGGTTGTTCCACGGGACAGCAACTTTCTGGCTGTTGATCGCACTGTTTTTTGCCTGGCGCGGCCGGCAATGTAGCTCACGCCCCTTGGTGCTATCAGCACTCGGCTGTTTTTTCTTTGCCGTCTTTCTGAAAATTCCGGATATGGCATTTGCCGAGCTTTACGAACATATTTACACCCCGATCAGCCACGGAGCCTATCTGCTGGGGATTTTTCTGCTGGTAGCGGTCTACCTGAGGGAACAGGCCAGGGAAGGAAAGAGAGCCAAGCAGCAGATCATGCAGCTGGCCTATTACGATACCCTGAGCGGATTACCGAATCGCTCGTTGTTTTACGACCGCTTGCAGCAGGCGCTGGCTTTGGCGGATCGCTCTCACAACCGCTTCGCCCTGCTGTTCCTCGATCTGGATAACTTTAAAGCAATCAACGACACCTATGGTCATGCCTGCGGTGATCAGCTGTTGAAAGCGGTCGCCAATCGCTTACGTGGCTGCTTGCGCATGGGAGATACCCTGGCCCGGCTTGGCGGTGACGAGTTTATCATCCTGCTGCCCGATATCCTCGGAACCAACGCTGTTGTGACCGTGGCGGATAAAATTCTGCAGCAGATGCAGAAGGAATTTCAACTCGACCTGACGCAACTGTTCACCTCGGCGAGTATCGGCATCGCTTTTTACCCGGAGAACGGCAAGGATGCCGAAGAATTGATGAAGCACGCCGATGTCGCTATGTACGCGGCGAAGGAGCAGGGGCGCTCCCGTTATCATCTTTTCTCCAACGAGATGCACCGTAGAATCGTTGAGCGGCACCGGATCGCCGATGAGTTGCGGGTGGCACTGCAGAATGAAGATTTTGTTCTGCATTACCAGCCTCAGGTCGATATTGTCAGTGAAAAGATCGTTGGCGCCGAGGCGCTGGTGCGTTGGAAGCACCCGCAGAAAGGGCTGATCATGCCCGGTAATTTCATTGAAATTGCCGAGGAAACCGGTCAGATCCAGCAGTTAGGTGAGTGGATTTTCAAAACCGCATGCAAGCAGCTGAAGATCTGGCTGAACCAGGGGCTGGACGATTTCAAGCTGGCGATCAACCTCTCTGCTCACCGTCTGGAGCATTCCGACTTTTTAAGCAAAGTGGAAAAGATTCTCCTGCTCAACAATATCAACCCGCAGCAGATCGAACTGGAACTGACTGAGAGCGGCATGCTGAGGGACACGGAAAAAGCTCTCGAGTTGCTCAATCATCTCAAGCTGCGGGGTTTTGCGCTGGCGATGGATGATTTTGGCACCGGCTATTCGTCTCTCAGCTACCTGAAGCGTTACCCCTTCGACCAGGTCAAGATCGACAAATCGTTCATCAAGGGGATCAACCAGAACAACGACGACACTGTGCTGGTCAAGACCATCCTCTCAATGGCGCAGCATCTCAAACTGACCGTGGTCGCGGAGGGTGTCGAAACCTATGAACAACTCGCCTACCTGCGCGAGCTCGGCTGTGACCGCGCGCAGGGGTTCTACTTCAGCCGACCGGTGCCGCCGGACGAGTTTGCGGAGAGTCTGTTCGCATCCCAGTTCAACAGTGAGCTGAGTTCCGCCTGAGCCTGCCGATCAGTAAATTTTCCGCCGTGAAAAGGTCGAACCCAGTACGCTGAAGGTGTTCTCGACGATAAACAGAGCGTAATTATCCGTGGTAAAGACGATCTCCTCCAATCTTTTCAACTGGATATTGTTGGTGACCACCATCAACACGGTTCTCTGCTGCTTGTGATAGGCGCCGACTGCTGGCAGCATGGTCGTGCCGATTTTCAGGTGGGTCATCACCTGCTCGGCAATCTCTTCCGGTTTCTCTGAAATGATGAAGGTCAGTTTGCGCTGGTTGAACAGCGACAGGCAATAGTCGACCGCCCATGAGCAGACAAACACGGCAATCATCGAAGCGATGACCAGGTCGTTGTCGAGGCTGGCGAAACTCAGTGAAAACAGCAGGACATTGAAAGCAAAATAGACCTTGCCGACGCCGATGTTGTATTTCTGGTTGAGGATCACGGCAGCCACATCCAGCCCGCCGTTGGAGCCGAGAGAACGCAGCACCATGCCGGCCCCAAGCCCGAGTAGCACGCCGAACACCAGCGCCGCATACAGCTGGCTGCTGATATGAATCTGAAAATCGATCAACTGGTAATAGAGTGAAATCAGACCCATCGCCAGAGCGCTGTACCAGAGGAAGCGGCGGGAGATGAAGATATAACCGAGGACGAACATCGGCACGTTGAGCAGCACGTACAGCAGGCCCGGGTTGAGCCAGTCGGTGTTGTAGAAGATCAGGGAGCCGACCCCGAACAGGCCTCCCGGAACGAAATTGTGCGGGATGGCGATCGACTTGAGGGCGATCGCCTGGATCAACGAGCCGATGGCGATCAGTCCACAGTTCCAGAAAATCGAGTAGACGAATTTGCTTTTCTCTTCGGTCATACCGTATCCTTTTGGTGTGTCGACAGAGCAGAATAAAAACGGGCCGGAGTCTGCACTCTAAAATTTGACATGTCAATCTGTTTTTCCACCTAAACTGCTAATTTTTCGGATTAAAACCACATGGCACAATTCGAACTGACATCCGATTACCAGCCACGCGGCGACCAGCCGCAGGCGATTCAAGAATTGGTCGAAGGCATCGAGCGCGGCGATAAGCACCAGGTACTGCTCGGCGTCACCGGCTCTGGCAAGACCTTCACCATGGCCAACGTGGTCAACCAACTGCAGCGACCGACCCTGGTACTGGCCCACAACAAGACACTGGCGGCGCAGCTCTACGGTGAGTTCAAGGAGCTGTTTCCGAACAACGCCATCGAGTACTTTGTCAGCTACTACGACTACTACCAGCCCGAAGCTTACGTTCCCTCGACCGACACCTTCATTGAGAAGGATAGCTCAATCAACGAAGAAATCGACAAGCTGCGCCACAGCGCCACCCGCAGTTTGTTGACCCGGCGCGATGTGCTGATCGTCGCTTCGGTCAGTTGTATCTACGGCCTCGGTTCGCCGGAGGCCTATTACGGCATGCTGGTCAACCTGCAGGTCGGCCAGGAAATGGACCGCAACCAGTTCCTCAAACACTTGGTCGAAATCCAGTACGAACGCAACGACATAGACTTCCACCGCGGCACCTTCCGCGTGCGTGGTGACAGCGTCGAGGTGTTCCCCGCCTACGAAGAAAAGCGTGCGCTGCGCATCGAGTTCTTCGGCGACGAGATTGACGCCATCAGCGAGATCGACCCCTTGCGCGGCCAGGTGATCGACCGGCTCGACCGGACAGGCATCTTCCCCGCCAGCCACTACGTCGCTACCAAGCCGACCCTGGAGCGGGCAATTAAAGAGATTCAGGACGAGCTGCAGCAGCGCATCCAGTATTTCCAGGAGCGCAACATGCTGCTGGAAGCGCAGCGGATCGAGCAGCGCACCCTGTTCGACATCGAGATGATCGAAGAGATGGGCTACTGTCAGGGGATCGAGAACTACTCCCGCTTCCTTGACGGCCGCCAGACCGGAGATCCACCGGCGACCCTGCTTTCCTACCTGCCGGACGATGCGCTGATGTTCATCGACGAGAGCCATGTCAGCGTCAGTCAGGTCGGCGCCATGTACCGCGGCGACCGTTCACGCAAGGAGACCCTGACCAACTACGGTTTCCGGCTGCCTTCGGCGCTCGACAATCGGCCGCTGATGTTCGAGGAGTTTGTCGAACGTCAACCGCAAACGGTTTATGTTTCCGCGACCCCGGCCGACTACGAGATGGAGAAGGCAGAGGGCGTTTTCGTCGAGCAGGTGATTCGGCCGACCGGGCTGGTCGATCCGCCGATCGAGGTACGTCCGGCCACAGAGCAGGTCGACGACCTGATCGATGAAATCCGCAGCACCGTCGGCAGCGGTGCGCGGGTGCTGGTCACCACCCTGACCAAGCGGATGGCCGAGGACCTGACCGGCTACCTGCAGGAGCTCAGCATCAAGGTCAACTACCTGCACTCCGACATCGACACCGTCGAGCGGATGCAGATCATCCGCGCCCTGCGCGAAGGGGAGTTCGACGTGCTGGTCGGCATCAACCTGCTGCGCGAAGGCCTCGATATCCCCGAGGTCTCGCTGGTGGCGATCCTCGATGCCGACAAGGAAGGCTTCCTGCGCAGCGAGCGCTCGCTGATCCAGACCTGTGGCCGTGCAGCGCGCAACGTCGACGGCCGGGTGATCATGTACGGCGACAAGGTGACTCGCTCGATGCAGGCCTGTCTCGACGAAACCGAGCGCCGGCGCGCCAAGCAACTCGCCTACAACGAAGAGCACAACATCACTCCGCAGTCGGTGAAGAAATCGCTGCGTTCGATCCTGGAGGATATCTCCTCGAAGGATTACACTGATGTGCCGATTGCAGCCGAAGGGGAAGCCGCTTACAGCGACCCGGACGAGCTGAAAAAACAGGTCGCGACCCTCAAAGAGCAAATGCTGGAAGCGGCTGCTGATCTTGATTTTGAACGCGCCGCCGAGTTGCGTGACCAGATGTTGGAACTGGAAAAACGAGAGCTGGCACTGCGGGGATAAATCGGCAAAATTGGTTATACTTGTTTGATCACTATCTATTGCAAAGGGGGCATTATGAAAACGTTATTGTTGCTGTTGATTTGTTCAGGGCTGGTGTTTGTCAATCCTCTCTTCGCCAAGCCGGACTGGGCCGGGCAGGGTGGCGCCGCTAAAGCGGAGAAGAAAGAATACCAGAAAACCTATCAGGAGAAAAAATACGCCGACGATGAAGATGAGGTGAGACAGTATCGTCACGGTGGCCAGGATGACGAGCGGCAACGTAACCGGGAGCAGGAAAAAGAAAAGAAGTTCAAAAATAAAGAGCAGAAACAGTTAAAAGACGGCAAAGGCCCGAAGGGTCAGGAGAAACAACGCGAGAAAAAAATGGAGCAGGAGCAAAAGGAGCTGGGCAAAGGTTCCGAGCAGGGCCAGAACTCTCGCGAAAAACGGAAGAAGTGGTGGAAATTCTGGGGTGGTGAGGAATCATAACCTGCCCCGGTAAACGGGGGTAAAACATGACCGATCTCAATCGACGACAATTTATCCGCAGCGCCCTGCATAGCGCTCTGGCTGTCGGCACTTTGCCGGTAGTCGATCTGCTGGCGCTGCCGGCCCATGCGGCAACAGCACCGCAGGTCGCACTGCGTACAGGCAAAGACTATTCATTGCTGGTCGAGCAGACACTCTCGGCGCTTGGTGGTATCGAAAACTTCGTCGGCCGTGGTGACCGGGTGGTGGTAAAACCGAATATCGGCTGGGACCGCACCCCGGAGCAGGCGGCCAACACCCACCCCGAAGTGGTCAAGGCGGTGATCGAGCATTGCCTGCAGGCCGGGGCGAAACAGGTGCAGGTTTTCGATAACACCTGTAACGACCCGCGCCGTTGCTATGTCCAGAGCGGCATTCAGGATGCGGTTAAAAGCCTGCGCAGCGACCGGGCGAAGATCGGACACATGGATCGTTACGGTTACCAGGACATTGCCATCGAACAGGGCCGAGAACTTGACCGCTGGAAGTTTTATCAGCCGGCGCTTGATGCCGATAAGTTCATCAACATCCCGGTAGCCAAAGATCATTCCAGTACCACCCTGTCGCTGGCGATGAAGAATATCATGGGGGTGATCGGCGGCAATCGTGGCCGTTTGCACCGGCGTATCGATGAAGCTGTGGCCGATATCAATCTGGTGGTGCACTCCGACCTGAGCATCATCGACGCCACCCGGATTTTGCTGCGCAACGGGCCACAGGGCGGGCGGCTGGAAGATGTCGAACGCCGCGATACGTTGATTGCTTCTGCCGACATTGTTGCTGCCGACAGCATGGCTGCCGGGCTTTTCAACCTGCAGCCGGATGATATCTCGACCGTCGTTGCCGGTGCCCGGCGTGGTTTGGGCGTGATGGACCTGGGCAAGGTGCAGCGGGTTTGAATCGGGGACGTCGCAATCTTCTTCTGCGTCGAACGGTGCAGCTGTTCTGCCTCGGCGGTTTTGTCTGGCTGTTTCTGCAGACCGAGTATCGCGGCCTGGATGAGCTGCCTTATCCGGTCAGCCTGCTGTTCCGCCTCGATCCGCTGGCGGCTCTGGCCGATCTCCTGGCGCCCGGCCCGTTCAGCTGGTCGCTCTGGCCAGCATTGCTGTTGCTGGTGCTGACAGCTTTTTTCGGCCGTTTCTTCTGCGGTTGGATCTGCCCGCTTGGCACCACTCTCGACGGCTGCGGCAAGTTGACCGGTCGTGGGTCCCATCTTACCAACCGCAACTGGCGCAAGTTGAAATATTTGTTGTTGTTCGGCATGACTGCTGCCGCTCTTGGTGGTGTTCAGCTGCTCGGCCTGTTCGATCCGCTGGCAATCTTCCTGCGCTCGCTGACCCTGTCGATTTACCCGGCCTACAACCTGCTTCTGAACGGGCTGTTCGATTGGGGCTATCAGCATGATCTACCGCTGCTGAGCAGTCTTTATCCCCTGTTTCGCGATAACCTGATGGCGTTTTTCCAGCCGAGCTACACTTTGGGCCTGTTCACCCTCTTTGTTTTTCTGACGATTCTGTTGCTGGAGCGGGTTGAGCGGCGTTTCTGGTGTAAAAATCTCTGCCCCCTCGGTGCGCTGCTCGGACTCTGCAGCAGCCATGCTCTGCTGAAGCGGGTACCGGACGGTTTGTGTGTGGATTGCAGCATATGCGCAAGCGAGTGCCGGATGGATGTGGTGGCGAAAGAAGGGCAGCGTAACGGCGAGTGTATCGCCTGTCTCGATTGCACCGATTATTGCCCGCAGGAAAGGGCGAGGTTTGTTTTCAAGGGGGGAACTCGACGACAGGCACATGTCGATATCGGTCGCCGTGACTTGCTGCTATCGGTTTCAGCCGGAGCGATGATCGCTCCGGTCGGCCGGATCGCACCCGACAGCTACAAATTGAACCCCTACCTGCTGCGACCGCCCGGAGCTGTTGCCGAAGACGAGTTTCTGCGTCGCTGCGTGCGCTGCGGCGAGTGCATGAAGGTTTGTATCGGTCAAGCGTTGCACCCGGCGCTACTGGAGGCGGGGGCGACAGGACTCTGGACGCCTCTGCTGGTTGCCCGTCTCGGTTACTGCGAGTTCAATTGCACCCTCTGCGGGCAGGTCTGCCCGACCGGGGCGATCAAGCTGTTGCCGGTTGAACTGAAACGGAAAACCATTATCGGGCTCGCGGTGTTCGACAGGAACCGCTGCCTCCCGTTCGCTCGTGGTGAGGAATGCCTGGTTTGTGAGGAGCATTGCCCGACACCGGAGAAGGCGATTGTCTTCGATGAGAAGTCGGTTGATTTCGGTGGAGAAATGCGAACCCTGAAGGTGCCACGGGTGGTGACTGAACTCTGTATCGGCTGTGGCATCTGCGAAACCAAGTGCCCCCTCGATGGTGTCAGCGCTATCCGCGTGATTAATGAAATCGAGACGCGCCGCCCGCAATCACTGCAACGTGAGAGCAGTCCTTACGGTTGATCTGAACACCTCCAGAGAATTCATCAAAAATAACGTGTCCAAATATTGACACATTACAGAGCATATATTATTGTTGTCTCATCTTCTGTGCGGTAACTGATTTTGCCGCTGATTTCAAAGCGTTATTTACTGGAAATGAGATTATGACAACAAATGCTGCTGCGCGCTCAGGCTTCGGTTCCATGATTGGCCGCTCATCGCAGATGCTGGAGCTCTTCGAGCTGATCTCCTGCGTTGCCGAAGAGGGTGAGAGTACCGTTCTGGTGCAGGGCGAGAGCGGCACCGGGAAAGAGCTGATTGCTCGTGCCATTCACGAGAATAGCCCGCGCAAAAACGGTCATTTTGTGCCTGTCAATTGTGCGGCAATTCCTGATGAACTGCTGGAGAGTGAGTTGTTCGGCTATGTTAAGGGGGCCTTCACCGGCGCCCAGCAGTCGAAGATCGGCCGGGTCCAGTTTGCCGACGGCGGTACCCTGTTCCTCGACGAAATCGGGGATATGAAGCCAAACCTGCAGGCCAAACTGCTGCGCGTACTGCAGGAGCGTGAAGTTGAGCAGGTCGGCGGTGTCAAGCCGAGCAAGGTCGATGTACGCGTCATTGCCGCGACCCATCAGAACCTGGAAAAGCTGGTCGAGGAAGGAACCTTCCGCGAAGACCTCTATTACCGCCTTGCAGTCATCCCGCTGCAGGCACCACCACTACGCGATCGCAAAGAAGATATCCCGGTTCTGGTAGAGAAGTTCATCGTCCAGTTCAGCCGGCGCAAAAGCGATCAGCCGACCCGCATCGATCCATTGGCGATGCGCAGCCTGCAGGGTTATGCCTGGCCCGGCAACGTCCGTGAACTGGAGAACCTGATCCAGCGATTGGTGATCCTGCATCGTGGCAAATTTGTGACCATGAAGGAGTTGCCGGAGAAGTATCGCTGCGAGCCGATTCCTGAAGAAGAGCTGCCGTTGAGCCTGCCGGTGGAAAGCCTGGTCAGTGAAATCGAGGCGCAGCCCGCTGGAACCGTTGCGGTGGCGACATCGGATATTGAGGCCCCGGAAGTGGTCTGGAGTGATGAAGGGATCGATTTCAACGCGTTGATCAGCGAGTTCGAGGACAAGCTGATTCTGTTGGCGCTCAGCCGTACCGAGGGGAATAAAAAAGAAGCTGCGCGGTTGCTCAACCTGAAGCGCACCACCTTGATCGAGAAAATCAAAAAGAAAAACCTGCCGGTTTAATTCAAGCAATCCACTCCTTAAAAAGAAAAGCCCCGCCGATTGGTGGGGCTTTTTAACTGGCCTGACGCAGCTTGAAGTGCTCACCGATCTTTTGCTGAATTTCCTCCGGCGGTGTCGGTGTAATCAGGATATCGCGGGCACCGTACTTGATTGCACGCAGAACCGTGGTGCGGGTCCATTCCGGCCCAGCGAAAATCAGTGGCGGCAGGGCCTGTCCCGAAGATTGCAACTTGATTGCGGTGGCGAAGCCTTTTTCATTGACCCGTGACATGATCAGGACCGCGCCAAGAATCTGGTTGCTCTGGAACGGTGCTTTGATGTCATCCTGGAAACTGAGAACGCGTGAATCGAATTGTGCAGCATTGAGAGCATCGGTAAAGGGCTGCGCTGCGTTCGGGTCTTCCGCGATCACCAGGACAAGTGGCGGCCCGTTTACTGGTGCTGCGGCCGTTGCCGCAGGTTGCGTGGTTGCGGCAGCGAATTCCGCAGCCGCCTGTGACGCCACGCTTCCCTGGGCGGTCGGCTGTGCTGCCTGTTGTGTTCCTGCTGCGGCAGGTTGTACGGCATTTGCGGATGGGGCCGCGTTCGCGTCAGCGGCCGGATCCGGAGCGTCGGCTGGTGCTGCTGCGGCCTGGGGCTGGCTGTAACCATCAAGATCAAAAACATGAGCCGGGAACAGCAGCAGGAGGCGGTCAAGGTCCTGCCCTTCCATGTTAATGGAGAAGGACGCGAGATAATAGTCGCCTTCCGGAAAGGGCTCATCGCCTGCCATATCGATCTTGGTCGGGGTGATCAAGGTCGATTCTGTTCTGACAAAACGAATCTGTTTCGGGTAGCGGTCAAGGAAGACCTGGGTCAGACCACCGGCAAGGATATTGGCGACTTCGCCGAAAGCATCTTCGACTTCACCCTCAAGCACTTTCTGGCTGGCCTGTTCTTCAATCTGGTCATCAGGCAGCATGATCAAGGTGCCGCCGAGGACGATGGCGTCCGGGATCTGGGTAAACATGAAGCCGCAGCCCTCGCGGTCGCCGGAGACCTTCATGTAGGCCATGTTGACCCGGTCGGTGCAGTGATTGGCGAAGAAATCAGCTTTTGAGGTCATAAGCAGCTGAATATCGTCGCATTTGAGGTCCTGGCCGAGCAGGGCGCCTATCTCTTCACCGATCTGACTGATGGTCGCGTTGAAGACAGTGTCTGTCAGTTTTTTGGCATCGGCGAACAGCGGCTTGGGTTCTGCTGCTGGTGCTTCCGCGACCGGTTCTGCTTCTGCGGCAGCCGGTTGCTCGCTTACGGCCGCTGGCTCAGGCGACGGAGTCGCGGCGGCGGGCTCTGCTTCGGCCGCTGGGGCAGCAGGAACTTCGTCCGCTTCGCTTTCAAGTTCAAAGACATCTACGGGAACGATGAACTCGACCTGTCCGAGCTCCTCATCGCCATCAGCAAGGATGCAACTGGCAACGTAATATGTCCCTGGTGGAAAGGGTTCGCTGCTGCCGAGATCAATCTTGGTCGGGACCAGTTCTTCGACGGTTTTTTTGATGAAACGGATGGTCTTGGCGTATTTGTCGACAAACGCCTGGGTGAAAACACCGGCAATGATATTGGCAACTTCACCGAAGGCATCGCTCAGTTCGCCGTCAAGTTTGCCGCTCTGGATATGCTCCTCGATCATATCTTCCGGCAGCATGATCAAGGTGCCGCCGAGCATAATGGAGGAGCTGATCGGGGTCAGAAGGAAACAGTCACCTTCCTTGTCGCCGCTGACGGTCATCCGGGTCAGGGCGGTGGTGGGGCGACTGATGTCACTGAAAATGGTGTCTTTGCTGGAGAGTTGCAGCTGAATATCGTTGCACGACAGCTCTCGGCCGAGCAATGCCCCGATTTCAGTTGCCAGATTTTCGACGCCGGTTCTGCAAACGACGTCTATGATGCCCCGTTGGTCCAAAGTACCCTCTCACAAAGAATAGATTGTGTGAGCAGGACCTTTAGCGGAGAGAATATTTGATCTCGACGAAAAAGCGTCCCTGCTCGAGCTTGAACGGGATTATAACCCGATTGCTCTTGGTCGGCGAAGAAACCGTGTAGGACTTCCCCGATACCGTTGTTGGAATCGACAGCTCCAGATTGATATCTTCAGCAGCAAAGGATTCCTTTAATCCCCCGGCAACCATGTTGGCGATTTCACCGAGAGTATCTTTGACATCTTCGTCGATTTCTTCAACATCCATGCCAAGCATCTCACTGGTAATTGCCCTGCCGATGTTTCCCGGGCAGTGGATGCTGAGCATGCTGTTAAAATCGCCACTGAGCCCGATCATCGATGAAACGTGACAGTCGAGCACTTCCTGACCTTCAGTGAGAACTTGTCCCGAAGAGATCTCCATGAAAATCATGGTGTTAAAGATCTCTTCGGTTGTATGGATAATTTTTTTAGCAAAATCCACAATTCATCTCTTTTCAGCAGTGGCGGGATACTCTACTCAACCTATTCCGGGGAGAGCTGCAGCTCGACCAGAAATTGATTTCCCTCCAGAGTGAAGGGAACAGTGATTTCCTGAGCGTCAGCGATACAGTCGATCATGTATTCTTCGCCGGAAACGGTTGATGGCATCGACAGCTGGATTTCACTCCCTTTGGGATCGAGATGTGCTTTCAGGTTGCCGCCCAGCATATTGGCCAATTCGCCGATGGCATCGCGGACATCATCATCGACCTCTTCGACCTCCATGCCGAGGAAAGCGGTTGTCACAGAAAGAGCCACCTGCGTCGGAAGGTGGATAGCAAGCATCCCTTTGGTGTTGCCAGCCAGGCCAATGATGCCCGAGATGCTGTCGTTGAGCATTTCATTTTTACGGTGGTAAGGCTCCCCGGGAGTGACGTCCAGCATGATCATGCTGGAGAAGATCTCCTGGGTTGATTCAATAATGTGTTGAGCGTGTTCCACTGATGTCTCCTTGTTGCCCCATCCCGGCCGTTTTGGCGACCGGGATGGCAGAGGTCTTTAGAGCAGAGCGCCGAGAGTTTCGTTGATCAGGTCCGGCGTGAAAGGTTTCTTGATGGCCCCTTTTGCACCGTAGGACTTGGCTTCGTCGATAATATCTGCGCCGGTTTCAGTTGAAATCATCACCACCGGGATGTCGGCGATAGCAGCGTCTTCCGATTTGGCCTTCAGGAATTCGAGGCCAGTCATGTTCGGCATGTTGATGTCGCTGAGGACAACGTCGACTTTGTTGTCCGCCAGTACCGCCAGGGCTTCCTGGCCGTCGCCTGCTTCGAGGATTTCATCGAAATCGATACCTGCCTGACGCAGGGCACGGGAGACAATTTTGCGCATAGTGTTGGAATCATCAACGATCAGGACTGTTTTACCCATTCTGTTTCTCCTTTTTGTTTACTTGAAATAATTCGACGATTCGAGGTCGAAAGTTTAGTCGTTTAAAGCAACGAGCGGCGCGCCGGTGATAAAAAGTTGCACCGGTTGCTCGTCGCCGGTAATCAGTTTCCAGCTGACGCTGTCGCCATCAAACTCCGGAAGTGGTCCTTCTCCGGTCACAGGAAGGCCGATCTGGAAGGCCTGGTTTTCCGCCAGGAGCTTGGTCATGAACAGTCCGGCGACAGTATTGAGAAGCTCATGCAGGATATCGCTCATCTTGTCTGCTGTAATTTCATCTTCGTCCAGCAGGAACATCGATCCAGCCAGTTCTTTCAGCGCGTCTTTGTTGACGGCCATGAAAATTTCACCCGGAACCGGATCTTTGACCACCAGGGAGGTCCAGGCCAGCTGATCTTCAGGGATCTGGTAGTCCTGGTCGAAATGTTCTATCACCTCGGTGAACGCCATGTTTTCAAAGGTCTGGCTGACCGCATCTTTCATCGCTTGGTAGAGCGGGTTATGTTCAATCATTTTGTCACTCCTCATCAAGGAAGGCTTCCAGCGCTTCCATGAGAACCGGGGGTGAGACCGGTTTGTTGATCACCCGGTGCGCGCCGAGTTCGATCAGTTGTGCTTCCTTGGCCGGATTGCCGGCGCTGGTGATGACCACGATCGGCGTGTCGCACAGCTTCGGGCTCGATTTGACCCATTTAACCAGGGTTTCACCATCCATCACCGGCATGTTGAGGTCTGTCAGCAGCAGGTCGGTCGGTGCTTCCTTGGCCGCAGCCAGGGCATCCTTGCCATGTTCAGTTTCGATGATTTCAGCATCGCCGAGGCCGATGATTTGCAAGCATCGCTTTATGAACATCCGGGCGGTAGCAGAATCGTCCGCTACGATTATCCGTTTCATCCTTAACCCCCCATACCTTCTAGAGATTGTTCGAGTTTTTGGAATTCGATGTCGACTTCCAGCATCACGCTATCGAGCACCTTAGGCGGTAAATTCAAATATTCGTTGTAGCCCGAGTCGAGGTGATACTGCAGGCTGTCGGAGCCGGTGCCGAAACCGCCCAGCATGGCAATGTTGTCACCCAGGTGGACGGCATAGGTCAGAGCCCTCGCTTCTTCCGCGGCCTCGCTCGGCTTATGGTGGTGCAGGATGACCTCGCACAGCTCGTTCGGCAGCTGCCAGGCTTTGGCCAGTTCGTAACCGGCAACGGTGTGTGGAATGCCGACCAGTTTTTCTTCCGCTGCCAGGTAGTCGTAGCTGTCTTGAGAGCTGATCTGGCTGACCGCATCCGGCGCGGTGTCCTTCAGGTAGTCGGAAATCAGTGACTTGCCGATGTCGTGCAGCAGCCCGGCGGTAAAGGCCAGATCGGGGCTGATGTCGGCACCTGACTGGACGACCAGCTCCCGGGCAGCGATCGCTGTGCGCAGATCGTGCTTCCAGAGCGCGCCGCCAGCAGCTTCATAACCGGAAAGCTCTTTCTCGAACAGCTTGCCAGCGCAGTCGCCGATGGCAATGCTGACAATAATACGTTCGCCGAGGTAGGAGATGGCGCGATCGATCGAGGTGATTTCTGTCATCAGTCCAAACGCTGCCGAGTTGACCACTTTCAAAACCCGCGCTGTCAGGTTGGCGTCAGTCTTTACCAGGCTGATCACCTCTTCCAGTTCGTGGTCCGGGTTGGCGGTCACCTGCAGCAGACGGCTGGCGCTGGCCGAAAGCAACGGAATCGACTGAATGATCTCCTGTAGATTTTCCATTGTGATTTTATGATCCATCGTGACCCCCTATATATTCCAGTTCGGCCGACCGGGAGAGCTGAGGGTCACTTGGCCGGTTTCTACGGAAATCGCAACCGTACGGCTGAAGTTTTTACCCAGGTCTTCAGCGACGGCGCCCATGCCGTAAGCCCAGAGGATCTTTTTGATCGCCAGGGCGTTACGTTTACCGATCTGGAAGGTGTCGTTTGAATCCATGACATTGGCACCACCGCAGAGTTTGACGACCATCCCTTTGCCTTTTTTGTGGCAACCGAACTTCGCCATCTCCGCCAGCAGGGCCGGGATTGCCGTATCAGCAAAGTAGCCTGGTTTTTCCGTCGCCTTCGCCTTGTTGATCGACGAATCTGGCAGGGCGACGTGAGCCATGCCGACAGTTCTGGTTTTTGGGTCGAGCAGGATAACGGAGACGCAGGAGCCGAGGGCGAAGGTTTTCACTTCGTCACCCGGCGCATTCGAGGCTCCGTAATCGCCGACTCCAAGAATGACTTGTGCCATTTTTTCCTCTTAAGTAAGCAAACCAAGCAATGAGGATGCAATTTTTTCGAGCGGAACCAGCTTGCTGGCACCGCCTTTTTCGTAGGCGACCTTCGGCATGCCGAAGACCACCGATGTGGCCTCATCCTGAGCAATGCACCGGGCACCGGCGTTTTTCATCGCCAGCATCCCTTCCGCACCGTCCGCCCCCATTCCAGTCAGCATGGCGCCGATGGCGTTTTTACCAACATTCTGGGCGACCGAGTTCATCATGACGTCGACCGACGGGCAGTGCCCGCTGACTTTGTCCGTTCCACTGCAGCGGACCTGGTAAAACCCACCACTGCGGATGACTTTAAGCTGAACACCGCCCGGCGCAATCAGGATCAAACCGCTACGGACGCGATCACCATCTTTTGCCTCTCGCACTTCCATCTGGCAGAGCTGATTGAGACGATCAGCGAACATCTTGGTGAATCCGCCCGGCATATGCTGAACGATGACCACGCCAGGAGTCTGTACCGGAAACTCTTCTACCACCCGGCGGATCGCTTCGGTCCCGCCGGTCGACGCGCCGATGGCGATGACTTTATCGGTCGACTCAGCCAGCGCGTTGCTGGCAACGGTTTGTGGTTTGGGTGCAACCCGCTTGCCTTTCCAGTGGGACACGTTAGCAGTTGAGGCGATTTTGACCTTGGCGCGCAGTTCCATCAGCATGGCATTGAGACCGGCGCTGACGTTGCTGGTCGGCTTGGCGACGAAGTCGACTGCGCCGGCATCGAGGGCATCGATGGTGATCTGTTTGCCACGTTGAGTCAGCGAGCTGACCATGATGGTCGGGATCGGGAACTGCGGCATCAGCTTGCGCAGGAAGGCGACGCCGTCCATGCGTGGCATTTCGACATCGAGCGTCAGCACGTCCGGGTTCAGTTCAATAATCTTGTCGCGAGCGATGTAGGGGTCGGACGCGGTGCCAACAACTTCGATGTTCGGGTCGAGAGACAGCCCCTGGCTGAGGATATTGCGGACCAGCGCGGAATCATCGACGACGAGTACGCGAATGACTTTGGCCATCAGAGAGTTCCTTTCTGATACAGCGCAGGCTGCAGGTAGTTGTAGCGGGTCTGGCTGCGTCCCAGGGTTTCTGAGTGGCCGATAAACAGATAACCTCCCTGCTCGGTGTGCTGGTGGTAACGTCCCACCAGGGCATCGCGGGTCGGCTGATCGAAGTAGATCATGACGTTGCGGCAGAAGATCATCTGAAACTGTTTTTTGAACGGGAAGGTGGTGTTCATCAGGTTGAAGCGGCGGAAGGTCGCTTCGCTTTTAATTTTGTCGACAACTCTCATTTCCCCGGGGCCAGCAGGTTGAAAGTATTTCCGGCTCAGGTTGCCCGGCAGTTGTTCAACCCGGTCGCTACTGTAAACCCCGGCCCGGGCGATGGTCAGGGCACGGTCGGAAATGTCGGTGGCAAGAATTCCTGCATCCCATGAGCTGTACTCGTTGCCGAAGTATTCCATCATCAGCATCAAAAGAGTGTATGGCTCTTCCCCGGTCGAGCAGCCGGCGCACCAGATCCGCAGGTCGCGCCGGTTTTCGCGGCGTAGCTTATCGGCAATGGCCGGCAGCGCGGTCTGGTAGAAATAGTCGAAATGATCTTTTTCCCGGTTGAAGTAGGTATGGTTGGTTGAAACCAGGTCGACCAGTTCCCCCAATGCCTGCTCGGTTTTATCCTCGCTCAGGTATTGATAATACTGGGCAAAGGTGGTGAGCCCGAGCTTGCGCATCAGCTTCTGTAACCGGCCAACCAGCAATGAGCGCTTCTGGTCAGTCAGGTTGATGCCGAAACGTTTGTGGATCAGGTCACGCAGGTCGTGAAATTCCTGATCTGATATGCTCATCATTGTATTCAAATCGCGACCGTCAGAGGTAAATGGTGCCAGCCCGCAGGTTGGCAACGATCATTGCAAAAACTTTCTGGCTGCAGCTCAACCGTCTTCTCAGACTCCTTCTTCCTGCTCGGCAATCAGTGCCTTCATCTCGTCACTGAACAGCAGCTTGTGGACGTCAAGCAGGATTTTAACTGCTTTGCCAATTTTGCCCATTCCCTGGATGTACTGGCCACCGGCACTTTTACCGGTTTTTGGTGGCGGCTCGACGCTGCTGGCGGGGATGTCAGCGACTTCGCTGACTTCATCGACAACCAGGCCGACTTCAGTCCCATCAATATTAACAACGATGATACAGGTACGGTCATCGTACTCGCGGTTGGGCAGATCGAAACGTGCGCGCACATCCATGACCGGGATAACCTTGCCGCGCAAGTTAATGACGCCACGGATAAAGGCAGGCATATCGGGAACATCGGTAATGTTCTGGATGCCGATGATCTCGATGACATATTTGATTTCAATGCCGTAATCCTCACCGGCAAGGTGAAATGTCAGGTACTTGTCCTTCTGAGTGTCTTCATTGTCGAGCATATTATCGTCAGCCATGTTCTTCCTCCTTCAGGCGGTTTGGCTAAAACAGTTCAACGTCTTGAGCTTTGCTTTCGGCCGATTCAACCAGGCTGCCGACATCAAGGATCAGGCTGACGCCACCATCACCGAGGATGGTGCAGCCGGAGACGCCGGCAACATTACCGATGAATTCCGACAGACCCTTGATAACCGTCTGCTGTTGGCCAACGATTTCGTCGACGAACAGGCAGAAGCGGCTGCCCTGATATTCGAGAACAATCAGGATGCCGTCAGGCAGCTCTTTGGAGTCGGGCTCTTTGTCGAGAATTTCGTGCAGCCGGATGATCGGGAAGAAGTTCTCCCGGACCCGTGCCAGTTCGTCCCCTTCGGGGGTGATGGTGATCTGGTCCATGGTCGGGCGGAAGGCTTCCAGGATCGACAGGGTTGGCACGATACAGGTGGTGGTGCCGACGCGCACCAGCATGCCGTCGATGATCGCCAGGGTCAGCGGGATGCGCAGGTCGATGCGCGTGCCTTTCCCCGGTGTGCTGCTGACGTCGATCTTGCCCTTGATCTTCTCAAGGTTCCGCTTGACCACGTCCATGCCGACGCCGCGGCCGGAGATGTCGGTGATTGCGGCGGCTGTCGAGAAACCGGGCATGAAGATCATATTGTAGATCTGCTTGTCTGTCAGGTCAGAGCCGTCGCCTTCGATCAAACCTTTGCTGATCGCTTTTTCCAGAATCTTTTCGCGATTGAGGCCGCGGCCGTCATCTTTGACAGTGACCCAGACTTCGCCTTCTTCGTGACGGGCCTGCAGGCGGACGGTACCTTTTTCGCCTTTGCCACTGGCAACCCGCTCATCCGGGGTTTCCAGCCCGTGGTCGAGGGAGTTACGCAGCAGGTGAACCAGCGGATCGGTGATGGTCTCGATGACCGTCTTGTCGATCTCGGTCTCTTCGCCGATCAGCTCAAGGTCGACCTTCTTGCCGGCTTTGACCGAGATATCGTGAACCAGGCGGATCATGCGGCGGAACAGGCCGGAAACCGGGATCATCCGGATGCTCATGGCCATTTCCTGCAGTTCACGCACCAGCTTCGACATATGTTGGCCGGCCTTGTTGAAGTTTTCCAGCTCCATGCCGACCAGGTCGGGGTTGTGGATCAGCATGTTTTCGGCGATAACCAGCTCGCCGATCAGGTTGATCAGCTGGTCCAGCTTGCCCAGATCGACGCGGATATCCTGCCGTTTGGCCGGAGTTTTCGTGCGTGCCGCTGGCTTGGTCTCTTTTTTCGCATCATTCAGCTTTTGTTGCTGCTTTTTCAGCGCGTTGTCGACCTGGTCGTTGGATGCCTGGCCTTTTTCAACCAGAATCTCGCCGACCGGCTTCTTCTGAGTTTCGACCGCGGCGGCGACCGCTTTCTCTTCGACCCCTTCTTCGACCAGGAACTCGCCGAGCAGTGGGGGGACCAGCAGCTGCAGTTGCTTGAGTTGCTCTTCCAGCGTCTCGATCACGCCGTCTTTGCCATCGGAGATGTCGTTGACCCCTTGCTGAAGGATGTCAAGAGCAGTTAAAAGCTGGTCCGCTGGATTTTCCACCGCCAGTTTCGAGCCGGACTTGACGCGGTCGAGGATGTTCTCCATCTGGTGGCTCAGCTCTTCCATGTGGGAGAAACCGAAGAATCCGCAGTTGCCTTTGAAACTGTGAATCTGGCGGAAGATATCGCCAATCGATTCCGTATCTTCCGGGTTCTCGCCCCAGGCGAGCAGCCCCTGTTCGGCGTTCTGCAGCAGTTCATTGCCCTCCTGGACGAAGCTCAGGCGCATCTCCTCGGTAATTTCCAGTTTCGGCAGCTCGCCGTTTGCGGCTGGTGGTGCTGAGCTGGGCGCGGGAGTTGGAGCAGCTTCTTCCTTGGGGGCTTCAAGCTCAGCCTCTGGTTCCGGTTCTGGTTCTGGAGGCGCTTCCGCGGCAACCGGTTCTGCTGCCGGCTCTCCGCCGCCTTTGGCAACCTCTATCGCGTCGTGCAGCTTCGCCGAGATCTCATCGGCAGCGTCGGACATGGAATCATCAGTGTAGTCGCTGTCGACCTTTTCCAGAGCGTCCTTGGCGAAGTCGCAGGAAGCGCAGAGCAGGGTCACATGATCCGGGACCAGTTCTATTTCGCCGTTGCGGATCAGGTCGAGCAGGTTCTCCGCAGCGTGAGCGACCCGGGTGATATGATCGAACTCCAGAAAACCGGCGCTTCCTTTCATCGAGTGGAACAGACGGAAGATCGCGTTCATCGTTTCCGGGTCACTGTTCTGGCCCAGCTCGATGATCTGCGGTTCCAGTTGTTCGATCATGTCCTGACTTTCAGTGACGAATTCCTGGATTATTTCAATTTGATCGTTGTCGATGTCCATGCCCATAGCGGATCCTCGAAAAAGTAAATAGCTGCTTGCTATACAGACGCATTACTTGAAAATTATCTACGAACGAAAGAAACACTTAATCATACAGATTAAATGAATATAATCAAAGAAAAAGCGGCGTTTTGCCTAACTTTTCTTGTTATATTTCCACCGGAAGTCGGTGCCTTCATTTCGTTTGATTAAAAAGTTTAAAGTATTGCTCTTTGATGTCAATTCCAAAGAGCCGATTTTTTCACGGCAAAGTTTTGCTTTAAGCCATTGTACGGCTCGAGTACGAGCAGTGGGAAAAGCGGCGGAAATTCTTCCGCCGCGTGATCTCCAGATTACATCCTGCTGCGTACATGTGGCGCGTAACCATCGCGGTCCTGCTTTTCAATATGACTGATCAGCCAGTCTTTGAGGAACTTGTAGACATCGGCGGCAGCCAGGCGTTCACCGTCTTTTAGTTTCTGCATATATTCACCAACCTGGCCCACAAAGTTATCGTGAGTCTGCTTGTGAGCCTGAAAATCCTTGTAGTGAGTCTTCTGCATCAGGTCTTCTTCGGTGCGGAAGTGGTTGACGGTGTAATCAACCAGTTCATCGATAATCTGTCCCAGCAGCATACGGTCACCGCCGTCCTGCATACACTTGAAAAGGCGATTGATCAGTTCGATCAGGCCCTGATGTTGCCTGTCGACGATAGGGATCCCGGTGGCGAGGCTGTCGGACCAGTCGATCCGCAGACCGCCTTGCTTTCCTGCCGGCGCAGGTTGCGGCAATGCACCCCACCCCGAAGAGGCCGGCGCTGTCGCAGGTGCGGAAAAAGATGGGGCTGGCATCGCAGCAAAGTTTTGCTGGTTCCCTTTTAGAGAGAAGTGCGCCAGCTGATTTTTAAGTTCAGCCGCCTGACCGGAAAGTTCTTCGCTTGTCGCCGCACTTTCTTCGGCACTGGCAGTGTTCTGCTGGATGACCTGGTCGATTTGCTGCAGGCCTTGATTAATCTGGCCTACACCACTTGCCTGCTCCTTGCTCGACGTGGCAATTTCCTCCAGCAGGGTATCAACCTTGGTAATGGCGTCGACGATTTCTTTCAGTGAGTCTGCCGTGCGTTCAGCAATCTGGGTACCGTTGCTCGCTTTTTCCACTGACCCTTCGATCAATTCGGCGGTCTCGCTGGCGGCCTTGGCACTACGCGCTGCAAGGTTGCGGACTTCTTCTGCGACGACGGCAAAGCCTTTGCCGTGCTGTCCGGCGCGGGCCGCTTCGACGGCGGCATTCAGCGCCAGCAGGTTGGTCTGGAATGCGATCTCGTCGATGACCTTGATGATCTTGCTGATATTCTGCCCAGCATCGTTGATCTCGCCCATGGCGGTGATCATCTCGGTCATCCGCTCGTTGCCGGTAGTTGCTGCTTTTGCCGCGTCGCTGGCCAGTTGGTTGGCTTGCACCGCGTTGTCGGCGCTCTGGTTGGTTTGAGTGCTGATGACATTCATCGAGCTGCCGATTTCTTCCAGGGATGCAGCAGATCTGGTTGCGCCTTCCGACAGGGATTGTGCCGAGTCGCTGACCTGAACGCTGCCGGAGGCGATCTGATCGCTGGCGGTCTGGACCTGGGTAATAATGTTGTTCAGGTCGACGCCCAGTTTCTGTAGACTCCCGCGCACCAAGTCACGGCCGTCGCGCGGGCTGATCTCGAAACGCAAGTCGCCGTTGGCAAGTTTCTGCAGTGAATCGACAACTTCATGCTGCAGGCTGTCGGCGAAACGGTCCATGGTTGTCGCCATCTGGCCGATTTCATCCTTGCGCTGCATTTGCAGGCGGGAGTCGAGGTGACCATTCTCCAGCTCTTCGATCATGCTGACGGTTTTACGCATCGGAACGGTCAACGAACGAGAAATGAGCCAGGAAAGGATGATACCAATAGCCAGGGCGATGACACCGACAATGGTCATGCCGGTACGGCTGCTGTGGGCGGCTGTGATCATCTCCGTGTCTGTCATGACATGCTCTTTCGAGGTTTCTGCCATGCTCGCCATCAGGCGGCCGATCTCTTTCAGGGCAGGTGCTGTTTCCTTTTTGTAGATCGCCTTGGAATCTGCATTCGTTGGACTGTAGGGGTTGTAGGACTCTTTGATTTTACGGCCGGAGGCGTGTAGCAAGCGATGCGGTTCTTCCAAGGCTCTCAGGTCATCGGCAATTTCCGGCAGCAACTCTTCTGCTTTTCTTCTTTCCTCACCGTAGTACCAGGAGCCCAACGCACAGGTTTTATGATCGAGCTTGACCTTCAGCTCAGTCACGGAGGAATCATTGAGAAAATCCCGAACCTTGTGAGCCCATTTCAGGTGTTTAATCTCGAGATCGCTGAGATCGGCACGAAGCTTGTTCCCGGAGGAGACTTCCAGACCGTTATCCGCAGTCGTTGACAGGCCAGTGACACCCCAGACAAGAATGATCAGCAGCAGGGTCAGAACGATGCCGGAAAGAAGAGCCAGTTTTGCGCCGATTTTGAAATTGTCAAACATTGGAATTCCTCCGAGGGAGTTTTTGATTGTTGCTATTTACTAATGTTGGCCTCTTAGGCTAGCCAGAACACAAGCTTAAGTCAAGCATAATGTGTTTTTTTTAACTTTCCATTGCGTAAAAAATCACGCAAGAAAAAAGTACTTTTCAGGGCGGGATAGCGGGGTGTTTTTTCAGACTTTGGCTGGCTGCTTATTGCCCGGTTTGCGTCTGCGGCGACGGCGAGGTTTGCGGCGGGTTGGCTCTTTTTCGCTGGTCGGTTTTTGCAGTGCGTTCTGCCACTCTTTTACCAGTGCCTTCAGGTCGGGACGGACTTCAGCCCAGAGGCTGAAAAGCTCAAAAGATTGCGGGGTGAAGGGGTGCTGCAGAAAGCGGCGCTCGCCCCGGATGCCACGGCCCCGCGCGAGGCGGAAACAACCCACCAGAAGTTCGCGGGCCTGGTGGCGAATGCCCTGTGCGATGCTGAAATAGCGACAGTGGGGAATTATAATTTCGTTCGCTTTGTGCAGCGCTTCGGTGATCGGTACCTGCGGTGACGGCGGGCAGCTGTCCATGAACAGACGCAGATAAAGGGCGGCGATGGCAAAACCTTCTTCAATCGGTTTGCCGGAAGCGGTGCGCTGGTCAATTTTGCTGATCAGCTCGATGCTTTCATCAGTGCCGGGATAGCCGGCGAGCAGGTGGGGCAGCATGCCGAGTTCGCGGCAGTGTTTCAGCACCGGTCCGGCAACCTTATGGCGGTAAAGCTCCAGGATCTCCTCGCGAATGCGGGCTGGGGCTGCGGTGGCGATCAGCTCTTTTTTCTCTTCAATGCCGTCAAGAATCGCCGGATCAAGGGTGAAATCGAGCCGCGCGGCGAACTCCAAGGCACGCAACATCCGCACTGGATCTTCCTCGAAACGGACCAGCGGGTCACCGATCATGCGAATGCGTTTGGCGCGCAAATCTTCCAGCCCGCCGACATGATCGATAACAGAGAAATCAGCAATATTGTAAAACAGGGCGTTGATGGTGAAGTCGCGACGATAGGCGTCTTCTCGTGGCGTGCCGAAGACGTTTTGCACGAAATGGAAATGCTCGTCCGGATCTTCCGGCAGCTCGTCTTTGCGCGGATGGCGACGGAAAGTGGCGACCTCGATCAGCTTGTTGCCTTTGAAGCGGATATGGGCCAGGCGAAAGCGTTTGCCGACCAGGAAACAGTTGCGGAACAGGCGTCGCACCTCCGCTGGAGTGGCGTCGGTGCCGATATCGAAATCTTTCGGTTGGCGGCCAAGCAGCAGGTCGCGAACACTGCCGCCGACCAGGTAGGCAAGGTGCTTGTTGCGGTGCAGGCGGTAGAGGACCTTGAGGCTGTCTTCGTCGATCTGCTTGCGCGAAATGCCGTGCTGGTCGCGGGGAAGAATGATCGGTTGTGGTTCCTGTTCGCTCATCGGTTTCCTTTTGAAAATGATCTGCCGGACTATAGCAGAGATAGGCCTCCAGACAAAACGGATTTGCCGTAGGCAGCGGCAATCTTTTGGTCTATCCTGTGGCCGCAGACAGGAGAGAGAATGCAAGCGAAGGAAAAAAATCTGCTGGTGATTCTCGGGGCAACCGCCGGGGGAAAAACCGGTTTAGCTGTGCAGGCAGCGAAAAAGTTCGAATGCGAAATTATCTCGGCCGACTCCCGCCAGGTTTATCGTGGCATGGACCTGGGGACCGGTAAGGACCTGGATGAGTACGGCGATGTTCCCTACCACTTGATCGATATTGCCGAGCCTGGCAGTGAATATAATGTCTTCCAGTTTCAGCGTGATTGTTTTGCCGCGCTGGAAGATGTCTGGCAGCGGGATAAATTGCCGATCATCTGCGGTGGAACCGGAATGTACCTGGATGCCGTGCTGCGTGGTTACCGATTGATCGAAGTGCCGGAGAACCGGCAGTTGCGTAGCGAATTGCAGCCGCTGAGCGATAAGCAGCTACGCGAAAAGCTATTGCAGTTGAAGCCGGAACAGCACAACCGTACCGATCTGGATGACCGCCCGAGGCTGATTCGCGCCATCGAAATTGCCCTCGGTGAACAGGCCGCCGAAGCCGATCTGGCTCCACTTCCAGAATTACGCCCCTTGGTGTTTGGACTGCGCTGGCCGCGGGAGGTGCTGCGGCAGCGGATTGCCACGCGGTTGATGCAGCGCTTCGATGAGGGGATGATCGAGGAAGTTCAGCAGTTACATGATGCTGGTGTCGCCTGGGAATCGCTGGAATTTTACGGATTGGAGTATCGACTGATTGCTCAGCATTTGCAGGGCAAGTTGAGTCGTAACGATATGGTGCAGAAACTGCGCAGCGCGATTGGGCAGTTTGCCAAACGGCAGGAGACTTTTTTTCGCCGGATGGAGCGCAATGGGGTGGATATTTTCTGGTTGGAGGGGGATGAGGATCCTTTTGCTCGGTTGTGTGAGGTGGTTGAGCGCTGCTTTTGAGCGTTGAAGATCAAAGTCGCGGGGGGCGCCCCGCACGCGCCTTACTTTCTTTGCCTGTCCAAAGAAAGTAAGCAAAGAAAAGACACCCCGACCTCCTTGCCCTTCGGGTTCCCTGCGCATCATTTCGTTTTGCAGCTCGGAAAAAAACTCGCTTTGCTCAGACAGTTTTCCCTCGAAACCCTGCAAAACGAAATGAAGCTCCGGCTTCGTCACACGGGGATCGGTTCAATAACTGCTGTGAACTGTAACGAGCCTCAATTGGGGCAGAGCTAATCGCACATCAGCGCATTGCGAGCTTGCTCGCTGCGATTCAGCCGGTTTTACAAGAAAGGGAATATCGCAAGTTAATCAGCAGCAGTGCTGATGAACCCCACAGCAGCTCAAGTCATTACAAATAAAAAGAGCATTTTTTGCTTACTTTTTGTTGCGATAGACAAAAAGTAAGGCGCAGTGTGGGCGCGCAAGCCCACGACTTTAAGGTATGAGTTTGAACAAAAAACTAAATAAATACCTGAAAACCAGAGCCACCACCTCCCCCTGGCAACTCAGCGGCAGCGAAACCAAAAACTCCAAAGCCGCTATCATCATCCCCGCTCTGGCCGAATCAAATACCCTGCCGAAAACATTGGCATCACTGGCAACCAACCCGCCTGAACAGCTGCAACAAACACAAATTGTCATTGTCATCAACAACCGCCCCACGGCAACTGACGAAGAAAAGTCCGACAATCAGGCAACCCTCCGCTGGCTGCAAGACAACCCATACCCACAGCTCAACCTGAACTGGGTCGATGCTTCATCCCCCGGCTACGAGATTCCATGCAAAGAAGGTGTCGGATTCGCCCGTAAAATCGGTTTCGACCTCGCCCTGCAGCAGCTCGACTGGAGCCGGGAGCCGTTATTGATCTCCCTCGATGCCGACACCCTGGTCGACCGCGATTACCTGCCAGCCATCTCCTGTCACTTCGCATCCAGCAAGTGCGGCGCGGCTGTGTTGCCGTTTCGCCATCAGGCAGCGGAAGATCCGCAGCAGGAAGCAGCCATCCGTCAGTACGAACTTTATCTGCGCAGCTACCTGTTTGGGCTGCAGCAGGCCGGTTCGCCCTACGCTTATCACAGCATCGGCAGTGCTTTTGCCTGCCGCGCTGATGCCTACGTTGCCGCAGGCGGAATGAACCGACGACAGGCTGCGGAAGATTTTTATTTTCTGCAGCAGCTGGCAAAAACAAGCGGAGTGGAGATGCTCTGTGGCACCGTTGTTGGGCCATCCCCCCGGTTTTCAGGGCGGGTTCCCTTCGGAACCGGAAAGGCAGTTCAGGGTCAGGTTGAAGAAGGGGTCGCGTCATTTTGTTTCTCTACGGCACAAGCCTTTCAGCTTTTGCAGCAATGGGTGCAGTTGGTCGAAAATTCGCTGGACAAAACGGCTGAGCAGTTGTTGGCTGCCACTGAGAATATCTCACCGGTTCTGCATGGTTTTCTGCAGGAGCTCAAATTTGCTAAAAGTTGGTCAGGGCTACAGAACAATCATCGTACCCGTGAACAGCGTTTGCAGGCATTTCACAGTTGGTTCGATGCCTTGCGAACACGGCAACTGCTGACGCGACTGGATGCCGGCAGGCATCAAACAACGGCACAAATAGTATCTGAACTGCTTGAATGGGGAGGATATCCAGGGGTGACGGAAGAGAGCGCGCAGCTGGTCCTGCTGGAAGAGTTGCAGCAGGCTGTTAAATAATGAGGGCGCTGCGTGAACGCAGCGCCCTTTGTGTTTAGTATTTGCCGAAGTCGTCGTCATCCAGTTGGATCGATGGCTTTGGCTTATGCGTGGGAGTTTCCCCCCAGCCGAGGCTCGCAGCCGGGGCTGGCGAAGGCCGCGCAGTGGAAGCCGGAACTGCCGGGGCAGAGGCAAACTGGAATTGCCCCCCAGCCAGGGTGAAGCGGCTGAGCATATGTTTCATCTGCTCGGATTGGCTGGAAAGCTCCTCTGCGGCTGCTGCTGATTCTTCTGCCGTCGCGGTATTCTGCTGAACCGCCTGGTCGATCTGCCCCAGGCCCTGATTGATCTGGCTGATTCCCTGCGCCTGCTCGTTGCTGGCAGCGGCGATTTCGGCAACCAGATCTGTGACCTTGGTGATCCCGCCGACAATTTCTTCCAGTGCTGCCGAAGTGGCTTCGGCAATCTGGGTCCCGTTTTTGGTTTTCTCGACCGAGCCTTCTATCAATTCCGCAGTTTCACTGGCAGCTTTAGCGCTACGGGCGGCAAGGTTACGCACTTCCTCGGCGACAACCGCGAAACCTTTGCCGTGCTGCCCTGCCCGGGCTGCTTCAACGGCAGCATTAAGCGCCAGCAGGTTGGTCTGGAAAGCGATTTCGTCGATTGTTTTGATGATTTTGCTGATGCTCTGGCTAGCTTCGCTGATCTCGCCCATAGCCGTGACCATGTTGTGCATCTGGCGGCCACCGTTTTCCGCTGCGGTACTGGCATCGCCTGCCAGCTGGTTGGCAGTACTGGCGTTCTCTGCGTTTGTCGTGGTCTGCGAGGCCAGCTCGTTCATCGAGCTGGTGATTTCTTCCAGCGATGCCGCTGTTTCGGTTGCTCCCTGCGACAATGTCTGGCTTGAGTCTGCGACCTGGCCGCTTGCAGAGTTTATCTGCATCCCTGCAGATTGTACCTGGCTGATGATGCTGTTCAAATCGTTGCCGACTTGCATAATGGCGCTGCGGATACTATCGTCAGGTCCGCGCGGCGAAATCTTGAAGGTCAGGTCGCCACTGGCGAGTTTCTGCAGTGAGTTGACGACTTCGTTCTCCAGGCTGTCGGCGAAGCGGTCCATGACCCCCGCCATCTGGCCAATTTCATCTTTGCGGTTCAGGTTCAGCCGGTCTTTGATTTTACCCTGCTCCATCGCTTCAATCATATGTACAGTATGGCGCATGGGGCCGGTCAGCGAGCGGGTGATCAGGATCGACAGGATGATGCCGACCACCGCAGCGATAGCGCCGATGACAGCCATGCCGGTTCGACTGCTGTTGGCAGCGGCAACCATTTCTGTATCCGACATGATGTGCTCTTCGGATGTCGAAATAATCGAGTGAAATATTTTCTGCATCTGCCTCAGGTTCGGCTGAGATTCGCCATAGAAGACAGCGTTGGCCTCTGTATTAAGCTTGTCTCCGGGAATATAGAGCGATTTGATTTTTTTCCCGGACGCGTGCAGTAACCTGTGCGGTTCTTCTATTTTTTGCAGGTCACTCTTGATTTGCGGCAGAATTTCCTCTGCTTGCTTGCGTCGTTCGCCGTAATACCATTTGCCAAAAGCGCAGGAGGTGTGATCGAGGCCGACTTTCAACTCGTTCACCTTCGGATTGCCAATAAAGTCACGTACCGCGTGCGCCCAGCCAAGATGTTTGATCTCAAGCTCCTGAAGCTCGGAACGCAGTTTGCTGCCTTGAGCAACTTCGACACCGTTATCTGCAGTGCTCGAAAGGCCGACAAATCCCCAGATCACAATCAAAAGCAGCAGCGCTAAAATGCCTCCTGAGAGGACCAGCATCTTCGATCCGATTTTTAAATTATCAAACATTTGGGCTGCTCCTTTTTAGCTTAGGTTGGTATAAAAAAATGAAATTTATCACATGAGCAATTGTTAGGCAACTGTCAGCATGTATAAAGTGTTAATTTTATGACAATAAAATCACTAAAAAAGAAACTAGAGCCGCTCAGGCCGAGGAAAAGGGATGAAGGAGGAGCACAAAGATGATAGAGCAATATCAGCTGACAGTGCTTTTTGCCTAAAAAAAGGGCGGTGAAACGTTGCTTTTGCACCGCCCTTTAGATGTTGAGGATTGAGGCTATTCGTTTTTAGACAACCTGCTCCATACCCCAGATGCCGCAGGGGCACATACCGGCGCAGATGCCGCAACCGATACAGATGTGATCGTCGCTGATGTATTCGAAGCTGCCGTCGGCTGTTTCTTCGCGCCGGATGGCGCCTTCCGGGCAAGCTTCCAGGCACATGCTGCAGTCGCGGCAGGTACCGCAGGAGATACAGCGACTGGTCTCCTGGGTGGCATCGGTGACGCAGAAGCGGCTGCGGTTCTGCGGCTGGAACAGTTCTTTACTGAGGCAGGACTGGGAAATCTGCGGCAGCTTTTTCTTTGCCTTCAGCTCCTTGCCGGCGAACAGGTCATCGATGTATTCGGCAGTTTCACGGCCGTGGCCGATGGCGTGGGTCAGCAGGCCAGGCGCCGTGGTGTCGCCGATGGCGAAGACACCGGGAGCCTTGGTCAGCTGCCAGCAATCGTCAACTTCGGCCATGCCGCGCTCGCTCTGCCATTCGCGCGGAATGAAGCTGAGGTCGGGGCGCTCACCGATCGAAATGATAACGGTGTCGGCTTCAATCAAGCGGCCATCCTTGGTGTGCAGGCCCTTCTCGCTGACCTTTTCGGTGAAAACCGGCCACTCGATGGTGCCGCCGAGCTTCTTGAAGTGCTCGATCTCTTTTTTGAAAGCGGCCGGCCGCTGGATATCGATGGCGGTGACTTTCTTCGCGCCCATGGCATAAGCACCGAGGCAAACGTCCATACCAGCGTTACCGGCACCGATGACGACAACTTTCTCGCCGATCGGCGGGTTCTCGCCGTTGTTGACCTTTTTCAGGAAATCGAGGCCCTTGACCAGACGTTCGTGGCCGGGGAAAGGAATCACCACCGGGTTGTGGGCACCGGAGGCGATGATGACGGCATCGAAATCCTTCTGTAGTTTTTCAAACATCGGCTTGTCGACCTTGGTATCGGTCTGGACGGCGACGCCCATATCCTTGATCCGCTGGATTTCACCATTAAGTGATTCGGCCGGCAGGCGATCGGTCGGGATGACCTGGCGCAGCTTGCCGCCAACTTCCTTGTCCGCCTCGATAATGGTGGCACCGTGGCCGAGAAGACGCAGGTGCCAGGCTGCGGAGAGGCCGCCGGGGCCGCCACCGATGATGGCGACTTTCTTGCCGGAATCGGGTTTGGCAATCGGCGATTCGGCATCCTGTGACAGCTTGCCGAGGGCCTGCATCGAAACCGGCAGGTCGATATACTGGCGGGTGCAGGCGTCCATACAGGGGTTAGGGCAGACTTCACCGCAGACGCTGCTCGGGAAGGGCGAGTAGTGCAGGACCAGCTCGACCGCTTCCTTGTACTTGCCTTCCCGCAGCAGGTTAATTCGGTCCTGGGTCGGGATCGAGGACGGGCAGGCTGCCTCGCAAGGCGCGCAGAATGCTTTGTTCTGCCAGTGCGGAATCTTCAGCCGGTCGTCGCCGGTGTTGACCAGGCCCGCAGTGTAGTCGTAATCGTCAGTCACGACATCGGCAAAGATGCCGCCTTCGCCGACCCACTTGCCCAGGCGGAACTCGCGCATGGTCAGGCGCATCGGCTTGTGCTTCTGCCGCTCTTCGTAGGTTTTGGCGGAAATTTTCTTCCACTGGCTGAAGTCGGTCAGGGTTTCCAGGTGCTGGGTGCGGTCGATCTTCTCGAGGAAGGTCGGCAGACCCTGACTGAGGAACTCGCGGTCGGCGTCGTCCAGGTCGAGCAACCAGACTTCGTCCGGCAGGTTTTTTGCTTCGCCGCGGATGTAGATGGTGCCACCGACCATGCCCATGCAGGCGCGGTCGCCGAGGACCGAGTCGAACTCTTCGCTGTCGATACCGCAGACGACCGCAGTTCCGCCACCCATGAACTCGAAGCAGAAGGAGCCGGTGTTCTTCAGCACCCACAGCTCCGGGGCCGGGTAGGCCGGGTCGTGCTTCATCAGTGAACCGGAACGGGTTCCCACTCGGCCGGCAACGTAAATTTTGCCGCTCGCCGCACAGTGGGCGGTGGTGTCGCCGGAGTCACCTTTGATGATCAGTTCGGCACCGGCGTTGAGCCAGCCGGCATCGGCCGACGTGGAGCCGTTGACGGTGATGCTGGTGCCGTCGAGGCCGAAGGAGCCGACCCGCTGACCGGGGTTCTTGACGGTGAACTTGAGCGGGGTGCCATCTTCGGTCCACAAAGGGCCGCCAATGTTGTGATGGCCGCTGGAGAGGACTTCGAACTCAGTCTCCCCTTTATCGAGGGCGGCGTAGACCTGCATCAGCAGTTCCTGGGTCGAAAGCCGCTTATTATTTTCATCAAATCCGTTGATTTGTGCTGCCATTGTTTTCTGGCCTCCTTAACAAACGTGCTGAATCTGCAGGCGATCGGCGACGGCGTGGTCGGTGGAGACCAGGGCGTCGGAACGGCCGACAGGGAGGGACGAGTTGCCGATCGGAGCCATCAGCTTCTTCAGCTCCTGATCCATCGCCAAGTAGTAGTTGACGATGTTCTGCGCCACCTTCTCCGGGTCGAGGCGGTGAGCCAGCTGTGGCTCCTGGGTGGTGATGCCCGCCGGGCAGAGGCCGGTGTTGCAGGCATTGCAGCGACCGAGGTCGTTGCCGATACAGCCAGCCATCTGCAGAATCAGCTTGCCGGTGAAGACTCCGTTGGCGCCCAGTGCGATCATCTTGAAGGCATCAGCAGCGAGGTCGCCGGTCTTGCCGAGGCCGCCTGCTGCCCAGAGCGGGATTTGGCCCTGGCGACCCTGAGTGACAGCGGCAAGGTAGCAGTCGCGCAGCTTGCTGACGATCGGGTGACCGGTGTGGTCGAGGGAGACCTCGTGGGCTGCGCCGGTGCCGCCGTCGATACCGTCGAGGAAGAAACCGCCGACGATGTTGTACGGGTCGCGCACCAGATTGTTGAAGACCGAAACGCTGGTCGCCGATGCAGCGACCTTGATCGCAACCGGCACGCGGAACTTGAAGGCCGAGTTGAAGGAGAGGAACATCTTCTGTACGCTCTCTTCGATCGAGTACAGGCCCTGGTGGTTTGGCGGCGAAAGCAGGTCGGCTTTAGGCACACCGCGGATCGCCTGGATGTGCTCGGCAACCTTCTGCGCCATCAGCAGACCACCGTCACCTGGCTTGGCGCCCTGGCCGATCTTGATCAGGATGCCGGCCGGGTCTTCGACCATGTGCGGCATGGCGTTGGCGATCCGGTTCCAGCCGAAGTGGCCGGACGCGATCTGCAGGATCATGTATTTCAGGTACTTCGATTTCAACAGACGGACAGGAACGCCGCCCTCACCAGAGCACATGCGCACCGGCATGCCGCATTCCTCGTTGAGGTACGCCACCGCCATGGCAACCCCTTCCCACATCCGCCAGGAGAGCGCACCGATCGACATATCACCGATGATGACCGGGTAAACCCAGTTGACCGGTGGGGTCAGCTCCTGGGTCACCAGCTGCTGATCGGCGTCCGGGGTAAAGGGCAGCTTCTTCGGTGGCAGAATGCGGCCGAAGGGGGCCAGCAGGTCGAAGGTGTGGCGCTGGGCATCGAGGCTCGGGTCGGTCATCTGCGAGATGCGGCCGACGCGGATGGTATCGAGGGTCCGGGTGCTGCCTTCGAGGTTCTTGCGGCCACCGCGTTTGATCGAATCGCCGCCGAGGCAGCGGGTGATGATCGGGTGCCGGGTGTCCGGGTTGCGTTCCGGCTTGATGGCGTCATTCGGGCAGACCTTCTCGCACATGCCACAGCCGCGACAGTAGTCGCGAACCGACTTGGTCTGGCGGATAACCGGTACCGCCGAGAAGCGTGCCTTAGGCTCCGGGAAGTTGCCCTCGGAGAAGACCATGCGACGGCGCTCAACTTTCGGCACGATCGCCTTGAAGGAGCAGGTGGCGACGCAGGAGCCGCACATGGTGCAGCGGCTGGCGTCATACTTTATCTTCCACGGCAGATCGTTGGCCGTGACATCATTCAGTCTCATTGTTTCCATCGTTGTACCTCCAGGTCATCGTTGATCACGACGACTTCGCGCTCGTTCGGGTAGATGTCGGCTTCCCAGTCGCGGTCAGGCAGGATTTCGTTGATGCCGCAGACCTCGGAGGAAATGGCGACGGTTCTCTCGTCGCGACCAACAACCACCGGGCGCAGTTTCTTGGCGTCACAGCAGGTGAACATGGTGTTGTCCGGGAGCAGGCCGATAATGGTGTTGGGGCCGTTGATCTCGAGGTGCGCCAGCGACTGGCGGATGCCGAGCAGCTGCTTCTGATCTTCGCGCTGCTCGATATCCTCGAACGGCAGCGGGGTGCAGACATGCTTGTAGTAGTGCAGCGGCCAGCCGAGCTCACGGTGGACGTAGTGCAGGGTGTAGAGGAAGCACTGGGAATCGGACTCGAAGCCAATGTAGCCACGGTGCAGCCCCTGCTGGAATTCTTTATTCTTCAGGTAGAAGGTGTTCTCGCCGTTGGCCAGTGCGGTGTAGCCCTGCAGGTGGAAAGGGTGGGCGGCGTAGCGGACGATGTCGTAGTTGGTGTTCTGCCGGCACTGGGCGGTGATCACCTTGGCGGTGAAGCGGTCATCGGCATCCCAGAGGTTGAAATAGGTGCCGATATCGCGCGGGTCACCGATCTCTTTCAGGGTGATGACGTCGGGCCAGAAGGAGTAGGCGAAACCTTCTTCGTTCGGTTCCAACGCAGCACGCAGCTTCAGCCGGGTGTCGAGCAGCAGCTCTTCTTTCTCTTTCTGGCTGGCGCCCTTGTAGGCCTTCGGGTACTTGAATGTTTCGAAGACGTAGTTCGGCATGGCGTTGATGTCGAGGCCCGGCTCGTCATGGACTTCCGGGGTCCATTGCATGACGCGCAGAAAACCGGCTTCGTGCAGGATGTGTTCGGCAATCTTGATGCCGTCGTCGGTACATGCCATCGACAGGGTTGGCAGATGCTTGTACGGCTCGAAAATGCCGCCGAGGTTCTGCATGACCATGGCAAAGCCCGAATTGTCGTGGCCTTTTTGCTGTGATGACATCAACTGCAGGGCCATGCTCGGGTGAATATAGTCGAGGCTTTTTATCGCTCCAATACGACACATAAGTTTTGCTCCTTGGTGCTTAAGGTTGTGTCTGTTGTCATTAAGATTATTTCGCAGCTTTGTGAGGATAGCGTGAGTGTAAGGGCTGCAGAACTTAACTGGATCCGAATCAAGCAGGTTTTGTGCCAGTAATTTTGGTACTTGCTTAAGCTGTTGTAAGAGGTGAGTTTTTTTGTTGTTTTCTATTGGGGGGTGGTTTTTGAAAACTGTATACAAAATTCTGCGATCAGTGAAAACGCCGAATTGAGTATTTTTGTAGTCAGTGTATGTACATGATTTTTTTGTTTACTGCTCAGACCGCTGTCTGAGCAGTAAACAAATTGAGTAAAACGACTTTAAAGGGTTGTGATCCAGTTGTGTGGATCGGGCTGACGGCCGTACTGGATAGCGGTCAGCTGATTGTACAGTTTCATCGTCAGTTCGCCCGGCTCACCATTGCCGAGTTGAACACACTCATCCTGATAGCAGAAGGAGCCGACTGGCGAGATGACGACGGCTGTACCGGTACCGAAGGCTTCTTTCAGGCGACCGTTCTGTGCGCCTTCCATGACCTCATCAACCGTCAGGGCGCGTTCTTCAATCTGGTAGCCCATCTCGCTCAGCAATTTGAGCGCCGAACGGCGGGTGATGCCGTCGAGCACGGTGCCTTTGAGCGGCGAGGTGACGATTTTATCGTCGTAGTGGAAGAGCATGTTCATGCTGCCGACTTCCTCGACGTACTTCTTTTCTTTGGCGTCGAGCCAGAGCACTTGGTCGTAACCTTTGAGCGAAGCCTCGCGGGCGGCGTAGAGACTGGCAGCATAGTTGCCACCAGTTTTCGCTTCACCGGTTCCGCCTTCGGCGGCGCGGACGAAGTGATCGGAGATCCAGATCTTGACCGGCGCGATGCCGCCTTTGTAGTAGGCGCCGACCGGGCAGAGGATAACGTAGCAGAGGTACTGATCGGCCGGACGTACGCCGAGCATTGGCTCAGTGGCGATCATAGTCGGGCGGATGTAAAGGCTGGTCCCTTCCGCTTTCGGTACCCAGCGCTCTTCCATGCGGATCAGCTCGAGCATCGAATCGAGGAAGAATTTCTCATCGACTTCCGGCATGCACATGCGGCGGGCGCTCTGGTTGAAGCGAGCGACGTTGTCGGCTGGGCGGAAAAGAGCGATGCTACCGTCCTCGCGGCGGAACGCCTTCAGCCCTTCGAAAATCTCCTGCGAGTAGTGCAGCACCATGGCGGCCGGATCGAGGGTGAAGGGTGCGTAGGGTTGAATACGTGCCGAATGCCAGCCCTTGGCGCGATCGAATTCCATGACGAACATCCGGTCGGTGAAGCTTTTGCCGAACGCCAGATTGTTCTCGTCCTCGATGGCTGGTTTGAGGTCGGACACGGGCAGAATTTCAAGGTTCATTTCAGTCCCTCCTGCAGTGGCAGAGTAAAGATTGACAGTCTTGTTTATCACAAGGGCTAGGCAGCTGCAAGATTATCTCTCATGAGCAGGAAAAGATTGACTCGGCGCGCTTGCGGAAACAGGCAAGTAACTTTAAGATTAATCAATATTTGTTTGAGCCAATTGGAGATGTCTGGATGGAACAGCTGGAGCTGAAATACGGCAGCGCAAAGCAAAGTGCCGAGCTGCCTTTTAACGTACAAACCCTGGGGCCGAAAACTGTGGCCGCGCAGGACCCGCAAAAATTGATTCGCAGTGCTTTACAGAAACCGATCGGATCGCCAACCCTGGACCAAATTATCAAGCCGGGAGAGTCGGTTGTTATTGTCACCTCCGATATCACCCGCTACACCGGCAGTGAAATCTATCTGCCGATTCTGGTCGAGGAATTGAACCGGATCGGTGTAGCCGACGAGCAGATCAGTATTCTGATTGCTCTTGGCATCCACCGCGAACAGACGGAAGAAGAACATAAAAAAATACTCGGTCCACTTTACGGCCGGATAGCCGTGTTTGATCACGATTGTGACGACCCGGAGCAGCTGGTCAACCTGGGGCGAACTGACAGTGGTTTTGATGTTGCGCTGAACAAGCGGGCGATCGAGGCAGATCGGCTGATCGTGACCGGAACGATCGGCTTTCATTATTTTGCCGGTTTCGGTGGTGGTCGCAAAGGGCTGGTCCCGGGGGTCGCCAGTCGCGAGACCTGTATGGCGAGCCACTTTGCCGTTTTCAACCCGCCGGAGATCGGCGGCAAACATCCGCAGGCAGTGACCGGTGTGCTCAATGGCAACCCGGTGCATCAGGCGCTGCTGCAGGCGGCCCGCTTTGCCGAGCCAGATTTCCTGCTCAACACGGTGCTGTCGCCACAGAAAGAGCTGCTGGCGGTTTACTGCGGCGACCTGGAGCAGGCGCACCTGCAGGGCTGCGAGCTGGTCCGGGATCTGTTTTCGGTTCCATTGGAGCAGGCCGCCGACCTGGCGATCATCTCCTGCGGCGGTGAGCCCAAGGATATCAACTTTATCCAGTCGCAGAAGGCGCTTGATTACGGTTGCCGAGCAGTGAAAGAAGGCGGTTCCATTATCCTGCTCGCGTCCTGTCGCGATGGTTTCGGCCATCCGACCTTCTTCGACTGGTTCAGGTATCAGGACCTGGATGAGTTTGAGACTGCGCTGCGTGCCGATTACCAGATCAACGGCCAGACCGCTCACGCCACTCTGCATAAGGCGCGGCGTTTCCGGGTGCTGCTGGTCAGCGAGTTCAGCGACGAAGAGACGGCGAAAATGGGGATGCAGAAGGTGGCCGATCTGCAGGCGGCGATCGACTTGGTCAAGGCCGATCTGCCGGAGGAACCGAACGTCGTGGTCATTCCGGACGGGGGTACGGTGCTGCCGATGGTTGAATAACCTTCTCCCTTGGGGAGAAGGTGCCCGTAGGGCGGATGAGGGGGCCTTGGCCATACAGCTTCCCCTCACCCCAGCCCTCTCCCCTGGGGAGAGGGAGCAGTTGATAGCAATCAAACCGTTCTAGTTTTTTTAGAGGTAAATGCCATGCCGACAAAAGAAGAAGTGCTGCAGCAGGTGATCGATAGCGGGTCGCTGCCGACCCTGTCGACGGTGGCCTCGAAGCTGATCAATATCACCGGCAAAGAGGAAACCACGATTTACGACATCACCAAGCTGATTGCCCAAGATGTTTCGCTGTCGACGAAAATCCTCAAGGTGGTCAATTCCTCTTTCTACAATTTCCCCAACGAGGTCGGTACCATTCAGCAGGCGGTGGCGATTCTCGGCACCAACGCGGTGCGCAGCCTGGTGCTTTCGTTCTCGTTTCTGAATATGGAACGGCCGCAGCACGGCAAGGGCTTCAATTACGAACGTTTCTGGGAGGAGTCGCTGGCGGCGGCGGTGGCGTCAAAGCTGATCATGAGCAAAGTTTCCGACGGCGATCCGGAGGAGGTGTTCACCGTCAGTCTGCTGCAGAACCTTGGTAAGCTGATTCTCGCCTGTGCTTTCCGTGAAACCTACGATCAATTGCTGGAGGAAGCAGCCGGCAGTGAAAGCAAGCTGCTGGAACTGGAAGATGAAAAGCTGGGAGCGAACCACGCTTACATTGGTGCCGAAGCCGCTAAGCAGTGGCAGTTTCCCGAATCACTGACTGCGCCGATCGTCTATCATCATGATCCTGACAGCTATCGTGGCAGCGATCCGGAGTTGAAAACGTCGATTCGCGTTGTGCACCTGGCAGCGCTGCTGGCGAACATCATGTATTCCGGCAAACCGATCGATTACCATGCTCCTTTTCGCGAGCGGGCACAGAAAATGTTCAAGCTTGATGCGCCATCGATCGACGATATTCTGGCGAAAGCGAACGTCGAGGTCGCCCAGGCGGCCGATTATTTCGGCCTGAAAATCGGCGGGACCGCTTCAATTCCCGAACTGCTGCAGGAGGCGAATATCGAGCTGAGTCTGCTGAACATGAGTTATGAGCAGATGAACCGGGAGCTGGTGCAGGCGAAGATGCAGCTGGAAAAGCTGACCGCAGAGCTGGAAGAGAAAAACACCTACCTGGAAGGGATCGCCAACCTCGATGGCTTGACCGAAATTTACAATCACCGCTTCTTCCAGGAATTTCTCGACAAGGAGATCAGCAGGTCGGTTCGCCGGGAAACTGAGCTCAGCCTGGTCTTGGCAGATATCGACAACTTCAAGAAGTTCAACGATTTTCATGGCCACCAGGCCGGCGACTACGTGCTCAAGGAGTTTGCCGCGCTTTGTGGCAGCCTGATTCGAGAGTATGATCTGCTGGCGCGCTACGGCGGCGAGGAGTTTGTTTTTGTTCTGCCGGAAACCGACCCGGATGATGCCATGATCGTCGCGGAGAAGATCCGCTCGGCGATCGAGGAGCATACTTTCACTTATGGCGAGGATGAGTATCATGTCACCAGCAGTTTCGGTGTCGCCAGTTTCATTCATGGTGGCAAGCTACGCATGAAAAAATCGGACCTGATCGAACAGGCCGACAAGGCGCTTTACAGTGCGAAAAAGAAAGGGCGCAACCGGGTTGAGCTTTTCGTGGAAAAAAGCGGCTGGTTCGGCAGAAAGTAGACTTATCAGGTCATTTATATGATAATGGCTCGGCAGCCATTGGAATTTGCGGGCACGGGGGCGCCATTTTATGGTACTCTTCGTGCCTTCTAAATTTTTGCCAGAGGATACAGGTTATGTTGAACACCGAATTTATCGCAAAGTTACAGCAGGTCGTCGGCGCTGAAAATGTTTCGACCAATCAGGCCGACCTGATCTGCTACTCCTACGATGCCACGCAGAAGCAGTTTCTGCCCGACGTGGTGGTGCACCCGAGCTCAGTGGAAGAAATTTCCGCCATCATGAAGCTGGCGAATGAAACCGGTATCCCGGTTTTCCCACGCGGTGCCGGGAGCGGTTTTACCGGCGGTAGCCTGCCGGTCGGTGGTGGTATCGTGCTGGTGACAACCCGCCTGGATAAAATCCTCGAAATCGATGAAGAGAACCTGGTTGCCACTGTCGAGCCGGGACTTGTCACTGAAGATTTCCAGAAAGCGGTCGAAAAGGTCGGCCTGTTTTATCCCCCCGACCCGGCTTCGCTGAAATTTTCCACTCTGGGCGGCAACGTCGCCGAGTGTGCTGGTGGACCGCGTTGCGTTAAATACGGTGTGACCAAAGATTATATTCTCGGACTGGAGATTGTCACCCCGACCGGTGATATCATCAAGACCGGTGGCCCGACCATGAAGGGTGTCGTCGGCTACGACCTGACCAAGCTGATCTGTGGCTCTGAGGGAACGCTGGCGATCATCACCAAGATCATCGTCAAGCTGCTGCCGAAGCCGGAAGCGAAGAAGACCATGCTCGTGATGTTCGATTCTATTGACGGCGCGGCACAGGCGGTTTCCGATATCATCCGCAACAAAATTATCCCGACCACGCTGGAATTTATGGATGGTCGGACCGTCGACTGCGTCCGCCAGGCGACCGATCTGGAAGTGCCGGATACGGCCAATGCTGTGTTGATTATCGAGGTTGACGGCGACAAGGAATTCCTCGACAAGCAGGCTAGTCGCATTGCCGAGATCACCAAGCCGCTGGGTGTGGTTGAAACCCGCATCGCTGAAACGCCGGAAGAGTCGGAAGCGCTCTGGCAGATCCGCCGTTCGGTTTCGGCATCGCTGCGCAAAGTCAACCCGGACAAGTTTAACGAGGACATCTGTGTCCCTCGCTCCAAGGTGCCGGAGATGATCCGCAAGATCGACAAGATCGCCGATAAATACCAGATTCCCATCGTCAACTTCGGTCATGCCGGAGACGGTAACATTCACGTCAACGTGATGATCGACAGTAAAGTCGAAGGTGAACAGGAAAAAGCCGATCAGGCCATCGAAGAAGTTTTCAAGGGAGCGTTGGAGCTGGGTGGCACCATGAGCGGTGAGCACGGTGTCGGTATCATGAAGGCCCCATATATTCCGTTGGAATTGAAGGACGTCGCAGTTGATTACATGAAGACGATTAAAAAGGCACTCGACCCGAAGAATATTCTCAATCCGGGCAAGATTTTCCCAAGTGATGTTTAGAACCTTATAGCCACCAAGGCACCAAGATCACCAAGGAAGTCAAAGTCTTTTTTGTTTCTAAAAAACTAAAAGTCTTCAGGTTTTCTTGGTGCGCTTGGTGTCTTGGTGGTAGAGATTTTAGTTATGGCCAAGTTGAAACAACTCGAAGATTATCGTGAAGAGATAGATCAGTGCGTCAAGTGTGGTTGTTGCCGTGCCCATTGCCCTGCTTTTGGTGCCGTCAAGCATGAAGGCCGGGTCGCCCGCGGCAAGATCGCCCTGGCCGATGCCCTGCTTAAAGGGGATGTCGAGATGGAAGAACGCTTCCTGCTCGATATGTCCCAGTGCCTGCTCTGTGGCAGCTGTTATTCGCAATGCCCGAACAAGGTGCCGACCGAAGAGATCGTCGCAGCGACCCGTTTGAAGATTGCCGAGAAGAAGGGATTGTCGACCTTCGGCAAGGGGGTGGCGACGGTGCTCAAGCACCAGGGACTGATGGATTTCGGTGCCAAAGCCGGCGGCAAGCTCTCGAGCCTGCTGTTCAAGAAGCTGCCGGAGGACAGCGGCATGCAACTGCGCTTTCCAGCGCCATTCGTGACAAAAGATCGCACCCTGCCGCCGATTACGGCCAAGCCGTTTCGGGATCGGCATCCTGAATTTATCGAAGGCGAGAAAGATAAGCCGACGGTACTGTTCTTTACCGGCTGCGGAATCAACTACATGTACCCTGAATCGGGTGATGCCATGATCAGGGCGCTTAAGTTCCTCGGCATTAATATCATCATCCCCAAGGATCAGAACTGCTGCGGGCTGCCTGCCGTCTCCGCTGGCGCTGCCGAGACCGTCGAAACCCTGGCGGAAAAGAACCAGAAAGTTTTCGCCAAACATAACTACGATTATATTGTCACCGCCTGCGCGTCATGTAATTCCGGCCTGAAAAATGTCTATCCCGGGATGGGAGATGAGTTTGCCGATTACCCGGAAAAGGTGAAGGATATTTTTGTCTTCCTGGTCGAGCAGGGTTTTGCCGATAAACTGGACGAATTGCCGAAGGCAGCGCAGCGCATCAAGGTGACCTATCACGACCCCTGCCACCTGCGGAATCACGGCGTGACCAAGGAACCGCGAGCAATCCTCAAGGCGCTACCGCAGGTCGAGTACGTCGAGATGGAGAACGCTGGCAGCTGTTGCGGTCTGGGCGGAACCTATTCGGTTTACCACTATGATACCGCCAAACAGATCGGCGCCAAAAAAGCCAACTTCATTAATGAAAGTGGTGCCGAGCTGGTTGCAACAGACTGTCCGGGGTGTATCATGCAGCTACAGGACAGCATTAACCATGCTGGCGGCAAGCAGAAAATATTGCATATCCTTGATCTGGTGGCGGACGCATTGCCCGACTGATTCAGGGGAGGGGAAATGCCAGAGCGGAAACCACAATCGGACAATAGTTTTCGGCAGAGGCTGCACGAAGTCATCTTCGAGGCCGACACCCCTGCCGGGAAGTTGTTCGACCTGGCGCTGATCTACAGCATCATCATCAGTGTTCTGGTGGTGATGCTCGATAGTGTCAGCGAGCTGCAACTGCGCTATGGCCAGCTGTTTTTTGTCCTCGAATGGGGATTCACCCTGCTGTTTACCGTCGAGTACCTGCTGCGCCTCAGCTGTATCGGCCGGCCGCTGAAATATGCAACCAGCTTCTTCGGGATCGTCGACCTGCTGTCGATCGTCCCTTCTTACCTGAGCCTTTTTCTGCCGAGTGGAAAATACCTGCTGGTTATCAGGATACTGAGGCTGCTGCGGGTCTTTCGTGTGCTGAAGCTGGTGCAGTATGTCGGTGAGGCCAATTACCTGCTGCGGGCGCTGCAATCGAGCCGACGCAAGGTGCTGGTGTTTTTGCTGTCGGTGGTGCTGATGATGGTGATTTTCGGTTCGGTGATGTATATCGTCGAAGGGCCGGAGCACGGTTTTACCAGCATCCCCCGCTCGGTATATTGGGCTATCGTGACCATGACGACCGTTGGCTACGGTGATATCTCGCCGCAAACCGACCTCGGACAGGCGTTGGCTTCACTGGTGATGATCATCGGTTATGGCATCATCGCCATCCCGACCGGAATCGTGACCGCCGAGCTGACCCATGCGAAGCAGGTCACCACCCAGAGTTGCCCACAGTGCAGCGCTGAAGGCCATGCGCCGGGAGCCAAACATTGCAAGGACTGCGGGGCTCTGCTGAACCCTTAGATGCAGTTACTCCGGAATCTGTTCCAGTTCTTCCCAGCGCTGATAGGCCGTTTCCAGCTCAGCTTCAATCGCCGTCAAGCGCTCCTGCATGGCGCTGATTTTTGCTCCGTCCCCTTGCTGGTAGAGATTGGGGTCAGCCATCGTTTCGTGCAGTTCAGCCTGCTCCGTTTCCAGCTCTTCTATCCGTTTCGGCAACTCTTCCAGTTCGCGCTTCTCTTTAAAACTTAATTTGCGCGGGCGCTCTTTTCTCGGCTTCTGTTTCGGGGCGGCTTTTTTCTCGATTGGTGAGGCGCTTTGCTGTTGCTCCCGTTGCCAATCATCGTAGCCACCGATAATCTCCCGGATGGTGCCGCTGCCGTCGAAGATCAGCGAACTGGTGACAACATCGTTGAGGAAGCTCCGGTCGTGGCTGACCAAGAGCACCGTCCCCTGGTAGTCAAGCAGCAGCTCTTCGAGCAGGTCGAGCGTCTCCATATCGAGGTCGTTGGTCGGCTCGTCGAGGATCAGCAGGTTGGCCGGACGGGTGAAAAGTTTCGCCAGCAGAAGACGGTTCTTCTCGCCGCCGCTGAGAACTTTGACCGGGGTGCGCGCGCGATCGGGGGTGAAAAGGAAATCCTGCAGGTAGCCGTAAACGTGACGCGCCTTGTCGCCGATCAGCACCTGGTCATGATCGGTGGCGATATTGTCTTTGACGCTCTTTTCCTCATCGAGCTGATCGCGTAACTGGTCAAAATAGGCGATCTGCAGGTTGGTGCCCTGGCGCAACTTGCCGGATGTCGGCTGCAGTTCTTCAGTGAGGATTTTCAGCAGGGTCGATTTGCCGCTGCCGTTCGGGCCGATCAGGCCGATGCGGTCGCCGCGCATCACCCGCAGAGAAAAGTTGTTGATCACCTCTTTGCCATCGGGAAAAGAGAAGTTCAGCCCTTCCGCTTCCAACACCATTTGCCCACTGCGTTGCCCGGTTTCCAGCTGCAGCTTGACGTTGCCGGTGCGTTCACGACGTTGCCGCCGTTCTTCGCGCATTTTCAGCAGGTCGCGCACCCGGCCCATGTTGCGGGTCCGGCGGGCCTTGATCCCTTTACGGATCCAGACCTCCTCTTCCGCCAGCTTCTGGTCGAAGCGCCTCCATTCCTGTTCCTCGGCGTTGAGTACATCTTCGCGTCGTTCGATAAACTGGTTGTAAGTACAGCGATAATCCTGCAGTCTGCCGCGATCGACCTCGACCACGCGGGTTGCCAGTTTGCTCACGAAAGCGCGGTCGTGGCTGATAAAAATCAAGGTTTTGCGCAGTCGCAACAGGAAATCTTCCAGCCATTGAATCGCAGCAATATCAAGATGGTTGGTCGGTTCGTCGAGCAGCAGTAAATCGGGATCGTGAGAAAGCGCAGCTGCCAGCAGCACGCGCCGCTTGATGCCGCCGGAGAGGGCATTGACGTCCGCTTCAGGATCGAGTTCCAGCTGGCTGATGACCTGCTCCAGGGTGATGGCGTCCGGTTTGCCGCTCTGCAAGAATTCGCGAACTGTGCCTTGCCAGTCGGTTGGAAACTCCTGCGGAACCAGCGCCGTCTGTAGACCCTGTTGGCGGATGATGTCACCTTCGTCCTGCGGCAGGTTGCCGTTGATGACTTGCAATAACGTTGATTTGCCCGCACCGTTGCGGCCGAGCAGGCAGATGCGGTCACCGGCTTCGACCTGCAGTGAAGCGCCGTCAAGCAGTTTCGGACCACCGAAAGCGATGGAAATACTATTCAGGGAGATCAGGCTCATAAATTCGTTTCATAACAAAAGTCCCCGCCGGGTGACGAGGACTTTGTGGTGATCAGTCAGTTTGTTTTGTTAGTTTAGTTCGTAGATGAAGATCGCTGATTGGCCTTTTTTCAGCAGGCCTTTGTGCTTGAAGTTGATCAGCATTGCCAGCTCTTCACTGCCGTCGTTATCGCTATCGGCAAGGGCGAAGTCGACCAGGTAACCGTTTTGATCGGAAGTGCGCCAGGTTTCCTGCATGGTGAAACCATCCCATGCCAGGGCCACGATCCTGCCGTTGCTGAATGAGCGGTAGCGCTTAAAGGTTCTGAAGCCATCGTTTTGTGGCACCAGCAACTCTCCTGACTGGGTTCGCAGAATGCGCTGCTGAATATAAACCGGGCTGATGATGTCCTTGCCGTTGTCTTTCGTTGGGTAGAAAGAGATCTCGCTGCCACCAAAGTTGTCGGTCGATTCCCAGAACTTGGAGCCATCGGCAGAGGTCAGGCTCAGGTAGTCCCCCTGGCTCAGCCTGGCGAACAGCTGAGCGCCCGAGGCGGCTGGCAGCGGCATGAAACTGTAAATGGCGGATTTGCTGGGCAGCCCAAGGTTGCTCCCTTTCTGTAATTGGCCGGCACTCAGCAAAATGCGGAACGGGGCACCGTTGAAAGGATTCAGGTGATTGCCCATTTCCTGGCCGACCAGGGTTGGGCCGCTTGCCGGGAAGTCAACGACGCGCAGAAACCAGGGGATGTTGCTCTGGGTAAAGTGATATTCACCATTGACGTTTTCCAGCACCATGGAGCGGAGTTTGTGATCTTTTCCGGCGGTCAGGTAGATTTCGACAACGCCATTGCTGTCCAGATCGATGCAGTCGATCGCCAGGGCGGTTACTCCACCGGGGAAAGGAATGCGCGCTTCTTCACGCAATTGACCCTGCTGAACTTCATAAATGACCAGCTCGTCCTGCATGGCTACCAGGGTTTCCTGGTGGCCATCATTGTCGGTGTCTGCGACTGTCATCGAAACCGGGGTGCCTTTAAATCCGGGGCTGCGCCAGATTCCCGCTGCATTCTGTGCAGCGTTGTTATGGATGATGCCGGATGGCGATGCTGTCTTCGGCGAAGATGCCAGCCCGATGGAGGACATGATGTTGTTTGCAACAGTTTCCAGCCCCGATTTTTTCTCCACGACTGGCGTAGAAGGCGCGGCAACTGGCTGCCGCATTTGAACGACCGGCGGCGAGGCCGGCTGTATATCTTTGTCTATCTGGTAGCTGTAAACTGTGAAGCCGTCATTGCTGATGATTTTCAGAACGCCTCGGTCCAGGCTGAAAGTCAGCAGCGGTTGCGTGTTGCTGCTGGCATTCTGCCATTCGAGTTGCGGCAGGGCATTTTTAAGTTCAGCGAGAAATTCCACATTTTGCTCGGCCTGTTCGAAAATGACCGGGACCTGCTCATAACGTTTCACTTTGGCCGCTTTGGCCGGCGTTACTTGTGACGAAAGCAGTTTGGCGTGTATGTAGCCCGACTTGATTCTGGTCGCCTGCAGGTAACCCTTCGGGTGCTCGATGGTGCCGAGAACCTCTTTGCTGATCGGATGGATCACCTGCTCCCCCTCTTCCACCAGGGTCAGGATATCTCCCTCTCTCAGTTCGCCGACAACATCCATGGCGACCAGGTATTCATCCCCGACCGGCATGATGATGTAGCCGTAGGCGGGGGCGAAATCGGTCGCGATCTTTTCAGGAATTTCGGCGGCCGCTGAAAAGGGAACCAGAAACAAGGCAATTAGAATAGAGATGTAGAATTTCATGCTGAAGTCCTGTCTGAATGAAAAGCTGAGTCGGGACAACATAGTAGCCACTTTCAGGATAAATGGAAAGGGCGAAGCCTGCTGGTGAAAAAAAAGCCCGCTGCTAAAGCAGCGGGCTTTTTGACTTTGCTTTCAAGTCAACTTAGAAGTTGACGTTCAGGCGGCAAGCAAAGGTAGTTGCTGCGTCGTCTTCAAAAGTGTCGTCAGAGTCAACGTCGGTGTAGGAAGCAGCAACGTCGATAGTGGTGTTTGCAGCGTACTGGTAGCGCATGGAAGCTGCCAGGGTAGTTGCTTCGAAGTCAGCGATGTCGTCGTCTTCAGTCATGGCGTAACCGACGTGAGCATGAGCAGCCAGGCTGTCGCTGATCTTGAAGTCAACGTACGGCTGGATGCCAACAACACCAGCGCCCTCGCCCGACGGATCAAAAGTGTCACCCAGACCGAAAACGCCGTAAGTGGTAGCCATGAAGCCGTCGTTCTCAGGGGAGAAGTCGTTGGCAGCCAGGTCAACAACTTGGTTGTCGCTGTCTTCGCCTGGGGCGTAGGTGAATACTGCACCAACGCTGACTGCTTCGCTAACGCCTACGGAGCCGTTCAGCCAGAAGTTGAGACCTTTGTCATCGGTACCAGCAGTTTCGCCGTCGATGTAGTCGATTTCGTAGCTCAGTTTAACAGCATCGAGGTCGTAGGAACCGGTAACACCGAGAGCCATACGCTCATCGTCAGAGCCTTGGGTGTTAACAAAACCAGCGAAGAACTGGGCAAAGCCGGCATCGAAGACTGCGGTGTACATGTCCTGATCGTCGGATTCGGTGAGGGTGCCTTCTTCAATCTTGCTGTAAGCGAGAGTCAGAGGGATGCTCTTCAGAGCAACCTGAGCAACCAGGTCGGAAGTACGGTCGAGCAGGATGTAGTTACCGAACTCAACGCCAGTGGTACCGAGGGTCAGAGTGTAAGCAGCCTGGTCGATGGTGACGAATGCCTTGTCAAGATCGAAGTCGTTGTCGTCACTTTCGTCGCCGACGGGCATGCCGTTGCCATTTCGCTCATCGCCACTGCCTTCCAGCAGGTCGCCACGGAAGGTTACGGTGACGCCTTCAGCAACAGCGATGTCGGTCTGTACGCGCAGACGCTGATAGAAGAACTGCTCGGAATCGTTGCAGTCATCGTCGTAAGGATCGCATGCGTCCGTACCGTAGACGTTATCAGTTGCGTAACCACGCAGTTGGTAGTAGCCGGACAGGCTTACGCGGTCATCCGCCATAGCGACCGGAGCGACGAAACCAGCGATCACCAGCAGAGTGATCATGACTTTCAGAAACTTGCTCATGGGTGTTTCCTCCTTAAGAGAGTTGAAAAAATGCCGAACCATTCGGCGAGTAAAGCATCTTTCAGCCAGAGCTCTGACTGAAGTGCGTTGTGTTTTCGTTAGCCGTTTTGCAGGGCAGGTGTAAAAAAAACCAAATCTGTAATATGCAGAAACAGTGCCAAGGTTTAGGCTTGAGTTTGTGTTTGTTAACCCGCTGTATTTCGGGCACTATCTGGAGTTGCCTCCGGGAAGGAACCCAGTGCAGTGCGAAATTTGCTCAAAGCCTGTTGTTTTGCTGCAATAGGTCCTGTTGATTTTCTAACACAGCTCATGAAGCGGAATGGTGTTTGCCGGCAGCCCAAAGCCGTTTTTGCTGCCGACTCATTTTTTCCGTTGGTGCGATTTCCGCGTTTTTCCGCTTTTATTGACTTAACTTGAAGCTGCGGATCGCTGTCGCTGCTTGTTTTTTAATCAGGCCGCTTTCGGTTTGTATCAGCAGGACCGCTTCATTGATCTGGTCGTTGTCGACGTCGGCAACAGTAAAGTCTGCCAGGTAGCCTGCTATGGTTCCGCTGCTCCACGATTCCTGCATCTCTGTGCCGTTCCATTTAAATATCGCCAGGCGACTGTTGTCGAAGCTTCGCCAGTAGGAAAGTATCCGCGGACCATAGTTTTGTGGGACCAGGAGCAAGCCGTCAGCAGAGGCCGACAGCTTTGACGGCATAAAATTCAGAACATCCGCCGGGCCGTCACCTGTTAGGTCCGATTCCAGTATTGTCAGCGAGCCGCCATAAACCTCTTCCGACTGCCACAGAACCGTCCCTTGAGAATCGCTGACAACCAGCCTGTCGCTTCCGTTCAGGTAGGCGAAGCCCGGTTCTTTGTCGATCCCTGCCAGGGGAATGAATCCATACAGGTTGCCACCGGGTAGTTCAAGCGTTTCCCCGGCAACCAGTTCATTGCCGGCGAGTGCGACTCTGAACGCTTTGCCCTGGAAGGCTTCACCGCGCAGACCGCGGTTCTGCCCCAGCAGGACAGGGCCCTCTCCAGGTAGCTCGACGCTGCGCAGGTACCAGCGGGTTTTCGGGGTGTGCTGATTGTAGCTTCCGTTTTCGTAGCGGACTGAATAGGAGGACATGATCCCTCCGACTGCTGCCGTTACGTAGAGTTCTGGCAGACCGTTGCGGTCAAGGTCGATCGCGTCAAGGCTGAGCAGCTTCGCCCCTCTTGGTGTATCCAGGCTCGCCAACTGCTGGTAGTTGCCTGCCGTGAGTTTACTGATGACTAGCTGGTTGTGCAGAGCGACCGCGATTTCCGACTGTCCATCACCATTAAAATCTGCGACCGCGATACCGATCGCTTTGCCGAGGATCGCCGGACTGTTCCAGTCGCTGTGGAGCGCCTTTGTAGTGCTATTCTGGGGTGGACCATCAAGGGGTTTTCCTGTTGAGACAGTGCTGATCAGGCCTTTCAGGGCCGCATCAAGGAAGCCGGTTGAAGTTTCAGAGTCGTCGATGCTGAAGACGTTTTTAGGGGAAGCTTCGTCGGCCTCTACAGGTGCGGACTGGATTGCACTGAGCCCCTGGTCGTAGATTGCGTACTGGTAGAGCAGGTTGTTCTCTGAGCCTAAAATGCTGAGTTGATTGCCTTCCAGCTGAAACGTCATGAGTGCCGACTCGGTGGCGTTATCAGCCAGCCAGTGGAGTTGCGGCAGGGCGCCTTTGATGTCCCTGATTGTTTCCGTGTCACCGGCAGTTGCAGCGATGATGCGCGCAGGCGCTTGCTCGAAGCGAACCACCTTGTCGCCGCGCTGCGGTTTCGTCTCTGTGCTCAAGGGTTTGGCGTAGGAGTAGCCGGACTTGATCCGCGTAACGCTCAAAAAGCCTCTGGGGATATCAAGGGTGCCAAGGACTTCCTTGCTGACCGGGTGGATGATGGCTTCACCCGGGGAGATGAGCGTGACAATGTCGCCAAGCCTGAGGTTGCTCGAGCTGTCGAGGTCAATCAGGAATTCCTCGCCGATCGGTATGATGATGGTTCCTTCGATGGTTTTCAGATCCTCGGCCAGCATAGCGTAGTTGCTTGCGAAGGCGGGGAGCGTCATTGCGAACAGCAGGATCAGGGCTAACAGCGTTTTTTTCAGCAAAGCGGATCTCCGGCGAAACTTGGTTGGTCAATTGTCAAAACGGCCTGCGAAGTATAGCGACAGTATGCGTGCAAGGAAATAAAAAACAGGACCCTGGTTTCCCGGGGCCCTGTTTTTTTGTTAGCTAAGCTTCTAATTGTGAATTAGAAGTTGATCTGCCACTTGGCGCCAACATAGAGACGGTCGTCATCGGCACCGTCTACACCGGCGATATCGCTGTAGTCAGCATAGACAATTTCAGGGCTGACAGTGAAGCCAGGAGCGATGGTGATCTGGTCTTGGATGAAGTAGACCATGCGGGTCTCTTTGTCGCCGGAGTCGATGTCTTCTTCAGCATAGCCGATACCTGCGCTGATCAGGTTGCTGTCGTTAGCCTTCATCGATGCCTGGACGAAACCACTCAGCAGTTCTGCGTCGTCATCTGCGGTACCATTGTAGGTAGCGCCGCTCATGCCGTATTGCTTGGCATTCTGGCCGTAGTTGATGTTGAACTTGAGGGCAATGTTGCCAACAGGCATGTTGCCGATAAAGGAGGCCAGGTAGCAGTCGATGCTGTCATCAGCATTGAGCTGGTGGTCCTTGAAGCCGAAGGCGGCGGTGTAGGCGAAGTCGCCTGCTTTACCTTTGTAGGCAGCTTCCAGTTTCGGCAGAACAACGTCGTCGGTGTCGGACTCGGTGCTGTTTTCAACGGCTGCGAACATGAAACCATTATCGAAGGCAACTTTCAGGGATGTCACGCGACCAGCGTAGCCAACCAGGCCCCATGCAGCACCACCAGCATCGTTGACTGCGTTGATTTTGGTGAAGCTGGCCGTGGTGAATGCATTGTACTGCTGACCAAAGCTGAAGGTGCCACCATCAAACTTATAAGCACCATAGAGGAGACGGAGGCTGCCGTCCTGGGCAATTTCGTACTGACCAGAGATTGCACCTTTGCTGGCTTTCATGCCGAAGCGGGAGGTGTTCATCAGGTCGAGGGTGAGGTTCTGGGTGTCGGCTTCGTCTACGTCAGTGTAGTAAGTGTTGACACGAGCCTGACCGTAAACGCTGAACTTGTAGTCTTCGGCGATTGCCGGGGTAGCTAGTGCTGCGATCGCCAGCAGTGCGACCGCGATTTTCAGAAATCTGCTCATTGGTGTTGCCTCCTTTAAAAAGGTTTGAGGGTTGCCGAACCATTCGGCTTTTCTAAAGCTTGACCTGCCAGGCCTTGTAAGGATTGTTTCTCCTAAGTCTTTCAGGTCGGCCTTTGTGAGATAATTTTACTCCCGCGGCTCAGTGGCCGCGAAATTATGAAAAGTGATTTTATTTTTTGCACCAAGGGTGCCAATAAAATTAACGCAGTTTATTTTTTTCTAACTAGTTGTTATTAAAACAAATTTTTTAATTGCGATTGTCTCAGGCGCAATCTGTTTTTTTTTCGCCAGCCGAATTGTAGTTTTACTGCAACACAATATTGTTGGTTCTATAACACAGGAAGCAAGATTGCAACAGTTTAATCTTTTTTCTTTATTGGTTTCGGTCACTTTTTAATTTTCCCCGTCGACAGGCAATGTGGCCGGCGGGGAGGCTGCTGTGAGTGTCCCGAGTGTTGCTATGATGCAGGTTGAGCATCAAAACCAATTAAATCAAAAATGAGTATATTTTTCGTGAAAATAAAGTCAATTGAAAAAAATTTAATACACTATAAGGCCCTTAATTTAAAGGCTAAATAAAAAATATAACAATGTTATTTTTAATGCCCGCATTGACAGATTTCTGTCAGTACGCCACCGGTTGCTTTCGGGTGTAGGAACGCAATCAGGCTGTTGTGGGCACCGCGGCGCGGAGTCTCATCGATCAGGCGGACGCCTTTTTCTTTCAGGTCAGCGAGCGCGGCTTCGATGTCTGCTACTTCGTAGGCCATGTGGTGGATGCCCTCGCCGTTCTTCTCCAGGAATTTGGCGACTGGTGAATCTTCTGCGGTTGGCTCCAGCAGCTCGATACGGCTTTCGCCGACTTGCAGGAAGGCGACTTTAACTTTCTGCTCGGCCACTTCCTCGGTGCCTTCGAATGTCATGCCCAGGCCGTCACGATAAAAAGGGATGGACGCGTCGAGGCTTTTTACGGCGATACCGATGTGATTGATTTTTTCGGTCATGGTTATGGCTCCTGTTAGTCATGTTTGTGTGTAAGGCTTGAAAATCTGGTAGCCACCAAGGCACCAAGGGCACCAAGAGAGGCCAGTTCTTCAAAGTGAAAATCTTTGGATTCCTTGTTTGAATAATGGAGTATTGAAATTTATCAGGAATCCTAGCTGTTTGTTGGCTAGTTTCAGGTAGCTGATGATTTGGGCTTGCCAGAGTGGGTTTGCCTTTTCGGTTGCTTTTAGTTCTACAATCACTCTGTTTTCAACCAGCAGATCCAGGCGAAACCCTTCGTCGAAATTGATATCCGCGTACTGGATCGGTACTGCAACCTGACGCGCAACCCTTAGCCCTCTACTTTTAAGCTCATATTCCAGGCAGGCTTCATAGACTTTTTCTAGAAGCCCTGGCCCAAGTTCTCTATGAACTTTAAAAGCTGCATCAACAACCACCTTGCCTATTTCATCATCCTTTTCGCAAGCTCCCATATCTTTCCCCCCCCCTAAAAGAATTTCTTGGTGTACTTGGTGCCTTGGTGGCTAAAAAGATTTCAATGCCGTTTGAACGCCTCCAGCAACCGTCGCGCTGCTGCTCCCGGTGTTGTCACTCCAGCATTAATGCCGGCTTGCACCTGTTCAATCATCCCGGCGACATGTTTGTCGCGCATGAACTGATCTTTCAACTCTTCCAGAACCAACGACCACATCCAGTCGTTTGCCTGTAGTTTGCGTTTCTCGTCGAATTCGCCGCTGGACTGCATCTTGACTTTGAACCCTTGGACTGCCTGCCAGAGTTCTTCGATCCCTTCATTGTGCAGGGCGCTGCAGAGCATTGCTGGAACGATCCAGTTCTGGCTTTTTGGTTTGAACAGGTGGAGGGCGTTTTCATACTGCTGGCGGGCCAGTTCGGCCTTGGGACGGTTATCGCCTTCAGCTTTGTTGACGAGGATAGCGTCGGCGACTTCCATGACGCCTTTTTTGATCCCCTGCAGTTCGTCGCCGGCGTTCGGTAATTGCAGCAGCAGGAAGAAGTCGACCATCGAAGCGACGGTAACCTCCGACTGGCCAACGCCGACCGTTTCGACGATGATCACATCGAAGCCGGCCGCTTCGCACAGCAGCATGGTTTCCCGGGTTTTGCGCGCCACGCCGCCGAGGGTGTCGCCCGAGGGGGAAGGGCGGATGAAGGCGTTCTGCTCGCGGGACAGCTCTTCCATACGGGTTTTGTCGCCGAGGATCGAACCGCCGGAGAGCTGCGAAGTGGGGTCAACAGCAAGGATGGCGACTTTGTGCCCCTCCGCGATCAGGTGCATGCCGAGGGCTTCGATGAAGGTACTTTTGCCCGCACCGGGAACGCCGGAGATGCCGATGCGGATCGAATTGCCGGAATCGGGCAGGAGGTTGTCGAGCAGCTCGACTGCGTCGGCCGAATGGTCCGGGTTGCGACTTTCGATCAGGGTGATCGCTTTGGCCAGGGGGCGGATGTTGCCAGTCCTGACGCCCTCTGCGAGTTTTTCAATATTAGTCAAAATCTGAACCTGTAAAAAATTAGCCACCAAGGCACCAAGGACACCAAGAAAACCTTTTCTTTTGGCTTAAAATCCAAAGATTGGTTTGTCCCTCTTGGTGATCTTGGTGCCTTGGTGGCTATCGGTTTTGAAGTGTTCTGTTACTTCCCTTCAATCGCGTCCAGTGTCTGTGCGGCCGAAACTGTGATTGGGGTGCCTGGGCCGAAAATCTTGGCGGCACCGGCCTCGTAAAGCGCATCGTAATCCTGGCGCGGTATGACACCACCGCAGACCACGGCGATATCATCTGCGCCGAGCTTTTTCAGCTCTGCGACCAGTTGTGGCACCAAGGTCTTGTGGCCAGCAGCCAGCGAGGAGACGCCGACGACATGGACGTCGTTCTCAACGGCCATTTTGGCGGCTTCTTCCGGGGTCTGGAACAGTGGTCCGACATCGACATCGAAACCGGCATCGGCGTAAGCAGAAGCCACAACTTTGGCGCCGCGGTCGTGACCGTCCTGGCCCATCTTGGCGACCAGGATACGTGGGCGACGGCCTTCCTTGGCGGCGAAGGCATCGATCCGCTTCTTCACTTCGTTGAAATCATTATCTTCGTTCACGACAGATCCGTATGCTCCTGAGACCAGCTTGATTTCGGCCTTGTGGCGGCCGAAGACTTTTTCCATGGCGTCGGAAATCTCGCCGACTGAGGCGCGCAGGCGGGCTGCCTTGACGGAAAGGTCGAGCAGGTTGCCTGCGCCACTTTCGCAGGCAGCGGTGATGGCGTCAAGGGCCTGCTGGCAGGCAGCCTCATCACGATCAGCGCGCATCTTGTTGAGGCGGGCGATCTGTGACTCGCGCACAGCGGCGTTGTCAACGTCGAGAACTTCGATCTCGTCTTCTTCGGCCAACTTGTATTTGTTGACGCCGACAATGACGTCGCGGCCGGAATCGATGGAGGCCTGCTTTTTGGCAGCTGATTCCTCGATGCGCAGTTTCGGCATGCCCGACTCGATCGCCTTGGTCATGCCACCCAGCTCTTCGATTTCATCGAGAATCTTGGACGCTTCTTCGATCAACGAGTTGGTCAGAGATTCGACGTAGTAGGAGCCGCCGAGGGGGTCAACGACGTTGCAGACGCCCGACTCTTCCTGGATCACCAGCTGGGTGTTGCGGGCGATGCGGGCAGAGTGGTCGGTCGGCAGGGCGATCGCCTCGTCCAGTGCGTTGGTGTGCAGCGACTGGGTGCCACCGAGAACCGCAGCCAACGCTTCCAGGGTGGTGCGGATGACGTTGTTGTACGGATCCTGCTCGGTCAGCGACCAGCCGCTAGTCTGGCAGTGGGTGCGCAGCATCGAAGATTTCGGGTTCTTCGGGTTGAACTGCTTCATCATTTTGGCCCAGAGGAAACGGGCGGCGCGCAGCTTGGAGGCTTCCATGAAGAAGTTCATGCCGATGGCGAAGAAGAAGGAGAGGCGCGGCGCGAAAGCGTCGACATCCAGCCCTTTGGCAACCGCCTGGCGAACGTACTCAAGGCCGTCGGCCAAGGTGAAAGCCAGTTCCAGCGCGTTGTTGGCACCTGCTTCCTGGATATGGTAGCCGGAGATCGAGATCGAGTTGAACTTCGGCATCTTCTGGCTGGTGTATTCGATGATATCGCCGATGATCTTCATCGACGGGGCCGGCGGGTAGATGTAGGTGTTGCGAACCATGAACTCTTTAAGGATGTCGTTCTGGATGGTTCCGGCCAGCTTGTCTTCGCTGACACCCTGCTCCTCGGCAGCGATGATGTAGTTGGCCATGATCGGCAAAACGGCACCGTTCATGGTCATCGATACCGAGACCTTGTCCAGCGGGATGTCGCTGAAGAGAATTTTCATGTCCTCGACTGAGTCGATGGCGACACCAGCTTTGCCGACATCACCGACCACGCGCGGGTGGTCAGAGTCGTAGCCACGGTGAGTCGCCAGGTCGAAAGCGACCGAAAGGCCCTGCTGACCGGCGGCCAGATTGCGCTTGTAGAAAGCGTTAGACTCTTCAGCGGTGGAGAAGCCGGCGTACTGGCGCACGGTCCAGGGACGACCGGCGTACATGGTGGCCATCGGTCCGCGCACGAAAGGCGCCAGGCCAGGCATGGTGTCGGCGGTCTCCAGTCCTTCGATGTCAGCGGCAGTGTAAAGTGGCTTGACGCTGATGCCTTCCGGGGTGTCCCATTTGAAGTCGGAGATATCATCCTTCTTCAGCAGTTTTTTCGCCTGCTCTTCCCAGTCGGCGATGGTTTTCTTTTCGAACGAACTCATAGAATGGATCCCTTCTTTGAATATCAGTTGAAAATATTGTCAGCCACCAAGACACCAAGGGCACCAAGAAAACCTTTTTAGATTTTAAAATCAAAAAACGGGTTTGACTCTCTTGGTGTACTTGGTGCCTTGGTGGCCAAAAAGTTTTGCTTTACCGTGTGACGACGGCCAACACCTGAACCGCCGAACCATCTTTGGAAAGCAGTCGATGTTTTACGGTGGAGTCGAAGTAGGCCGCGTCTCCTGCCTCGAGGATGAAGCGTTCGTCATCGAGAATGATTTCAGCCTGGCCCTCGAGGATCAGCAGGAATTCCTCGCCTTCATGGTTGTAGAGAGTTTCTTCCTTGGCTCGCTCATTGACAGTGAGCAGGAAAGGCTCCATTTTTTTATTCAGTTTTCGATAGGAGAGGGTTTCGTAGGTGTAGCCATGGCCGGAGCCATCTTTGGAAATAACCCGGCTGACCACCCGGCGCTCATCTTTGCGAACGATCTCGTAACGGGTTGCTCCCTCGCCCTCTTCGAAGAAGAAGCTCATTTTAACGTCGAAGAAGCGCGCGATTTTAGACAGGGTGGCGATCGGCGGAGAGACATTGTTGTTTTCAATCTGCGAAATCAGCGCGGGAGAGAAGCCGGTTTCGGTCGCAACGTCCTGCAAGGTAAGTTTCCTTTCCTTGCGCAACGCCTTTATTTTTTTGCCAATATCGAATTCCATGGTATTTAGTATGCCGTACGAAAATAGAAAAGGGTTTTATCGAGAGTTCCGTATAGCGGACGTGGTAGAAAATGTCAATATTAATATTTATTGGCAATAAAAAGGTTTCGTGCCGATAAATCTTTTTCACTTTCCTTAAAGTCTTGTCTAAATAGTTGTTTTTCTGCTGTAAGTTCCCCTTTTTTTGTTTGGCTGGAAAATTCATGTCCACCTCAGCCTTTAGGCTCACTTTAATCAAAGGACCTTGGTTCGTTGATGAATATACCATTTCGGGTATCTTAACTGCCTTGCCATGACGACCAGTGAAAGTCGTCGATGAAAGCGTTTCTTTACTGCGCTGTTTTGCAGAGGGAGGAGTACTGCGGATTTGCATGAAAAAATGACTTGACAATAGCGGGCGGCAGATTATTATGGTTGACCGTTGTTAGCACTCAGGCCCATAGAGTGCTAACAGGCATGAGTGGCTGACCTGCATAGGGATCAGTTATGAGCCACCTATGTCCCTTATCCATAACCGCAATGGCCGCAAGGCCCGCATTGATTGTTTGTGAAAGGAGATCCAACAATGAACATCAGACCATTGCAGGACCGCATCATCGTAGAGCGCGTCGAAGAAGAAACCACCACTGCTGGTGGCATCATCATCCCGGATACCGTTTCCAAGGAAAAGCCGCAGGAAGGCGTTGTCGTGGCTGCTGGTAAAGGCAAAGTGACTCCTGAGGGCAAAGTTCTGCCGCTGGACGTTAAAACTGGCGACAAGGTTCTGTTCGGCAAGTATGCCGGTAGCGAGATCAAGGTTGACGGTAAAGAATATCTGATTATGCGCGAAGACGACATCCTCGGTGTTGTTGAGTAAGGCAGCTCCGCTTTTCCGCTCCAGCGGCGTTGCTGTGCTGCTTGAATGCTCACGTAGCGCAAGGCTACGCTGCGCTTCTGTGCTGCTCGCGCCTTGCTGGAACGAAAAATCGAAACTGCTGGAACGAGCTACCAATATTTAATACTTACTTTACGGAGTAGAAATCATGGCAAAAGAGATCAAATTTTCTCAAGAAGCACGTGCCACCATTCTGGATGGTGTCAACGCTCTGGCTGATGCTGTTAAGGTCACTCTCGGTCCTAAAGGCCGCAACGTTGTAATCGACAAGTCTTTCGGCGCTCCGCTGATCACCAAAGATGGCGTTACCGTCGCCAAGGAAATCGAACTGGAAGACAGCTTCGCCAACATGGGCGCTCAACTGGTCAAGGAAGTTGCTTCCAAGACGTCTGACGTTGCCGGTGACGGTACCACCACCGCGACCGTTCTCGCCCAGGCTATCTACCAGGAAGGTGTCAAGCTGGTTACTGCCGGACACAACCCGATGGAAATCAAGCGCGGTATCGACAAGGCCGTTGCTGTCGGTGTCGAGTCGCTGCAGAAGCTGTCCAAGCCGGTTGCCGACCACAAGGAAATCGCCCAGGTTGGTACCATCTCGGCCAACTCGGATGAGACCATCGGTAACATCCTCGCTGAAGCCATGGAAAAAGTTGGCAAGGAAGGCGTCATCACCGTTGAGGAAGCCAAGTCGATGGACACCAGCCTCGAGACCGTCGAGGGTATGCAGTTCGATCGCGGTTACCTCTCCCCGTACTTCGTTTCCGACACCGAGCGCATGGAATCGGTTATGGAAGACGCACTGATCCTGATCTACGACAAGAAAATCAGCAACATGAAGGATCTGCTGCCGGTTCTCGAGCCGGTCGCCAAGCAGGGCAAGCCGCTGTTCATCATCGCTGAAGATGTTGATGGCGAAGCGCTGGCAACTCTGGTTGTCAACAAGCTGCGTGGCACCATCAACGTTTGTGCTGTCAAGGCTCCGGGCTTCGGCGATCGTCGCAAGGCGATGCTGGAAGACGTCGCTATTCTCACCGGTGGTCAGGTGGTCTCCGAAGAGGTTGGTTTCCGCCTGGAGAACGCAACCGTCGACATGCTCGGTAGCGCCAAGCGTATCGTTATCGATAAAGACAACACCACCATCGTTGACGGCGCCGGTAACGAAGCTGACATCGAAGGCCGCGTGAAAGTGATCCGCGCTCAGATCGAAGAGACCAGCAGCGACTACGATCGTGAGAAGCTGCAGGAGCGTCTGGCCAAGCTGGTCGGCGGTGTCGCGGTGGTCAAGGTCGGTGCTGCAACCGAGACCGAGATGAAGGAAAAGAAAGCTCGCGTTGAGGATGCTCTGCACGCAACCCGCGCTGCTGTTGAAGAAGGTATCGTTCCTGGTGGTGGCGTTGCTCTGCTGCGTATCCTCAAGGACGTTGCTGCTCTCGAGCTGGAAGGCGAGCAGAAGTTCGGCCGTGATCTGGTTGTCCGCGCCCTGCAAGCTCCGCTGCGTCAGATCGCTATCAACGCTGGTCTCGAAGGCGCTATCGTCGCTGACAAGGTTGCGAACGGCGAAGGCTCTTTCGGCTTCAACGCTGCGACCGACGAGTACTGCGACATGCTGGAAGCTGGTATCATCGATCCGACCAAGGTCACCCGTAGCGCACTGCAGAACGCTGCTTCGGTTGCTGGTCTGATGCTGACCACCGAAGCGATGATTGCTGACAAGCCTGTTGAAGGTGGCGATGCAATGCCTGCTATGCCGGGTGGCATGGGCGGCATGGGCGGTATGGGCGGCATGATGTAAGCCGACCCAGCTACGCTGTAAAACGAAACGCCCCGTCGGAGAAATCCGGCGGGGCGTTTTTGTTTGTTTTATAACCCTTCTCCCCAAGGGAGAAGGTGCCCGAAGGGCGGATGAGGGGGGGGATTTCGATAAAAGGCCCCCTCACCCCAACCCTCTCCCCAGGGGAGAGGGAGATGATTTATTCAAGACAGAATCATTCCCCGTGATTCATCACGTGGCATCGGTTTGATATTGATGCAGAACTGTTTCTTTTCGTCCATGAAGAGGACGTCGAGTTGTGGTTCATCTTTGCCTTTTCCGTAAGAGGCAAGGATTGCTGCGGCTGTTTCCAGGTCTTCCTGCTTTGGCTCCCCGCAGAAAACGCCGAGGGGGCCGCTGAAGTTGGCGCAGCGCAATTTCAGGACGCAGCCTTCCGAGAGGTGCTGCAGCTTTTCGTTGTCTGCTTTGTTGCGCCCGACCACCAGTTTGGCGCTAGGGGAGATGCGGAACTGCCGGCCGACCTTCAGCAGCTCAACATCATTGACATCGGCGTCCGGCTTGTATTTCAACAGGTCGCGAAGCTGGTTGGAAAAGCCGACTTCGGTCAACAGGCAGCCGCCGCTGCTTGAGGGATATTCCGGGTAATTCCACTCTTCCGCCAACTGCTGCTGGCGCTTGCGCGAGCGGCCCTGGATGTCGAGCAGCTGTTCGCGGTCGACCAGACCATTTTCTTCCATCGCCGTGATCGGCAGCAGCTTGGCCGAAAGCGGCCGCAGGATTTTATCTGCGTAACCGGAGAGCTTGGCGACAGAGCGCAGAGCGTTGGCATTCTGACTCATCGGGCGCTGGCCGAGAACTTCCCCGGAAAAAAGGAAGTCGTATCCCTCCTGCTCCATAATTTCGCCCGCCAGCCTGAACATCATGGCGTGACAATCAATGCAGGGGTTCATGTTACGCCCGTAGCCGTAGCGCGGGTTTTTCAGCATCTCCAGATGCACGTCACTGATATTTCTTACCAGCAGTTTGTGATCAGTCGCTTTCGCTGCTGCTTTCGCCCGTTCGGCCCCGAAAAAAGGGGTGACGAAGGCAACGCCTGCGACATCGATACCCTGCCTTTGCAGGGCGAGAACTGCCAAGGTGCTGTCGATCCCGCCAGACACCAGCCCGAGTGCTTTTGCCATCAAAATTTCTCCAGTTAAATATGTCTTTATACGAGTTTTGGAATTTATCATAGCAGCATTCTGCGGGGCAAGCCTTCCCGGTGCAATTGCTTGACAGCGGCTGGATCGGCTGCCAAAATAAGCAATCTTTAATTGTCCTGAAAGGGGAGTTTTCATGGCGAAGATTGATGCGCTGTTCAAGATGATGCAGCAGCAGGGTGCGAGTGATCTGCATATCTCCACCGGGGCGCCGCCGATGCTGCGCCTGCATGGCGAGATCGTCAAAATCAAGTCGCCCAATCTGACCAACGAGCAGGTTACGGCGCTGCTGTATGAAATCCTTGATGAAGAGCAGAAGCAGACTTTCGAGGAGAAACGTGATCTTGATTTTGCTTACGCGCTCCCCGCTATGGCCCGTTTTCGTGGCAACATGCTCGATACCCATCGGGGCGTAGCTGCCGTCTTCCGCATTATCCCGGGAGAGATTCTCACCGCCGATCAGTTGAAGCTGCCGGAAGGTGTGCGCAAGATGACCCGCTTCAAAAAGGGCCTGGTGCTGGTCACCGGGCCGACCGGCAGCGGCAAGTCGACCACGCTGGCAGCGATGATCGATCTGATCAACAGTACCCGCAAAGAGCACATCCTGACCCTGGAAGATCCGCTCGAATTTATCCACGAAAACAAGATGTCGCTGATCAACCAGCGGCAGATTGGCACCCACAGCCAGTCGTTTTCTGCTGCACTGAAGGCTGCGCTGCGAGAAGACCCGGACATCATCCTGGTTGGCGAGATGCGTGACCTGGAGACGATCGAGCTGGCGATGAGCGCGGCCGAAACCGGCCACCTGGTGTTCGGCACCCTGCATACCAACTCGGCGCCCAAGACCATCGACCGGATTATCGATGTTTTCCCGACCGATGCCCAGGAGCAGGTACGGACCATGCTTGGCGAAAGCCTGAAGGGGGTGGTCTGCCAGCAGCTTTGCCGCACTGCCGACGGAAAGGGGCGGGTTGCAGCGCTGGAAATCATGCTCGGTAATGCAGCTGTCGGCAACCTGATTCGCGAGGGCAAAACCTTCCAGATTCCGTCGATCATCCAGACCGCAAGAAAAGATGGCATGCAGCTGATGGACAGCCACCTGATGGAGCTGCTCAATGAGGGGCGGATCACGCCGGAAGAGGCGTATCGATGCGCGGTGGAAAAGCGCACCTTCGAGGCGAAGCTGCCACAGGATGCAGAAACCGAATAGCTTGCCCGTGTTCCGTATACGGAGTATATTTCCGCTTGTAGGGGCGAACCTCTGTGTTCGCCCTTTTTACGTCGCTACTATTCGGAGCCTGTTTTGCGTGATTCTTATGCCCGGAAAATAGATTATTTACGTATCTCGATCACTGATCGCTGCAACTTGCGTTGCCGCTATTGTATGCCGGAAGAAGGGGTTGCTTCGGTTGGTCACGGCGCGGTGCTCAGTTATGAAGAGCTCTACCGGGTGGCGCGAATCGCCGTCGAGCGGGGTGTGCGCAAAATCCGCTTGACCGGAGGTGAGCCGCTGGTGCGTAAGGGCGTGGTTGACTTTATCGCCTCACTGGTGGCATTGCCAGAAAAGCCGGAGTTGACTCTGACCACTAACGGTGTACTGCTGAGCGATTATGCCGAACCGCTGCGACAGGCTGGGTTGGCGCGAATCAATGTCAGCCTTGACAGCTTGCAGGCGGAAAGGTTCAAGCAGATCACCCGGCGTGATCAGTTGCAGAGCGTGCTGGACGGCTTGCGTGCGGCCGAAGCGGCAGGGCTGGCTCCAATCAAAATCAACATGGTGCCGATCCGTGGTGTCAATGAGGATGAGATCGCGGCTTTTGCCCGCCTCAGCTACAAGCACAACTGGGAGGTTCGTTTTATCGAATTCATGCCGGTCAGCTCCGGGCTGGATTACACCGATAGGCAACTTTACCCTGCCGTGCAGATAAAGCAAGATCTGGAACAGGTGGCGCCGCTTGTCCCCGAACAGCGCCAGGGGATTTTAGGGCCGGCGCGGATTTATCGGTTGCAGGGCGCTGTCGGCACTGTCGGGATCATTCACGCAGTTTCGTCCCACTTCTGCCGCGAGTGCAACCGTCTACGCCTGACCGCCGACGGTCAACTTCGCCCGTGCCTGCTTTCTGATCACGAGATCGACCTGCGCAGTGTTTTGCGTTCTGGTGCAGATGATGAAAAAGTGGCGAATGTTTTGCTGCGTTCTGTTGCGGAAAAGCCGGAGCGGCATTGCCTGGGACAGGATTATCAGCCGGGAGAACGCAGGATGCAGGGAATCGGCGGCTAGCAAGCCCCGGTTCAGCCCAATAAAAAAAGGAGCAGGCCGATGTCGGCTGCTCCTTTTTTAAATTTTCGCTGACATCAAGATCAAGCGTCTTTTTTCTCGTCCTTCTTCTCGATCTCTTCAACTTTTGCTTCTTCTATTTCTTCTTCGTCCGCGTCGTTCATACCTTTTTTGAAATTACGCAGGCCTTTACCGAGGGAGCTGCCAACTTGCGGCAATTTGCCAGCGCCGAAGACGATCATCACCAGAACCAGGATGATCAACAGCTCTTGTGTACCCAATCCAAACATCACTCTCCTCCTTATATAGCGAAAACGTATAGTCAGATTTTCCAGACAGACAAGATACACCTGTCAGGCAAAAAAAACAATCTAAGTTAAGGCTGTATACGGTGTTTGTTGATTCGAGGAGAGAAAAAACCGCTCCCGGTGGAAGGCCCGGGAGCGGCGCAGGTTCTATTTACATGTCGGCCCAGCTGAGAGCCTGAGGTGCGGCAGGGTTGTGTGCTTGCGCTGATTGTGCCATACGCATGTCGCCCTGCAGGGTGAACTGGGATAGTAGCTGATTCAGGCGCGCCGCCTGGGCAGACAACTCTTCGCTGGTTGCCGCGCTCTCTTCTGAGTTGGCGGTGTTGGTCTGGATCACTTGATCAATCTGGTTAAGCCCGGTGTTTACTTCGGCAATGCCGTTCGCCTGGTCTTTGCTTGCCGTTGTTATCTCCCCGACCAGGTCGGATACCTTGGTGATCGCAGTGACGATTTCACTCAGTGCACTTGCGGTTTCATCGGCAATCTGGACACCATTCTCAGTCTTCTCGACCGAACCCTGAATCAGTGCGGTGGTCTCGTTTGCAGCTTTGGCGCTGCGTGCAGCGAGATTGCGAACCTCTTCGGCGACCACGGCAAAGCCCTTACCGTGCTGGCCGGCGCGAGCCGCTTCGACAGCAGCATTGAGGGCCAGCAGGTTGGTCTGGAAGGCAATCTCGTCGATCGCTTTGATGATTTTGCTGATGCCCTGGCCCGATTCGCGAATCTCGACCATGGCATTGACCATCTGCTGCATCTTCTGGTTGCCCGATTCGGCAGTCTTTTTGGCTGTTGTGGAAAGGCCGTTAGCCTGTTCTGCGTTGCCTGCGCTCGCCTGGATCTGTTGCGACATCACATTCATCGAAGCGCTGATTTCTTCCAGCGAAGCTGCAGACGTTGTTGCACCGTGTGAGAGCTGCTGTGCGCTATCGGCAACTTGTTCGCTACCGCTGGCAATCTGTTCACTGGCGCTGAGAATTTCATGCATGGTCCCGCTAAGCTTATCGGCGGTTTGCTTCAGCGCAGCGCGGACAATGTCCTGCTCGTCTTTGGCGTGGATTTCGATGTTGAAGTTACCGTTTGCCAGGCTCTGCATGGCATCGACGACTTCGTGTTCCAGCTCATCAGCGAACTCGTTGAGGGCGCGCGCCATGCTGCCGAATTCATCGCCGCGCTCACTTCCTTTCAGGCGTGCGGAGACGCGCCCGGCGCGCAGAGAGCGGGCCATTTCGACGGTTTCAGTCAGCGGGCGGGTGATGCTAAGAGCGAAGAGGCCATAAATAATCCCGAGGACGACAATGGTGATGACAAAGACGACCATTAGGCTCATGCCGGCCTGGCTGGCGGTGTCGTGTAGATCTTGTTTGATTGCCACCATCTCGGTATCTGCGTCAGCCAGCGCTGTTTTCAGACTCTGCTTCGCGCTTTTAACTTCTGCCAAGCTGTTTTCTGCCAGACCCTGCAGGTTTTTGGCGATGAAGTAGTACATGCTGGCCATCGACAGGGCAATTTCTCCCTGGCGGGCTTTGAAGGCCTGGCGATCATCCATGAGTGCGAACAGATCAGGCAGCTCGAATTCAAGCAGGGTGGCGACATCAACAACATTACTGACGGTGACTTTGCCGATACTGTTCTTGGTTTTTCCAAAAGCGGCGTCGCTTCCCGGAACCTTGTGAACCATTTCGGCATCTTTAGCGAGCTTTTTCGCAGCAGTCATAATCTGCTGCTCAGTGACGCCACGCGCGGGGCCGGTAATGACCATATCCATCAGTTCGATCAGGCGCTGGTTCAGGCTGCCGAGCTCGCGGGCCAGGCTCTCGCTTTCCAGGGCTTTGTCGTAGCTGCTGACAAGGTTGGCGCGGATCTCGCCGTTACGGTCGAGTGCGTTGACCGCCGTTGTGTCGATATTGGTGGTTGACCAGTAGCCAATGCCGCCAAGTGCAAGCATGCCGATGAGTCCAAGAGCTGCAATCAGGCTCATCTTATGGAAAATCTTCAACTGGAACTTGCTTTGTGCTGGTTGTGCCATCCGTGTCGACTCCTTGTTGGCCCCCTCGAGAATATATGCGTAAAACGACATTAATCTTAGCAGTGTTTAAGATTAGCAAGATGGTTTGTCGATTGCAATAAAAAAGCTCTAATATTCTCGAGTTTCTCCACGAACTTGTGCTGAATACCTTGTTTGGATTTTTTTGAGCGTTTTGATTGGAATCTGCTGCTGGCTGAACGACTTGGTTGAGGGCTGCAATCAGTGAGTCGAGCAGCTCAGGCAGGGGTCATAGGCACGCACCAACATTTCCAGCTTGTGCTGGATGTCGGCAGCAGAAAGATCGAGCAATTGTGGTAGCAGGCGTTTGAAGTCCTCTTCGATCGAGGCAAGGTTTTGAGCTGTCGGGATGATGCAGTTTGCCTCTTCGATGATGCCCTGTGTATTGAATCGGTAGCTGTGAAAAAGGGTACCGCGTGGCGCTTCAATCGCGGCCGTCGCTTCCCCGGCGAGCGAGGGGATGTTGGGGGTGACCACTCTCCCCATGCCGCGCAGAAGCAGTTCGTCAATACAGTGGAGTGCTTCCTCGATACAATGAATCACCTCGACCAGGCGGGCTTTCAGATTCTCGAAAGGGTTGAGAGTCGTTTGCTCGAGGCTCAACGCGGTTGCAACTTTTGCCGCCATCGGCGAAAGCTTTTGCTGGCCGTTTCGCAGGCGGGCCTGGGGGCCGACCATGTAGCAGTCTCCTTCACAGCGGGCCAGTTTGGCGGTTGAGTCGGGTGAGATGTATTCTTCAATCCGCTGGTGGTGGCTGGTTACGGGAAAGCGTTCATGGTTGCTGCTGAGCAGGTTGTCGCTACTTAAAGGGTAGTCATTTTCCGGAGCCAGGCAGAGGGCATTTCGCTGGCGGTTGAAGGCCGGGAATTCGAAGCTGGCAAACAGCTCGACCGTCGCTTCCAGGTCGGGAAGAGTTGCGACCAGTTCCTGGCGCAATTTTTTCAATTCGCTTGCTTCCGGCCGGGCCGAAAAACCACCCAGGCAAGTGGTGACCGGATGAATGCTACGGCCGCCGACCACCTCGCAAATGCGGTTCGCAGTCCGCTTCAGTCGTAGTGCCCGGGCGACCAGTTCCTGCTTGCTGTCCAGAAGTTTAAACAGGCTGGGAACTCCGAGGTGATCAGGCAGAGCCATGAAATACAGGTGCAGCAGATGACTCTGGGCCGTTTCGCCGTAGCTGAGCAAGCGGCGCAAGAGCTGGGCCTGCGGCGGAACTTCGATCTGCAGCGCTTTTTCCATAGTTTTCAGCGAAACCAGTGTGTGCGAGATGGAGCAGACGCCGCAAACCCGGGCGACGATTGTCGATACATCGCTGATATGTCGCCCCTGCAGCATTGCCTCGAAAAAACGTGGCGTTTCAACTACCTGCAGGCGACAATTGACGATTTTATCGCCATCCCGTTCTACAATCAGGTGGCCATGCCCTTCAATGCGGGTGAGGTAATCGAGCTCGATTTTCATGGCGCTTTCTCGCTGACATTGAAAGTGCGGTACTGGTCGAGGATTTCTTCGACGGTTAATCCGTGCTGCTCCAGAATACGATGATAGGGCGATGTGCGCGGGTTATCAATCAGGCCGCGACAGCCGCGACAGTGGCCGCCGCCGTCGATGCAGATGGCCCGGCAGCCGGCACGGGTGACCGGGCCAAGGCAGACTTGTCCATAATCGAAGCTGCATGGATACTCTGCCAGTTTGCATTCGACGCAAACGGCAAAGGCTGGTAATTCCGGCTGCTGCTGTAACAGTAGCGCCTGCAGGATGGCGAGAAACTCCTGGCCGTCGATGGGGCAGCCGGGAACGCGATAATCGACTTTGACGACAGCCGACAGCGGCTGTGGAGTTTCCGTGTAGAGATGCGGAAGATCGTTGGCATATACCTGCTGTCGCAGCACCTCCGGTGTGCGATCGCTCCCCAAAGCGTTGACCCCGCCGTTATCGGCGCAGGAGCCGAGGGCGACGAGGACTTTGCTGCGCTGTCTGATCTGTTTCAATCTTTGACGATCGCCGGGGCGACAGATGCTGCCCTCGACAAAAGCGATGTCGATCTGTTCCGCGGTTTCAGTCATCAGTTCGCGGAATTCCACCAGCTCAATGTGTTGAAGGACCTGCAGCAGCTGATCCTCCAGGTTCATCACCGTCAACTGGCAGCCTTCACAACCGGCAAAATCGAAAAGTCCGACTTTCATCTTCATCGTTCGATCGCCTCGCCGAGATGTTTGATGGCGCTGTAGGGGAAGATGGGGCCGCATTCGCAGACATAGATGTTGTTGATCTGGCATTTGCCGCATTTGCCCAGGCCGCACTTCATGTGCCGTTCAAGGTTGAGGTACAGGTTCTCTTCCGCCAGTCCCATGCGGAACAGCAGCGGGTTAACCTGGCGATACATTTCCGGTGGGCCGGAGACCGCGGCGATAGTGCGTTGCGGATCGATGTCAAGGTCTTTGAACAGGTAGCTGATATCGAGCGACGGGATGCCCCAGCTATTGTCCGGATCTTTGACGGCGATGCGGCAATCGAGCAATTCCGAGCGATGCCAGTCGAGCAGGTCCTCCGGGAAAACCAGCGCTTCGATATCGCGGGCGCCACAGAGCAGGGTGATGCGGCCAAAGTTGTGTCGATCGGCCAGAGCGGCCTGCAGCAGCGAACGGATCGCCAGCAGGCCGCGACCGCCGGCAACCAGCAGCAGGTCTTTTCCGTGCATGCTGGCAAGCGGATAGCCACTGCCGAAGGGGCCACGCAGGCCGATACTGTCCCCCTTGCGGCTGCGGTGCAGGGCCTGGGTCAGGGTTCCGGCCTTGCGCACCATCAACTCGATCTCGTTGCCGCCGTCCGGTGCCGAGGCGATGGAAAAGGGCGCTTCACCGAGGCCGAAGACCGATATCTGCATGAAACTGCCGGGGGTGAAATCGATGCTTTGTGGCAGGCGCAGCCGGAACAGCCGGTCTTTTTCCGACAGCTGCTCGACATCGATAATCTGCGCCATCTGTGGTTGATATTCACTGCCGGGCCGGGTTTCTGCCGGTTGCGGTGAGTCGGCGAACATCTGGTTGAGAACGGTAACCGGCTCGATTTCGGAGAGGCACTCGCGGCGGCAGCGGCCACAGCCAACACAGGCTGTGCGCTGATGCTTTTCCCACAGGTATTTGTATTTACGGAAGAAGCGATGGCGTTGGCGGTCGGCCTGGCTTGAGCGGAAATTATTGCCGTTGGCGACCTGGGCAAACTGGTCGAACTGGCAGGAATCCCAGGTGCGAATGCGTTGCCCCTCCTGCATGCTGATCTCCAACTTGTCTTGAACATTGAAGCAGTAGCAGGTCGGGCAAAGCAGGGTGCAGGAACCGCAACCGAGGCAGCGATGTCCCAGTTCCTGCCAGATTTTATCGTCGTAAGCGTCCTCCAGCAGGTTGGGCAGTGATTCGAACGGGAACTTGATTTTGTTGTCGCACTGCTTGACCTGCAACGGCAAAGGTGACTCCTCCGGTCCATCGTAGGTCTCGGGAGCATGATCCTGCAAAAGCTTGCGTCCGCGTTCGCTGCCGGTCTGAATCAGGTAATGGCCGTCCCGCTTGTGCAGAAAAAGGTCGAAGCCTTCGGCGATACGATCGGTCCCGAGGCTGGTGCAGAAGCAGAACTCGTCCGGCGTGCAGTCGACGCCGATCAGCAGAGTCGCTTCCCGCTTTGCACGATATGAACTGTCGGTTTCTCCTTCGAACAGGCAGTCATCAAGAATCTTCACAGCGTGCAAGTCGCAGGGATGCATGCCGAAGATGATGCGAGGAGGCGCAGCGGTTTCCGCTTCCAGCAGGATGTTCTCATCCAGCTTAAAACGGAACAGCTGATCCCAGTGAGGAAAGAGAAATTTTTTCGGCGAGTGCACAGCCGGGGGAAACTCAAGCACCAGGTCGGCCGCGTCCTGAAGGCTGTCGAGAACCAGTCGGCCGCGCTTTTTCTGGACACCGATGACATCATAGGCAAGCAGCAATGAGCGCACGAAGTGGAGAATTTCAGTGCTCTGGATCGCACGCCAGAGCGGCCTTTCCGGTTGCTCTTCTGCTTGGAATTTCAGAGAAAAATCGCTCAACATGCTGTGGTCTGCTTGCAGCTGTCCTGATTTTAAAAAGGTTGTTTAGGTTGCGGAAGTGTAAGCGGTTGAATGCTTTTTGGTCAAGTTTAACCATTTTGTATACATTTGACCAGGCGAATGGCGTGGCTGAAACCGGACAAAGGTGTTATCAGCAGCACAGGATGAGCCGGTTTACGTATTGAGTCGTTTTTGGTGTTATGTTAAAAAGCTGTGGCTTGTTAATGAGAAAATAAATGAAAAGAGCAGGGAGGGCAGGATGAATTTTACCGAGCTGATTTCACAGGCTGGCCGGCAACGCAGAACCGTTCGTTTAACCTTTCGCGGGAAAGTGGACGAGCAGCAAGTCGAATCGGCTGAATTGGAGCCGTACAACACCCGGGAGTTTGGCGGCAAAGTTTCTTTGTTCTGTCTCGATGTTGAGCGCTGTGTGTGTCTGAATGTCGACCTGGCTTCGATCATCGATGCCGAAATTACCAATCATAGTTTCAAGCCACGGTTCCCGGTTGCTTTTTAAACAAGGAGCGGGATGATATCAGCAAAGCGGGCTGTCGGTTATCGGCAGCCCGCTTTTATTTTAGCCCCCTCTCCCACGGGGAGAGGGTTGGGGTGAGGGGCGCTCCAGCCGTTTTCCCCTCATCCGGCCTTCGGCCACCTTCTCCCAGTGGGAGAAGGGATAATCTCCTAGTGCTCTTCTTCCAGGATCGGCAGATAGTTGACGGCAATTTTGTACATCATCACGCCGAGTGCCAAGAAAGCGAAGGTGACTGAAAACTCACCGACAGACGGGAAGTAGTTCCAGTTCGGTCCCATGTCCATGCCGATCAAAAAGACGTTGAAGCGGTTCAGCACTACGCCGCAGATAACCGACATGGCGCAGAGGAACAGCTTGGTGCCGTTGTAGCGAACATTCGTCGACTTCAAAGCGAAGTAAGGCACGATGAACAGCGCCATCTCCAGCAGGAAGGAGTATCCGGCAACGCTGCCGTCGAAGGCCTGGGCGAGAACGCCGCGGTAGGCCAGATCCATGAAGCGCAGCAGCAGGTAGGTGCCGAGGAACAGCGGGATGTACTTGGCAAAACTACCGAGCAGTTCAGTTTCCGGCTTGCGGCCGAAGAACTTGCTGGCCAAGGTGCCCTCGAAGATGACCATCGACGGACCGACGCAGACTGCCGAAGTCAAAAACAGCAGCGGCGACATCGGGGTGTACCAGAGGTCGTGCAGCTTGTAGGGCGCGATCAGCATCATGGTGCCCAGCGATGACTGGTGGCCGAAGGAGAGCACGACGCCGGCAATAACGAAGAACGCCATGGTCTTCTTGGTGAACCAGTCGGCCTTGCCGAGGACCCAGTTGCCGAGACCGTTGAACCCGGCCAGCGGCCCGGGCAGGTTGACCTTGCCGGAGTACTGCTCAACCACGTTCGGAATGTTCTCGATACCGAGAACGGTCAGGTAGAGCATAACGCACCAGGCGACCTCGAACAGCACCGAGGTGCCGTTCCAGTAGATCAGCGCGTGCCAGATGTTGTAGTACTTACCGAGGTCAAAAAAGACCGCCAGCCCGACCAGGAAGTAACCGATGAATGCGGTCAGGATCGCCGGGCGCACCAGGGCATGATACTTCTCACGGCCGAAGATCTCGACAATCGCAGCCGTCGTAAAACCACCGGCTGCCAGCGCAACGCCACAGGCGACGTCGAAAGCAATCCAGAGGCCGAAGGGATAGGCTTTGCTCATGTTGGTGACGCTGCCGAAGCCCTCGAAGAAACGGAAATAAGCGAACCCGGCGCCGGACAACATGAAGAAGATCAGGACCCAGAAGTTCGGGGTAATAAATTTTTGATGCAGCGGTGCCGCCTTAATACTCATCGTCACCTCCTAAAGTGCCGGCCTCTTTTTTGCGCCGCTGGTTGTAAGCCATGATGCCGCCCAGGATGCTGTAGACAGCGATTGGCGGAATGAAATACTGGAAAATCCGGTGCTGGATGCTTTCGGTCAGGCCGGATACTGCTTTGTAATCGAAATCCTGCAGACCGAGGCTGGCGAATGCGACCTTCGGTTTGGTCAGGTAGAGGACGTTGGTGCCGCCGACTTCCTTTTCGCCATAAATGTGATCCAGGTACTGTTCAGGGTTTTGTTCGATCCGCTTGCGCGCCAGCTTGATCAGGTCGGTGCGCTTGCCGAAGACGATAGCGCCGGCCGGACAGGCACTGGAGCATGCGGTCGGCTGGCCTTTGCTCAGGCGCGACTCACTGCACAGGGTGCATTTTTTGATCGACGGAATCGCCTTGAACCACTCGAACTGCGGTACGCTGAACGGGCAGGCGACCATGCAGTAACGGCAACCCATGCACAGGCCTGCGTCGTACTTGACAGAACCGTCAGCTTCCTTTGTCAGCGCGCCAACGATACAGGCCGATTGGCAGGCCGGGTCGACACAGTGCATGCACTGCTGCTTGACGAAGGTGGTCTCGTTGGTTTCTGCATCCTGATGCGCTTTGATCAGGGTGTAGGTGTGTTCCGACAGCTCACGCGGCGAATCGTAGATTGCTTGACCGAACTGCTTGTCGTCGCCGAGGGTTGTTTCCGCCGGCAATTTGTTTTCAGTTTTACAGGCGACCTGGCAGGCCTTGCAGCCGATGCAGCGCGTTGAGTCGTTGAGCATGCCGTACCAGTTCGGATCCGGCTCCCGCTCATCGCGCGCCAGAGCCGGTGCGGCGGGACTGCAGGCTGCAGCTCCACCGGCGGCAGCGCCGATTTTTAGAAATTTTCTTCGATCGAGTTCCATTTAAATCATCCTCCCGGAAAATTATTCCTTATCAGAATCGCTCTTTTTCCCCAACACCTTGGCGCCGACGGCACCAGCTGCCAGGCCGGCCAGTGCGGCGTAGCCCGGAGTGACGTCAACCGAGGTCTTGTTGTCGGTCATGATCGGGGGATAGAGTCCCGGAGGAGTAACACCGGCGATCGGCACGGTGTCCCACATGCTGCCCTCGTAGGGGTATTCCGGTTCGGTGCAGCCCTGACAAGGGTGGCGGTTGTCGATACACCAGTTGGTGCCGGAGTTGAACTTGCGCTCAGCACAGTCGGAGTGGGTCACAGGACCTTTGCAGCCGAGCTTGTAGAGGCAGCCTTCGTCGCCCATCTTTTCGGCAAAAACGCCTTTGTCGAACTGGCCGCGCAGCGGACAGTTGTCGTGGATCAGCTTACGGTAGAACATTTCCGGACGGCCGTACTGGTCGACCTTGATCGCTTCCGGACCATGCAGCAGAACAGCTGCCAAGGTGCCGACGAACCAGTCGGGATGCATGGCGCAACCGGGCAGGCTGATGGTCGGGGTCGTGATCCCTTCCTGGGCGAAGAATTCTTTCACGCCAATCGAACCGCTCGGGTTCATGTTGGCTTTATTGACACCACCGAAAGCCGCGCAGGAACCGGCGGCGATGACCGCTTTCGCCTTCTTGCCCATGCGGCGGATATGCTCGACACCGGGAATGCCGTGGCCGTGGTCTTCACCCACCTCGCACATGACACCGCTGTCGGCGGTCATGACCGAACCTTCAACCACAAGTACGAACGGTTTCTCTTCGGTGTCGTACATCGCCTGCATCGCCATGTCGCCGGAGGCAGCCATGACGGTTGGGTGGAAGTTGAGCGAGATATGATGTCCGGGCAGAACTTGGTCGAGCAGGACATCCTGGATGCGCGGGCTCAAGGAATTAAGCAGCGAAACCGAGCAACCGGAACAGCAACCGGAGGCCAGCCAGACCACCGGAGTCTCCTGGACAGCGGATGCAAAAGCGCTGCGCATGGTCGGGTTGTCGAACAGGCTGACACCGAGTGCGGCGGTGCCCGCTGCGGACGTTTTCAAAAAGGAACGTCGGGTTAAAGCCATTGTCATTTCTCCTATAAATTCGATTCAATAAATTGATTGATTTCTTTCAGCACCAGTTCGCTGGCCCGCTCGATCTGCGCTTTTACCGGTTCGCTTAAGCCGATGCCGAGGCCGGTATCTTGCGGCTGACAGCCGATGATCACCGTCGATTTCGGTTTGCAGTCGACCAGCTCGCCCAGCTTCAGGGTTTCCAGCAGGCCGACCTGGTGCAGTGAGTTCATCGGCAGGGCCCCATCTTCCACTTCCTGCGGGCTGAAGCGGTAGAGGGTGCCTGGCTCCTGGCCACCGCGCACGGCGTCGATGACGATCAGTTTTTCGCGCCGATCGAACACTTCCATCAGATCGATGGCGCTGGTGCCGGCGTCGAAAAGCTCGACATCTTCTGGCAGCTCCATCTCTGCCAGATGGTTAAGCACTGCATCGGCGAAGCCATCATCCATTTTCAGGATGTTACCGACCGCCATCACCAGCAGCGGCGCGCGCTCTTCTGCGAACAGGGCTGCGGCTTCCATTTACTGCGCTCCGACGACGAAACGGCCGAGGTCTTCACCCTTCGGGGTGACGACGTGAACCGCACAGGAGAGGCAAGGGTCGTAGGAGCGGACGATACGAACCAGTTCGAACGGGTTCTTGGCGTCCTTGACCTTGGTGCCAATGATCGATTGCTCGATCGGACCCGGCTGGCCTTTGGCGTCCATCGGGCCGGCGTTCCAGGTGGTCGGAACCACGGCCTGGTAGTTTTTGGTCTTGCCACCTTCGACAACGATCCAGTGTCCCAGGGCACCGCGCGGTGCTTCGTGCAGACCCATGCCGCGGCTGGTGACGTCGAGGTTGAAGTCGGTGAAGCTTGGCTGACCCGGCTGCAGCTGCAGTGCCCACTCTTTGCACTTCTCGGCAACGATCTTGGTCTCGATAGCGCGGGCGGCGTGCCGGCCGAGAACCGAGAACAGGGCATCCGGACCGGCGTTGAATTTGCCGAGGACACCGTTGATCATGCCTTGAACCTGTTTGTCGCCGGCAACGTAGCTGGCCAGCATCCGCGCCAATGGGCCGACTTCCAGTACCTGACCGTCGTAACGTGGCGACTTGATCCAGCTGTATGCGCCAGGCTTCTCGCGATCCGGGATGGTGGTGCCGTCGTAGGGGTGCTGCGCACCGTGGTCCTGGAACCAGCTGCTCTGAACTTCCTCGGTGATCTTGTTCGGATCGAGGCGGGTCATCTTCAGGTCGGAACTGACAATGCCCTGTGGGATGTAGCGGTGACGCTTGGTCAGGTCCGGGTCGCTGTCCATATCGAAAACACCGAAGGACATGAACTGCTTGCAGCCGGCGCCGATGCCGAAGTAGTCGCTGTAGCGGCTGGCGACCAGCAGTACGTCAGGAATGTAACAGCTGTCGATGAAGTCGATCAGTTGCTCCATGCGCCAGATGAAGGCGGCGATCTTGTCGACGGAAGGTGCGGCGGTAACGCCACCGGCAACGATCGACATGTTGTGCGGCATCTTGCCGCCGAAAACGGCGACAGTCTCGTGTGCCAGACGACGCATGTTGAGCGCCTTGACGTAGTGGGAAACCGCAGCGATGTTTTCTTCTTTGCTCAGGCGGTAGTCGCCTTCGTAGCGGGGCACGAAAGGACCCAGGTGGCCACGGGCGATGAAGTCTTTGATCTTGGTCAGCTCAGGATCGCCACCTGTGTAGTCGGCGCAGGCGGCGACATCAACATAGTCGAGGGCGGCCAACTGATAGAAGTGCAGGATATGCGACTGGACGAAGTTGGCGCCCTGGATCAGGTTACGCAGGATGCGGCCGTTATCGGTGATGTTACCGTTAACACCGTAAGCTTCGTCGAGGGCGAAGGAGGCGGCCAGACCGTGGGAGGTCGGACAGACACCGCAGATACGCTGAACGATGCGGGCGGCATCGCGCGGATCGCGGTCAATCAGGATGTTCTCCAGACCCCGGTACATCATACCTGAGCTTTTTGCTTCTTTGACGACACCGTTCTCGACGACGGCCTCCACTTTCATGTGGCCTTCGACGCGCGAGATCGGATCGATGACGATTTTTGCCATGATGCTCTTCTCTCCTCTAAGTGAGGGCATAGTGCCCTTTGTTAAATTGATGGGTCGGTCAATACTGCACTGGCCGGCCTATGTGTAATTGAAAGGTGGCATTGCAGCTGTGGCTTCTAGTGTTAATGAAAGACAGGAAGACACATTAGCCGGTAGCATTCGGCAAGGACTGTGCCCAAAAAAACGTAAACAGGGCTAAGGCTCTGGAATGAATAGGTGTATACGTTTACGGATAAGCGATTGGTTTCGTTGTGGAATTGCGTATACGGACAGAATTAAACAGGGTGGGTCATTTTGGCGTGCAAGCTGACCGGATTGGTTTTAGTCAGCTTGCATCTTTCTGAATACCGTACTGCTGCAGCTTGCGGTCGAGGGTGCGGCGGGCGATGTCGAGGATCTGCGAAGTGCGCAGCTTATGATAGCCGGTTTCGCGGTAAATCTGTTCAATGTACATTTTTTCCACGTCTTCCAGCGTCATTCCCGCTTTCGGTGTCGGCATCGGCGTCACTTGGTCGGTGGTCAACTTGGGTGGCAACTGGGCGGCATCGATCACACCTTGGTCGGCCAAAATAACCGCCATCTCGATGACGTTTTCCAGTTCGCGCACGTTGCCGGGCCAGCTGTAACCAGCGAGTAAGGCGACCGCTTCGCGGGTCAGCTCGAGTTTGCCGCGGCCGGCAAATTTCTCCATGAACAGTTTTGCCAGCGGTTCAATGTCTTCCGGCCGTTCGCGCAGAGCTGGCACCTGCAGGGTGACGACGTTGAGGCGATAGAACAGGTCTTCGCGGAAGCGACCGGCTTTGACCTCTTCCTGCAGGTCTTTGTTGGTGGCGGCAACGAAGCGAACATTGGCTCGCCGGACTTTGGTCGAGCCGACCGGGATGAACTCCTTTTCCTGCAGCACGCGCAAAAGCTTGGCCTGCAGGCCAGGGCTGATATCACCGATTTCATCCAGAAACAGGGTGCCCAGGTCCGCTTCTTCGATCAGGCCACGTTGGCTGCCGACAGCGCCGGTAAAGGCCCCTTTGACGTGGCCGAACAGCTGACTTTCCAGCAGGGTGTCGGTCAGCGCGGCGCAGTTGATGGTGAGGAAGCGCTGATCGCGGCGCCCGCTGCTGTAGTGGATGGTCGAGGCGATGATTTCTTTGCCGGCACCGCTCTCTCCCATGATCAGGATGCTGGCATCGGCGGCGGCGACCTTTTTCGCCAGCTCGAACACTTGGGCAAAACAGGGGCTTTTAAAGACCACCTGCTCCGGGTCGAAGCGGCGGCGGATTTCTGCTTTCAGCGAGCGGTTTTCCGAGACCAGCCGGTTGTGTTCGATCAGTTTATCTACCAGGCTGTTCAGCTCGCTGGCAGTAAAAGGTTTGAGGAGGTAATCGTAAGCGCCCTGCTTCATTGCTTCGATCGCACCGCGTACCGTGCCGAAGGCGTTCATCGGGATGACATGCAGTTGTGGGCGCAGGCGTTTGATGCGGCGCAACAGGTCGAAGCCGCTGATGTCGGGCAGGTGCATGTCGATCAGCAGCAGGTCGGGTGCTTCGTCCTGTTGCTCTTCCAGCGCCTGCAGCAATTGATTGCCCTGGGCGTAACTGGTCAGCTGATGGCCTTGCAATTTCAGGGTTTCTTCGAGGAAGCGCCGGGAGTTTTTATCGCCGTCACAGATGTAAATTTTGCCGCTGTGCATCATTTTGTCCCATACTGATTCAGGAAGTGGGTAACATGTATCGAATGCTTGTACCGTATACGGCTTCGCCCCAACTTGCTTTTTTGTCGGTTTTGCCTATAGTGAGCAAATTGTAAACAAAATGTAACATTTTGTCTCGTTTCTCTAGAAAGACACTTTTTGCTTTTTCTGTCAAAGGGAAATTTTTTGCACGAACTGGGAATCACTCAGAGCATTGTCGAAATAGCAGAACGCGCTGCCAGGGAGCAGCAGGCAGAGGTGATCCGATCAGTGACGGTCGAGGTCGGCAGCCTCTCCGGCGTCGTGCCGGAGGCGATGGAATTTTGCTTCGAAGCCTGCACCAGAGGGACGATGCTGGAAGGAGCCGCGTTGCTGATTGAACAGATCCCTGCGAGAGCACGTTGCTTGAATTGTTCTTACGAGTTTCCGCTGGAAGAGCTGCTGGCCTGTTGTCCCGAGTGTGACAGCGCCGCGAGTGAACTGCTCTCCGGCGAAGAGTTGCGCATCAAGGAAATGGAGGTCGACTGACCATGTGTATCGATTGCGGTTGCGGCAGCAGTGCCGATCATCATCACCATCATGACCATGACCACAGTCATGATCATTCCCACGATCACGTTAAGGGCAAAACCATCAGCATCGAAGAGGATTTGCTCTCCAAGAATAACCGCCTGGCCGGAAACAACCGGGCGCTGTTTCAGGAGAAGGGACTGCTGGTACTCAACCTGGTCAGCTCGCCCGGTAGCGGCAAGACCACCATCCTCGAGACAACACTGAAAGAATTGCAGAGCGAGCTCGGTTTCGCCGTGCTGGAAGGTGATCAGCAGACCAGTAACGACGCCGACCGTATCGCTGCCACCGGCGTGCCGGCTCACCAGATCAACACCGGTGCCGGGTGCCACCTCGATGCCCACATGGTCGGTCACGGTGTCGAGCATTTTGACCTGGATAAGACCGATGTGCTGATGATCGAGAACGTCGGCAACCTGGTCTGCCCGGCCTCTTTCGATCTGGGTGAGGATTGCAAAGTGGCTGTGCTCTCGGTCACCGAGGGCGAGGACAAGCCGCTCAAGTACCCGCAGATGTTCCGTAACAGCAAGCTGATGCTGATCAACAAAATGGATCTGATACCGCACCTGCGCTTCGACCTGGAGAAGTGCCGCGAGTACGCCAAGCGGGTCAATCCCGAGATCGAGATTATCGAGCTCTCCTGCTACAGCGGTGAAGGGTTGGATAAGTGGTACGACTGGTTGCGGGAGAAGTTGGCGGCGAAGAAATAAATTGCGAATCAAGGCACCCATTCCAGAGGACGCATAAACCCGTCCCTGGGGCTTGATTGTCGCCATCCGGGCGGCAAACACCTCTTTCATGGGTATCCTGATTCTCTTTGTGCGGAGTAGGAATATGTGTTTAGCCGTACCGATGAAGGTGGTCGAAATCGAAGAGGGGACCGCAGTCTGCGAAATCGACGGGGTGCGTCGTGAAGGCAGTTTGATGATGCTCGACGATGTTGCGGTCGGTGATTATGTGCTGCTGCACGCCGGGTTTGCCATCGAGAAGATTGATCCGGAGGAAGCGGAGAAGACGCTGCAAGTTTTCCGGGAAGCTTTGGATGCAGGATTGGGCGCGGAATGAAATACGCTGGAGAATTCCGCGATCCCGCTCTGGCCAAAGCGATGCTGGCGACCATCGAAAAGCAAGTGGCCGATTATCCGGGTGTCATCACGTTAATGGAGGTTTGCGGCACCCACACCATGTCGATCTACCAGCATGGGATCCGCAACCTGTTGCCAAAACAGATCAGATTGATTTCCGGCCCCGGTTGCCCGGTCTGTGTCACGCCGATCGAATATGTCGATAAAGCGGTCGCTTACGCCCGGCAGGCGGATGTCGTTATCGCTACCTTCGGCGATATGGTCCGTGTGCCCGGTTCCAGCAGCAGCCTGCTGCGCGAACAGGCGAGCGGTGCCCAGATCAAGATTGTCTACTCGCCCCTCGACGCAGTCGCCCTGGCGGAAAAAAATCCGGAGAAGATTGTTATCTTCCTCGGGGTCGGTTTCGAAACCACCGCACCGACCATTGCCGGTTCCATCGTTGAGGCGAAAAAGCGTGGGTTGAAAAATTACTTTGTCCTCTGCGCGCACAAGACCATGCCAACGCCGATGGCGGCGCTGACCAGTGACCCCGAGCTGCAGGTCGACGGCTATATCTGCCCGGCCCACGTTAGCGCGGTAATTGGTGCCGAAGCCTATAAGCCGTTGGCCGAGCAGTTCAAAGTTCCCTGCGTAGTAACCGGTTTTGAGCCTCTCGACATGCTGCGCGGTGTGCAGATGTTGGTGCAGCAGGTGCTGGATGGCCGCGCCGAAGTGGAGAACGAATACCAGCGCATTGTCAAGCCGCAAGGTAATGCTAAAGCACAGGCGCTGCTGGCAGATGTTTTCGAGCTCTGCGATACCGGTTGGCGAGGCATCGGCATGATACCCGGCAGCGGTTTGCGGATTCGGGATGAGTTCGCTGAATTTGATGCCGAGAAGCAGATTCCGGTCGAGGTTGAAGAGCCGAAAGAGCACGAAGGCTGTCTCTGTGGAGAAATCCTCAAAGGGAAAGTGACGCCGAAGGATTGCCCACTGTTTCGCACAGCCTGTACCCCGGAAAACCCGGTCGGAGCGTGTATGGTGTCGTCGGAAGGAACTTGTGCGGCGGAATATAAGTACGGAACGGATTGATTTTATCCTGAGATCTTTTCCCTCCCCCTTGAGGGGGGAGGGCTAGGGTGGGGGTGATGCTCGACAATCCCCCCTCCCCTCAATCCCCTCCCTCCAGGGGAGGGGAGGTTTTCTTTGCGAAGGAATTAAAATTGAACACTGACGTCATCCTCCTCGGCCACGGCAGTGGTGGCAAGCTGAGTCACCAATTGCTCGACGAGTTGATTATCCCGACCCTGTCGCAAGTGGCTCAGTCGGACCAGAACGATGCTGCCATTCTCGAAGGAATCGACAGCACCCGTCTCGCTTTCACCACTGATTCCTACGTCGTCGATCCGATCATATTCCCCGGCGGCAACATCGGCGACCTGGCGATCAACGGCACGGTTAACGACCTGGCGATGAGTGGCGCCCGCCCGCTGGCGATCAGTGTCGGGCTGATCCTCGAAGAAGGGTTGGCGCTTGCCGAGCTGCGTGAAGTGCTGCAGGCGATGAAGGCTGCGGCCGATAAAGCGCAAGTAAAAATTGTCACTGGCGATACCAAGGTGGTGCCGCGCGGCAAGGGGGATAAGATTTTCATCAATACCTCCGGGATCGGTGTTTTTGATCACGATTTGAAAATCCTCGGGAATGCCGCCAAACCGGGTGACAAGATTCTGATCAACGGCAGTATTGGCGATCACGGTATGGCGGTGCTGGCCAGCCGCGAAGGGCTCGATCTGCAGAGCGATATTGCGACCGATTCAATGGCGTTGAATCATCTGGTGACGAAACTTCTGGCAGAATTTGGCGAGAATGTCCACGTGCTGCGCGACCCGACTCGTGGTGGCGTTGCTACGACCCTGAAGGAAATAGCACTGCAGTCGCAGGTTGATATCTGTTTGCAGGAAACTGAACTGCCGATCACACAGACAGTCGCCGGAGCCTGTTCAATTTTGGGCCTTGATCCGCTTTTTGTCGCCAACGAAGGCAAGCTGCTGGCAATTATCGATGCTGAAAAGGCTGATGCCGCACTGGCGTTGATGCGCAGTCAGCCTGAAGGTGGAGGTGCTGCGATCATCGGAGACGTGGTCGAAAAATCGAGCGGCCGGGTGATGATGCAGACCGCAATCGGCGGAATGAGGGCGATTGAGATGTTAGCCGGAGAGCAATTGCCGCGAATTTGCTGAATGGGTACAGGGGCCAGGGTGTTGGAGAGTAAAAAATCTGTTACTGCTGGTGTTTTTTATCTTTGGTTATGGCTGACATTGCTTTTTTAGCTCTTCGAGTTTTTTGCAGTGTCGTTCATCATCCTTAGCCATTGCTGAAAACATGCTTTTTAAATGTTCTTCCTTGAACTGGAAGGAATTTCCGATGTGGGCCTGGCAGAATTTTTTCTCCAGTTCAACGCCGATATTGACGGCTTGCTGGTCGCTGACAACATTCTGCTCCACGTGCTGTAAGGCTTTTTGTGCCAGTTGCAACAACCGCTCTGCTTCCTGCAGCATTCCCGGCAGACTGTCGACGATCGAACCATCTGGGAAGCGCAGGGCAAATTGCAGTTGACTGGCGTGATCATCTTCCTCCTGAGCCAACTCCAAGAGGCCTGTACGAACAGCAGGTGAGAGCTTGCTAGACTCGGCCATCTTGCGGTAGATCTGAGCGACGGTCTTTTCTATCTGGATGCAGATGTTTAAGTGTTTTCTCATGGTGCAGCCATCAATAGCGTTTGCCGGTCATCTTTGCAAGCCATTTAATCAATAAAAAAGCCCGGTGCTGGAGGGGGGGGAGCACCGGGCTTTCAGGTGAACAAGTCACCTTTTTGTGATTAAAATCCTAACTGAAAAAATATTGATCGGTCAAGTGAGAAACGGACTGAACCGGTAAAATGCAGCACGGTTTCTGTCTCTGTTGATTCACCTTTTTGCCTTTGCAGTGGAAAAAAATATTTGAATCTTGTAATCTTTGTGCTTGCCAATATTTTCAATAGCTGCAGAGGGAATCAAGTGAAAATTACGCAAATCAAAGTTGTCTATCTGGATGGGACCACCGGGGTGGTCAGTAACGATGTGCTCGATGTGCTGATCGCAACGGGAAAAATAAAGTGCTTTAAACGCAGTGACGGTTGGGTCGATATCATTCGTGACCATGCTAGTTTGCGGGATTATCGTAATGCGACGTCCTACCCTGGGCCGGAAAGGCGCGCTCCCTGGCCGGACGCGGAGCAGCGGAAAGATTAGTCTCTCAACAGGGTTCGCGTGGTCGGACCCTGTTTTTTATGGCCTTTAACCCAGCATCTGCCCGACCGGGTCGGCGGAAATCTGATTTAGCCGAACCGGGAGAATAACGCTGAAACAGGCTCCGGATGCGGTGTTGATGGCTTCGATCTCCCCCTGGTGATGCTCAATAATACGGTGGCTGATCGGTAGGCCGAGGCCGGTTCCTTCCTCCTTGGTGGTAAAAAACGGATTGAAGATGTTGCGCATCAATTTTGGCGGGATGCCCCCGCCGCTGTCGTGAAATTCAATCCGCACGGCCGGCTCTCCACGCAGCCGGCTCATAGATGATTTTATCTGCAGAATACCTCCTTCATTCATTGCCTGTTTGGCATTTGTGATCAGGTTGATGAAAACCTGTTCCAGTTGTTCCGCATCCCCCTGCATTTGTGGTAATTCATCGATCAAATCGAGCTGCAGTTCAATGTTCGCCCGCTGCAGTTTTTCTGCTTCCATGACCAGGGTTCGATCGAGAACCTGCTCCAGCCGATATTCACGGATACATAGCAGGTGCTGTTTGGAGAAAGAAAGGATGTTGTCCAGCATTTTCTCTAACCGCTCGCTTTCCTGCTGAATAATGTCAGCGTACTTATAGGACGGGCTCTGCTCATCCAGAGATTTGGTCAGCCTGCGGGCAAAGCCGCCGACAGAAACCAGTGGATTTTTCAGCTCATGAGCGATTGATGCGGACATTTCACCGATGGTGGCCAGTTTTTCTTTCTGCAGTAACTGCTCCTGGGTTTCACGCAGATTGCGATGGGCGGTTTCGACTCGCTGAAGCAACTGGGCGTTGTCGAGAGCAATACCAGCCTGACCGGCAAACATCTCGAGAAAACGCAGCCTTTCGGCATCGATTGCCTCGCCGCTGTCGCCATTATCGACTGCCAGAACCGAGAGTGTGCGACCACGGCTGAGCAGGGGGATGGTTGCGTGATGGCCGCTGTGCAGTTTTTCGCAGAGCGGGTCGACCAGCCCGGCGTGAATTTGCTCGCGGGTAATCAGCATTGCTTTTTTTTCACGCGCGGCGATAGCCAGGCAACTATTGTTATTGGCGATATCGATCCGCTGCTGCATGACTTTGCGGGAAAAAGGATCTTCCCGCTGCGCTTGTTGGGCCTCTTCCGGGATATTTACGGCCGGTTCGCCAACGGGGGGCAGTCCGTCCGGCAGCAGCCAGCGGACGCTTTCGCGGGTGACGCCGAGAATTCCCTGCATGGTGCCGCTGCGGGGGTTGACCATGAACAGCATGGCACGATGGAAACTGCCTCCATCCGGGGAAACCAGCAGCGACAGGATCAGGTGCAGCAGCTCGTTTGGCGACAGGGTGCTGTGCAGCAGTTGAGTGATGCGGTAGAGCAGCGAAAGGTCCTGCAGTCGCCTGAAATCGGATGCCGAAACCTGACGCAGGCGGGCGACCGTGACCAATTGTTCAAAAGCCTGGGCAATCTGGAAAGCGCAAGTTTGGAAAAATTGGATCTGTTCTTCATCGAATGGCAGGTGACCATTCGGGCTGCCGCCGAAAAAACTGAGGGTGCCGAAATTGCGGTCGTGAATTCGTAACGGCAGTGAATAAATGGATGCCGGCAATTGTTCATGGCGGACATTGGAGAGCGGATAATAGAGCCGCTGCTTGCCCTGGTGCAGAACCTGGTTGCTGAGCTGGCAATCCTGCTGCTGCAGGAAGATTCTCAAGGCAGGATCAGTCGATTCGAGCTGGCAGTAGCAATTTCTCGGTGGTGGGTTGCCGTAAAGGCGTGGGCGAATGATGACGCCCGTGACCTGTTCACAGTCGAGCAGCAACTGGCTGGTGACGGTGCAGAGTGAGTGCAGACTATTGGCGGCGTTGAGGGCTTGCCCCAGCTGGGTTAACAGGGTTAATTGAGCCAAACGACGATTGGTCGAATCCATGGTTACGTCCCGCCGTCAGAAGGTTCCGGAGAAAAGAAACGGGGGTAGTTTTCACCGCCCCCGTTTCGGAATATAAAGATTTGATCAACCGATTCTTTCCTGCCGCTCTTGCTCGGTTTTGCACTCGATGCACAGGGTCGTGACAGGTCTGGCTCTCAGGCGCTCAACACTTATCGGTTCTTCGCAGCTTTCGCACAAGCCGAACTCGCCGTCATCGATGCGTTCGATCGCTTCACGGATCTTGTTGATCAGCTTGCGTTCGCGGTCGCGGATACGCAACTCGAAGTTGCGATCCGACTCGAGCGAGGCCCGGTCAGTCGGGTCGGGAAAATTGGTTTTTTCCTCGGTCATTTCTGAAACCGTTTCCCCTACGTTCTGCAGCAGGTCGTCCATCTGCTTTTGCAGCAGCTCTTTGAATTCAGCCAGAGTAGTTTCATCCATAACACATATCCTTCCTCGCTGACGGCAGTATCTCAGCCGCTATCATAACCTAAAGGGCAATTAAAATGCGCCCCTCAGTTGGACATAAATTATCAGCACCAGTACCGCGACGGCAATCCAGGCCGAGAAAACGTCACTGCTCTTTTCCGGTGGATTGTTTGCCATCTGCCGGGTTTCGTCACTGATGGTTTTTTCCGGTGACCTCTCCAACAGGAGGTTGACCAGGCGGCCAAAGTCTGCGTAGCCGTTGGAGATAATGATAAAATCAGCCTCGCTGCTGAGGCTGATAAAGGCCCGCTTGCGCACCAGTACAGTATCAACCGCCGTTAACTCCCCGTAGTCGATCCGTTTGCTGCGCAGTGGTTTATCGATCTGTACGCCTTTTTCATCTATCGTGACCCGGCGCAGGGAACTTTCGATGAACAGGGCAATCACCGGGATGGTGAATGCAGCCAGAATCAGGGTTTTCGCCAGCGGCACCTGCAGCAGGATACAACAAACCAGCAGGGTCAGGGTAAGGAGTACCACCAACCCGAGCGGGAGCAGAAAGCTTTTGCGGATGCTGAAACTTTGAGTTTCCATAAAATGATTGTCCAAGGTTCCCTGTTCAAGTCAACAGGATTAAATTTATCAGATGTTGTTAATTGTTCCAAGTTAATTGCTCAGTTGTTCAGCTCCGGACGGACGAAAGTTCCGCTGCGGCCGCCGCTCTTTCTCAGCAGACGGATCTGGCCGATTTCCATCTCCTTGTCAATCGCTTTGCACATGTCGTAGATGGTCAACGCGGCAATGGAAACAGCCGTCAGTGCTTCCATCTCGATGCCGGTTTGCCCGGTAACTTTTGTCAGCGCTCCGATGTGGACAATACCCTTTTCAGGTTCGCACTCGAAATCGACTTCAACCGATGTAATCGGCAGCGGGTGGCACAGCGGGATCAGGTTGGAGGTCTGCTTAGCGCCCATGATTCCTGCGAGACGGGCGACCGCCAGCACATCCCCTTTTTTCATCGTGTTGTCGAGGATTTTTTTCAGCGTGGCCGGGTTCATTTTGACTTCTCCGGCCGCCAGTGCTTCCCGCTTGGTGATCGCTTTATCGCCGACATCAACCATAATAGCTTTGCCGTCGGCATCAAAATGGGTCAATTCATCAGGCATCTGTTCTCTCTTTTCTTAAATGAAAATCGCGTCCAGCGCTTCGCTGGCGTGACGCACGCCGATCAACTGCATCCCTTTCGGCGCATCCAGGTTTTTCAGACTGCTCTGTGGCAGAACGCAGCGGTTGAAACCGAGCCGGCTCGCCTCTTTCACTCGCAGTTCCGGTTGCGAAACAGCACGGACTTCGCCGGTCAGGCCGACTTCACCGAACAGCACTGTTTGTGGGTCGACCACTTTATTCAAATGGCTCGAAGCCAGCGCAGCAATGGCGCCGAGATCGACCGCCGGTTCGTCCAGCCGGACGCCGCCGGCGACGTTGAGAAAGATATCCTGTCCGGCGATCGATAGCTCGACCTTTTTTTCCAGAATCGCCACTAGCAGGCCGACCCGTTTATGATCGAGGCCGATAGCGGTTCGTTGCGGTGTGCCGAAGGAGCTGCTGGAAACCAGCGCTTGCAACTCGACCAGGATCGGCCGGCTGCCTTCCAGTGAAGGAACGACAACTGATCCGGCGCTCTTCTCCGGCCGCTCGGCGAGAAACAGCTCCGAGGGGTTGCTCACTTCGCGCAGACCCTGCTCCTGCATCTCGAAGACGCCGATCTCGTTGGTCGAGCCGAAGCGGTTTTTCACCGCGCGCAGAATCCGGTAGGGGTGTCCGGGATCGCCTTCGAAGTAGAGGACCGTGTCGACCATGTGTTCAAGCACCCGCGGTCCGGCGATGGCGCCGTCCTTGGTGACGTGACCGACGAGAAAGGTCGGCAGTCCGTCGCCCTTGGCCTGGATCATCAACTGACCGGTGCATTCGCGCACCTGGCTGACGCTGCCGGGGGCGGACTCGATACTGCTGGTGAAGATGGTCTGGATCGAGTCGATGACGAGAAAATCGGGCTTCAGCTCTTTGATCCGCGCCTTGATCTGTTCCAGCGAGGTTTCTGCCAGCAGGTAAAGATTATCGGTATTGACGCCGAGCCGTTCGCCGCGCAGTTTGACCTGCCGCGCCGATTCCTCAGCAGTGACGTAGAGGGCGGTGCCCTGTTTTGCCAGCTGGTCAGTCGCTTGCAGCAGCAGGGTCGATTTGCCGATGCCGGGGTCGCCTCCAACGAGGATCAGCGAACCGGGCACTACGCCGCCGCCGAGGGTCCGGTCGAGCTCGCCGATACCGCAGCGCAGGCGATCCTCCTCGCGGCTGGTGATTTCAGAGAATTTCTGCGGCTTGCCTGGAGCAGCGAGGGCGCGGCTGTGGTTAGTCTGCTCGACCGGCTGCTCCTCGATCAGGGTGTTCCACTGGTTGCAGTCGGGACACTTGCCGAGCCATTTCGGGCTTTGAAAGCCGCACTGGGTGCAGCTGAAAACGGTTTTTTTTCTGGCCACTGCCGCTCCGTTGAGATCGGTTTCTAAAAGTCAAAACAAGCGGTTATCCTATGCCGAAAAAGCTGAAACTGTCAATTGATGTGGCTGCCCCTTTTGTCCGATTTTTTTCTGGGGTATACTGCCTGCCGTTGAGATCCCTTGTCACGGAAAATTTGCCTCGGAGGGTTTATGACTTTCGATGATCTGCAGGCTGCGCTGGATGAATTCGATCTGTCGTCGCAGACGAGCTGGAAGAAAATCAAGGCACGGCATCGTGAGCTGGTGCGCCGTTATCATCCTGATAAAGGTGAACAGGCTGATCCGGACAGGATCCGCCGCATAAACGCGGCTTACAAAATTCTCAGCACCTACGTTGGCGATTACCGTTTCGATTTTTCCCGCGAGCAATTTCTGGATCAGTATCCTGAGGAGCGGTTGCGAGAGCAGTTCTGGAGTGAGAAACTCTGGGGCGACGATATTTGATAAAAAGCGGAGTAGTTTTCGAGGGCAGGTTCTAGACTTGTCACCGGTGAGCAATTTCAGGGCCTCCTGCCAAGCGGGAGGCCCTGATTGTTTTCTAAAGAACTAGGGGCTGAAAAAATTGTTCTGGACCGCAGCGCCGACCTCGTTGATCCGGGTCTGGGTCTGATCGAGATACTCGTGCAGGCCGATCTCGAAAACTTCGTCCAGCGAGCCGAAATTGAATTCGGCCAGCAGCCGTCCCAGTTTCTGCTCCGCTTTATTGGCAAAGGTGCCACGCGGGCTGCCGGTAATGTTGTTCATCGAGATGATGGCGGTCACGATCGAATAATGCACTGCCCGCGGAAAGCGCGGATCGAGCAGGAGGAATTCGACGATCTTGTCAGGGTTTATTCTGCCGTGGCGCTTACGATACATCTCGAAAGCACTGGCTGAGCGCAACAGCGCCCCCCAAAGCAGGTTGTCGTAGGAACTGCCGACATAATCGACCGAAGGCAGCAGAATATAGTATTTCACATCTAGAATCCGGGTGGTTTTATCCGCCCGCTCGAGCATCCGTCCCATCCGCCCGAAATGCCAGCCTTCTCCGTGATCCATGGTGGAATCGGTGATGCCGATAAAGGTGTGGCTGGCGGTCATGATATCGACGAAGAATTGGTGCGGCAGATCCATCGAGGTGTCTCTGGCTGCTGAATTGATCATCAAATAGAAGGTGTTGATCTGCTCCCACATTTCTGAACTGATGTATTCACGCACCGAACGGGCATTTTCCCGCGCCGCCCGGACACAGGAGTAGATCGAGTTGGGGTTGTTACGGTCGAAGACTAGGAACTCGATACTGTTCTCCTGATTGGCCTCGCCGTACAGCTCGGCAAACAGTTCGTGGTCACCAGTGGTGTTGATCAGCGGTTGCCACTGGGTGCTGGCGCTGTCAGGGATGTCGAGGGTCATGTGATAGTTGGCGTCGATAAAACGAGCGACGTTTTCTGCTCGTTCGATATAGCGATTCAGCCAGTAGATGGAATTGGCGACACGACTTAACATGGTTATCCCTCCTGGCTCTGCGACTGTTCCGACAATGTCGATTCCGGCGAACTTCCGCCCTCGTGGTTCAGGACCCAAGTGTCTTTGCTGCCTCCACCTTGAGATGAATTGACCACCAGCGACCCTTTTTTCAGCGCGACCCGGGTCAAGCCACCCGGCAACACGTAAGTGCTTTTGGCGCCGAACAGAATATAGGGGCGCAGGTCGACGTGCCGGCCTTCGAAATGATCGTCCATCAGCACCGGAACCCGTGACAGCGCCAGCGTCGGCTGAGCGATGTAGGTGCGCGGCTTGGCCTTGATCCGGGTAGCGAATTCCGCCCGTTCGGCGGCCGTCGCGTGCGGCCCGATCAGCATGCCGTAACCGCCCGATTCGTTGACCGCCTTGACAACCAGTTTGTCGAGATTCTCCAGCACGTACTTGCGATCATCCTCGCGCCAGCAGGCGTAGGTCGGAACATTGTTGATGATCGGGTCTTCGCCCAAGTAATACTTGATGATCTCCGGCACATAGGCATAAACAGCTTTATCATCAGCGACCCCGGTTCCCGGAGCATTCGCCAGCGCGACTTTGCCTTTGCGGTAGGCTTTCATCAGGCCGGGGACCCCGAGCAGGGAGTCGGGCCGGAAAGCTTTCGGATCCATGAAATCGTCGTCAACCCGGCGGTAGATGACATCGACCCGCTCAAGCCCCTTGGTGGTGCGCATCATCACTTCTCCGCGATGCACCACCAGGTCGCCTCCTTCAACCAGCGGCACACCCATCTGCTGGGCCAGGAAGCTGTGCTCAAAGTAGGCGGAATTGTAAATGCCCGGCGTCCAGACCACCACCACCGGGGCGCGTACACCGGGAGGCGCCATCTCCTGCAGCATCTCCAGCAGGCGGCTTGGATAGTCGGTCACCGGCTGCACGCTGCAGGCGTCGAAGACCATCGGGAAGGTCCGTTTCATGATCAGCCGGTTCTCCAGCACATAGGAGACACCGGACGGGCAGCGCAGGTTGTCTTCCAGCACGAAGAACTCGCCGGAGCCGTCACGCACCAGATCGGTTCCAGTGATGTGACACCAGATCCCGCAGGGTGGTTCGACACCGATGCAGGCCTCGCGGAAGCCATCAGCCGACAGCACAAGATCTTTCGGGATGACGCCATCCTTGATGATCTTCTGCGCGTTGTAGATATCGTCGATGAAAGTATTCAGCGCGTTAATCCGCTGTTTCAGACCTTTTTCCAAGACATCCCATTCAGAGGCCTGGACAATGCGTGGAACGATATCGAAAGGAAAAATCTTCTCAGTCTGCGCCTCGTCACTGTACACGTTGAAGGTAATTCCCAGATTCAACAGGGCGTGTTCGGCGGCTTTCTGCCGGCGCTGCAGCTCCGTCTCCGGCAAACCATTGATCCGCTCGATCAGCAGGTCGGCGCCTGCCCGTGGTTTTCCTGCGGGGTCGAACAGCTCATCGTAAAAACCTTCAGTGTCATAACCGTCAAATCTCATGGACTTTCCTCCGATACAGAAAATTTTGCCAGCACTCAAAGCATAGCAAAGACCTACATGGGGGCAAAATTACGTTGGCATTTCGCTCACTCGTTCGACATCGACCGAAACCTGCACGCTGTGCTCACCGCCGCCGAGTGCGACTCCGCGCAGGGGTGATACATCATCGAAATCACGCCCCCAGGCGACCGTGACATGCTGGTCGGCAATCAGTTGATTATTCGTCGGGTCGAAATCGAGCCAGCCCGCATCGCCGGTAAAAACTGAGAACCAGGCATGCGAGGCGTCGGCACCGACCAGTCGCGGCTGTCCCGGTGGCGGCAGGGTTTCGATGTAACCACTGACATATCGTGCCGGCAGCCCGAGTGAGCGCAGACAGGCGACCCCCAGGTGAGCGAAATCCTGACAGACGCCCTGGCGTGTTTTCAACACCTGCGAAAGAGGGGTCGCCACCGTGGTGACGCCCGGCTGATAGGTGAAATCCTGATAAATGCGGCTCATCAGGTCCATGGCCGCGTCTGCCAACGGCCTTCCGTTCGGAAATGATGGCCGGGCATAGTCGCTTAGCGCCGATGATGATCCTGCCAGCGGAGAATCGTATAAAAATGGCAATGCCGCCAGGATTTCAGGGCTTTTGTTGCTGCGCAACTGGGGGATCAACTGGTCCCAGCTGTTTCGGTTGGCTGCGGCGAAGCGTTCCGGATCCGTTTTTATCTTGATTTCACTCTTTGCGGTTACCGTCAGCTTTTTGTGTGCGTGCTGCAAGGCAAAATGACTGACGCGGTTCCCGAAGGGATCAAGCCGCTCCCGTAAATCGACCGGTTGTGGGTCGATTTCCAGGGTGCTTATCAGGCAATGCTGCCACGGTGTCTGGCGCGGTAGCAGATAGGCCTGGTTGCGGCACAAGGCGACCGCGTCCTTGTACTCATAGGCGGTTATGTGCGTGACCCTGAATCTCATGAGGCTCTGTCCAAGCGTGCTGAACCGAGCTGTTGCGGGACCAGGCTCGGGCTGAAGTAGAGATTCATCAGCGCCTCGGAAAGCCGCTCCAGCTGATCTTTCTGCTGGGTCAAAAGCTCTTCGAGCAGCGGGTAGCAATCGTTGTTGCGCGACAGTTGGGCAAGCGCTTTCGGTTCTGAACCACGAAGAGTCGCCAGCACCTCGCTGATTAACAGGGTGTCAGGGTCGGCCTGCGATTGTTCCCGTTCGGCTGGCAGCTCTGCAATCATCCGTTCCAACTGGCGCAGCTGGTAGGCCAGCGAACGTGGATAGTTTTCGTCACAGAGCAGCAGCTCCAGAATTGTTGGTAGCTGCATGAAAGAGCGGTAGCGTCGCCGGTAGGTGATCAGGCTGTTACTGTTGGCCAGAACCGTCTCGAACATCTGTGCTTCCATCGATGGCTTGAAATAGGGAACCAGGGTCGCGCGCAGCAGGGCGATCAGGTTGAGGGCTCGTTCCAGGCTGCGCCCGATCTTCAGCAGCAGCCAGTCGGTTTCCCGCGCCATGTTGTCGTTGTTCAGGCCACTGAATGCCGACAGTTGTACCAGTAACTGGTTGATGCTGTCATGCAAGCGGCCGCTGCCGATCTGGGTGATCGAGAAGCGTGGGTTCCAGTTCTGCTGAATGTTATCAACGATCCGCCAGGCATCGGTCGGCAGAAGGTCCCGGACGATGTAGGCCGCCTGGCCGAAGCCGCGCAGGGATGAGCGCAGGCTGCCGGGGCGATCGACATCGCGGGCCAACGACATCAGCTCGGAGCGGGGATCAGCAAGTTTTTTCCTGCCACCTTCACCGACAAAGCCGGGATAGGTCACGGTGACATGAGTTAACGCACGCAGCAGGTGCTCCAGGCTGAGGCGATCGTCCGGGTCGCGGAACTCGCTGTACTCGCGGAACTTGATAAGAATTGAGCGCAGCAGCCTGGCCGTCGCTTCAGAGCGTTCGGCGTAACGCCCGGCCCAGTACAGGTTTTCCGCTGCCCGGCTGGGCAGAGGACCGAGCAGTGGCTCTATCAGCTGGTCTGGTTGGGCCAGCCGCCAGAGATTAACTTCTTTCTTGGGTTCTGCCGTCAAAACCCAGGTGTCTTTGCTGTAGCCGCCGCTTTGTGCCACCAGCAGTTTTGCCTCGTCATCATCGACCCGTGCCAGCCCGCCGGACATGGCGACATAAGAATCGTCTTTGGCTGTCAGGTAGGTGCTCAAAACGCAGGGACGCTCTTCGATTTGTCCGCTGACGAAAGAGGGGGCCGTTGTCAGGCTGGAAATTTCCTGGCCGACAAAAAGATGCGGGTTGGCAATGATCCGCTGGCGCCATTCTGCGAGCTGTGACTCGTTCAGTCGACCCGGGATTGACGCGGGCAGTCCGGGGAGTGGATGGATCGGCCGGATGATCAGTTGGTTGAGGTGCTGCAGCACAAATTCCCGTTCCCGGGGTTGGCCGCACCACCAGGTGGCAACCGACGGCAGGATCAACTCTTCCCCCAGAAGTTCTTTCGCCAGGCTTGGTAAGAATGAGAGTAGTGCAGGGTTCTGCAGGGCACCGCTGCCAATAGCGTTGGCGGTGGCGCAGTTGCCGAGGCGAATCGCTTCGAGCAGGCCGGGAACTCCGAACAGCGAATCGGCACGCAATTCAAGCGGATCACAGAGATCATCGGCCAATCGTTGCAGGATCACATCAACCTGCCGCAGGCCACTGACCGTCTTTAACCAGACACAGCCGTTGCGGACAACCAGGTCGGCTCCCTGCACCAGTGGGCAACCGAGATAGGAGGCGAGGTAGCTGTGTTCAAAATAGAGCGGGTGCTCCGGTCCCGGCGTGAGGACGACAATGGTTGGCTCGGCACGGTTGTGGCGGGCCAACTGCGCCAATCGGTTGCGCAGAGTGCGGAAATACATGGCCAGGCGGTGGACCTGAAAATCCTGAAACAGGCGGGCAAAACTACGGGTCATGACAATCCGGTTTTCCAGCGCGTAGCCGGAGCCGAAGGGAGGCTGGGCAAAATCTTCAAACACCCAGAAACGGCCGTCTTTGCCTTTGGCGAGGTTCGCCGAGTAAAGGTTGAGATATTTCTCTTCGGGGGGGAGTAGCCCGACGCAGGGCCAGAGGAACCCCTTGTGGGTGTAGACCAGTTCCGGCGGCAGTAAACCTTTGGCGAGCAGTTCGCGTGGTCCGTACATGTCATGCAGGATCAGGTTTAGCAGTTCGGCCCGCTGCACCAGACCCTGTTCAACCTGTGCCCAGTCCTCCCGGCCTATGATCAGAGGGATCGGGTCGAACTGCCAGGAACGGGAGGTATCGGACGTTTCGAAATCGTTGAAGGTCGCGCCATTTTCCCGCAGCAGTCGCTGGGCCTCTTTGCGTCGTTTGTCCAAGCGTTTGTTGCCGAGTTTATTCAGCGTCTGTAGCAGCTGGTTATCGTGCGCTGGGCGCGACTGACCCGGCTCACTGGTCTGGTCAAAGCGGCCCAGCTCCCGGGCAAAAGATTGTCCCCCGCTGTGTTGCCGTTGTTCCTGAAACTGTTTTATGTCTGAATTCACGTCGTTCTCACTTAACATCGTTTCTTTGAGAATTTTATCGTAGGCCTAATTCCGTCCGAGGCGCAGGTCGAGGGTGTAGGGGAATTCCGGGTTGCGTTCCTCAAGCGGTGGCTCCATCGGTCCCGGCAGGTTTCCTTCCGGGAAGAACTTGCCGAGGCTCGAGAACTCCGGCTGCGGCTGCAGTGGTCCCTGGGTGTGCTCGGTTACGTGGAACAGGGCATCGCGACGTGCTTCAGCGGTGATTGCGTTGACCGGGAAATCCTCGTAGTTGCGGCCGCCCGGATGCGAAACATGATAGCTGCAGCCACCTATCGAGCGGCCGTTCCAGGTGTCGATGACATCGAACACCAGCGGCGAGTGCGGCTTGATGGTCGGGTGCAGCGCTGAGGGTGGTTGCCAGGCACGGTAACGTACCCCGGCGACGAACTCATCCTTGCGCCCGGTCTGGCGTAGCGGAACCCGGCGGCCGTTGCAGGCGATCACGTGCCGGCCTTCGGTCAGCCCGGTGACGTGCAGCTGCAGACGCTCGACAGAAGAATCGACATAGCGTGAAGTTCCCTGGCTGCCGACCTCTTCGCCGAGCACATGCCAGGGCTCAATGGCGAAGCGCAGCTCCAGCTCGATATCGTCGATCCGGGTGGTGCCGTAACGGGGGAAGCGGAACTCGAAGAACGGATCGAACCAGTCGAGCTGGAACGGATAACCCGCTTCCTGCAGGCTGGCGACGACATCCTGCATGTCTTGGCGGACGAAATAGGGCAGCAAGAAGCGGTCATGCAGGGAGGTTCCCCAGCGCACCAGGTCCTGCTTGTAGGGCTGCTTCCAGAACCAGGCGATCAGGGTGCGCAGCAGCAGGTTCTGCACCAGGCTCATGCGCGCGTGCGGTGGCATCTCGAAGGCGCGCAGTTCGAGCAGTCCCAAGCGGCCGGAGGCGCTGTCGGGCGAATAGAGCTTGTCGATGCAGAACTCGGCGCGGTGGGTGTTGCCGGTGACATCGATCAGCAGGTTGCGCAGCAGGCGATCGACCAGCCATGGTGCCGGCACTTCTCCCTCTGGGACCTGTTGGAAAGCGATCTCCAGCTCGTAGAGCGAGTCGTTGCGGGCTTCGTCGATCCGTGGTGCCTGGCTGGTCGGTCCCATGAACATGCCGGAGAAGAGGTACGAGAGTGCCGGATGATGCTGCCAGAAGGTGACCAGGCTGCGCAGCAGGTCGGGGCGGCGCAGCATCGGGCTGTCGCTCGGGGTCAACCCGCCGAGGGTGATATGGTTGCCGCCGCCGGTGCCGGTGTGGCGGCCGTCGAGCATGAACTTTTCCGTACCGAGGCGGCACTGACGGGCTTCCTCGTAAAGGCGCACGGTGTTGTCGACGATCTCCTGCCAGCTTTCGGCCGGGTGAATGTTGACTTCGATGACGCCCGGGTCGGGGGTGACCGAAAGCCGCTGGATGCGCCAGTCGTGCGGTGGTTCGTAGCCCTCGATGACCACCGGAATTTCCATTTCAGCAGCAGTGGTTTCGATCAGCGCGATCAGGTCGAGGTATTCTTCCAGCCGGCCCAGCGGCGGCATGAAGATATGTAGCCGGCCGTTGCGGGCTTCGACGCAGAGCGCGGTATGGGTCACCTCGACCTGCTGCGGTTCCTTTTCTTCAGTTTCTTTTTCTGCCTTTTCTCTTTGGCTGGCGCTGGTCTGCAGCTCAGGTTCCGGCACCAGTTTACCAGCCCAGAGACCGTGGTAATTGTCCAACTCCGGCAGCGGCTGGAACTGGCTTTGCTCGACAAAGGGCTCGCGCTTCTCCGGCGCTATCCAGGGCAGCGAATCGAGCGGTAATCTCAGTCCCATGGCAGAGTCGCCGGGGATCAGGTACATCTGCTCGCGGCGGAACTCCCAGGGGCTGCTGGTCCAGCAGGACTCGGCCAGATCCCACTTCAGCGGCAGGGCGTAGCCGACCGGATCGCCCAAACCTTTTTGCAGCACCTGCGCCAGAGTACGTCGCTCCGAGGAGTCTTTCAGGCTGGCCTTCTCAGAGTCCAGGTTGGCCGGCACCGAGCCTTCTTTCCAGAGCCAGTAGAGGGTGTCCTCGTAACCGGGCACCAGATAATCGTTGCCGATGCCGAGGGCCTGTACCAGCTGCCCGGCGAACTTTTGCGCATCCTTGTGGGTGACCTGATAGTCCTTGTTGATATCGGCCAGCAGCTTGGGATCCTGCCAGATCGGTTGTTTGTCTTTGCGCCAGAAGCAGCCGTTGGCCCAGCGTGGCAGTGGTTCGCCCGGGTACCATTTGCCCTGGCCGAAATGCAGCAGCCCGCCGACGGTGAAGGCATCGCGCAGGCGCAGGGTCAGATCGTAGGCCAGTTCCCGCTTGTGTTCCCCATCGGCGCTGACGTTCCACTGCGCGCTCTCCATATCGTCGATGGAAACGAAGGTCGGCTCGCCGCCCATGGTCAAGCGCACATCCCCGGCGACGAGTTCCTCGTCAACCTGCTGACCGAGGGCGTTGATCAGGTCCCACTGTTCGTCACTGTAGGGTTTGGTGACCCGAGGATCTTCGTGAATTCGACTGACTTTGTTGCTGTGTTCAAACTCGACCTCGCATTTGTCCATCGCCCCGGTGACCGGAGCGGCACTGACCGGGTGCGGCGTGCAGGCGAGGGGAATGTGGCCTTCGCTGGCCAACAGGCCAGAGGTCGGGTCGAGGCCGATCCAGCCGGCACCCGGAACATAAACCTCGGTCCAGGCGTGCAGGTCGGTAAAGTCGGTTTCCGGCCCGGAGGGTCCGTCGAGTGATTTTTCATCGGCAGTCAGCTGCACCAGGTAGCCGCTGACAAAGCGCGCCGCCAGGCCGAGATGACGGAAGACCTGCACCAGCAGCCAGGCCGAATCCCGGCAGGAGCCGATTTGACGCTTTAACGTCGTTTCGCAGGTCTGTACCCCCGGTTCCATCCGCACCGAGTAGTTCACGGACTCCTGAACCTGGCGGTTGACCTCAACCAGGAAATCTACGGTTCGTGTTTCACTGCGATCGATCCGCTGTAGCCATTTCTCCAGGCGCGGGCCGGTGACAACTTTCTGCAGATAGGGAGCCAGTTCGGTCTTTTCCTGCTTGCTGTAGGTAAATGGATAGTTTTCGGCATATTCTTCGATGAAGAAATCGAACGGGTTGTAAGCCGCCATGTCGGCGATGACTTCAACCTCGAAGCGGAGCTGCCGGGTCTTCTCCGGAAACACCAAACGCGCCAGGTAGTTACCGAAGGCGTCCTGCTGCCAGTTGAGAAAGTGCTCTTCCGGGAGGACCTTCAGAGAGTAGGAAAGGATCGGTGTCCGACAGTGTGCCGCCGGTCGCAAACGCAAAACATGGGGCGAAAGAGAAACCGGGCGATCAAATTTATAGTCAGTGACGTGATTACAGGCAATACGAATCGGCATAGCTGAGCCCCTGTCTCTGCTGGGGAGAGTGAAATGATGACTAATATAGAAAAGTTTTGTCAATCATAGCATGTTCATTGTTTTCTGATGAATAATTTAGCGGCTAGATTGAGTTTTTGCAGCCTTGGTTGACGGGATTCGATTGAGCGGACGCTCAGTGGTTGCTCGCAGTGGTAGGCGGGCAAGAGAAAAACCTTTTAAATCGCTTGTCTTGATTTTCCGGGGGTGATAATTTAGCCCCCTTTTTGCTTCTTTCCTAAAGAAGGTTGTCCTTTGTCAAAAATTGATCAGACAGAAGCGCTGCTGCAGGTGACCAAACCCTCCCGCTATCTCGGTGGCGAGCTGGGGTCGATTTGTAAGCTGGATGATGGCATCGAGGTGCGGATGGCGTTGGCTTTCCCCGATGTCTATGAAGTCGGTATGAGTCATATCGGTTTCCCGATCCTCTACCATATTCTCAACAGCCTCGACTGGGCCGCGGCCGAGCGGGTTTATTCCGCCTGGCCCGATATGGCGCAGTGGCTGGAGGAGAACAACCAGCCGCTCTGCTCACTGGAGAGCAGCCGGCTTCTGGCCGAGTTTGACATCATCGGCTTCACCCTCCAGTACGAGCTCAGTTACACCAACCTGCTTGGCATGCTGCGGCAGGCAGGCTTGCCGCTTCGGCGCGAGCAAAGAGATGAGTCCGCGCCGCTGATTGTTGTTGGCGGCCCCTGCGCTTACAACCCCGAGCCTCTGGCCGAGTTTTTCGATGTTGCCCTGATCGGTGACGGCGAAGAAGCGATTGTCGAGCTAGCCGCAGCGGTGCGACGCAGCAAACGGGAAAACTGGAGCCGCTTGCAATTGCTGGAGCACCTCTCCGGGATCGAAGGCTTCTACCTGCCGCAGTTTTTCGCTGTCAGTTACAACGACGAGGGGACTGTTGCTGAAATTTCTCCGCGGCGTGATGGCTATGAAAAAGTCGGTCGCCGTTACCTCAACGACTTGGAAACCGCACCCTTTCCAACCCAGCCGATCATCCCTTATATGCAGACGGTCCACAACCGGGTGGCAATGGAGATCGCCCGTGGCTGCACCCGTGGCTGCCGTTTCTGCCAGGCAGGTTATATCTATCGGCCGGTGCGTGAACGCAGCCCGGAAACAATACGCAATCTGATCAACCAGTCGCTGGGAAATTCCGGTTTTGAGGAGATCTCCCTGCTTTCGCTGTCGACCGGCGACTACAGCTGTATCGAAGGCCTGCTTGGCAGTTTGATGGCGGAGCATGCCGCCGACCGGGTAGCTGTGTCTCTGCCAAGCCTGCGGGTCGGTTCGCTGACCGAAGAGCTGATGGAAGAGGTGAAGAAGGTGCGCAAGACCGGCTTCACTCTCGCGCCTGAAGCGGGCAGTGAGCGGTTGCGGGCAGTGATCAATAAAGGGATCAGTGCCGACGATCTGCTCGAAACTACCGGCAACGCTTACCGGCTCGGTTGGCGGCTGATCAAGCTCTACTTCATGATGGGACTGCCGACCGAAACCGACGATGACCTGCAGCAGTTGATCGAACTGGCGACACAGGTCAAGCGAAGTGGCAAGGGGACCGGCGGCAACGATGTGAATGTCGCGGTGTCGACCTTCGTGCCGAAACCGCACACGCCGTTCCAATGGCATGGGCAGATCGATATCGAAGAAACCCGGCGGAAGCAGGAGATGCTGAAAGAAGGGTTGCGCAAAAAAAAGCTGCGCTTCAAGTATCACGAAGCGGAGCTCTCGTTTCTCGAAGGGGTGTTCGCGCGCGGCGACCGGCGGCTGGCAAAAGTTTTGGAGCGGGCCGTCGAACTCGGTTGCCGTTTCGACGGTTGGCGTGAGCATTTTGATTTCGAAAAATGGATGCAGGCCTTCGCCGATTGCGACATCGATCCGTTCTGGTATCTGCGTCAGCGCGATTTTGATGAAGTGCTGCCCTGGGATCATATCGATTGTGGCCTGCCGAAAAGCTTTTTCCGCAGCGAACTGGATAAAGCCCTTGAGGGTGATGCCACACCAGATTGTCGCGACGGCGATTGCCACGCCTGCGGTGTTTGCGATTTCAAAGAACGCAGAATGCGTTTGACCGATTCAGAAGCTGAAAGGCCCGCGCAGCAAGCGGAAGGCGAAAGCGAAGAAGAATTGACCCGCGTCCGCCTGACCCTGACCAAGCAGGGGCGCGCACGCATGGTTGCTCATCTCGAATACCTGGCGATGTTCCAGCGTGCAGTGCGCCGGGCGGGCTTGCCGGTGCGTTTTTCCGGTGGGTTTCATCCGAAACCGAAGGTCTCTTATCTGGAAGCGCTGCCGATGGGTGTTTCTAGCGAAGCTGAGTTGATCGACCTCGAATTGACTCAAAAAATTGATGTTGATCATGTTTTGTCTAGTTTGAATGTTCAACTTCCGGATGGGTTCAAAATAATTGAAGCTAAAGAAATTCCCTGGAAGTCTCTTTCTCCTTCATCTGCGGTCGCTTCCAGCCGCTACCGTGTGCCTTTGCCGGCGAAGTTGCCACTTGACCTGCAAAAACGGATCGAAGCCTTCCTGCAGGCGGAGCAGGTGACCGTTGTGTTGATGAAAAAAGGACGCGAAAAGCAGGTTGATTTGCGCGCCGATGTGCAGGAGATGAGCCTGGTTGATGGTGAGTTGGAGTTGCTGCTGAAAAAGGGCAGCCCGTTGCAAGTTGCCGCTTATCTGCTGGAAATGGAGATCGAAGAAATTCGGCGCTTGCAGGTTCGCAAGATCGGTATTATCCTTAAAAATTCTGCGGAAGAATAATGTTTTTCGCGGATTATGTGAGGGGTTGAGGTTGCACGCGACTTCCCTCTCAAAAACCCAAAACAAGGTTGGCCACCAAGTACACCAAGAAGAGCTCTTTTTAGGGAAAACCCTAGAATTAGGTTCGGACCTTCTTGGTGCTCTTTGTGCCTTGGTGGCAGAGATCTTTATTAGGGTTTCAGATCAAAAAACTTAAAGTTTCGCTTTGAAATATATACAGAATCTGGAGAAAAATTATGCGTAAGGAGTTGGTCATCAGCACCACCTCCCACGAGACCCGTGTGGCTTTGCTCGAAGGCGGTCACATTGCTGAGCTCTATATTGAGCGCGAGCGTGAGAGGGGAATCGTCGGGAATATTTACAAGGGCAAGGTTATCCGTGTGCTGCCTGGCATGCAGGCGGCTTTTGTCGACATTGGGCTGGAGAAAGCGGCCTTTTTGTATGTCGCTGACGTGCTTGATGAAATGGAGCAGGTCGAACGCACCATCGAGGGGGAGGACCCCGGACTTGAGCAGTCGGATGGTAGCGAGTTGGCCACTCTGCCGCCGATCGAGGATCTGCTGAAAGAAGGCCAGGAATTGCTGGTGCAGATTTCCAAGGAGCCGATCGGCACCAAGGGGGCACGCATCACCTCGCATATTTCCCTGCCGGGCCGCCACCTGGTCTACATGCCGACGGTCGATCATGTCGGTATCTCCCGCCGCATCGAATGTGAAGAAGAGCGAGAACGACTTAAAAATGTCGTCGAATCGATGCGCGAGCCGGGCACAGGCTTTATCGTCCGTACTGTCTCCGAAGGCAAAAGCGAGGAGGAGCTGCGCGGTGATATGGAGTTCCTGGTCGGCCTGTGGGACGATCTGAGCAGCAATATCGATGAGCGCAAAGCACCCAGCCTGATCCATTCCGACCTCGACGTCACCAGCAAGGTGCTGCGTGATATCCTGACCGAAGAGATTCAGCGGATCGTTGTCGACAACCAGGAAGAGTACAACAAGATCGTTCGCTTCATTCGCACCTTCATGCCGAAGCTGAACTACTGCATCGAACTCTATGATGGCGACGAACCGATCTTCGACGCCTACGGGCTGGAGGTGGAAATTTCCCGTGCGCTGGGGCGTAAAGTCTGGCTGAAGAGTGGTGGTTCCATCATCATCGAGCAGACTGAAGCGCTGACCGCCATCGACGTCAACACCGGACGCTACGTTGGCAAGCACAACCTCGAGGACACGATTCTCAAAACCAATCTTGAAGCGCTCAAAGAGATCGCTTTCCAGTTGCGGCTGCGCAATATCGGTGGGTTGATTATCATCGACTTTATCGATATGGAGAAAGAGGCGCACCGCGAAAAGGTCCACGCCGCATTGGAAGAGGCGCTGAAGAGCGACAAGAACAAGACCAACATCCTGAAGATTTCCGAGTTGGGCCTGGTCGAGATGACCCGTAAGCGGGTGCGCGAATCGATCGGCCGCACCCTCTGCGAACCCTGCCCTTACTGCGAGGGCAAGGGCTATGTCAAAGGTCAGCTGACCATTATTTACGAAGTATTGCGTGAGCTGCACCGGGAGTTGGCCGATCTGCCCGCCGGCCATGTCACCCTGCTGGCCCATCCCGATATCGCCAGCCTGCTGGTCGATGAAGAGCGTGCCGGAATCGACGAGTTGGAACAGCGCTACGGCCGCCACATCAGCATTAACTCGCGACCCGGTTTCCATATCGAGCAGTACGAGATTGCGGTCGGTTGAGAAACTATTCAGCGCAATCACGACGGGGGCAGAGTTTAACTCTGCCCCCGTTTTTTGTTGAGAACAGGGTAGTTTTATCGAAATGAGCAGCTGGACGTTAACCTTTGTCGGTTCGCGCGTTTTCTGCCCGGCAGGTTTAAGCTTTTGACAATATCAGGCAGCTAGATAAACTACATATGGATGTTTTAGGTTTTTCAGTAGACTATGCCCTTATTTAGTTTGATTGATCTTTATAGATTCTTCGTGTTTGAGTGAATATGAATTTTCTGATTGAACTCATAAACAATGTTGCTCTGCTGATTACTCTCGGACTGCTCTACGATATCTCCTCCCGCAGGGAAACGGAAAATCAGTTATCTCCCATGCCGCTCGTTTTTGGTTTGGGCATCGGCCTTATTTCAATCGTGCTGATGTCAACTCCGGCTAAATTTTCCCCTGGAATTATTTTTGATACCCGGACCATTTTGCTCTGTGTGACCGGTCTTTATTTTGGCCCTCTGACAACGGTGATTGCAATGCTCGTTGCCATCGCTTATCGCTATCATATTGGTGGCATCGGAACCATTGCTGGAGCCGCTACAATTATCACTTCGGGCACAATCGGCATTCTCTGGAATCGTTATAGATACCGGGAAGATAAATTATACTCCCTGAAAGAACTCTACCTTTTTGGTTTTACGGTACATGCCGTCATGCTCTTGTGTATGTTTCTTTTGCCGGCTGAAGTTATCCAGAAAACCCTCAAAGTTCTCGTTATCCCGGCTATTTTTATTTACCCTCTGGGGACAATGTTGCTGGGCTATCTTCTGGGAGTCCGGAAAAAACATTTTCTCACCGAAAAAAAACTCCAGCTTGTTTCCCGTCGTGAGCAGGAATTGGCTGATATCGTGCGCAACGCACCAGTCGGCATCGCGACCGGCTACCCTGATGGCACCCTGGAAATCTGCAATGCCAACTTTTCTGAGATGACAGGCTACTCCACGGCAGAGCTGGAGACAGTGAGATGGAATGACATGCTCACCCCGGGAAAATGGCGTGCTCTGGAAGAAGAAGAGCTGAAGCGGCTTAATCCGCAGAAGAGAATTGTTCAGTACGAAAAAGAGTTTCTCTGCAAAGATGGCAAAATTCTACCCGTTGAAATGACGGTCTCCGGTGGCTTTGATAGCAACGGAAAACCTACTTACTACTTCGCTTTCGCCCAAGACATAACAACGCGCAAAATGGCAGAGCGAAAAGACAAAGCCAACCAGCAGCAGCTCATTACCATATTGAACAGTATCGATGCCAATGTTTATGTCGCCGACCTGGAAAGCTATGAAATCCTGTTTATGAACAACAACATGATTCAGGATTTTGGCCAGGATCTGACGGGTGAAATCTGCTGGAAGGTTTTCCGGGGAGAGTCAGGCCCTTGTCCTGCCTGCAAAAATGATTTGCTGGTTGATGAGAACGGGCAACCGACTGATGGGTCTGTTTGGGACAATCAGAACCCGATCACTGGCAAATATTACATTAACCATGACCGGGCTATCGAGTGGCTAGATGGGCAACTTGTTCACCTGCAGATTTCTACCGATATCAGCCATATCAAATCGATGGAAGAGCAGCTCCGACAGAAGTACAAAATGGAAGCCATTGGGGTTATGGCCGGTGGCATGGCGCATAACTTCAATAATAATCTGTCCGTTATTCTCGGCAACCTGGAACTGGCCAAAATGAAATTAACCGGGGCGAGCGAGATCGATGAACTTCTCGATCATGCCAAAATAGCGGTTTTGCGGTCCCGCGATCTGATCAAGCAGATTATGACCTACAGCCGCAAAGAGGAGAAGGATAAGACGGCTCTGCAGCTTGCAGTCACAATCGAAGAGGTCATGCTGCTGCTCAAGTCGACCATCCCCAGCAGTGTTTATATCCAGCAAAAATTAAGTCCCGCTAGTATCACACAGACAATTCACGCTAATGCGACACAGATTCAGGAGATTCTGCTCAATCTCTGTAACAATGCTGTCCATGCCATGGATGAACAGGGAACGCTAACCATTGGTCTTGATACCGTCGAATTAGATCGGCGGCAGATCCCGGCCAATTCCCTCGGCCAGCCAGGCTCTTATTTGCACCTCTGGGTTCAGGATACTGGGTGTGGCATCGCTTCGGACCTGCTGGACAAGATCTTCGATCCTTTCTTTACCACCAAGGCCTTGCATGAAGGAACTGGCATGGGATTATCCACGGTGCAAGGCATTATGAGGCACCTGCACGGCGTGACTCGCGTAGAAAGTCAAATTGGGGAAGGGACGACCGTTCATCTTTACTTTCCCGTCACTGAGCAGAACGAAGGGAAACAGGTCGGGACTATCGACATTGAACCGTTCAAAGGGAAAGAAAGTGTTTTGTTCGTCGATGACGATGAGATGATCGCCTCCATGGCGCAAAGTGCACTGTCAGGGATGGGCTATCAGGTGACGACGTTGACAGATAGCCATGAGGCACTCAAACTTTTTACGGATGATCCTGGCCGATTCGACCTGGTTATTACTGATCAGACCATGCCAGAGATGACAGGTCGTGACCTGATTCTGCAGTTAAAGCAAGTGCGATCAGATATCCCAACAATTATCTGCACTGGCTACAGCAGCAAGGTTGATGAAGCCGAAGCCGAAAAGCTCGGGGCCGACATCTTTCTGATGAAGCCGATGGAACTGCCGGAATTACTGAAAACCGTGAGGCAGGTGCTCGACAAGAAATAACCCTGCTGCGGCTTATTGTTTAGTATCTCATCGTAAGAAAAGCTCCCAGCGATAGCTGGGAGCTTTTCTTATTCCTCTGTTGCCTCGACCGGAGCCCCTGGTAAAACTCCGGGTGAAACCGAGCGAATATGCAGATCGTGCTGGGAGAACGGAATTTCGATTTTTTCTTCGCGGAATCGCTTATCGATATAGAGCAGCAATTCATTCTTGATGCGTGGTCTGTTGTCGACGTTGGCGATCCAGACCCGTAGCTCGAAATCGAGTGAACTGGCGCCGAACTGAACAAAAAATGGGGTTGGTTTGGGGAAGCCGAGAACTTCGGGGTGGCTCTGACCGGCCTCTTCAAGGATAGCCAGCACCTTTTCCAGATCGCTGCCGTAAGCGACCCCGACCGGGACAACGATACGCACCCGTCGGTTCGTCAGCGTCCAGTTGGTCACCTTCTGAGAGATCATCTGCGAATTCGGAACGATCAGTTCTGCTTCATCAAGATTCTGTACAACCGTAGATCGCATACCGATGCGCATGACCGTGCCATATTCACCATCGATGACGACGCCATCTCCAACTTTAATCGGTCGCTCAAACAGCAGAATCAGGCCGGAGAGAAAGTTGTTAACAATATCCTGCAAGCCGAAACCGATACCGACACCGAAAGCACTGAGCAGCACGACAAAATTCTGCACGCCCAACCCGAGCATGCTCAGGGCAAGCAGAAAGCCGATCAGCACAATGGCATAGTGAATCAGTTTCTTGACGGCATCCTGCACGCCGCGGTCAGCATTTTTCCTGCGCAGGACTTGTGTTTCAGTTGCTGCCTGCAGCACCCAGGAAACCTGCATCGCCAGATAAAAAGCGATCAGTGCCGAACCGAACATTTGCGCCGTCAACGCGAAACTTCCGATCTCGATCGACAGATCGCTGAAAAACTGCCAGCCCTCGTTGAGGGTGGCGAACAGGCGCCAGACCGGGAGCAGGTAAAAAACCGAAAACCCGTACACGAAAAAGGTGATCAGGCGTTTGAGCCGTGCCCCAAGCTCAGCTCCATACTCCTGAAAAAATGCCAGCTTTGATTGGGCCAGAGTATCGTTGGTCAGTTCAATCCCGCCACTGAGCAGGCGCACCACCATACGGGCGAACAGAACGACTACACCTGTTTCAAATGTCGCCTGGATCAACCAGGTGGAAAAATTCATCAAGCCGGCAAGTTGGCCAAAAAAACTGAGACAGAGAACCAGGATGGCAATCCTGAGTAACATCCGATAGAAGCGGCCTTGGCCGGAGGCACAGCGCTGCCTCGATTCACCGACCTGACGGGAGAGAACCGGGACAAAGATGACTGCCAGGGCCAGAATGTAGATCCGGAACAGGGGTTGTGGAAAGGAGATCAGCAGGAAAAGGTTCGTCAACAAAAAAACCAGCGCAGCCATCATCAGGAAACGAACCTGTCGCCGATTTTCGAGCAACGACATGGCCAGGGCAACTGCGGTCAAAACAGCAAAACAGACCAAGGCAAAATGCAACAAAGCCGGGGGTGTCGGTAGCCAAAGCCAGCTGAGAGAAACGGTGACAAACCCGGCTGCAGCCAAAGGTCGCCTAAGAATAAAATGCCAGTCCTCAGTTGCTGTATGCCGCCGCCGGAAATAGAGCAGGCCCCAGGCAACCAGGGCCATGGTGCCAGCGAGGAAGCCGAGCCGCCAGCCATTGTCTTGGAGATAGTGCCGGTCGATCTTTAACGCGGCTTTGGCACCCTCCTTGACTTGCAAACCAAGATCAGCGGAGAACTGTTGATAATATTCGGCAGAGAAAAAGGAGTATGCATTGCGGCGGAAAGTGGCCTGCCGAAGTTTGCTAAGAGCAGTGGTCAACCGATCGATGACAGGCATAACCTCCCTCTGGGAAACGCCAATTTTTTCCTGTAGCAGCAGCAGTAGATCGGACGTTTTTTTCAGCTTCTTTTGTAATTCGGCCAGCTGTTGCTTGGCTTCAGAAATTGTCTGTTTGGGGAGATTCACATCCTGCTTTTTCAGATCTTTTTCCCAGCCAGACCAGAAATCGAGATTTTTTTGCAGTTGGGTACGGATCTTTTCCGTTTCCTGCTGACGCATGGTCAGGCGTTGCTGCAAGCTTGCTAAGTTCTGCTGCAATTGGCTGAAGCGGTTGAGGAAATGATTGAGACGATCGACATACCAATCCTCGGGGGGGCCGAACAGCTGCATCTCTCCGTTCACCTGGGTGAACTGTTGAGCTATTTCATTGAGCGCTTCATGTTGCCCGGCTAACTCAGACAGCTGGATCAAGCGTTCTTCCGATGCGGCGATAAAATCATTCAGTGCGCTGACACGCGCTCCCAGTTCACTGAGCCCGGGAGTTTCAACCGCAACAGCGGTCTCGGCATTTGCCGGGGGCTCGGCAGCGAGCAGGCAGGGCGGGACAATGAGGCTGAAAAAAACAATAATCAGAAAGATAACTCTCAGAACCATTTTTTCCTCTTGAAAAACCAGAGCAACCCCATGGCACAGAGCACCATCAGTCCCCAGACCATCGGGTAACCATAGCGCCACTTTAACTCTGGCATCAGTTCGAAGTTCATTCCGTAAATGCCGGCGATGAAGGTGAGGGGGATGAAGATCGAGGCCATGACAGTCAACACCCGCATCACTTCGTTCATCCGCTGACTGACGCTTGACATGTAAAGGTCGACAAGCCCGGACGCAGTTTCACGAAAACTTTCCACCGTGTCCAGAACCTGAACGGCATGATCGTAAAGGTCACGTAGAAATACTGTGGTGGACTCGTCAAACAGTTCAGATTCATTTTGCAGCATTTTGGCAGCGACTTCGCGCATCGGCCAGATTGACTTACGCAGAAAGATCAGCTGGCTTTTCATCTGGTGGATTTGCTGCAATAATTCCTGGCTCGGCTGGCTGATCAATTCATTTTCCAACTGATCGAGCCGGTCCCCTATTTTTTCCAGCACATGGAAGTAGCTGTCAACCACCGAATCGATCATTGTATAGGCAAGATAATCGGCTCCCCGCTGTCGAATTCTGCCACTTTTACGTTTGAGCCGTTCACGGAGTTCGTCAAAGATATCGCCCGGTTGCTCCTGGAAGGTGAGGACATTGCTGACAGTCAGCACCAGGCTGATCTGCTCAGCTTGAATCTGGCAGGTCTGCTGGTCAAAAAAGAACAGTTTCGTGATGATGAGAACACAATTGTCGTACTCTTCAAGCTTTGGCGGGTGCCCCGTGTTAAGAATGTCCTCCAAGGCCAATGGGTGAAGGTCAAAAGCTTTGCCGAAAGCCTCTACCTGTGAAGGGTCGTGAACGCCGTCCAGATTGATCCAGCTGACGCTGGCCTTATCTTTCAGCCGCAGGCATTCCGCAAAAGGAACATCCTTGGCCAGTTGAAATTCTTCGCTGGTGTAGTCGATAAACGAGAAGATCGGGCGCTCGACCTTCTGCTCGCCAACGTGAACCAGCGAACCGGGAGACAGCCCGATTTTTTTCGGCTCGTTGCGGGACAACGAAGTGACTGTCTGCAGCGGGTTGAAAATCTTCATCCGAGGAATCTCCTGAGGCTCTCAAAAAACAGTTGCTCAGCGTTCGAGGCCAAAGTCCTCATCCGTCAAAGAGGAGCTGTAAATGTCGAGTGCTTCTTCCGCTTCGTCGGGGTCCACAACCCGGGCCAGATGGATCAAGGCGTCCCCTTCGTGTGCCAGCGGCAGGTTGAGCTGCCCGATCACGACACCTCTGAATGGCGCGTAAACCTCTTCCCGGTCATCACCAAGGGGATCGCTCAACACCCCGAGCAGGTCACCCCGCTTGACCATTTCTCCCAGTTTGGCCCGGCGCGAAAACAGGCCGCTCATCATCGCCCTGATCCAGCTGCTGCGGTTTGTCACGATCGGCTCGGTTATCTTCGTTCGTTTCACAGGCGGCAACATGCCGACATGGCGCAGCACGTTGATGATGCCGCGCAGTCCAACCCTGATTACCGGCTCGCTGAAATAAAGGGCTTCGCCCCCCTCGTAAACCAGGACCGGTTTGCCGAGTGATGCAACCGCTTCGCGCAGTGAGCCTTCGCGCAGTTCAGAAGGAACCACGATCGGCGCGCCGAATGCCCTCGCCAGCTCCAGCGTCAGTGGATCGTCCATGCTCGAGCGGATCTGCGGCAGGTTGCTGCGGAAGTTCGAGCCGGTGTGCAGATCGATGCCGAAGTCGCAACGGGAAGCAACCTCATTCATGAACAGGTGTGCCAGCCTGCCCGCCAGAGACCCTTTGGCGGTCCCCGGAAAAGAGCGGTTCAGGTCGCGTCGATCCGGCAGGTAGCGCGAGCGTTGAATAAAGCCGAAAGGATTGACGACCGGAACGGCCAGCAGGGTGCCGCGTAAATTTCTCAGCGATTTTCCGGCCAGCAGCCGGCGGATGATTTCGACACCGTTGATTTCGTCGCCGTGAACGGCTGCGCTGACAAAGATCGTCGGGCCAGGGCGTTTGCCATGGACAACCTGCACCGGCAGAGTCATTTCGTTGCTGGTGTAAAGACGCGCCATAGGCAGCTCGACAGTCAGGCGTTCTCCTGGCTTAATTGTCGATCCGCCAAATTCAAAGGGCGGCGCTAGGGTCCTTTTCATCCTTTCCCCCGGGTCCGGGTTTTTCCCGGTTTGGCCTGCCTTTCGATGAACTGGATAATTATCCCGGCGACATCCTTCTCTGTTGCTACCTCGATCCCTTCCAGCCCGGGAGAGGAATTGACTTCCATCACCACCGGCCCATGATTGGAGCGCAAGAGATCCACCCCGGCGACATTCAGGCCCATGATGCGAGCTGCGCGGACAGCGGTGGAACGTTCTTCCGGGGTCAGCCGGACGATGCTGGCTGATCCTCCCCGGTGCAGGTTGGAGCGGAATTCGCCCTCTTTGCCCTGCCGCTTCATTGCAGCCACGACCTTATCGCCGACGACAAAGCAGCGGATATCGGAACCACCAGCTTCCTTGATGAACTCCTGCACCAGAATATTTTCTTTCAGCCCACGGAAGGCTTCGATGACCGACTCGGCCGCCTTGTTGGTTTCAGCCAGGACAACGCCGATCCCTTGTGTCCCTTCCAGCAGTTTGATCACAAGGGGGGCTCCGCCAGCCAGCTTGATCAAGTCATCGGTATACTGTGTCGAGTGGGAAAAACCGGTGACTGGCAGGCCGATTCCCTTGCGAGCCAGTAACTGCAGACTGCGCAGTTTATCGCGCGAACGACTGATCGCCACCGATTCGTTGATGCTGTAGACCCCCATCATTTCGAACTGGCGTACTACCGCGGTACCGTAAAAGGTGATCGAAGCGCCAATGCGGGGGATGATTGCGTCGTAGCCGATCAACTCTTCCCCTTTGTAGTGAATCGTCGGGCGCTGGGTAGCGATGGTCATGTAGCAGCGCAGGGGATCGATGACACGGACGTCATGCCCCTTTTGCTTTGCCGCTTCAACCAGCCGACGGGTCGAGTAGAGTTCAGCGTTGCGTGACAAAACAGCAATTTTCATGTGTACCTCACTTTCATGCAATTATTTTAGTCCGGTCGTCCGAACAGAAAAGACTGGTCTGGTAGCACCTGCATCCCCGCCATTGCGGTGCGGCCGAGGAGCATGCGGAACTTCATGCTGTCCCGGTTGGTCAGGGTCATCTCGATCGGCCAACTCCGATCCCCGAGATTGACCAACGTTTCGATGACATAGCGCATTTCACGATGCCCGCCGGAGTCACTGACTTCGCGGAAATCCTTGACCGGGTAGCAACAGATAATTTCTGTGTCGACGCGCTTCTGTAATGGGTGAACACCGAAGCGAACCATCTGCAGGCCGTTTTCTTCGTAAGGCTCAACAAAAAAAGCATGCAGCGCGGAAGTTCTCGCGCCGGTGTCGACCTTAGCCTTTATATGTGGAATGTTCAACTCTGGCAGGGAACACCACTCGCGCCAACCGATTGATAATTTTTCCATAGATTTCACCATTTTATTTAGATAATAACCGATCAGAAAAAAAAGGTGGCGCTTTATACTCTTTTTATTTCTTCTTTGCACTTCTTTTTATGTGAAAGGGGGTGTTTTTCATTGCGACCCAGAAAAATCTGTTCTGTTGTGTTGAATTGCTGCCGTATACGTACATTTCTCTTTCAGCTTGCGTTCTCAACCGGTTTTGTTATGATCAGTCTGGGTGGGGGCAGGCTTGTGATTTAACTTTTCAGGAGGAAGCTTCATGGCACGCAAACCAAGATTGCATTTCCCCGGCGCTGTTTATCATGTCACCTTGCACGGTAACGGCAACCAGCAGATCTTTTCTGACGACACTGACCGCACCCGCTTTCTGCTGCTGATCCAGGAAGGAATCGAAAAGTTCGGCCATAAAGTTTATGCCTACTGCCTGCACCCCAGCTACTTGCAACTTGTGATAGAGGTTGATGAAACTCCCCTTTCGCGCATCATGCAACAGCTCGGTTTCCGCTACACCCGCTGGTACAACGACTATCACCAACAGAATGGCCACTTGTTCCAGGGGCGCTACAAAGCAATCCTGATCGATCCGGAAGTGCATCTGCTTAATCTGGTGCGTGAAGTCCACCTTGCCCCGGTGCGCAACGGTGAAGAGAGCGACCCGATGCGTTTTGCATGGTCGAGCCACCGCGCTTACTGCGGGCGGGAGAAAGTGATCTGGCTGTCGACCGACCGCCCGATGTTGCAGATCGAAGAAACCGGGATCAAGGCATTGATGAGATTCCACAGTTATGTCAACGAGGGTTCGCAGCAGGAGGCGACTGAGGATTTCACGCGTGGCAGCGCCTACGATCCACGGGTTCTCGGCAGCGACGATTTCGTCCGTGGCGTCTTTAAACTGTCACGGCAGAAATACAAGCCGAAAGTGAATCCGGAAAAGGTGCAGAGGATCGTGTTGGAACGCTACAAACTGACCGAAGATGAGCTGGCTGCACCCGGCAAAAATCGCCACTGTGCCGAAGCCCGAGCCTATCTCGCCTGGCTTTATCTCGAAACCGGTTGTGACACCTTGACCGCTCTCGGTGAACAGCTGGGGCGGGATGTTTCCTCCCTTAGTTCCGCTGTCCGGCGGTTGCAGCTGAAAGCGAAAAAGGATGAGAAAACGGCAGATCGGTTTCAGAAGTTGATGAATCGGATCAGGAGATAAAGATGGTCCCGCTATTAAAGGGGCTGAAGTTTACGCAGCCCTTTTATCTGGCGGTAAACTCCACCAATATCATGCCGCAAAATTTATCCTGCCGATAAACTTCGAGTCGATAGATCCGACCATCGTTATCGACAGAATAGTTGCTGTTGCAGGCCGCTAGAGTGATCTCCTGACCGCTGTCATCTCTGGTGTTCTCCTGATGCTGATAACCGATCAGGTTGACGCGATAGTCTTCTGAGGGCTGCAGAAGAATCTTATCTTTAACTTTGATGTGGTCACCGAGGGCAATGTCTGCTACTCGCTTGTCAATTTGCGCCTGTATTTCCTGCAGGCTGTCATCATATGTCACATAGTAGGGATCCAGGTAGGAGAAGCGGTTGTTGCCGAAATAGATGCGGTAGCGCTCGCCGTCTTTTCTCACGCTGACCAGCGGATTGTCAGCGCTGTAGCTCAGCGGTATGCCTTTTTCCAGCGGGAAGTGTTTCAGCTCCGGCCGCATGTTAGTCAGTTGCAGCTTGATTCTGCCGTCCGCCAGATCCAGTTCGATATCCTCGGTCAGCGCTTTTTTCACCGCTTTCGGGGTGAGCGGGAAATCACGCTCGAAATCGATGCCGATTTCGGCGAAATAGGCCTCTAACGCAGTCAACAGGTAGTACACACGCTGGTGGGTTGGCAGGCATTTGCTCGCTTCCAGGCCGATCGCTGGTTTGCCCTTACGCAAGGCGTAGTAGGTGAGAGATTTCTGCATCACCTTGTCGGAGGTCGCTGTGTGGGTGTTTTTGACATGAAAACGGTGCTCGGCGTGCAACAGCATTTGGTTGATCCGCTCAGTTGCCTTGCCGCTGAGCATCTCAAGCTGGCCAAACTTTGCCCCGATGAGTTCCGCCTGATCGATGACGCTGCTTTGCCCCCAGCGGCTGGGCTTGCGTTTGCTCGACTGGCGCTGCGGTGAATAATAGCCACTGCCGTCGTGCAGGTTGAGGATCAGATCAACCTGCGGGTCGGTGATCAGTTTTTTGATCTTTTGGACAAGAGCGTAATCCCTGTCCGATTTATCGAGGCCGTTGAATTTATAGTTCATGTCGCCGTACCAGCCGTGCGCCCGGCGCAAAATACTGGTGCGGTTGAGGTCGGGCACGATCCACAGCTGCCCCGTTCTTAAACGATAGCGGGTGGCGAGAAGCGCGGCAGCATTGAATCCGCCCGGTTCGTCACCGTGGATACCGCCGATGACTAGCAGCGTCGGCCCCGGTTTGTCGCTGTTCAGTGTTTTCAGGGTAAAGTCTTCAGCAAGGCAGAAGGCCGGCAACAGAAGCAGGAAGAGGAGGAGGCAGTAGCGTTTCAATTTAGTTGACCGTTCGTTCGCTCAGGGAAACCAGTTGTTGTTTAGCGTGCTTGCCGAAGTCGACCAGCACCATGCCGCTGAAACGTTTATCGTGGTAGACCTCGACGCGGAAGATTTTACCATCTTTATCGATGGAATGCTCAGGGCTCAGCTGCCTGCGGATAATCGGCAAACGATTTTCATCGCGCTGCCCCGCTTTGCGGAAGCCGATGACGTTGACCCGGTAGCCCTTCGGGCTCAGGACCTGAAAGCTGTTGTTGACCGCAATACGCGAGCCGAAAGGAACCCGCACCAGGTTGTCGTCGATCAGCATTTCGACCTCATCGAGGCTCTGGTCGTAGTCGAAAAACTGCGGCTTGAGAAAGCTCAGCCGGTTGTTGCCATAATGTATCCGGTAACGGTTGCGGTACGGGATCACCGCCACCAGCGGGTTGTTCGATTCAAACTGCAGATCCCCTTTCGGCAGCGGGAAGTATTTCAGCGTCTGGCGCAAGTTGTGCAGCTCCAGCCGGATGCGACCGTCGCCGAAAGACACCAGGATATCCTCTTTCAATGCTCGCTTGACTCCCTGTGGGGTCAGCTGGAAATCGCGCGAAAAACGGATGCCGAGCTGCTGCATGTATCCTTCCAACGCCGCCAGGTGGTAGAAAGCGCGCAGGTGGGTGGGGAAGCTTTTACTGGTCTCGATGCCGAAGGCCGGTTTGTTCTGGTTTAGCGCGTAGTAGGTGAGCGACTGCTGCATCTCCGGGTCGGAGTCGGCCGTGTCGGTATTTTTCAGGTGAAAAAGATGTTCAGGGTCGATTGTCTGCTGGTTAATTTGAGCGATCACTGCCTGGCTCAGCTGTTCCAGCTGGCCGAAACGAGCCCCCGGAAGAGCCACCTGGTCGATGATGCAGCTCTGTCCCCAGCGCTGCGGATTGCGCAGTTTGTCGATGTACTGGGGCGAATAGAAGCCGCTGCCATCGTGCAGGTTGAGGACCACATCGACGGAAGGATCGCTGATGATTTTCTTGATCCGGTTGACCGCCGGGAATTCCGGATCGCGCGGCGACAGGTGAAGGAATTTGCGGTTCATATCGCCGTGTAGGCCGCGGGTACGTTTGATGATGCTGGGGAAATTAAGATTGGGCACCACCCAGAGGTTACCACGCTCGACTTGGTAGCGGGTTGCCAGCAGCGCGGCGGCGTTGAACCCGCCCGGTTCATCGCCCTGAATGCCGGCGACGACCAGCAGGGTCGGGCCGGCTTGGCGCCCCTGTTGCTGGTGCAGGCTGAAATCGGATCCGAGCAGCTGTTGAGGAAGACAGAGCAGCAGAGATATCAGGATGAATCGGAACAAAAAAGTGCCTCTCCCGGTTGAATTCTGGAGAGGCACTATAGCAGGATTTTAATGATATTGGTAGCGTAACAACTGCTATATTTTCACCTGGCCAAACCAGCTTATCAGGTTTTCTGCCAGCTTGCGGTTGCCGTCTTGCAGGAATTGATTTTGGAAGATCGCATCGTCGGCAAAAATGACAAAACCGCCCTGGCCATAGTCGCCGGAGATGATGACATCGAAGGAACTGACGACATCAGGCGGCGACAGTTGCTTGTTGTTGTCGATATCGACCCAGGATTTGGCACTGCTACGAGCGATCGCTTTGCCGCTTTGCTCGAACACCTGCAGCGGCCAGCCTCCGTAGATGTTGAACTGCTCCAGCCCTTCAGTCAAGAGGTGAGGCTGAAAGTTACTTACGGAGAAATCAATGGTTTTACCGTTCGGCTGTTGTTGCGGGTCGTTGATGACCCGGGTGGCGACATCGACGCCGAGCTTGTGCAGCAGTGGTAGAATCGGCTGGCCGATGTGAATCATCACCGCCAGCTTGCCACCGTTCTGCAGGAAAGTCGTGAGGTTGTCGAGCTCTTGTGGTGAGAGCGGGGCGAAGGCTCCCGAGATGACCAGCGCATCGGTTGCCGCCAGGGTTTGCTCAGTGAGTACGCCATTGCTGACACCGACCTGCCAGCCGTGTTGCTGGAAAAGCCCGGCCAGCTTGCTCAGCTGCAGTGGACCTTCTTTTTCGATCAGAAAAGCTTGCCTGTGACCTTCATCGAAAAGGATGCGGGGTGCTTCGGCAAAAGCGGAAAGGGGCAAAAGCAGCAGACAGAGCAGGACCAGCAGGCGCATAACACAACTCCTTAAAGATAACGTGTGCGGTTATCTTTAAGGAGTTGATCAGCAGAGTCAAGTCAATTCTATAGTAAATCAGTAGACTTCCGGTACGAAGGTCTGCTCCGACAGTGGCGGCCGAACGTAGCCGATCTCTTCCTGGCGCGGTGGCAGCTCGATCGGCTCCGGGGTCAGGTCTTCGTAGGGAATCATGCTCAGCAGGTGACTGATGACGTTGAGCCGGGCGCGCTTCTTCACGTCACCGTCGACCACGTACCAGGGCGCCTGCTTGATGTCGGTGTGGGCGAACATCTCGTCTTTGGCGATCGAGTATTCAACCCAGCGCGAGCGTGATTCCAGATCCATAGGCGACAGCTTCCAGCGTTTGGTCGGGTGATGGATCCGCTTCTGGAAACGACGCTCCTGCTCTTCGTTGCTGACCGAGAACCAGTACTTGATCAGGATGATGCCGCTGCGCACCAGCATCCGCTCGAACTCCGGGCAGGAGCGCAGGAACTCGGCATGCTCTTCCTCCGTGCAGAAGCCCATCACCTTCTCGACCCCGGCGCGGTTGTACCAGCTGCGGTCGAACAGCACCATTTCGCCGGCCGCCGGCAGGTGTTGAACGTAACGCTGAAAATACCACTGGGTCGATTCCCGCTCGGTCGGCGCTGGCAGCGCCGCCACCTTGACAACGCGTGGATTCAAACATTCGGTAATCCGTTTGATCGAACCGCCTTTGCCGGCGGCATCCCTCCCTTCGAAGATCACCACCACTTTCAGCTTTTCATGTCTTATCCACTCCTGCAGTTTGACCAGTTCAATCTGCAACTTGGCCAGTGCCTTTTCATAATCTTTTGTGCTGATGGTCCTCTTCGGCGCTTCACGATCGGCTGCACGACGCTTCTTGTCCGATTTCGGGTTACCGCGTCGGTACTTATGCTTGTTGTTTCCCATCAGGATACTCCCGGCTAAAGGGTTAATCTCTCTAGGAATTCTAGCGGACGCTGAAGAAATTGAAAGGAGTTCCCGCTGAAAAGGGTTCGCTGCTAGCGGCCTGGATGGAGAAGGGCGTTTTTAATGTCATGCTGAAAAGTTCAGCCTGGAGAGTGGTTTGCGGGTTGACCCACAGGGAGCATTTTCCGTCAGGCGTTATCGTTCGGTCGAGGAAATGGAGCAGCCTTCTCTCCGCAAAGAACATCGTCCAATAGCTTGGTGTCACCCTGTTATTTTTATCTTCGTAGCTTCGCAGAAAAAATTATTTATCCTTCTGTTTGAGATTTTCGGGCCTCAGGTTTTTATGATGATAGCAACTAATCAATAATTTTTCCCCGCTCCTTGTATCCTCATTAATAAGTGGTATTTATCTAATAACGAAACGAAAAATATCTTGAATCCCGAAAAGCCAAACCCTCTGAGAGGGGGGCACGGAAAGCTACGGGGCTTTTATTTAAGAAGGCCGGGCTGCCGAAGGATGAAATCTTCGGCAGTACCCGGCCTTTTTTTCTATTAACTTTTGTTTGTTGTTCTTCAAGGGGGCATTATGTCAGTTTTCTGGAATCCTTCTGTTGAACGTCTCACTCCTCTGTCTTTATTTGTCCTGCTGTTAGTAAGTTTTTGGTCGTTGTTTCCCTGCCTTTCGGCAGCTGACGATCAGGAAACGGTCGTCACTCTCACCGGAACTGATGGTTCGGACTATATCTCGCCAACAATTCTGGATAGCCTTCTCTTTTCTGCTGAAATTGAAACCGAGTTCAGCGAAAAGGTCGAGGCATCAGCAACCGGGATCGATAGCTTGGCTGGTGACGACAGGATCGAAGTCGGCATTCCAATGATTTCAACGGTGGCTGCCACAGCAATGCTTTTGAACACTCCGGAAAAGGCCACTGAAGCGAACGCAACAAGTATTGGAATAGTTGCGGGAGATGGGAACGATACGGTCACCACCAATACACTTATCGATATTTTGGGGGCGTCTCTTAGCCTGTATGGTGACACCTTGGAATTTGATCAGCCTCCATCGGAGAACGATTCTGACGGCACCACAAAAAAGGAAGTTGATGCGTCAACCTCGGCATCTACAGAGGTGACAGCAGTAAAAACTGGTGGGGGGATTGATAGCATCACCAATTCGGGACTCTTGGCCCTGCAAAGTGCTGCCACCAGTGGTGGAACAGCAAACCAACTCACAGCGACAATTCGAGAGTCCTCCTCGGTCAAAATAGAATCTAAAAGCAATGCTTCAGCGACCGGGTTGCAGGCCGGTAATGGCGAAGACCGGATTAGAAATGATGGCAGTTTTACAACGTCGGCAACTTCAACTAGTGGTGCTCTTGCTGTTGGATTGGTGGCACCAGAGAATTCAGCCGCTGAAGATAAGAAGGTGAATCTCTCTTTGCTGGCTAATTCATCAGCAACAGCCAGTGTGAGCGGTATACAGGCTGATGCTGATGAAGATGCCAGCAGTGAAGAAAACAGCTCTCCATTCGGCTTAAACGGTCTGGGTGTTACTTTTCTAAAATCGCTTACCACTGTCAGTGGCGATGATCAGATTACCAACAATGCTTTATTAACCGGGGATGCAGTCGCTGTCAGTGGTGCCGGGGCAGGGGCTATCAGCAATAAGGTGAATGGCAGTGTTCAGACCGAAGCAAAGTCGACTGCCGAGGCTTCGGTCGTCGGGGTCAATGCAGGTGGTGGCAACGATCTGGTTATCAATGCCGGCGAGTTGCTGTCGACCGCCAGTGCGACGTCCGGTGCGTTGGCGATCTCGGTCGAAGTTGGGGCTTCCGATGAGGATACGACGACCACTCCGTCCAAAGATCGACAGAACAAAAGCAGCACCGAAGCCAGTTCTTCAGCAAAGGCGTCGGCTGTCGGCATCAGTGGTGACGGCGGTTCGCGGACTGAAACCCTCACTGGCTCTCTGAGCTTAGACGACGGAATATTGCAGCTTGAAATTCAAAAAATTATTGAACAGATGGCTGGTGACGATAGCGTCACCAATCATTTTGCCATCCAGTCTTTTTCCTTAGCTAAGTCTTTGACCGATTCTATCGGGGTGAATATCAGTGGTGGTGGATCAGTGGATGCCAAGGCCAAGGCTGCGGCTGATGCGTACAGTGCGGCCGTTTCGACCGGTTTCGGCGGCGACAGCATAACAAACCTTGGTGCTTTGAACAGTCAGGCAACAGCCAGCGCAACAGCCGTCAGTGTCGGCTTGGCGATTGGCCAACCGGTTGCGGATACCCCGGAGGGCGAAGATCCCCCTGCTGCAAACGACCGTAAACTTGCCAGCAAGACAGAAACCGACGTCAACGCCAAATCACGCGCCTTTGGAATCGACAGCGACGGCCCCGGTGAAAACAGCACGTTTGCCAGTTCCTTGCAAATCAGCGATGGGGGGCTTTTCTTCAGTCTCTTGGATAAACGTCAATTGGCTGCGGGCGACGACTGGGTGAACAATACCCTGGCAATTTCAGCGGGGAGTCAAAGCACTGCCGACTCGACCAGCGCGAGCATTCAGATTGATGCTGTCGGTTCGCTCAATTCGACCTCCAAAGCACACGCTGAGGCAGAATCGCAGGGGGTCGCAACCGGTGCCGGAGATGACGTTGTTATCAACAGTGGACTGTTGCTCGTCGATGCTGTTTCGGTTGCGGACTCTGTCAGTTTAGGCCTGTCAGTGACGAAGCCACCAGAGGGTGAAACGGTCAGCGATGATGGCATTACCAAGCAGGACAAGACCAATGTCAAGGTGGACAGTAGCGTTACCGCCCAGGCGACCACAACTGGCATCGATGCAGAGGGCAAAGACCACCTGCGCAGCACCCTCAACACACTGGAGATCACCGGGAGTGAACTGACCTACCAGCTGAGCCTGGAAAAAGAATCCCTGGCCGGTGTCGACAGTGTCAGCAACACTGGTGCAATTACATCCGATTCTGTTGCCAGTAGTGGTGCGACCAGTGCCGGTATCAGCATCAATGCTGATGGTTCTGTTGACGCCGAGGCCAACTCCAAGGCGAGCGCCCACGCTGGTGGGGTTCTGACCGGTGGCGGTTCTGACCAGATCGAGAATCAGGGTGTTCTTTCCAGCGCCGCCACTGCCACCGCTACGGCCTTGTCGGCTTCGGTGAGTATCGCCCAGCCAACTGACAACACGGGCCAGAAACCAAGCGCCTGGGAAAAAATCAAAGAAAAATTTGCCGGGGCCAATAGCGCGGCCAATGCCGAAGCAACAGCTTATTCTTCCGGAATCGATAGCGAAGGGGACGCTGGCCGGCAGGCTGATCAGTTGAGTGTTAACATCAGCAGCAACGGGCTGCTGATCGATGTTGAGCGGGATTTTTCTTCAACTGCCGGCGATGACCAGGTTGTCAACAGTGGTATTTTAGATGCCTCTGCAAGCGCACAAACGCTTGCCGGTGCCGCTGATGTCAAGGTCAACACCGAGGGCACCGCGTCTGCCGAGAGCAACGCGACCGCCAAAGCCGGAGCCAAAGGGATTGTGACGGGCGGCGCTGACGATCAGATCAGTAACTCCGGAGTTGTCAGCACATTGGCGGATGCTGAAGCTGGCTCGGTTTCGGTCAGTTTTACTCAGCCAGACGGCCCGGCTGTGAAATCGAAGGTAGACAGCAAAGCAACGGCGGAAGCAAATGCGACCGGAATTGGTGGTGATGGCGGGCGTGAAGCTGAAACCCTCGTGTCCAGCCTGAGTATCGGCCCTGATGGAATCGCATTTCTCTATTCTTCGGAAGAGCTTGCCGCTGAGGGCGCGGATACTATCACCAATACCGGGTCGGTCTCGGCGAATGCTTTAAGTGTCTCTGGTGCTGGAGGTGGCGCAGTTTCTCTGGATGGCGCGGCTAAAGCTGAAGTGACAGCGAAGTCAAGTTCTCAGGCGGTTGCCGTGGATGCGGGTGGTGGTGCCGATCTGGTTTCTTCAGCGGGACAATTGAATGCAACGGCAGATGCTGTCAGTGGCGCTATCGCCTTGGGTTTCGGGCAGAAATCGGAAGAAAAATCGAAAACCAAGGTGGAGCTTGAAGCTGGGGCAACGGCCGACTCTACGGCTGTCGGTATCCGTGGTGACAGTGGTGCCGACCAGCGGCTGGATATCGCCTTGTCGATAAGCGGAGATGGCCTTGTGACCAGCTACCAGAGCGAACAGATCGCGGCCAGGGGAGACGACGAGATTCAGAACTTTGCTGCTATCGATGCCGCTGCGACCTCGGCCGCTGGCGGACTCGGCGTATCTATGGCGATCGACGGAGTGGCAAAGGCCGAAGTGACGGCGACCGCAAAAAGTCAGGCAACAGCAATAGAAGCCGGAGGTGGTAACGATCAGCTGCTCAGTGCTGCAGATATTGAAGCTTCGGCCGCTTCGACCGCTGCCGCTCTGGCGGTTGGTGTCGGCAAGAAAACCAATGACAGCAGCAGCGCAAAAACCAAGGTTGAGGCCAAGACCGTCGCCGAAGCCAAGGCGACCGGGATCAATGCTGACGGCGGGCTGGAAGATAAACTGCGGACTCTTGCTGTTACCATTGATGGCGATGGTTTGTTGGTCGATTATACGGATCAGTCAACTGCAGTCAGCGGTGATGACGAGCTGACCAATACGGGGGCGGTGACCAGCGCCGCGACAGCCAGCAGCGGTGCACTTGCGGTGGCAGTTTCGATCGATGGAGCGGCGCGCGCTGATATCAACTCAACTGCAACCGCCAATGCGACAGCATTGGATGCCGGTAGCGGTAGCGATACGGTTCATAATAGCGCAGAGCTGCTTTCCACGGCTGATGCTACCTCGGCCACTTTGAATGTGGCTGTGACCAGCGATGGCAATGCGGTCACCAATGCCGGGCTTATGGATGGCGGCAACAAGGCTCAAGCCGCTGCCATCGGCATCAGCAGCTCCGGCGGGGATTATCAGAAAACGACGAAAGTCAAAGGCTTTATCGACTTCAAAAATATCGGTGTGACGGCCAGCTATGAAGGGATCACCGACAGCCTCAGCGGTGACGGGACGGATGAAATCTATAATAGCGGCGATATCATTGCGAACAGCTCTGCGCTCGCCCCGGAGGTAACCGCAGGTGTCAGCGGCGAGGGACTCGCACTGTCGATCGGGCGTACCCAAGCTGAAGCCAGCGCTAATGCCATCGAGTCGGGCAACCTCGACGATGTTATCGACAATCATGGAAATTTGACCAGCGAAGCTTCAGCGACGGCCGTCCTAGCGAATGTCGCCGTTGTCGGCAAAGGGTTGGCTGTTGCGACCAATGCCGTTTGGGACGGCGGGACCAAGGCCACGGCCACAGCGAATGGAATCGCTGCCGACAGTGGGAGTATCACCACCAAACAGGTCGATGCAGAGGCCAGTGCGGACATTGCCTATGTCCGTTATTCCGACCAGTTTCAAGCAGCCTCCGGCAACGATCGGGTGAATAACTCCGGGCAAATCGACGCGAGTTCGTTCGCCCTGGCGCCCTCGTTGAATGTTGCTGTCAACCTGGGCGAGGAGAACAAAACCGGCCTCGCCGCGGCGGTTTCAACTTCATCGGCGGAAGCGCAAACCACGGCAATCCGCGGTGGGGACGGGGATGACGAGCTGCTGAATACGGGTCTGCTTAATGCCACTGCCGACGCGAATGCCGTTTCAGCCAACGTGGCTGTGGTTAACAAAGGCGTGGCTGCGGCCGCAGATGCGGTCTGGGACGGTGGGACCAAGGCTGATGCGTCGGCCGTCGGGATTGCCGGAGATGGTGGTGACCTGACGCGGATGACCTATCTGTCGATCGGTACCGACGATATGAGTTTCCGCAAGGAAACGGTAGTCGCTGGCGGTTCTGACAAAATTGATAATCGTGGGGAAATCAATGCTGATGCAAACGCCAATGCTGGTTCTGTCGGTGTTGCGGTTGCCGCCAAAGGGGTTGGCGTTGCAACCTCGACCGCAACTGCAGAAGCGCGTGCAGCCGCTATTGATGCCGGCAGTGATGACAGTGTTGATGAAGTTTATAATTCCGGCAAATTGAAGGCGGAATCGAGTGCCCGCGCCGCGGCGGCTTCGGTCAGTGTAACCAACCAAGGTTTGGCGCTCTCTGCCGATTCCGTTTGGGATGGTGGGACCAGCGCGAACTCCGAAGCGCGCGGAATCGACGTTGGCGTCGGTGGCGAAACCTTGACCAACGACGGTCAGATCGATGCTCTGGCCCATGCCCTAGCTGCATCAGCCAGCCTCGCGGCGACCATGACCGGGGTGGCTGGAGCCAGCGCGACAGCGACCAGCAAGGCCGATGCTGTAGCGATTGACGCCAGCGAAGGAGAGGATGATGACACCCTGAACAATAATGGCGCCCTGTGCGCCAAGTCGGACGCTACTGCTGCAGTTGCCTCGGTTTCGGTGGTTAATGAGGGATTATCGATCGCTGCCGGGGCAGTCTGGGATGGCGGGACCGGTGCCGAATCAGTAGCAAAAGGGATTGCTGCCGGGGCGGGACAGGATACAGTCAAAAATACCGGTGCAGTCACCACCAAAGCAACTTCCAAGGCGGCCGAGGCGGCGGTTAGCGTTGCGGTGACTGGCGTCGCTGGCGCCATCGCCACCTCAACCGGGGAAGCTTCAGCAACGGCGATTGATGCCGGCGAGGAGGATGATGCCGACGACACGGTCATCAACAGTGGAGATTTGACTGCCGAAGCAGACGCGTTGGCGGCCACCGCCACGGTTTCAGTAACGACCGCCGGAGTCGCGGTCGCCGGGGGTGCCGCCTGGTCCGGTGGTACCAAGGCAAATGCTCAGGCGAGGGGCATCGAAGCTGGTGAAGGCTCAGACTTTATCGACAATTCTGGAGCGATGACTGTCCGGTCGAACTCAGACGCAGCGGAAGCGGCAGTTGCTGTGGCAGTCTCCGGGGTCGCGGCGGGTGTGGCGACAGCGACCAGCAGTTCGGACGCCAGCGCGATTGATACCGGGGACGACACGTCAGCTGATTTGGTCAGTAACAGTGGCGCTCTTGATGTAACGGCACATTCGTTAGCCGCAACGACTTCGGTCAGCGTAACTACGGCAGGAGTTGCCGTTGCTGCCGGGGATGTCTGGGATGGTGGAACGGAGGCTGAATCCCGGGCGCGGGGGATTGAAGTTGGCGAGGGCGGTGACGAAATTGAAAATACCGGAGATATCATCAGCCGGGCAATCGCCGAATCGGCATCGGCGAATCTGAGTGTTGCAGTGAGTGGGGTTGCCGGGGCGATCGCGTCTTCATCGGTTGCCGCGGATGCGGCGGCGCTGGATGTCGGTACGGGCGATTTTAACGACTCTGTCGTAAACACTGCCGATATTGACGCTGTTTCTTCAGCGGTTACGGCTTCAGCAGCCGTATCCTTTACCGCTGCAGGGGTCGCTGTGGCTGGGGACTCTTCTTGGTCAGGAGGAACCAATTCAACTGCCAGTGCCCAGGGAATAATCCTGGGTGGCGGGGATGATGCGGTGACGAATACCGGTTCAATTAATGCAGATTCGACCTCAAGCGCCACCGGCAGCAGTGTCGCAATTGCTGTTGCCGGTGTCGCCGCTGCCATCGCGTCTGCAGATGCCAATGCTAAAGCCTTGGGGATCAATGCCGGAACCGGAGATGACAGCATCAATAGCGCGGGCAGTATAACAGTGAAGTCCTTGGCCAACGGGAACACGCTGACCAACGCGGATTCAAAATTTGGTGTTTCTGCTGCCGGCAACAGCGTCTGGGATGGCGGCGCCAAAAGCACATCAGCGTCGTCAGGTATTTCCGGCGACAGCGGTCTTGACCAGATCATCAGCAGCAGCAATATCAACAGCGATGCGGTTGCCATATCCACCTCAACAGCCATCTCTTTTACTGTCGGCGGTGTCAGCGCTTCAGTCTCGACATCGACGGCCTCAGCCACCGCAGATGCAATTGATGGCGGAGACGAAAATGACCTGATCGACAACAGCGGCAATCTGGATGTTATGGCTAACGCCAACGCGATCAGCGCGAACCTGGCACTTGCTGGAATCGGGGTCGCAGCAGCCGGGGATTCGGTGTGGGATGGCGGGACCACTGCTACCGCGAATGCCAGCGGGATCAGCGGCGGTGAAGGTGAGGATATCATTCGCAGCGGACATTTTGATGAACAGGGCCTTCCGCTCGCGGCAGAAGTGAACCATGTTGATGCTGTAGCCGAAGCGCTGGTTTCGACCAACAGCCTTTCAGTCACCGCCGGAGGGGTCAGTGCCGCGGTCAGTACCGGTACCGCAAGTGCTGCCGGTCGGGGGATTGATGCTGGCAGTGGCGACGATACTGTTATCAATGCCAGTGAGTTGTCCGGTCAGGCCAATGCCGAGGCCTATTCCGTGAGCGTTGCCTTGAGCGGTGTCGGAGGTGCCGGGGCCAGTGATGCTTTCTGGGATGGCGGGACCAAAGCAACAGCAGACGCTTATGGGATTGATGGTGGCAGTGGTAACGATCAACTCAGCAACCTGGTCGGGATATCTGCTGACGCGGCATCCAACACTGTGTCAGCAGCTGTTGCGGTCAGTGGCTCCGGTGGGCTGGCGGGGGCCGTGGCGGCGTCAACTTCTACCGCAACCGCGACTGGAATCAGCGGCGCAGACGGAGAGGATGAAATTTTGACCATGGGAACGGTCAACTCGAATGCGCTGGCCGAGGCCGAAGGGGTGAGTATCAGCTTCTCCGGATTCGGCGCGGCGGTTTCGGGTGCTCCCGGGATTAACACCACGGTCGCTGATGCGCGGGCGATTGGCCTGTCAGGTGGCAGCGGTGGCGATTTCCTTGGTAATGAAACTGGCGGAGCGATGGTTGTCAATTCCACTTCGCGCGCCAGAGAGACGGCAGTGTCTATCGCTTACGGTGGCGGCATCGCCAGCGCCAACGCTAACAGCAGCAGCTCAGCGACCAGCATCGGCTTCGATGGCGGCAGCGAGAATGACCTGCTCCAAAACAACGGCTCCCTGGTGCAAACCAGTGATGCGCAGTCGATCGCCCGCAGTATCCAGTTTGCCGGCCTTGGGGCCAGCATCGCCAATGCCAATGCGGGCAGTCAAGCGATAAGCCAGGCGTTCACCGCAGGAGACGGGGATGATGATGTTTACAATCGTGGCTCGGTTGATCTGACATCAACGGCCTCAGCGATCGGGCAATCGGTCTCGGTGACTCTGGTCGGTGCCAGCATCGGCAAGGCAAGCGCCGAAGCGCAGGCCGATAGCCTCGGCCTGGGCGGAGACGGCGGGAATGACCGGCTGGACAACTCCGGGGAGGTGGCCATCAATACTTTTGCTACGGCTCAGGCCGCTTCGATTTCAGCAGCTCAGCTCGGATATAACCTTGGGGAAGCGAACTCTGAAGCAGGATCCGTGGCAACCGGTATCAGCGGTGGAGACGGTACAGATACATTGCTCAATTCCGGTAAGGTGACAATTGCTGCGGAGACCGATGCCGACGCGACCTCGATAGCCGTCTCTCAGCTTGGCTATAACGTCGGAAAAGCCAATACCACTGCAGATGTTTCGGTCAGCGGGATGGCCGGGGGGGATGGTGACGACACCATTATAAACCAGGAGGAGGGAGAGATTGAACTTTTGGCCAAAGGAGATGCTTCTTCTCTGAGCGTCTCGATTACGGTCGGTGGGGTCGCTGCCGCGGAAGCCGCCAGCCTGGTGCTCGCTGATGTGATCGGCATGCAGGGGGATGAGGGTGATGACATGATCCTGAACGCAGGTCTGCTCGGAGTGCGGACGCAAGCCCTGAGCACTTCGGACAGTGCGTCAGTCAGTTTTCTCGGCGCTACGACAGCGAAAGCGGGAACCGAGGTTGAGTCTACAGCGATTGGAATCGCTGGTGGCACCGGCAGCGATTATATTGAAAACAGTGGAAGTCTCTGGGTTGGACCGGAGGCCGATGCGATTGGCGATGAACGATATATGGCGGTCTTACGTGGTTCAGCTAAAAGCGGGGGATTGGGCGGAGCTTCAAGTGCCGAGGCGTCAGCTGCTGCCTCGGTAGAAGCAACCGGTATCGATGGCGGGGATGAGGCAGATACGATTAACAATCTAGGTGACATTACCGTCAACGCCAATTCACTGTCGGTCACCAAATCGGGCTCCGTGCAAATATTCGGTTCGAGCAGTGCTGAGGGGATTGCAGGATCGACAACTTTCACGCGTGGCATTGATGGTGGCGCAGGAAATGATCTGATCAACAACTCTGCAGATTTGAAGTTGGAGGCAACCTCCGAGCTGAGAATGGAAGGTGGTTCTTACTCTTTCGCCGGCAGTTCGAGCTCAGGAGGAACTCTTGCCGCGATGACATCTTTAGAAGCGCTTCAAGGAGGCGATGGAGATGATTTTATTGCCAGCAATGGGGCCGTGGATGTAATCGCCTCATCCATTATGGAGTCATCAAACGGCTCTTCCGCCTCGTTCGGCGGCAGCGTTGCGAGTGTTACCTCTGGAGGAAGGACCTTTGCGACCGGCTTTTCCGGTGGTGCGGGAGATGATTACGTGGAAAACGGTGAAGATGGCAAGCTGACTGTTACAGCCGAAACGGACGTGGATGTCACAGCCTTGTCCTACTCGTTTGCCGGCGGTTCGGCAACCGATACGATGTTGTCCGGGAATGCTGTCGTCACGGGCCTCAAAGGCGAGTCGGGTGACGATCGATTGAGAAATGAAGGCACGATATCTGTGCTTGCCGACTCGGTCCTGACCTCTACCGGCGGTGCCAAATCAACCATTACCGCTTCGGGTGGGGCGGATGCCACGGGCAGTTCGGTCGCTGGTTCGACGGCTGTCGGTTTGGACGGTGGCGAGGGCGATGATGTTCTGGAGAGCTATGGGTCACTTAGCGTGAATTCCAGAAGTACCGCCGAAGCCTTCAACCGCGGCAACAACAGCATTTCCTTTACGAGTGATACGGTTGCTGGCTCAATTACCAGTGCCGCGGCGCTCGCAGTCGGTATTGATGGCGGCAATGGTAGCAACTCAATGTTTGTCGATGGCCTTCTGGATGTTGATGCTACGAGTATTGGTTATGGTCTTTCCTCTTCAAGCGGCGCAGAATTCTCGTTTGATGGTGATGGCAAGGCCTGGGTCGAGGCGACATCAATTGCCGAAGCTGCTGGAATTACAGGTGGCGATGCAGGAGACCAGGTTGCCGTAAATGGCGATATCTTTGTTGATGCCTTTGCGACCACTGCCAAGACGATCAGTACCACGGTGACCGTTTACAGGGTCATCGGAACGACGGATGAAAACAGCGATGAGCCGATGGTCGAGACAATCTCCGAGGACGTGCTTCCGGAGGCCGGTTCCGAAGGTTACGAAGTTGACACTGTTGTTTTCTGGAACGGGACTGATGCCCCTGATGATCCGAATGAGGTTGGTACCGGTTCGTATATGATTGTCGTCAGTGAACTTGTAGATGACGACGATGATAGTGATACGGATCCCGTCCTCGTCTATTCATGGGAACCGACCGACCGCATAGTGGAAGAAGAGGTTTTGATCGAGGAATCAGGCTTCCCGTCATATGCTTTTGCCAATGGCAATGGCTTCCCGGATGGCGACGGATATGCTGAGGCGGGGGCAACCGCCACGGCGACAAGTCATGGGGTGCAGTTGGGGGATGGTGATGATAGCATCAAAAATTACGGCAACATCAGCGTAAAGGCACAGGCAGATGCAGTTGTCAACGTGGGCGCTGACGGCGATTCCAGTGGTGATGCCCGGGGAATTGCGATTTCCCAGGCAACCGCAAGGGCGCTTGGTATGCAGGTTGGTGCTGGCAACAACAACATCTATAATTTCGGCACGCTTGATGTCCGCGCCATTCCGGTTGCTCAGGCGCGGACCGATGTTTCAGGTGGTGATTACTGCATCTGGTTCTTCGGTTGGCATTGCGGTGCTGGTGGAGACGGAATCGGCACCGCGGATGCTTATTTCACCGCAGAAGCCTCCGGGATACAGGCGGAAAACGGCAACAACTTGATCGTCAACGATGGTGAAATCAATGTGAGTGCTCGGCCCGATCTTCGCTTTGATGATCGGCTGAACTTTGACTACGCGGCAATTGTACGAAAGGAAGATAAAGAGTATTTCTATGTCAATTCCAGCGCAGACGCTTACGGTATCCGTCTTGGTGATGCTGAAAGTGGCAACACCGTCGTCAATAACGGCATACTGACCGTATCGGCCTACACCCTGAGTTCGGAGTGCGATACGGATACCTGTCGTAATTTACTGAACGCCAGCGATGACTCATCAACACCAGACTTTGAAGAGTCAATTTCGGCGATCGGTATTTTGACCGGATCCGGCAATGACACCGTCATCAACAGTGGCGCCATTATCGCCGATATCGTGCGAAGCACTGAGCGTTCGAATGGCACCGCAATCAAGACCGGTGCCGGTAATGACACCGTCACCCTGTCTGATGCGGTGGATGTCGTACATCCAGAGACAGGCGAGTCACTGTTCATTTCTCTTAAGGGGGATGTTGATTTTGGCTCCGGTGACGATACCCTCCATCTGATCGGTACTCCCATTGTTGAGGGGGATATTTCCCTCGGGGAGGTTGATGACGGCGTAGATTCACTGATTTTCGAAGGTGATGGTTTTTTTGAGAGGCCATTGAATGGATTTGAAAACGCGAAGAAGCTGAGAGCTGGAACTTATCAGGTGCCGAGCCTGCCGACGATGCAACGGATTGAGATCGAAGCTGGCACTTTGCAGACCGACAGCAATTACCAATTTGCCGAAGCTGGCTTTCTGCAAACTCAGGTTAACAGTGACGGTAGCCACGGTAAGCTGTATGTAAAAGGCACGACCACCCTCGCCGGTGACCTGTCTGTGCTGCGCGATTCGGCAGGACCATATATCGATGGAACGGAGTATGACATCATCGAAGGGACGGACGGCATCAATAGCTCCTTCAGTGAGGTCAACCTGCCGACCGCAACGCGACTTGTTAGCTTTAACCTGGAACAACAACCGACATTGGTTGCAGTAGAAGCGCAGGTTGAAAGCTATACCAGTGTTGCCAGAAATCCGGTGGAGATAGCTCTGGGCCGGCAGATGGATACCTGGATGCTTAATGCAACCGGGGAGCTACAGCAGGCTTTAGGAGAATTCCAGACACTGAATTCGGACGAATTTGCAGAAGCTTTTCTCGGCTTCAGTCCTGGTCAGTACGACAGCTTGACGCAGGCGACTTCTGTGGCCAGCCAGCAGTACAGTCAGACCCTCCTGCAGCGGATCCACAGTGTCAGATTGCTGGGAGAAACGACAACACAGGGTGCTCAAGGCTATTTCTCGTCCGGCGACAAGCCGATATTGCTTGCTTTCAACGGTCCGGTTGACAGCATTGCCCAACTTTTCCCAACTGAGAACAAGCCGACCGCGGAATATGGAATGTGGCTGGAGAGCTACGGGCAGTGGGGGGAGCAGGATGCGGAAAACGGTTTTGTCGGCTCAGAATTCAATCATTACGGCGCCGCGATAGGCCTTGATTACCTTCTGAATAATCACTCTCTTCTTGGTTTCAGTCTCGGTTATTCGAGCACCAGGGTCGATATGGATCAGAACCAGGGTGATGCTGATGTCGACAGCCTGAATCTTTCTATATACGGCAGCTTTTTCAACGAAAAAGGTTACCTGGATGGAGTTTTGGCTTACGGCCAGCAGGAATACGAGAGTACGCGGAATATCCGGATTGGGGCGATCAATGAGGTCGCTCGGGGCGAACATGATGGCTATTTTTACTCGGTATTCCTCGAAGGGGGCTATAATTTCAACTTTAGCCCCTGGATCCTGCAACCCTTTGCCAACCTTGCCTATGCTGTTCTCAGTGAGGATGGTTTTACCGAGCAGGGGGCAGGAACATTGAGCCAGGTTTTGGCTGATCGAGAAACCAACTCGCTGGTTTCTCAGCTGGGGGTGCGCATCAGTCCAGTCATCCAGCTGCAACCTGGCAAGCTGATTCCAGAAGCCAGTCTTGCCCTGCAATACGATTTCGAGATTGATGACCGCAAAATTCAATCATCATTTGTGGATCAGCCAGGAACCTCATTTACTATCGAGGGGAGTGAAGTTGATAACTCCAGTGTTGTGGTCGGGGTCGGCGTAACTTATCTCGGGCATAACGGGTTTACCCCAGCCATACAGTATAGTGGTGAATTTCGTGATGGGTTCTCCAGTCATAGTGTTGTGGGAGAGTTGCGATGGGAGTTTTAGTTGATGCGTACCTTTTAGTATGTTGACTCAACCTACGCGCTTCGGCAGCAGCAGGCTGGCAATAAAAATCAGGCAGGCTGCAACGACGATCGATGGTCCGGCCGGGGTGTCCCAGTAAAAAGAGCCGATCAGTCCTCCGCCGACGGCGATACAGCCGATCAAACTGGCGGCGACCGCCATCATTTCCGGGTTGCCGGCAAAGCGGCGGGCAGTGGCTGCCGGGATGATCAGTAGTGAGGTGACCAGAAGCAAGCCGACCACCTTCATCATAACGGCGACTGTCAAGGCGATCAGGGCAAGGAAGGTCCAGTTGATGCGGTCAACCGCGATCCCTTCGACCTGCGCCAGGTCTTCATGCACGGTGATCGCCAGCAGTGGCTTCCAGAGGATGATAAGGCCGACAAGCGCCAATCCGCCGCCACCGAAAATCCAGCCCAGATCAGCAGTGCCGATGGCGAGGATATCGCCAAACAGGTAAGCGACCAGATCGACCCGGACATCTTCCATGAAAGCAAGCGCCACCAGGCCGAGGGATAATGCTCCGTGGGAGAGGATTCCGAGCAGTGTGTCGCCGGAGAGCAGGCGCTGTTTCTGGCTGACGAACAGCAACAGGGCCAGCACTTGGCAGATAATCAGGGTGCCGAAGGTCAAGTTGATTTCGAGCAGAAAACCGAAGGCGACACCGAGCAGGGCCGAATGGGCCAGGGTGTCACCGAAGTAGGCCAACCGCCGCCAGACGACAAAAGAGCCGAAAGGGCCGGCAATCAGGGCGACGCCGAGGCCGCCAATCAGGGCACGGAAAAGAAAATCATCGAGCACAGCGCTCTCCTCTATGGCAGCAGTCGCTGCAGGCATCGTGATGGTGGTTTTGATCGTGGGTGTAGATGGCCAGCTGCTTGACTGCTTGTGGGCCGAAGAGCTCGACATAGGCAGGATCGTTGGTGACCGAATCGGGTGTGCCGCTGCAGCAGATATGCTGGTTGAGGCAGATGACCCGGTCGGTTGCCGCCATCACCAAGTGCAGGTCGTGGGAAACCATCATCACAGCGCAGCCACGTTGGTCGCGGATCCTGGTGATCAGTTGGTAGAGTTCGATCTGGCCGTGGACGTCGACCCCCTGCACCGGTTCGTCCAGTACCAGCAGGTCGGGATTGCGCATCAGCGCCCGTGCCAGCACGACCCGCTGCAACTCCCCGCCGGAGAGACCCTGCATTGGTGAGGCGAGAACATGGGCGGCACCGACTTCGGTCAAGGCTTTTTCCAGCTCTGCAGCAGGCCGCTTTCGATCCATGCTGAGGAAACGCTTCACCGTCAGTGGAAAGGTCGGGTCGAGATGCAGTCGCTGTGGCATGTAACCGATACTCATGTTTGCTTGGCGGATAACGCTGCCGCTGGTTGGTTCCAGCAAGCCAAGGGCGACACGGATCAGGGTGGTTTTGCCGGCACCGTTCGGGCCGATGATAGTGAGGATTTCACCCGCCGCCAGTTGCAGGTTTATCTGTTGCAGCAGCTGGCGCTGGCCGATAATCAGGTCGACATCTTTTATTTCCAGCAGGTTGTTCATGCGTTGTCCGTTCGGTTGCGGCATGCGGAGCAGAGCCCTATGACTTCAATCGTTTTCTTGGCCGCAATGAAGCCGGAGGCAGCGGCGCTCTTTTCTATCGCGTCAGCAACCTCCGGTATGTCCAGTTCGGCCATACTGTGGCATTGTTTGCAGATCAGGAACTGGCCGTCGTGCGGATGCTCCGGGTGGCTGCAGCCAACATAGGCGTTGAGCGATTCAATACGGTGAACCAGTCCCATCTGTTGGAGAAAGTCGAGCGCGCGATAGACAGTCGGTGGCGCGGTGCGATTCTCTTTCTGCAGCAGGTCGAGCACTTCGTAAGCACCGATCGGTTTATGCTGGCGCCAGACCAGTTCCAAAACGCGGCGACGAATAGCGGTGAAGCGCTGGTTCTGCTGTGCGCAGAGCTGCTCCGCTTTATTTATCGCAGCCTTGATGCAGAGCTGATGATCTCCTTGAGCGCATCGCAGCATGGTCGCCGAGGGGTCTGACATAATTTTTCTCCTGCCGGCTTGATTTTCATTGATGTTACATTATAACGTTTCATAAAGAATCGTCAAACTCTCTGCTGGAGATACCGAATGATGAAAAAAACTTTTCTGCTTTTTGTTGCTTTGCTGCCGTTGGCTGTGACCTCCTTCGCTGCTGATTCCCCCAAGGTTGTTGCCAGTATTCGGCCGATTCATTCGCTGGTTGCCGGCGTAATGCAGGGTGTTGCCGAACCGCAGCTGCTGGTGAAGGGGGGTGGGTCTCCGCATGGCTACGTGCTGCGTCCTTCAGAGGCACGATTGCTGGCAGAAGCCGACTTGGTGGTCTGGGTCGGCCATAACCTGGAAAGCTTCCTGGAGAAGCCACTGGAGACGGTGGCGAAAGATGCACGACAGCTGGAGTTAAGTGAGGCGCTGGAGGGTTCGTTGCTGCCGGTGCGCACTGGTGGAACCTGGGAGTCGCACATGCGCCATCACGACGAAGCCGAGCATCATCACGAGGATGCCGAGCATCACCAGGATGGAGACGAAGAGACAAAATACAATCCCCACCTCTGGCTGAGCCCGAAATTGGCGCAGTTGATCGTAGAGGAAACGGCGCAGGCACTGGCTGCTATCGACCCTGGCAACAGCGGCATTTACCAACACAATGCTGATCAGCTGCAGCAGCAGTTGCAACAGCTCGACCGGGATTTAGCAGCAATGCTGGCACCGGTGAAAACTGTTCCTTACGTGGTTTTCCACGACGCTTATCATTATTTCGAAGCCGCCTACGGGTTGAACGCGGTCGGCTCGATTACTATCGATCCGGAGCGGAAACCAGGTGTGAAGCGTCTGCTTGCAATGCGCGAGAAGATAAAAACACTTGAAGCACGCTGCGTCTTCAGTGAACCCCAGTTCGAACCGAAACTGGTGGCAACGATCACTGAAGGAAGCAACGCCAGAACCGGCCAGCTCGATCCGGTCGGAACCGATCTGGTCGTCGGGCCAGAACTCTACTTTCAGCTGCTGCGAGCACTGGCCGAAGATCTGGTGCAGGGATTGCAGTAACAGCGATTACCTGGACTCTTTAGCACTGTCCAGGGTCGTTCTGACGATCTGGGACAGCTCGGCCATCTCCAGCGGTTTGTTGCAGAAAGCATCGATTATGGCGTCGATGTTGCTTTCTTCACTCTCTTTCGAAGAGTAGCCGGTACAAAGGATCACCGGCAATGACGGTCTGATCCGTTTGACTTCTTGTGCCAGCTCGATCCCGCTTAATTCCGGCATGGTCTTGTCGGTCAGCAGCAGGTCGAAAGCAGCAGGGTCCTGGCGGAAGTGATTCAGCGCTTCCACGGCGTTGGAAAAGGCTGTCACCTGGTAACCGAGCTGGCGCAGCATCGTCTCGCTGACGGTGGCTAACATTTCATCGTCATCGACCAGCAGAATCCGCTCCGAGCCTTCGATGATTTCCACCTGGTTTCTGTTCTCCACTTTTTGTGCGGCAGCGACAGCAGGGAAATAGAGTTTGAAGGTGCTGCCCTCGCCGATTCTGCTTTCCAGTTTGATCAGACCATGGTGCTGCTCGATGGTGCCGCGGACCGTGGCCAACCCCATACCGCTTCCCTTGTCCACGTCTTTGGTGGTGAAGAAGGGGTCAAATATTTTTTCTGCATTTTCCGCCGGAATGCCACACCCGGTATCGCTGATGCTCAGCTGCAGATAGCGGCCGGGAGAGCAGCTGAACTGGGCTGGTATTTCGTCTCGCAACAGGTCGACAATTTTCAGATCGATTCCGAGAACGCCTTTCTCATCCATGGCGTGACTGGCGTTAGTACAGAGGTTGATCAAGGCCTCCTGCAGCCGGGTTTCATCAGCGATAATGGTGGTTTCTGCAGCCTGTGGTGAAATCTGCTTGTGCAGTTCGATGCTGCTCGGCAGGGTCGATTTCAGCAGGTTGAGCGTTTCATCCAGCAGCTGCGCTATCTGCGCTGGTTTCATCTCCGTCTCTTCCTGCCGGCTGTAGCCCATGATCTGTCTGACCAGGTCGCGCGAGCGCATCAGGGCGATCTTGGCGTTTTGCAGCTGCCGGACCAGTTCGCTGTTTTCGCTGTTCTGCAGCATGACCAGGTCGATATTGCCGAGGATGATGGTCATGTTGTTGTTGAAGTTGTGCGCCATGCCGCCAGCCATGACCCCGAGCGCTTCCATCTTGAACTTCTGCCGCAGCTGGATCTCCAGTTCCTGTTTTTTTTCTTCCGCATCTTTACGTTTGGAGATGTCGCGGAAGGAACCGAACATGACCTCACGCCCTTCCAGTTCGATGATCGTTGCCTGAATTTCACAGGGGAATTCCCGACCGTTTTTGGTCACCAGCATGGCTTCGACGACTTCACCCGAGGCTTCGTCCCGGTGGTGGCGGAAATGGTTGGTGATACCGTCCTTTTCAACCGCTTCGGGGTGGATGAGCGATTGCGGTTGGCCAACCATCTCTTCCGGCGTACGTTCTACCATTTTGGCGAGTTCGGCGTTGATGGCGAGCATAATCCCGGTTTTCGCATCGGCCATGCCAAGGCCGATGGTGGCTTCATTGAACAGTGTCCGGAAACGACGCTCACTTTCCGACAGCCGTTTTGTCTGCTGCTTCACCTGTGCGTGGAGCGTTTTGTTCCAGAGGAGGACCAGCAGGGCGATCAGTATGCTGCAACCGATAACCACAGACGCCCACTTCGGCCATTTTGCCTGTCTGCCGGTTTCTCCGGAAAGCCAACGATTGAGTGTCTGGTAGTAAAAGGAGTTCTGGTCCTGCTTCCAGCGCTGCAGTGTCTGGTCAATGGTTTTCAGTAGCTCCTGGTTGCGTCCTTCGGGCACGGCAAAATAGAGCGGTTTCGGGCTGAAGATGATCGGTGTGCGGGTGACACCGTACTGGCCGGAATTAGCCAGGCCGAAGATGTTCGGGGCGACGCCGGCGCGGGCGTGACCCTGCTGCACCAGGGTAAAGACCTCGTTGTGCGAGGCCGCCTCGATGTATTCGCAGTCGATGCTGAAACTGTCCGCCAGTTTGCGGAAATTTTTGCCACTGAGATCTTCTTTCATGATGGCAATGGTCTGGTTCTGCAGGTCGAAGATGTTTTCGACGCGGGAACTGAACAGGGCGTAGACTTCCCCCCAGACGGTGAAGAAAGGCTCTTTGGTGTAATCGAGAAAGCTGTCACGTTTTTCGGTGTACATCACCGATGTCAGCAGGTCGACACGTTTCTCTTTGGCGCGCTCGAGACCATCGTTCCACGAGCCGTGGACAAATTCCAGCTGCCAGTCGTTTAATTTGCCGATCTGCATCAACAGGTCGGCGTTGACCCCTTTTACAGCACCAGCGTCATCAGAAAAAATAAGGGGTTTGAAGGGAAAACTGGCAACCCTGATACTTTCATCCGCTGCAGTTGCCGGCAGGTCCGTTGCTGAAACCAGCAGGCAGGAAATCACTAGTGCTGCTAGAAAAGACCTATAGTTCATAATGATCCCCGAACTTATCCCAGATTAGAAATGTCAAATTGCAATTATGTCAGGTTTCCAGCAGTGTGCAAATAAAAACATTTGACACTTTATACTTACAATGTGAGGAGCTATTTCCTCGTGAAATTAGTTTTTTAACGCAGCCTTGATTTTGTGACTGGCCGATGTATATACAATGTATATCAAGCCACGCACTTCTGTGTGGTTCGCAGTCACCCCGTAAAAGGAGGAAAAACGATGGCCAAGGCAAAAGCAAAAGCACTGAAAAAAGAAATCAAAGCTAGAAAAGCCAAAATCGCCAAGCAGGAAGGCAAACTGAAGAAGCTTAAGAAAGCTCTGAAAAAAGCCTGATTCCAGTTCAGGGGAGGTCGCAATTTTGTAGCCTCATCAATAAGGGCATTACGTATAGCGCGTAGTGCCTTTATTGTATTTTCCCGTTTATGCAGCTAAATCTTTGTGTATCTTTTTGTTGATGTTCTGCCGACAATTTTCAGAGGCCACATGACTTCAGCGACTTATTGGAAATTCACAACAGCTGTGACCCCTGCCGAAATAGAGCAGGCTTTGCCGAAAAAACTGCGTTGCCGTGTTCTCGAGAAGAGCAGTCGGGGACTGATTGTGCTGGACGATTTTCACTGGCATATCTGGCAATCAGGTGGTTTGCTGACTGCCGATCCGCAGCAGGGACTGCTGAATTTGTCGATCGCAAAAGAAATCCCTACAGTTCCTTATTCGCCTGAAAACCGTTTCTGGTGGCAACTTCCTTCCGGTGCTCTGAGTGACCACCTCCGTGAACTTCTCGATCTGCATGCTTTTGTCCCGAAAGCGGAATGTCGCCTGATCAGTGAGCCCCTTGCCATCATCAACTCCGACGAAAAAATCGTCACCCGGGTCAAGCTTCTGACCCTCAATGGAGAGAATTTGCCGAGCAGCACTTTTGCCGAGATCTCTCCATTGCGCGGTTATGGAGACGATTACACCGTCACCCTCCAAGCGCTGTCTCTGCTATCGTCGGTCGAGGTTGAGTCGTTTGATCTCAGGACCCTGCTGCTTGCCGGCGGATTGCATATTGATCCCCCTGATGAAAAAGACAGCTTTCTTCTCAACCCTGCAGAGCCGGCGGAAGCGGCGATCTGCAAAATGGCAAAGCGGATGCTGGTGACGGCGCGGCAGTACGAGCAGGGGATTGTTGAAGATATCGACACCGAGTTCGTGCACCAGTACCGGGTTAATATCCGCAAAAGCCGGTCGTTGATCAGCTTGTTCAAAAAGACATTGTCGAGCGAGCGGTTACAGGCTCTCAAAACCGAACTTAAGGTCCTTGGAAGCCGCACTAACGACCTGCGTGACCTTGATGTTTTCCTGCTCGATGAAGATTATTACCGTGAGATGCTGCCAGCTGAACTGCAAACTGGCATGACGCAGGTTTTCACCCGGATCAAACGACGGCGGACGATGGCGTTGAAGAAGGTTGTTGCCTCGCTGCAGGACGATGCCTATCAAGCCGAAGTCGATCACCTGTTTGAATTGTTCGATACCGAGCCGGATTGGCTCAGCAAGCAGTCTCAGATGCCAATCCAGCAGTTGGTCGCTAAAAAAGTACTGGCCCAGTACCAGCGGATCTGCGCCAATGGCGATATCATTGATGAGCAGACGCCGGACGAAGCGGTGCATGACTTGCGCATCGAATGCAAAAAGCTGCGCTATCTGCTGGAGCTTTTCAGCGAGCTGTTCGGCAAGAAAAAGGTCAAACAGCTGATTCGTCACCTTAAAGGCCTGCAGGACAACCTCGGCCGTTTCAACGATTTTTCCGTTCAGCGCGAGTTTTTGAGCGGACTTGGAATCGGCAAAACCATTTCTGCAGAGCAGCTGGCCAGCATCAATGGCCTGACAGCGGTGCTGTTCAATAAGCAGCTGCATGAACGCAGTCTGGTTGTAGCCAATATCGACAAGTTTACCGCGCCCGGGGTCAGAGACGAATTCCAACAAATTTTTGCCCTGAGTGACGAGGAGTCATCCTGATGAAAGTTCTTGCCTGTTACAGTATCAAAGGGGGCGTCGGCAAGACCGCCTCGGCAGTCAACCTGGCCTACTGGGCGGCCAAATCCGGTTATCGTACGTTGCTGCTCGACCTCGACTCGCAGGGGGCGTCATCCTTCTATTTTCGTGTTAAATCACCGGTCAAAAAGAACTGGGGCAAGCGCCTGCTGAAAGCTTACGGGGAAGTTCTCAAGCAGGTGAAAGAGAGCGATTACAAGAACCTCGATGTGGTCCCGGCGCACCTGTCGTTCCGTAATTTCGATATCCTCCTTGATGAAATCGGCAAGCGCAAGAATCGACTCAGCCAGGCTCTCAAAGGACTGAAAAAAGAGTACGACTTGATTATTCTCGATTGTCCCCCAACCATCAGTCGTCTGGCGGAGAATATCTTCAACGCGTCCGATATCGTGCTGGTTCCGGTGATTCCGACCACACTTTCCGAGCGCACCTTCGAGCAGTTGCTCAAATTTTTCAAGCAGCAGGATTACAGCCGCAAAAAGCTGTTGCCGTTTTTCACCATGGCGGATGGGCGCAAACAACTACACCGGGAAACTGCCACAGCTATGCGCAAGCGCTATAAGTATTTCCTCAAGCACGCCATCCCTTATTCGACTGATGTCGAAAAGATGGGGAAATACCGCGCGCCGATTGATATTTTTGCTCGCGGGCGACTGGCGAATAAATCCTATTTCGCTTTGTGGAAAGAAATCGAAAGCAAGCTGGAGGGATGATGGAAGAAAAAAAAAGCAAGAAAACTAAAAAAGACAGTCAGCTGGTGATCCGCATTAACGGTGAGCAGCGTGACCAGTTCGTTGACCTCTGCGAAGAATTGGATACCAGTGCTGCGCGGGAGATCCGCCGCTTTATCAAGCAGTTTTTACAAACTAACGGGAACGCATAGATATTCACGACAGGAGGACACTCATGGCGACACCAATTACAGAGGTTAGCGGCATCGGCCCCGCAACCGCAACTATTCTGGCCGAAAATGGGATCACTACTGCTGAAGAGCTGGCGACACAGACTTTGCGCCAGGTTGCCTCGATCAAGACTTTCAGCGAAATCAGGGCTGCCCGGGTGATTGATGCTGCCAAGTCTCTGCTGTCTGCGGAAGCGGCGCCGGTTACAGAAGCGGCGAAAACGGTGGAGAAGGCTGCAACGAAGGAAAAAGCCGAAACGAAACCGGCGAAAAAAGCCGATAAAAAGAAATCGAAAGAAAAGATAAAGGAAAAGAAAAAAGACAAGCCGAAAGAAAAGAAGGCGAAGAAGGAAGAAAAGCCAGTTAAAAAGAAAAAAACAGATAAACCGGCGAAAAAGAAAAAAGATGACAAGCCGGATAAAAAAGTCAAAAAATCCGTTAAGGATAAAAAGGATAAAAAGTCTGATAAGAAGAAGAAAAAGTAATAAAACGGCCCCTGATTTCAGGGGCCGTTTTTATGTTGAACTAGGAAGTTGTTGGTTATGAATGAATCAGCCCGTCTCGAATCTGGATAGCCCTTTCAGCGCGGGCAGCAAGTTCCGGGTTGTGCGTAATCATGACTGTTGTCAGCCCGTTTTCGCTGAGGCTGCGCAGGATCTTGTAAATCTTCTCGCTGTTTTCGGTATCGAGGTTGCCGGTCGGCTCGTCAGCCAGCAGGATCTCGGGCCCATTCACCAGGCCTCGCGCGATGGCTGTGCGTTGCATCTCCCCGCCGCTGAGTTGGGCCGGCGAATGATCGAGCCGGTGCTCGAGACCGACCAGTGCAGCCAGTTCAAGAATTTTGTTGCGATCTGCCGATTTTTTGCTGAACAGCAGCGGCAGTGCAATGTTGTCGAACACGCTGAGGCGCGGGATCAAATAGAATTGCTGAAAAACAAAGCCGATTTTCTCACGCCTCAGTTTCACCAATTTGTTTTCCGCTAGACTGGAGGCTTTTACGCCATCGAACAGAACCTCTCCCTTGCTCGGTTGGTCGAGGCAGCCGAGGATGTGCAGCAGGGTGGTTTTACCCGCTCCCGAAGGACCGGTGATCGCCAGCAGCTCACCAGCAGCAATACTGAGATCGACGCCGCGTAACGCGTGGACCTCCTCGGCCCCCCTGCGGTAGTTTTTTTCGATCTGTTTGAGTTCAATCATCCTTTAATCGCCTCGATAGGATTAATTTTCGCAGCTTTCCAGGCCGGGTAAACCCCGGCAGCAATACCGATGATAAAGATGAACAGCACGCTGCCCGCGGCAATTTTCGGGTCGAAGCTGATCAGCTCGCCAGATGGAACATAGGGCACCACCGAGCGGACAAAGGTTTCGATCAGGCGCGAGCCGAGCACCGAGAGGAAAATGCCGATCAGCCCGCCGACCAGAGCAATGATTGTCGTTTCTTCGAGGATGATGCGGAAGATGTCGAAGCGCGAAGCTCCGACCGCGCGCATCATGCCGATCTCCTGGGTGCGCTCGAAAACCGCCATCAGGATCGAGTTCATCACGCCGACGGCACTGATCAGGATTGCGATCAGCACAATCGACAGGCTCAGTGCTTTGGCCGAAGCGGCCAGGTTGGAGATCGAGTTCATCACCTCGCCCATGGTCACGATCTGGATGCCGGGAACAGCGGCTGACAGCGATTCGATAATTTCAACCATTTTGGACGGATCATCGACCTTGACACCGATAGCGGTCGCTGCCGAAGGGTGATCGAGCAGCGCTTGCGCGGTTTCGATCGGCAGGTAGACAAAGGCGTCATCCTGACTGCCGGTCAGGTTGACAATCCCGCCGACAATCAGTGTTCTGCCGTCTTCGGTTGTTCTGAGGGTATCTCCAGGCTGCAATTTTTCATGTTGGGCAACTTCATACCCGAGCAGGACTTCGTTCTCTTGCGTGGGAGTTTTGCCGTCGATCTGCCATCCCGGTTTGATCGCTGACAGCGCAGCCATGTCGACGCCGTAAATCAGGTCGATCTTGCCTCGCTGTGGATCGGGCAACTGGGCGACCAGGATCGGTGTCGCCAAGCTTATGCCACTGGTGGAGCGAACATGCTGCATCACCTTGGTATCGAGAAACTTGGGAATCACCGCCCCGTGCAGAACCAGTGAGGCGACCTCGTGAGCGCAGCCGGAAGGAACGATCATGAAGTGCAGCCCGGTTCGTTCGAGCTCTGTTTCCAGTCCCTGGTTGAAGCCCTGGTTGAAGGAGAGCACCGAGAACAGCACGCCGACCGAGGCGGCCATGCCAAGCATGGTCAGAATACTGCGGGTGCGATGCCGTAGCAGGTTCTGCCAGGAAAGATTCAGAAAGCCGCTCATTTCACTTCGACTCCGTCAGCGACAAGGTAAAGGCTCTGTTTTTCTCTGGAAACGACGCCACTGACACTGACTTGCCTGCCCGGCAGAGATGGCAGGGTGAACTGGTTTTTGGCAAGGTCGATATAGATCTGTCCACTGCCGTCATGAAGGAAAAACCAGCAGCCGTTCGATTGGCATTGAGTGACGATGTTGCCCTCAAGCTGGACCTTCTGGCCGATTAACTGCGGCTGCAGGAAGACGTCCTTGACCTGAACCTTTTGCGCATCGTGATCGACACCGGCGCCATACTTTTCACCGCCGCAACCGGCGAGAAAAAGAGTGACGAGGAAGATGGCTGTCGCCAGAATTTGTTTCATCGGCAATATCCTCAAAATGGTTGGAAGATAGTGCCAATATATAATTATTTAGCTTTATAGTCAAGAATTCTGTATCGCAAACTGTCTCTTCTTTAAGGTTAAATATGTTATTTTGTGCGGCAGGGAAAAGGTTACGACCCGCAACGATTTTACTGTCTGCTAACTCAAACGGCTAAAATCTGTCAATTAGTGCTGCTGAAAAGTTTTGATCTCAGCATGTAGGCCTCCCGGCGCATCGGGTTGGCGCGCACCAGATCTGTCAGCAGCTGGTAAGACGCGTCCTGATCGATTGGGTAGATCTCGTAAGCTATCGACAGTAGCGGGAAATAAGCGGCGGAAAAATCCCTGCTTTCGCGCACGACATTAAGCAAAGGTTTCCGCGCCGATTCATATAGTTTCCTGACATCTGTTGTCTGTTCGATCTCCATCCCTGCCCGCAAAAAATTGTTTCTTGCCACCCAGTAGGCACTCAGCCTTTCCGGTGCCAGGTAATCTTCTTCCGTGACGTATTCAGCCACGATCTCTTCGGGATCAGCGGGTGAGAGTTTTTCGACCAGCGCGACAAGACGATCCTGCACTGGTTTTTGCTCCGAGTAGACAAAAGCCGGTGCCCGGAACAGCACCAGGGGGTGATCGTCAGTATTCAGTGGGCTGTCGGCACAGAAGGTTCTGAGCTGCTCACTGCCGGCGAGGAAGGTACCAAACAGACTGTAGTAACTGTCAAATCGCAATGGCAAAACTTTTTCTCTGATAGCCGGGTCCTGCATTTTGTCGCGGAACCAGCGCTCCGGGTATCGCAGCTTTTCATTTGCACCGATCAGGCCGATGATCGGCTGTTGCAGGCTGAAATGTGCCAGGTAAGCCTGACTATTGGGAAAGACTTCCAGGAAGCTGCGCATGATGATTTTCAGGGTGTCGGTGTCGAGTTGGTAGAGCGGTAGCCATTGGCAGAAAAGCCCTTCCTGATTGAGCCGGTTTTTCACCGCTGCGAAATGCTCGATCGTGTAAAGATAGCCCGCCCCGTCACGAGCCGGATGGAACAGGTCGGCAACCACGACGTCGTATTTTTTCTCGCTCGCAGAGACATAGCGCCGGGCATCTGCTGCGATGATTTTCAGGTTCTCAGCCTTGCTGATCTCCTCGTTTGCCTTTTTGAAGTAGGGGATCGCTTCGATCACTTCAGGGATCAGTTCTACCCCGTCGGCCTGTAAATCAGGGTAATTCGCTGCTCCGGCAAAAGTCATCCCGGTGCCGAGCCCGAGAAACAGCGCTGATTGCGGCTTCTTATGCAGAATCAGCGGGATCTGGGCCTGGCGCAGATCGGAATAGATCGATCCGGTACCACCCATCTGGAAACGGTTGTTGACTTTCAGATGTAAACCCTCCTGTTGATCTTTCACGACCGTTACCGAGGCCATCACTCCATCCTGATGAGAGATGATGCTGTTCCCTTCCGGCATGTCGACTAAACGGTAGTCGAAGGGACTGACCAGAAGCAGCGCGACAGCTGCTATTGCTGTTGCGGTCAAAGGCAGAAGGTTGCGGAAAAGGCGGGGCAACAGGAGCAGGTAACCGACAGCGATCAGCAGCAGGATAATTTTCAGGCCCAGCAGGGGGAGTAGCAAAACGCCGAACAGCGGTGGCGCCAGGGCACCGCCGAGGGTGTTCAGGCAGAGGGCCCGGCCAACACCGCCATCCGCGCAGCGCAGATGCTGTGCCAGGTGGCTGAAGGTCGCTCCCATGAACAGAGTCGGTAGCAGGAAAACACAGAGGGCGATCAGCAGTTCCGCGGAAATAGCGCTGCCGAATCCATCACCGATAAAACTTTGCAGTGCTGAAAAAAGCCGAGGTATGAAGCGCAGCAGGTAGATGCTTGTCAGGCAACCCAGAGCTGTACCGGTGAGCAGGAATACCAGGCCTTTGTCCAATTCGAGCTTATGCTGCCGGCGTTGGTAGAGGGCCGCTCCACAAGCGGTTCAGAACAGGTACGTCAGCAGCATGCCGGCAAAAGAGAAAACTGTATTTTCGAGAATCTGGCTAAGCGCTCGAACCATGATCACTTCGAATCCGATCCCCAGCAGGCCGGTTATCAGCAGAACAGTATAAAGGCGTATAGATGATGTTGGCGTTTGCTCCGAGGTCATATCGATATTGGTTGTGGGTGCCTTCTGTTTTACCCAGAGAACCGCCAGCGCCCCGCAGATATTCAGCAGTGCCAGCAGAAGAGACGTGGATGTCATCCCCATGGCTGGCAGCAACCAGAAGGTGACCAAGAAAGTTCCTGCCATAGCTCCCAGGGTATTGACGCTGTACAGACCGGCGACCCGCTCTCCCTGCTGTAGGCGAGTGAAAAAGCGATCCATTGCCGGCAGGGTCCCGCCCATGGCCGCTGTGGCCGGCAGCAGGAGCAGGAAGGGGTAACCGAACGCGAGGGACCAGTGCCAGAGAGGAGCAGGAGAAATGCCGATCAAGCTGGAGATAGCGGGGGTGGCCGAGGGCAGGATGAAGACCAGGAGGATTGCCCAAACACCGATTGCCAGTTCAAACGCAGCATACCAGCGGGCCGGATTTTTACTGCGACTGACTGGGTGATCGAAGCCCCATGCGCCGAGGGCGATACCGCTGAAAAAGGCGCTGACCACGGCCAACATGCTGATGATCTCGTGGCCGAGGCCGACCGAGAGCATCCGTGTCCAGAGAATTTCATAGCCGAGGCCGGCGACCCCGGAGAGAAAAAACAACAGGTAGAGCAAAACCCGGTATGACATAGTCTGATTCCCTGCAGAAAGAAAAATGAGGGGGCACGTGGCCCCCTCAAAAATTGCAAATAAAACCGCTTATTTTTTGTGGTGTTTGTGGTGCTTGTGCTTTCGGTCTTTGTCGACAACGTCGATGAAGATCGGGTTGCTGTAGAACCAAAGGTCAGCATAGGCCTCAGCAACTTCGTCGAGCTTGCTGTTGGTGGCAATGGTGGTGCCTTCGATCAGCTTGGCTTCCAGTTCCTCAGCGTCCATGGTGGCGTAGAGTGCATCGCTCGCTTCGTAGTCAGCCAGGGGGTTGCCAGCTTCATCGGTTTCAAACGGAACACCAGCAGGCATGTTGGTGCCACGCAGGCGGACGAACATCGGCTGGTCGGCTTTCAGCTTGGTGACGAAGGTCATGTAACCATCTTTGTCGATGCCACCGCGGCGCTCGAAGGTGGCGATGACTTTTGCATCGGTTTGATAATCGGTGGCGACAACGTCCTCTGCGTTGCTCATCGGCACGTTACCGGTAACGGTCGCAGCGATCAGGTCGATGTGGTCGAGTACCGGCTTGTTGAGTGGTTGCGAAATGCCGATCTGAGCCAGGGACGGATTTTCGAAATCGAATGGGCAGTTGTTGGCTTCCGCCGGATCATGAACTTTAATCTTGATCTTGATCAGGTCACCCTTTTTAACGACCAGAGTTTCGCCCATCATTGCCTTGTTGTGCTTGCTTTGCGCGGTGAACTCCAATTCGTCGATCAGGTCACCTTGTACGTTCCAGGAGTTACCGGAGCGGTTGCCGTCGAATACGGCCTGAATTTTATCTTCAGCATCGGTATCGATGTAAGTGTAGTTCTTCTGGTACTCGCCCGGCCAGAAGTCGGAACCGCCGGTCGACCAGTGGTTGTGGTAGTCGGAGCTGGCGAAGTTGTAGAATTTGCGACCTTCAGCCAGCAGGCCGTCCCAGAGACCGCCGACCTGGGAAACGAAGAAACCGGTACCGCCGTAAGTGCCGCCACCGAGGGAGCCACGGCTGAAGCCACGATCGCCGGAAGTCTGGTGCCCCGGAGCTCCTTCGAAACCGATGGCGACGTCAGGGCCGGCGTCCATCCAGTTGCGGAAGTCTTCGATCAGGTAAGACCATGCGCGCTCGACGTGAGCTGGAACCACCCAGGCATCACCGAGACCTTGGTCTTTCATTGCTTGCATCCACTTGACGCCGAGGATTGCATCCTCTTTGTCGTCGTTGGTTTTGCTCAGAACGTCGCCCAAAAGCCCGATTTCGCCATCACGGCTGGTGTCGTCATCGCTGCGGTCGAAGCGATATTCGAATTCGCTGATGGCGGTGGCAGTGCCGTCATACTGGTGGATCGCAGTGGAGCAGTGCTCGTGGCCCGGAACATTCTGCTCAAGACCGCTGATAACGGTCTTGTCCGGGTAGTTTTCGCGGGTCATCTTGATGTCCGGGTAGACAAAGTCGCGAAGGCTTTGCCAGCGCCACATTTCCTGGTGACCGCCGCTGTACTCGGCATCGCCGAGGATCGGATTGATCGGATAAACAGATGTATCATCCCAGTAGTTGCCATTGCCGTCACGGTTACGCTCGCCGCCGTGCTCGGAGTTGGCCCACCAGTCGAGGCCGTAGTTGGCATTTTCAGCCATGACCTGCATGAACGGGTAGCTGCCATCGGTGTAAAGGCTGTGCTGGTGGAAGTCACCGGCCTGATACTCGCCAGCCGTTGCGCTGGCTGCTCCCATGGCGATGAACATCGATGCCGCCACGGCAATCTTCTTTATTGCTGCTTTCTTCACTTCATCCTCCGTTAGTCATTTAAAATTTGTGGGTTGGCTGCTGCTGTTTGCTCTGCTTCTTTGCAAAGTCCGGACTCTTCCCTTGCGGGATGCTATAGCGTGTTGAAGTATTGAGGAGTTGTGTTAACGAAACTTTGCAGGGAGATTATTTGTGGGTGAGCAGTTGGGCTAAAGTTTTTCGTGCTAAATAAAGGCTTATAAACAAGAAGAACAGTCTCTGAGGAAAGCTGACATTTCCGGCTTGTTGGTCGTTGTACGATGTTGTCTTTGGAACAGTCGGGGCAGTGCTCTTCGGATAGCACATCGGCCCCCGAAAAGCCTTTTCGGGGGCCGATGTGATGCAGCTATTGTCAGCCTGCTAATTATTTTTTCTTGTAAAATGTCCGTACGTATTTTTCCAGCGCGGCCAATCTTGGGTCGGTCGGTGGCAGCAGTTTGCCTTTGAGGGCGTCGCGAATGCAGAAGTTCATAAATTCCTGTAGCATTTCAGGAGAGTATTCTCCGGCCCTATCCAGGCCGCTGCCGTTTTTGTGACAGCTGGCGCAACTTTTTCCACTACTGCCGAGAGTGGTGTCATGAAAAAGGCGTTTGCCTTCATCGACGCCAGAGCCGATTGCAACGCCGCTGAACAACAGGGGAATGAAGACGCTTGAAATTAGGAATATTCGCATAAAAATCACCTTTGCTAGGGCATTCATGTCTCTGACAAGAGAGTTACCGTTCCCGTCTCAAAATGGTTTTTTGGGGTAGTCGTATCGAACCAACTGGGCACAGCCTTCCGTGGTCACAGCCCAGAGGTCGCAGGCGAGTTCCAACTCCAATATTCCACAGGTAGGCAGCCATTCCGGGGCATCGTCGGTGAACCACTCTCCCAGCTCGGAAAAGCCGGGATTGTGGCCGATCAGGATAATGTCGTCGTACCTGTCATCAAGTTGCTGGATCAGTTCGAGCAGGGTTGCCAGTTCGGCATCGTAAATCTGCTCGCGGAAAACGATATCGCCTGCAGCGTAGCCGATCTGTTTGGCGATCCGCTTGGCCGTCTGCCGGGCGCGTCTGGCCGGGCTGCTGATGATCAGTTCGGGGGCGCAGCCACGTTCAGCCAGCCGTTTGCCCATCAGTGACGCAGCTTTTTTGCCCCGTTCGTTGAGCGGCCGATCGAAATCGGTGTTTGCACTGGAATGCCAGTCCGACTTGGCGTGCCGGATCAAGGTCAGTTTTTTCATTGCACGGTCACCGTTTTCACCTTTATCCGGTAACCGAAAACATCGCTGAATAGATCTCCTTTGGTTTCAGCGCCATAAGCCTCAACTGAAAGATCGCTGTTGCCGCTTAATGTGAGGGATAGGCTGGTCTTGTCGAGTTGGCAGTCAAGGTCAGAAATTTGTCGGTTGCGGCGCCGGTCAAGGCCGTCGGCCAGTCGCAGGACAGCCCCGAGCTGTCGCACCAACAGCCGATCCTCTTCGGACAGAACGCAGAAATTGCTATGGCTTTTTTTCGGTTTTGCTTTGCGGTGATAGCGGGCCAGGTTGGCGATGATCTCACGCTCGCGCGGAGTGAAGCCGAACAGGTTGGCGTGGCGAATCAGGTGGTAGCTGTGTTTGTGGTGTTGGTGGTAGCTGATGAAATAGCCGATGTCGTGCAGCAGGGCAGCGGCTTCAAGCAGCTCGCGCTCTCTTTTGCCCAGACCGGACAGCGGGGCGATGGTGTCGAAGATCTGGCATGCGAGTCGACAGACCTGCTCTGAATGCTGCTCATCGAAGCGGCAGGAACGGGCGAAGTCAATCACGGATTTGCGCCAGTCGCGTGGCTGTCTGGTGACCGGCAGCAGCCCCCGTTTTTGCAGGCTCTGCAGAATCAAACCCTCTCGGATGCCTTTGGCGTTGATCCGCAGCAGGTTGGTTTTGCTCCGTCGCATCAGTTCATCGGTCAGGACCATGCCGGCGATGATGATATCGGCCCGTTCGGGGCTGAGGCCGGTAATGCTCTGCCGCTCCTTCTGGTTTTTTCGCGTCAGCATCGCCAGCAGGTGGACGACCTCGGAGTGCAGCACTTCGTAACGATGCACCGATTCGTAATCTTCGCCACGCATCGCCATGACCATCGAACCGATGTTGGTCATGGTGCCGCCGGAGCCCACCAGACAGCTGACCGGCAGGCCGTCACCGATGCCAGCCTGTTTCAGCGATTTGCGGATATATTTGCGTAACTGTTTAAGCTCCTCTTCACTCGGCGGGTTGCTGTGGATGAATTTTTCCGTCAGAAAAACAGCACCCAGCTCCAAGGATGTAACAGTTTCAGTGTGGCGCCCCGAGGCGATGACGATCTCGACGCTGCCGCCGCCGATGTCGGCCACGGCAAAGCGCTGCTTTTCCATGGCGAAGTTGTGGTGCACGCTCAGGGTCGCCAGATCCGCTTCGACATCACCGTCGATCACTTTGATTTCGAGCCCGGTTGCATCTTTTACTGCACGGATAAACTGGTCGCGGTTGTTCGCTTTGCGCACTGCGCTGGTAGCGACAACCTCGACCATCTGTGCGCCCAGGCCCGAGATGATTTTGCACATCCGCTGCAGGGCCTCGATCGCCCTCTGCTGTGCTTCTGGTGAAATAATTCCGCTATTATTCAGACCTTCGCCGAGGCGCACCTGCGCTTTTTCGTCATCCAGAATGCGAAAACCTTCCTGTGGGTCGACTTCTACAACGATGCAGCGGAAGGAGTTTGTACCGATGTCGATCGCCGCAAGTCGCGGCGGAGCGGCGATGGTCAATGGAATTCTGCTGACTGATTCTTTCATCTACTCGTCCTGCGATCCGGCCTTGTTAAATGCGACCAGCTTGGTTAGTATTTATTTCTGGTATAACAAAGTATATACGATTTTGGGCAACTTTTTTTGGAGGTGCAGCGATGGGCTGTCTCAAAGGTAAATCCGAGGTCAAACAGAAAAAAGCGAAATTCGAGTGCGAAAAATGTGGTGCCATGGTCGAGAAAAAAGGTCATGTCTGCAAGCCGGTCAACGTTGAAAAGTGCAAAAAGAATTCGCATGCGGATAAGTGTAAATGCAGCAAGAAGAAAAAATAGTTATTTTTTTGTGAGCTAATCTTGACTGCACGAGTTGGATAACGCTCATCCTTTGCTCATATTTGTCAATTAATATTCCTCAGTTATGCTTTAGTTCTGACGTTGAGGAGTAGGCGAATGATTGATTTTATCGATTCTGAGCAGGATGGGGAAATGCATATGACAGCAGCCGGAATTGCGTCGGCAGGAACTGGTGAGGAGACGGTGCCGAAAATCGATTTGAACGACCCTAGCCTCTACTTTAATCGGGAGCTGTCCTGGCTCAAATTCAACGACCGGGTTCTGTTCCAAGCCTCGGACAAGCGTAAGCCGCTATTGGAGCGCCTCAAGTTTCTGGCGATTGCCGGCTCTAACCTGGACGAGTTTTTCATGAAGCGGATCGGTGGCTTCAAGCAACTAGTTGCCGCCAATGTGCAGGAAACAACGGTCGATGGACGTACTCCGCAGCAGCAGGTTGATGAATGTTGTGAGGCCGTACAGAATTATTTTCGTCGCAAAGAGAAGGTCTTCGATGATCTTCTGGCCGATTTGGTGAAAGAGGGGATCGAGCTGCTGCACTATGTTGAGTTAAGCGACGAAGAGCAGTCGGTTTTGCGTGACGATTTTTATGACAACATTTTTCCGCTGGTGACACCACAATCGGTTGATCCGGCGCACCCTTTCCCTTTTATTTCAAATCTTTCGCTGAACCTGTTGGTGTCATTACGTTACCCGGGAGAAAAGGAAGAGGCTCTGGCTCGGGTGAAGGTGCCGGTTGGGGCTGGAGCCAACCGCTTTCAGCAGATCGGTGACAGTCACCGATTCGTCCTGCTGGAAGAGGTGATGGAGCACAACCTCGACTTGCTCTTTCCCGGTATGGAAATTCTCTCCTGCGAGTTGTTCCGCGTGACGCGGAATGCCAACACGAGTAAAGAGGAAGAGCACGCTGACGATCTGATGGAGATGATCGAGACGGCGCTGCATCACCGCAAATTTGCGCCGATTGTGCGGATTCAGATTGAGCCTGATATGGGGCCGCAGCACCGCGGGCGTCTGGCCTCAGAACTGGGACTGGATGAAGAGCGGGATGTTTTTGTTTCTCACTGCATGCTCGGCTTGCGTGACCTCTGGGAACTGTACCGGCTTGAGCTGCCAGAGCTGAAAGAAGTACCGCACCATCCGATTGATCATCCACAGTTGAGCAAAGATCGCAACATCTTCCATGTCATCCGTGATCAGAAAGCGATCCTGCTGCAGCACCCGTATGAGTCGTTCTCGTCGTCCGTCGAACGTTTTCTTTACGAAGCGGCCACCGATCCGAAGGTGCGCGGCATCAAGATGACCCTCTATCGAACCGACCCCGACAGCCGGATTATCGATTACCTGATCCGCGCGGCACAGAATGGCAAACAGGTGGCGGCTGTTGTCGAGTTGAAGGCGAGCTTTGATGAGCAGGCCAATATCAAGCTGGCCAGCCGGATGGAAGAGGCGGGCGTCCATGTCACCTACGGCGTGGTCGGCCTGAAAACTCACGCCAAGGTGATCCTGGTCATACGCCAGGATTATAAAGGTTTGCGCCGCTATGTGCACGTCGGTACCGGTAACTATCACCCGGGAACCGCGCGACTCTACTCCGATCTGGGGATGTTCCTGTACGACAAAGCCGTAGGGCGCGATGCGACCGAGCTGTTTAATTACCTGACGACCGGTTTTACCCCCAAGCGCAGCTACTCTCAGATGCTGCCGGCGCCGAAGATTCTGAAGCGGGCTCTGCTCGACAAGGTGGAAAGGGAAATAACTGTCCATCAGGGCGGCCAGCCCGGCCTGATCCGCATGAAGATGAACGCACTTGAGGATATCGATATCGCGCGTGCCATTTATCAGGCATCGCAGGCGGGAGTGAAGGTCGAGCTGCTGGTCCGCGACAGCTGCCGGGTGCGGCCCGGACTGCCCGGTTTGTCGGAGAATGTCCGCGTGCTTTCCATCGTCGGTCAGTTCCTTGAGCACGCACGTGTCTTCTATTTCCGCAATGGCGGCGAAGAAGAGTTTCTGATCGGTTCTGCTGACGCCATGAAGCGCAACCTCGAACACCGGGTTGAAACCCTGGTGCCGGTGCCGGAAGGGCCGCTGCGCGAACAGGTCCGGGAGTTTCTCGACCTGCAATTTGACGATCGGGTCACTGCCTGGGAGTTGCATGCGGACGGCGAGTACAAATTGGTCAACCCGAGCGCGCGCAAAGGGCAGGATGGCTGCCAGGAAAAACTGATCAAGCTGGCGGATAAACGGCAGCATGAAGTTCAGCGGTTGCGCAAGCGTAAGTCGCGTCAGGCGGGTGAGCGGAACCTGAAATAACGTTGAGTCTGCATTGCTCGGGAATAAATTATGTTGCAAACAAAAGGGGGCTGCCGAAAGGGCAGTCCCTTTTTTGCGGCCGAATAAAAGCGATATCAGGGTCGCATGAAACTGGGCTTGGCAAGATGCGATGACGGGAAAACTATGTTTAGCTCTCAGGACTCTGCACAAGGTTCCATCCTGATTCTCTGCTGATCGCGAGCGAGGAATCGTCATAATCGAAATGAAAAAGAGGTGTTGTTTATGTTGAAGCGTGCGTTGTTGCTGTTGCTACTGCTGTTGCCGCTGGTTGCATCGGCAGGGCAGGAAAGAGGACTGCGTGGCCCGGAGCGGGTCGCTGATGAAATCATTGTCAAGTTTGCAGCTGATCTCTCTATCACTGAGAAACAGGGGGTGCAGAAGCGGTTCGGGTTGGAAAAGAAACGTGACAGTTTGCACCCGGGAGCATTTTCTGTGTTCAAGCATGGTCGTCCGCAGGCGGTACTGAAGTCGTTGCGGGCCATTCCAGGTGTTGTTTATGCCGAGCAGAATGCCTATGCCTATGCCAGTTCAGTGGTGCCGAACGACCCCTATTATGGTTACCAGTGGCACATGCAGCGGATTGGGATGGGGTCGGCGTGGGAACTTGCCGACGGAGCCGGTGCGGTGGTCGCGGTGATCGACACCGGTGTGCGGCAATCGCTGGCGGATCTGGCTCAAACCGTTTTTCTGCCCGGTTATGATTTTGTCAACCAGGACACCGATCCGACTGATGACGAGGGGCACGGTTCGCATGTCTGCGGAACCATCGCCCAGGCTACGAATAACGGCATCGGCGTAGCTGGAATTGCCCATCAGTCGAGCATTCTTCCGGTCAAAGTGCTGAATAATCGTGGCAGCGGTACTTACGATGATATCGCTGATGGCATTGTCTGGGCGGCGGATCAGGGGGCCGATATCATCAACCTGAGTTTGGGTGGCCCGGTGTCTCTGCAGGTTTTGCAGGATGCCTGTGAGTACGCCTGGAACAACGGGGTTCTGTTGGTCGTTGCGGCGGGGAATGAGGCAACCTCTGCACCTTCCTACCCGGCTGCTTACGATGTTTGCCTGTCGGTCAGCGCAACGACCTCGCAGGACACCCTGGCGTCTTACTCCAATTACGGTTCGACCATCGATATCGCTGCGCCGGGTGGAGACAGCGGTGACTACAATGGTGACGGTTACGACGACATGATTCTGCAGAACACTTTCAGCGGAACGTCCGAAGGGTACTATTTCTTCGTCGGAACCTCGATGGCGGCGCCGCACGTCGCCGGAGTGGCAGCACTGGTGAAGGGGCTCGCTCCAGCCATCGGCAATGCCGAACTACGCAGCCTGCTTGAGGCGACAGCGGAGGATATCGGCACATCCGGGCGGGATGACCTGTTCGGCAACGGACTGCTTGATGCTGCAGCAGCGGTGGCTGCCGTTGCCGGTTCCGAACCGGACAATTTTCCACCGCAGGCCGATTTCAGCTTTACAGCCGATGGCCTGCAGGTTGCTTTTGCCGATCAAAGTCAGGACTCGGACGGATTAATTGTTGCCTGGAGTTGGAATTTCGGTGACGGCACAGTTTCCAGCGAGAACAGCCCGGTGCATGCTTATCTGTTTCCCGGAACCTATACCGTGACACTGACAGTGGCCGATGATGGTGGTGACGTCAACAGCGTGACGAAAGATGTGACGGTGTATGACGCTGGTGTCACTATGGGGGTGGCCGATATCACGCTGAGCAAGACTATGCGGGGACGTAATTATCAGGTGAGCGGCTTGGTGACCATCCTGAATTCTCTCGGCCAGCCGGTTGAAGGGGCGACGGTTTCGGTTGTCTGGAGTGGAACGGTAAACGCTTCGGCAAGCGGTTCGACTGGTGCCGACGGCAAGGTGACTTTATTGTCGCCGCGATTCAAAGTTGATGGAGCGGTGACTTTGCAGGTTGTGGATGTGATTGACGATCTCTATCAGTATGATCCGGCGACCAATGTTGAAACCGAAGATTCGCTGAACTGATTGATTCTGGGTGAAAAACAGTTGACAGTATTGCGAGCTGCGGTTATATTGCTCCGTCGCAGCGCTATAGGTGCGTCTGCAGATTGTTTAATTCGTTGATAGGAGTAGCAACATGTATGCGGTGATCAAGACCGGAGGAAAACAGTACAAAGTTTCCGAAGGCGACCTTCTCAAGGTCGAAAAGATCGAAGGCGCAGTCGGTGAGACTGTCGAAATCGATCAAGTCCTCATGGTCGGTGGCGCAGAGGTAAAACTCGGAACACCTCTCGTACCAGGTGCCAAGGTTAAGGCACAGATCGTTGCCCAGGAAAAAGACAAGAAGATCCTTGTCTTCAAATCCAAGCGGCGCCAAGGGTATCGTAAAAAATACGGCCACCGTCAACCTATTACCCGACTTAAAGTCGCGGCAATCGAAGCTTAAGGAGGCTCTCTCATGGCTCATAAGAAAGCTGCCGGTAGTTCCAAGAACGGCCGCGATAGCGCTGGTAAGCGCCTCGGGGTCAAGCGGTTTGGCGGTCAGGAAGTAACCGCCGGTTCCATTCTGGTTCGCCAGCGTGGCACCACCTTCCACCCCGGCAACAACGTCGGTTGTGGTAAGGACTACACTCTGTTCGCTCTGGTTGACGGCGTCGTCAAGTTCGAAACCAAGGCGAAGGGTCGCAAGCAGATCAGCGTTTACGCTGACTAAAGCGGATCCAAAGAAACAACCGGAGAAACCCGACAGTCAGTAGACTGCCGGGTTTTTCTGTTTCCTACGGTGGTGATTGACGGTTTTCCGGTTATCCCGCAAAGGGTCGCGTAAATCCATCCCTGGAGCTTGTTGTCGCCATCCGGGCGACAAACACCCTTAGCGCGACAACTGGAAAACCGTTTCGCGCTAAGGTGGTAAATAATTTCCTCTCCCCAGGGCGGAGGGTTAGGGTGAGGGGGGCTTTTCCCCCTTGTCAGATAGAAGAGAAAATGAAGTTCGTAGATCAGGTCAGAATTGAAGTCAAAGCGGGCGACGGTGGTCGAGGTTGCGTCTCCTTTCGGCGGGAAAAGTTTATCCCCAAGGGCGGCCCCGACGGGGGGGACGGCGGCAAGGGGGGTGACGTCTATTTCGTTGTCGACTCCGCGCTGAGCACCCTGCTCGATTACCGTTACATGCATCACTACAAGGCCAAGAACGGTATGCCGGGGCTGGGCAAAACCATGCATGGCAAAAACGGTGAGTCGCTCGAGTTGCGGGTACCGCCAGGAACCCTGGTTTATGATGATGAAACCGACGAACTGTTGACCGATTTGACTGAACCGGGAGAACGAATTCTGTTTCTCGCTGGTGGTCAGGGCGGTCGTGGCAACGCTCGTTTCGCCACCAGCACCAACCGGGCACCGCGTCATGCTCAACCGGGAATTGAGGGGGAGGCAAAGTCGCTGCGACTTGAGTTGAAGCTGCTGGCCGATGTCGGCCTGGTCGGACTGCCGAACGCGGGCAAATCGACCCTGATCTCTTCGGTTTCCAAAGCCAAGCCTAAAGTGGCCGATTATCCCTTCACTACCCTGGTGCCGAACCTCGGCGTGGTTCCCTATGGCGGCTACAAGACCATGGTCATGGCCGACATTCCAGGCCTGATCGAGGGGGCCAGTGAGGGGCACGGTTTGGGGACGCGTTTTCTGCGCCATGTCGAACGGACCGATCTGTTCCTGCATCTGGTCGATCTGACCTGCATGCAGGAAGGTGATCCCTTCGAAAATTTTCAGATGCTCAACAACGAGCTGACGAATTACGATGACAGCCTGTCGCAAAAGCCGCAGATGGTGGTTCTGACGAAAATGGATGTTCCTGAGGCCAAAGAACTGGCGCAGGAGATGACGATGCATTTCGAGTCGCTCGGCTACCCGGTTTTTCAGATTTCCGCAGTTACTGGCGAAGGGCTGAAAGAATTGGTTCACGCTGTTGGCGAGGAGTTGGATCGGCGTCGCGAAGAGCAGGTGCCCGCACCGCTTGACAGTGAAGATAGCAGCGACTAGGCTTTTGCCGTTTGTTATCAAATCTATTTAAATTTTGAGGGAATATGCGCAAAGCTTTGCTCTCCCACGTAAAACGGGTTGTCGTGAAGATCGGCAGCGGGGTTATCTCCACCGTCGATGGTCTGGATGAGGCCCGGGTTGCTTCGATCTCTAAAGATGTCTGCGAGTTGCTGGATCGCGGCCTCGAGGTGATTCTGGTCTCCTCCGGTGCGGTTGCTGCAGGTAAAGGACAGCTCGGCATCAACGGTCGACCGCAGACGATCCCGCAGAAACAGGCGGCCGCAGCTATCGGTCAGACGCGGATTATCCGTGAATACAAAGAGACCTTCAACACGCACGGCTATAACGTTGCCCAGGTCCTGCTGACCCGCGACGACCTGTCGAACCGGCGTCGTTATCTCAACGCGCGCAACACCATGATGACCCTGCTCGAATACGGTGTCACTCCGGTGGTCAATGAGAACGATACCGTTGTCGTTGAGGAGATTCGCTTTGGCGACAACGATAACCTTTCGGCACTGGTGACGTCATTGATCGAGGCCGATATGCTGATCATCCTCTCTGATGTTGACGGCCTCTATGACAGCAACCCGGCAGAGAACCCGAATGCCGAACTGATCCCTGTTGTTGAGCGGGTCACGCCGCGAATCGAGGCGATGGGTGGGACGACGCGTGGTTCGCTTGGCACTGGCGGCATGGCGACCAAACTGAAAGCAGCGAAAAGGGCTGCGCTCAGTGGTGTCGGCACCCTGATCGTTAACGGACGCACCCCGCATGTGCTGCAACAGGTGTTCGATGGCGAGGATGTCGGCACCTACTTTTTGCCAGCACAGTCAAAACTGACGGCAAAGAAGCACTGGATCGCGTTTTCGAAAAAGCCGCGCGGCAAATTGCTGATCGACGACGGCGGTCGCAAGGCGGTGATTGAGCGTGGGAAAAGTTTGCTGCCGTCCGGCATCTGTGGTGTTGATGGAGGTTTCGAGCGCGGCGACGCTGTACGCCTCTGCGATCGTGACGGCAATGAGTTCGCTCGGGGCGTGATCGCTTACTCGCTGGCGGAAACCCTGCAGATTATGGGCAAGCAGTGTTCCGAGATCGCGACGATTCTCGGCTATAAATATCGTGATGAAGTGGTCTGTCGGGACGACCTGGTGCTGACCATTGAAAATGAAGAGGAGTCGGATTGATGGCGATTGCTGAAGAGATGTTGGCGTTGGCGATCGAGGCGCAGAAAGCCTCGCGGAAGATGGCGGTGCTCTCCTCCGGAGTGAAGAACGAGCTGCTGTTGAAAATGGCAACGGCGCTGGAGACGGCCGAAAGCGAGCTGCAGCGGGAGAACGAGAAGGATTTGCAGGCTGCCCGCGAAAAAGGAATGGCAGCAGCGATGGTCGACCGCTTGGCTCTGACCCCGGAGCGGATCAAGGGCATGGCTGACGGCCTGCGCGAAGTGGCTGCGTTGCCCGATCCGGTCGGTGAGGTCACCGGTATGTGGCTGCGGCCCAACGGCATCCAGGTTGGTCGCCAGCGGATTCCTCTCGGCGTCATTGGCATCATCTACGAGTCGCGCCCCAACGTTACCGCCGATGCGGCGGGCTTGTGCCTGAAGAGCGGTAACGCAGTTGTGTTGCGCGGCGGCTCTGAAGCGATCCACTCCAACACCGCCATCGGCAGCATCTTGCAGCAGGCAATGCAGGAGATGGGCCTGCCGAAAGCTGCGCTGCAGGTAGTGACGACCAGCGATCGCAACGCGGTGACGGAACTGCTCAAGCTGGAAGACCAGATCGATCTGATCATTCCGCGCGGCGGTGAAGGACTGATCCGTTTCGTTTCTGAAAATTCCCGTATTCCAGTGATCAAACACTACAAGGGGGTTTGTCACACTTATGTCGACAAGGCTGCTGACCTGCAGATGGCGGAAGATATCTGCATCAACGAAAAGGTCCAGCGGCCCGGCGTCTGCAACGCCATGGAGACCTTGCTGATTCATCAAGATATCGCCGCAGAATTCCTGCCTCAAATTACTGCTGCGATGCGCAAAGAGGGCGTCGAGCTGCGTGGCTGCGAGAAATCGCTGCAGATCGTCCCTGACCTGGTGGCGGCTACCGAGGAAGATTGGCCGGCTGAGTATCTGGAGCTGATTCTGGCGGTGCGTGTCGTCGAGAGCTTTGAGCAGGCGAAAGAGCACATCGAAACTTACGGCTCTCTGCACACTGAAGTGATCGTGACCAATGATTATGAGCTGTCGCAGCGTTTCCTGAAAGAAATCAACTCGAGTGTGGTGATGGTTAATGCCTCTTCCCGCTTTTCAGACGGTAACCAGCTTGGTCTCGGCGCCGAAATCGGCATCTCGACCACTAAGCTGCATTCGTTTGGACCGATGGGGCTGGAGGATTTGACGACCCGTAAGTTTGTGGTCCTCGGTAGCGGCCAGATTCGGAGCTGAGCAGGAAATGAAAATCGGTATCCTCGGCGGTACTTTCAACCCGATTCATAACGGGCACCTGCATATCGCCGAGGAAGTGTTGCGGTGCTGCGGCTTGGACCAGGTCTGGTTTATGCCGACCTGCCGTCCCCCGCACAAGCAGCTGGCTGATGAGGTTTCTTTCGCGGATCGGTTGGCGATGGTGGAGGCTGCGGTTGCCGAAACCCCCCACTTTTTTGCCAGTGATCTGGAGGGCCAGCGCGGAGGAACCAGCTACTCGGTCGAGACTTTGCAGCAGCTGTGCCAGCAGTACCCTGAACATCAGTTTTATTTCATCATGGGGCTTGATTCCTTTCAGGATATCGGCAGCTGGAAAGAGTACCAGAAAATCTTTAGTCTGGCGCACTTGATAGTGACCGCCAGGCCCGGCTTTTCCGGTTCCCTCAGAGAACTTCTGCCAGTTGATATCGCAAACTGCTTCTGCTATGATGCCGAATCCGAAAATCTGCGACATAGAGACGGATTTTCGATTATTTCAATAACACATACCTGCCGTGATGTTTCCTCCACGGACGTTCGTCAAAAGCTGATTGACGGGCGTGATGTGGATGCTTTTATTCCGCCGGCAGTTAATGAGTATATCCGGCGACACGGATTGTACCAGAAGGATTGATTTTGCAAGCTAAAGAAGCAGTACTGCAAGCGGTTGAATATGCGCTTGATAAAAAAGGGTTCAACCTGAAACTGTTTGAAGTTTCCGAGCTTTCCTCTTTGACCGATTACCTGCTCCTGGTTTCCGGCCGTTCCGATCGTCAAGTTCAGGCGATTGCAGAAAATATTAAGCTGGAATTTAAAAACACCTACCAGGAGTTGCCGCTGGCGATCGAAGGGATGGATCAGGGGCGCTGGGTGCTGCTCGATTATGGCGAGTTCATGGTGCATGTTTTCCAGGAACCGGTCCGCGAATTTTACGACTTGGAAGGTCTCTGGAGCGAGGCTCCTGAAATTGAGCTGGAGCGGACCGAGGCTTAAGTGAAACTGCGGCTGATCTGTGTCGGCAAGCTGGCCGAAGCCTGGCAGCGTCAGGCCGCTGATGAATATGCTGGACGGCTGCAGCGTTATTTCCCGCTGGAAATCGTTGAGCTGAAGGAAGAAAAAGGGGGGCGTAAGGGGGATGTTTCCGGGTTGCTGAAACGCGAAGGCGATCGCATTCTGGAAAAGGTCCCGCCACAGTCATTTTTGCTGGTGCTGGATGAGCGAGGTCGGCAGTTCGGTTCGGAACAGCTGGCGGAAAAGCTTGGTGATGAAATGCTGCACGGAGGGAGAGACTGGTGTCTGGTTATCGGCGGGCCCTACGGTCTCGACCCTCGTCTGCGGCAACGTGCCGATCAGCTGCTCTCCCTCTCAAAAATGACTTTTACCCACCAGATGGCAAGGATATTTCTGCTGGAGCAGCTCTATCGCAGCAGTACGATTTTACGCAACGAACCTTATCACAACCGTTAGTGCAGATTAGAAATAGCAGGAGGCTTGACCCTAGATGGAAGAAGAACAGTTGCAGGAAATCCGCAATAACCTGTTGAAAATGCGGGAAGAACTTTTGACTGAAGCGGATAAGTCTTATGAAGCATCCCAGTCGCTGGGAAAAGATGGTGTTCCTGATATTGGCGATATGTCGTCTAACAGCTATAATCAGGAAGTATTGATGAACTTGAGTGAAGCTCAACGTGGGCGTGTGCGCGATATCGATGCGGCGTTGGAGCGGATCGATCAGGGGGTTTACGGGCTTTGTGCTCGTTGTGAAGAAGAAATTTCACCGCGGAGGATGGAGGTGCGGCCATTCTCTCGTTATTGTGTTGATTGCAAATCGGAAGTAGAAAAATTTGGAGAGTGAGTTTTCTGTTCCTTGTTTAATTTAGCAGCCTGGAGATGACCATGATTGTAGTTGCATTGTTCATGTTTCTGTTTATCGCGTTTGCTGCCGGATTCCTGTATTTCTGGGGGATCAATCCGGGAGAGGTTACGGTCTTTCTAACCAGTGAGCAGAGTTTTACCCTGCCGACCTCGATTATGTTGGTGCTTATCCTGCTGATCGGCCTGTTGCTCGGCAACAGTGTCCACATCTTCAGTGCCCTGACGAGTACGGCGAAAATTTGGCGTGGCGGGCGCAAACAGAAAAAAGCAGAAGAAATTGGCGTCATTTACCGCAGTGGCGTCGGCCGTCTGCTCTCGGGCGATCTGAAGAAAGCTCGCACGCTGCTGAAGAAGGCGCTCGATCGCGATCCGAAACGGGTTGATAGCTACCTTGCATTGGCCAGTGTTGCTGAGCAGGAAGGCAATACTCAGGAAGCCATCGATTTGCTGCACAAGGCACGCAAGCTTGATCCGAAAGGGCTGGAGATCCTCTTCAAACTAGCGCGCACTTTCCAGAATGAAGACCGCCGTGAAGAAGCGATGGCTGTTTATAAAGAACTGCTTGCAGGTGACGCCGAGAACCGTAAGGCGATGCGCGCCCTGCGCGACCTGAATATCGAACTGGGTCGTTACAGCGAGGCGCTGGAACTGCAGAAGAAAATCATCAAGGCGACCTCCTCCGGTGCTAAGTCGGTAGCCGAAAAGCAGATCATGTCCCAATTGCGCTACGAAGTTGCACGCGCTGACCTGGATCGTGGCGAGGCGGAAAAAGTCGTCGATGCCTGCCGCGATATGATCAAGCAGGATGCCAGCTTTACCCCGGCCCGTGTAACTCTGGGTGATGCTTATCGCCAACTGAACCGCGCCTCCGATGCTATCAAGGTTTACCAGGATGGCTACAAGGCTCTGAAGAAGAGCATTTTCCTGGCTCGTTTGGAAGATGTCTACATCGGTGCAGAAGATCCTGCGGCGCTGCTTTCTTTTTACCGCAGCCGCATGCAGGAAGATAAAGACGATCTGCTGCTTAAGCTTTATCTCGGCCGGCTTTGTCTGCGCCTGGAAATGGTTGATGAAGGGCTGCAACACCTCACTGACCTGGAAGCGACCGGCATCGATTTCACGAAGTTACATCTGCTGCTGGCGGAAGCTCATCGCCGTCGCAATAAAATTGATCAAGCGGTTGTCGAGTATCAGAAGGCTCTCGGCATTGACAGCCACCTGAGTCTTGGTTTCGTTTGTGAAGAATGTAACGAGCGCTTTGACACATGGCAGGGACGTTGCCCGGTTTGCAAAGCTTGGGACTCGTTGGTTCTGCCCGAGCGCAAGCAGATTCAGGACGCCAAAGTGGCCGAAAGCCCGCAGCCGATTCCGCACGGTCAACGGGAGGCCTAAAGGGTGGCACAGCAACCGGTCGCACTGGTTATTCTGGATGGTTGGGGGATCAGCAACAGCTGTGACAACAACGCCGCCTGTATGGCCAAGACTCCTACGATGGATGCCCTGCGTGCCGAGTGGCCGAATGGTCGGCTCGGTGCCTCCGGGCGCGATGTTGGCCTGCCAGATGGGCAGATGGGTAACTCAGAGGTCGGTCACCTCAACATCGGGGCGGGTCGGATTGTTTATCAGGATTTGACCCGGATCAGTTTGGCGATTGAAGACGGCAGCCTGTACGAAAATCCGGTGCTGAAAGAGCTTTGCAGAAAGCTGGTCGATAGCAAGGGCAAGCTGCATCTGCTTGGCCTGCTCTCCGACGGCGGAGTGCACTCACACAACAGTCATCTCTACGCTTTTATCCGCATGGCGAAACAGCTGGGAGTCAAGGATGTTTGCGTTCATGCCTTTATGGATGGCCGCGATACCCCGCCCAGCAGTGGCGCTGGCTATCTGGCTGAATTAGAGCAGGAATTGGTAAAGATCGGCCTCGGTCGCGTTGCCACTGTGACCGGGCGCTATTGGGCGATGGATCGGGACAACCGCTGGGACCGGGTTGAACAGGCCTACCAGGCTCTGACTGAAGGTTTTGGTCAGCAGGCGGAAACTTCGGCACAGGCCATTGAGGCAGCTTACGCTGCTGGGCAAACCGACGAGTTTGTCAAGCCTTGGGTCATCGGTGACGGTGGAACCATCGAAGATGGCGACGGTGTGCTCTTTTTTAATTTCCGCGCTGATCGTGCACGTGAAATTACCCGCAGTTTGACCGACGCCGATTTCGGCGGCTTCAAGCGCAACAAGACTCCGCAGTTGGTCGATTATGTCTGTTTGACAGAATATGATGAAAACTTCGATCTGCCGGTGGCGTTTCCGTCAGAGACTTATCCAGATATCCTTGCAGAAGTTATCTCCAAAGCCGGTTTGCGGCAACTTCGGATCGCGGAGACGGAAAAATATGCCCACGTCACCTTCTTTTTTAACGGTGGTGTCGAGGAGGCATGGGAAGGTGAAGATCGGGTCCTCATCCCTTCCCCCCAGGATGTTGCCACTTACGATCAGAAGCCGGCGATGAGTGCGGTTGAAGTGACCGACGAGGTGGTCAAAAGGATCGAATCGGATCAATATCAATTGATTATTCTCAACTTTGCTAACCCTGATATGGTCGGCCATACTGGCGTGCTTGCTGCTGCCATCGAAGCGGTCGAAACGGTCGACAGCTGTTTAGGGCGCGTTGTTGAAGCGATGCTGAAGAAAAACGGTCGTATGCTGATTACGGCTGATCACGGTAACTGCGAGCAGATGAGTGATGGCAAGGGAGGGGCACATACTGCCCATACCAGCAACCCGGTTCCTTTTGTCTTTATCGACCCTGAGCAGAAAGATGCCAAGCTGCGCGATGGTATTCTCGCTGACCTGGCACCGACGATCCTGCAGTTGTTGGGCATCGAAGTCCCCGCGGCGATGACCGGAAAAAGTCTGCTGGCCGGATAATCTTCGAACTGACGGATTTGGGGGGAACGGATGCTGCAGTTTGCTCGCTGGCTGTTTCAGCAACTCTTCCCTGCTGCCTGTCCCCTCTGTAAACAAACCTTTCCTGCCGGTTGGGCGGAGCCTTTTTGCAGCTCCTGCTCAGCCGGTTTTCTTGTTTTGCCGTCCGGGCGCTGCAGCTGCTGTGCTCTTCCTTTTGGGGGAGGTGCAAACAGCTCTCATCTTTGTAGCCGTTGTTTGCAGAATCCCCCTGCGTTCAGCCAGGTACACGCCCTCGGCCGCTATGAAAAATCCCTGCGCGAGGCGATTCATCAATTCAAGTTTAACAATCAGGTGTCACTCGATAGACCGCTGGCTGAAATACTTGCTGCAGTGATTCCGCCGGGTTGCGAGTTCGACCTGATTGTTCCCGTCCCTTTGTCGCCTGCACGTTTGCGCCACCGCAGCTTTAACCAAGCTCTTCTGCTGGGACGGGAGTTGGGCAAGAGACTGGCTGCGCCGGTAGAAAACGGACTGCTGGTCAAGCAGGTTGAAACCATCGCGCAACATGATTTATCAGCTTCGGAAAGGCAGAGAAACTTACAGGGTGCTTTTCGCGTGACGCGCAACCTGTCAGGGGAAAGGGTTCTTCTCGTTGATGATGTGATGACAACAGGTTCGACTCTGCGCGCTTGCAGTAGCGTGCTGCAAGGGGCTGGATCCGGTGACATTCAGGTTGCTGTCCTGGGACGGGCATGATGGAGGAAAAGTTTTGCTCGCAACTTAAGTGAATGTTATAGTCTGATAATGTTTTCTTATTGCTGTTCCCTGAGGCTGAAATGAAATCGGATTTTCACCGCCTGCTGGCCGAATATCCCCTGGAAACCCTGCTGCAAACCATCCCGACTGGACTTTTTCTGGTCGATACCGACTTTCAGGTTGTCTATTGGAATACAGAAGCCGAGCGGATTACCGGCTACAGCTCAGCTGAAGCGGTCGGCAGGCATTGCTCATTTCTTGAAGGTATTCCCTGCAAAGACAAGTGTGGGCTTTACGCCGAAGATACAGAAAAGCCGGTTATCGGCATTAACTGCTCAGTTCAGCACAAAGACGGTCGTACTATTCAGCTGACCAAAAATGTCGACTTGCTACGGAACAAGACGGGGACAGTCATCGGTGGCATTGAGGCCTTTGTTGATATCAGCCGGTTGAAACAGCTGGAGAACAGTTTGCGTAGTGAGGTCGAAGATCGCACCCGTGAACTTGAACTGGAAAAGGCTGCCCTGCACTCCGTTCTTGATGGCATGGTCGACCCGGTTTACATCTGCGATGCCGAGTTCCGCATTACCTTCATCAACCGTGCTTTGCGCGATATTTACGGTGATATTACCGGCCAAGTCTGCCATCGGGCATTGCATAATTCATCTCTTGTCTGCGAAGACTGCCCGATTACAGATGTCCTTTCCGGTGGAGTTGAGTTCCGTGAGCGTGAGCTGGAAAACACCGGCAAGATTTATGAAATTGTTCATTCGCCGTTCCCGATGGCACAGAATCCAACCCATAAGCTGGGAGTTTTCCGTGATATTACCGAACGTAAAGCGGCCGAACGCCGCCTGCAGCAGGCTAACGGCGAACTGGATGCTTTTGTTTCCACGGTTTCTCATGACCTGCGCTCACCACTGACTCCGCTGATCGGCTTTGCTGAGTTGCTGGAAGAGCGTAGTGTCGATCAGCTGGATGAGATCGGTCGCGAAGCTTTGTCGGAGATTAAAAAAACCGCGACCCGGATGAAAGCGCTGCTGGAAGACCTGCTGACATTGGCGCGAGTCGGTCAGTTGAAAAACCCGGTGCAAAAGGTCGATGTGACCCGGGTGGCTGAAGATGTGATGCTGGAGTTGGCAGACAAAGTCATTGAACGCCAGGCAAAGGTCGATATTTCGCCGCTTCCCAATGTCCGTATTCCTGAGTCTCTACTGACCGATCTGTTCCGCAACCTGCTGGCGAATGCTTTAAAGTATGCGGCGGTTGAAGACCCGCGTATCGAAATTAGCGGCGAAAGCTTTCCGGGCCGCGTGCGTTATCGTGTGGTCGATCATGGCCCCGGTATCGCGCGGGATGAAATGGCGGAAGTTTTTGAGCCGTTTCGTCGCGGCAGTAGCAGCCGGGCACACCAGGGGAGCGGCATCGGCCTGGCGACCGTTGCTAAAATCGCCCGTGTTTACGAAGGTTCGGCATGGGTTGAAGAGACACCCGGCGGCGGCGCGACCTTTGTTGTCGAACTGGCTAGAAACGATTAAAACCCTCCTTTTGCCTCATCTCCTGCCGTTTACCTGTTGTTAGCGACCGCTGGAGAGGAATCTTTTGCCGCAAAAAGAAAATCCCTTTATGCTTGAAATCCAACACTTTCTTGTTTTTTCTTCAGTTCTATAACCCAAAAAAGGTTTATGAAATCAAAGCTTGGGTGCTGACCACGAAGATACAGAGTCGCTCTGATTTATTTGACTTTCTTCGTGTTCACTGTGAAACCGTCTGGGTTATAAGTTTTTTACAGGTCGAGGGATTATGCCGTTAATCTTTGAACTGTTGCAGCAGATGGCGATGATTGTCGTCATCGCCTATCTTTTCAGTAAATCGCCGGCGATGAATTATCTGACCGGTGAGCGCTTGCGTAACCGCGAGAAACTGATCCTGTATTTTACCTTTACCCTGTTTTCGATTCTGGGAACCTATACCGGCTTGCCGATTCAGGGAGCCATTGCCAATACGCGCGCGATTGGAGCTGTGCTGGCAGGGTTGATTGGTGGCCCAGCTCTTGGCGTTTCTGTTGGTTTGACGGCAGGGATTCATCGTTTCTCTCTTGGCGGTTTCACTGCTTTTTCCTGCGGCATCTCGACGACAACTGAAGGCCTCATCGGCGGTTTGATCCACTTATGGCTGATGAAGAAAAACAACCCTGAACAGGTTTTTCAGCCGGCTATCGCCTTCGGCGCGACCTTTGTTGCCGAAGTGACCCAGATGGTTTTGATTCTGCTTTTGTCCCGCCCCTTTTCCGACGCCCTTGCACTGGTGGAGATGATTGCTTTGCCGATGATTCTGGCCAACTCGGTTGGCGCAGCCTTGTTTATCAGCATGGTTAGGGACCAGAAACGGGTAAGGGATAAGGTCGGGGCAATGTTCTCTTCCAAGGCCTTTACCGTCGCTGACAGGACACTGGGGATATTGAGCCGCGGCTTCAGTTCTGAATCTGCCAAAGAAATGGTCGAGATTATTCGGCAGGAGACAGGGGTCGGAGCCGTGGCGATAACCGACCGGGAAAAAATTCTCGCATTCGCCGGTATCGGTGATGATCACCATCGCCCGGGAAACCCGGTTGTCACGAAATGGTCACAGCTGGCCTTGAGTGAAAATAAAGTTGTTTTCGCTAATGGTTATGAAGATCATTTCCAGTGCCCTTTAACCGATGATTGCCCGATCGGGTCTGTCCTGGTGGTTCCACTGCAGATGGATCAGGAGGTGGTGGGTACCATCAGCCTGTACGAGCCGAAAACCAAGCTGTTTCTCAGTATCAACCGCTCTTTCGGGGAAGGCCTGGCAACTCTTTATTCGCATCAGTTGCTGAGATCGCGGTATGAGGAACAGAAATCGCTCTTGGTCCGATCGGAGTTGAAGCTGATCCAGGCGCAGGTCAATCCACATTTTTTATTCAATGCGCTCAATACAATACGCGCTGTTGTTCGCAAAGACTCGGACAGGGCTCGTGACTTGCTGCTGGAACTTTCAAACTTCTTCCGTACAAACTTGAAGCGGACCAGTGATACTGTGACATTGGAAGAGGAAATCGCTCACAGCGGTGCCTACCTGGAAATAGAAAAAGCGCGTTTTGGCAAACGTCTGGTTGTTGAGATGGAGATCGATCCGCAGCTGAAGGGATTGAGGGTGCCGGCCTTTACCCTGCAGCCGTTAATAGAAAATGCTGTCAAGCATGGAGTTGCCAGCCTGCTCGATCAGGGGTATATCTGGGTGAGAGCTTATCAGCAAGGACGGCTTGCTTTGATCGAGGTTGAAGATAACGCTGGCTGCTACTGTAAACCGCTCGAATCCCAGGGGCTGGGAATGAAACTCGTAGATAAACGGGTGAAAAATCTTTATGGAAACGAGGCCGGACTGTCGGTCGAATGTGTGCCGCAGGAGAAGACCCTGATTAGGGTCACGATTCCTCAAGACAAAGGGCAATTTGATGATTCGAGCGCTGATTGTTGATGATGAGGAACTGGCTTGTGAAGAGCTTCAGCTTTTGCTGGAAGAAACCGGTGCTTTTGAGCTCGTCGGGGTGTGCTTTAACGCGTTGGACGCCTTGAAACAGATCAAGGAAAAACGCCCCGAACTTCTGTTCCTCGATATTGAAATGCCTCAAATAAATGGCTTTGAGCTTCTGGCGATGATCGAAGCTGACTTGATGCCGCACGTTGTTTTTGTGACGGCTTACGATGAACATGCCCTTAAGGCCTTTGAGGAAAAGACCCTCGACTACCTGCTGAAACCGGTTTCCCGGGAGCGAATGGACAAAACGGTTGCCAAGTTACGGGAAACGATCAGGCGAGGCCAGGTTCCCAGTTACGAGGTCGATTCTCTGAAGCAGATTCCTTGTCAACAATCCAACCGGGTCAAATTAATAGCGACAGGTGATGTTGAGTTTGCGTTTTCTGACCTTGCCGGGATTCATGTGGTGAGCCCGGAAGGAATGTATTTTACCGAGCTGACGTTGAAAGCACTGGAGGAGAAAACCGAGCTGCTGCGTTGCCACCGGAAATACCTGATCAACCCGGCAAAAATCGATCAGATAAAAATGCTTGAAAACGGGTTAGCCGAAATCATAACTTTCCGCAACGCAAAAATACCGGTCAGCCGACGTTACCTGAGACAGCTGAAGGCCAAACTAGAGCTATAATTCTTTGAAATTGCCACTCAAACAGCCATATCGACCACTCATCATAATCCCCTTCTGGCTATTTATAATCCTGGTTTAAATTGTTTACTCTGATTTACGGGAATATTTTCTCGAGCCATTGACAACTGGCTGTTTGCTAGGGAGAATTGAGATCTAATACTAAAAAAGTGTTAGTTTCTGGTCTCTATCATCACTTTCTTAACAATGACGTGGAGGAGCTGTATGAAGAAATCGATTTTTCGCCTGACTCTGTGCACCTTGGCCATTTGTTCGCTGCTACTGACTGGAACACTGGTAACCAAGGCTGATGCCGCACCGAAGTATCGCTGGAAGCTGGCTCAGACCTGGGGAACCGGTTTCCCGATTTTTGGTGATGCGGTTATCAAAATGGCGGACATGGTCAAAGAGATGTCGAACGGCGAGATGGAAATCCGCATCGATTCGTCAAACAAGCATAAAGCTGCATTCGGTGTGCTTGATATGGTCAAAGCCGGCCAGTATGAGATGGGGCACTCAGCATCTTATTATTGGAAGGGCAAGGATGTTAATACCATGTTCTTCACGACCATGCCGTTCGGTATGATCGCTCCTGAACAGTATGCCTGGTTCTACTATGGCGGCGGCATGGAGCTGATGAAGGAAGTTTACGACAAGCACGGTGTCTATTCTTACCCGGGCGGTAATACCAGCAACCAGATGGGTGGCTGGTTCCAGAAAGAGATCAACAGCCTTGAGGACTTGAAAGGTCTGAAGATGCGGATCCCTGGTTTTGCCGGTGAGGTCCTGTCGAAGCTGGGTGTTGTTGTCACCAATATCGCACCGGGTGAGCTCTACACCGCTCTCGACCGTGGGACCATCGATGCTCTGGAATGGGTCGGTCCCTCTCTCGATCTGAATATGGGCTTCCACAAGATTACTCCTTACTACTACACCGGTTGGCATGAGCCTGCGACCGAGCTGCAATTCATGGTCAACAAGAAGAAGTTTGACGCCCTGCCAAAGCACCTGCAGAAGATTGTAGAAATCGCCATGCAATATGCTGCCTACGACATGTATGCCCGTTCCTACAATGACAGCGCTGAAAACTGGGACAAGATCGCCAAGGAATATCCGAACGTAAAGATCAAGACTTTCCCGAAAGATGTTATTGCAGCGATGAAGGCAGAAAACGAAAAGCTGCTCAAGGAAACTGCAGCCAAGGATCCAGTTTTCAAGAAGATCTATGACGCCCAGACCGCTTATATGAAAAAGGCACGTCGTTGGACCGAGATCTCTGATTACGCCTACTTGAAGGATAACCTCGAGTAATACTTTTGCTCACACAGGAAAGGCTCCCGGCATTTTATGCGGGAGCCTTTCTGCTTTCCCTTTTTCCGGCAGGATGATTATGCTGTTAAAAACTGAACGAGTTTTAGATCGGTTTTCCGATTACGTTGGTTACGTCGCTGCAGCATTGATGCTTCTGATGCTGGCGAACGTTTTTTACGATACGATTATGCGCTACTTTTTCCGTTCCGGTTCCATCGCGCTACAGGAGCTTGAATGGCATATCTTTTCGGTCGTTTTCCTTTTCGGAATTTCCTACGCGCTCAAAACCGAGGGGCACGTCCGCGTTGACGTTCTCTATGACAAGTTTTCACCCAAAGCCAAGGCCCTGGTAAATATTGCCGGTACGCTGATCTTTTTGATCCCCCTTGCGGTGCTGATTATCAATGGTTCAACTTGGTTTGTTCACGAGGCTTATACGATGAACGAAATCAGCGGCGATCCTGGCGGGCTGACCCACCGTTACTTGATCAAGGCGGTGATTCCACTCTCCTTTGTTTTTCTGGTGATTTCCGCAGCTGGTTTCGTGGTCCGGAATATCCGTATTTTCCGTGGATTGGAAATGCCCCCGGAGCACCATGTCGAAGACGATGTGCTTTGATCCTGACTTTGCAAACAAATAGTGAAGACACTATTTATTGATAAAAGGACGTTGGCGTAATGATTGGTTTAGTAATGTTTGCTGTCTGCCTGCTGTTGCTTTTGGTCGGATTTCCGGTCGCTTTCACCTTTGGCGGTGCAGCAGTTATTTTCGGCCTGTTTGCCGAGGGGCAGAGTATTTTTGCCATGATGCCGCACCGTATCTGGTCGGTTATGAACAACACCATCCTGATGGCGATTCCCCTGTTTATTTTTATGGGGATTGTACTGCAGAAGTCTAAGCTGGCCGAGCGACTACTCGAATCGATGGGTTTTCTGTTCGGCGAAATACGTGGCGGGATCGCTATCTCAACAGTCCTGGTCGGGGCTTTGCTGGCGGCCTCTACGGGGGTTGTCGGAGCCAGTGTCGTGGCGATGGGAGTTATCTCGCTGCCGGTTATGCTCAAGTACAACTATGACAAGCAGCTGGCGACCGGGTCGATCTGTGCTGCAGGGACCCTGGGGCAGATTATTCCGCCCTCGATCGTTCTGATCATCCTTGGAGACGTTTTTCAGGAGCCGGTTGGCGATCTGTTCAAGGCAGCTTTCTGGCCAGGGTTGTCACTGGTTCTGTTCTACGTCATCTATATCCTGGTAGTGGCCTATATTAAAAAGGATATTGCTCCTCCGATTCGGCTCGACGATTCGCACGGTACGAAAAAGCAACAGATCTTTACTGCTCTGCGGGCAATCGTGCCACCGCTGGTACTGATTGTTCTGGTCCTTGGCTCAATCCTGTTCGGCATCGCGACGCCGACAGAATCCTCGGCGATTGGCGGGGTCGGTTCGATCATTCTTGCCGCGATGTACAAGCAGCTGTCGGTGCGGATGGTCTGGGACAGCGCCCTGGAAACAACCAAGATTACCGCGATGGTTTTCGCCATCCTGGTCGGTGCGACCGCGTTCTCGATGGTTTTCACCTATACCGGCGGTGACTATATCGTTGAAGATTTCATGATGGGCCTGCCCGGAGAAAAGTGGGGCTTTTTGATCCTCTCGATGCTGCTGATCATGGCGCTGGGCTTTTTTATCGATTTTGTCGAAATTTCCTACATCGTTGTGCCGATTCTTGCCCCGATCGCTGCTAACCTGGGTATCAATCCCGTCTGGTACGCGATTCTGGTCGCGATGAACTTGCAGACATCGTTCCTGACACCGCCGTTCGGATTCAGCCTGTTTTATCTGAAGGGGGTGGCCCCTCCGGAGGTTAGAACGATGCATATCTATCGGGGAGTTTTGCCATTTATCGTTATTCAGGTCCTGGTTTTAGGAATCCTGGTGGTCTACCCGGAGATCTTCGGGCTGAGCAGCACCTATTCACCGTTCTGATCCCGGCGAAAGAACGCTCCGGTTGGTCGAAAAAAAGCCCCGCAACATCGTTGCGGGGCTTTTTCTTTGTCCTAAATTTTAAACCGATTGTTATTCGCGAACGAATGTATCGATATCGGTCTCGTGAGGCATGCCCATGATGCGGGCATACTCGGACTCGATCAGCTGCCAGTGATGATTAGTCGACTTGGCGTTCTCTTCAAAGACGGCACGTACTTCCGGATCTTCGATTTTAGCGGCCATTTCGCGCAGGCTTTCTTCCAGGCGTTTTTCTTTTTCCATCGCCAGTTCCATTGCCTTCTGGTCGTTGAAGTTGGCCAACAGGGCTTTGTCCAGATCAGACAGCCACTCGTCGTTTTTGTCCGGATCTTGAGCGATAAAGGTCTCAAAATCGCCCAGCTCGGCGGCGCAGTCGCACTTGTCAAAGAAGTGCTTGGCGTGCTCGCGCTCTTCCTTGGCCAGCAGTTCGAAGGTTTTGATCGCGTCAGCGTTTTTCATCTGCTTGGCAGCAATCTGGTAGAAATTCATGGCGTTTTTCTCGGTTTGCACCGAGCGGAGTAAAGCATTTTTTACATCGATCTCACTAAGCATCAGGTTGTTCCTCCTTCTCTCGTTGGATTAAATGATCATTCTGCAGCAATTGGTTCAAAAGTACGTGAACCCAAATCCTTGTCCAGCATCATAAGCCCACGACCGTCTTCTTGTATACGATTTAATTGCGCAATAATATAGCCCGCGCTGGCTTCTTCTTCAACCTGTTCGGTGACAAACCACTGCAGGAAGATCTGTGCGGCGTGATTACGCTCGTCGATAGCGATGTCCATCAGGTTGTTGATCCGGCCGGTGACGATCTTTTCGTGAGCCAAGGCTTTTTCAAATGCGTCCAGCGGGGAGCTGTAGTCGTTGCAAGGTTCTTCCATTGCCAGCATTTTTACCCGGCCGCCTGCTTCACAGACGAAGTGAAACATTTTCTCGGCATGGGACATCTCTTCCTGGAACTGGACGTCCATCCAGTTGGCCATCCCGGGCAGGTCTTCAGATTCAAAATACGCCTGCATCGCTTTGTAGATGAGGGCGGAATGGATTTCGAAATTGATCTGATCGTTGATTGCGTTAAGCAGTTTTTCAGAAAGCATCGGAAACCTCCATCGTTGGGTCAGTGATAAGTCAAAGTCAAGCAAAATAGATGACAATTATACTCATCTATTTGTAAAGTGCAAAGAATTTTTCCTATTAACAAATCAATCAAAACAAAGCTTATCTTATCTCATTCATTTGTAAAATTTCCGTCCGGAAAAACATTGATTGTCAAACAACGATCAGGTCGACTATTCTGCACGGACTGTTTTTTCTTTTTTTACGGAAACCTATTGAGTATGAAAATTTCCTCTGCAGAATTTATCAAGAGTGCGACCAACCCCGGCAACTACCCTCCACCGGAGCTTGCCGAGATTGCTTTTGCCGGTCGCAGTAACGTCGGTAAAAGTTCACTGATCAACGTGCTGGTCAACCGCAAAAACCTGGTGCGAACCTCATCGACCCCTGGACGTACCCAGTTGCTCAACTTTTTCGATATCAACCAGGGCAGTTTTTCGCTGGTAGACCTGCCCGGTTACGGTTTCGCCAAGGTGCCGCTGAGTGTGAAAAAAGCCTGGGGCCCGATGATGCGGACCTACCTGGAACGGCGTGAATGCCTCAAGGCGGTCATCTTCATCCTCGACATTCGCCGCACCCCGCGCGAAGAGGATATCCAGATGCTCGACTGGCTGGAAGAGTTCGAGGTGCCGACCATTCCGGTCATTACAAAAATCGACAAGCTTAAACGTGGCCAGCGCGATAAGCAGATCAAGGAAATTGCTACAACTACTGGCCTGCCGAGTGATGTGTTCAGCCTGTTCTCCGCTTTGACCAAAGAAGGCAAAGATGATATCTGGGAACGGATTGAAGATGCTTTGGAGGCATAAGCATAAATAGCGCGATCTCGTCAGGCCCACCAATCCCTTGTAGACAAATTGCTTTTTTTTCGCGGCTCTGTTACAAACGCAACATATTTTATCGAGTAAACTATTCGGGTGCCCGTTGAAACCGGACGGGAGAATAGGGAAGAGGGTGAAAATCCCTCGCTGCCCCGCAACTGTAAGTGGTGATGACCGTCAGCAGGCCACTGGCTCTTTTGAGTCGGGAAGGGCTGACCAGTAAGGCGACCCACAAGCCAGGAGACCTGCCCGGATATTGACCGTAGCCCTTTCGCGGGAGAGGTGCCGGAGTCGAGCAGTCTATGACCCCGGTGCCAAGTTGGTGCCGGGGTTTTTGCGTTTGCCGAAGTCAGAGAGATTGTCATGGCGAAGATGATTTATGTCACCGGTGGCTCCCGCTCGGGAAAGAGCAGCTATGCCCAGCAGCTGGCCGAGCGGCATGCTGGTAACCTGCTTTACATCGCTCCGGCACGCGTTGATGACGATGAGATGCTGGCGCGCATTGAATTGCATCAGCAGGCGCGCGGAGAGCGTTGGCGGCTGCTCGAAGAGCAGCTCTGGCTGAGCGATCGGCTGCCCGATGCTGGGCCCGGCCACGGAGCACTGCTGCTCGACTGCGTCACCCTCTGGATCACCAACCTGTTCTTTCATTTCGAAGAAAAGCAGGGACCGGTGCTGGCCGAGGTCGATCGTTTTATCGAGATGGCCTGGCAACTGGAAGAGCCTCTTTATCTTGTCTCGAACGAACTCGGCAGCGGGATCGTGCCGGAAAACCGGATGGCACGTAAATTCCGCGATCTGGCCGGGATCGTTAACCAGCGCCTCGCCGCGGCAGCGGACGAGGCCTGGATGGTGGTGTCCGGATTGCCGGTGAAACTCAAATAGCTTTCGGAGAAAATATTTCAATGTCACAAATCGAACTGCAGCATATCATCGAGCAGATCAAGCCAGTCAGTGAAGAAAAATTGGCCGCTGCTCAAGCCCGTTTCGACAGCCAGGCCAAACCGGTCGGTTCCCTTGGCCGGCTTGAAGAGTTTGGCAGCCGTTTTGTTGCTATCACCGGCAAAGACAAAGTTGCTGGCAAGCGGGTCTATACCTTTGCCGGTGACCACGGCGTGACAGCAGAAGGGGTCAGCGCCTTTCCGCAGGAAGTTACCCCGCAGATGGTCTTCAACTTTGTTGATGGTGGCGCCTCGATCAATGCCCTCGCCCGCCATGCCGGAGCCGAGGTGTTGGTAGTCGACATGGGGGTGGCGACCGATTTCGAAGATATGGATGGCTTGATCAAGCGCAAGATCGCCAAAGGCACCGCTAACTTTGCCGAGGGCCCGGCGATGACGCAGGAACAGGCGATTCAAGCCCTGCTGACCGGGGTGGAAATGGCAAGGCAGGCCAAAGCCGATGGCATCGACCTGGTCGGAACTGGCGACATGGGCATCGGCAACACCACGCCATCGGCGGCGATTGCCGCCTGTATCTGCCGGCTGCCGGTCGAGCAGGTGACCCATCGTGGCACTGGTATCGACGACGAAGGCCTGGCGCGCAAGATCCTCGCCATTAGCAAAGGTTTGGAAGTCAATCAACCGAATCCGCAGGACGCTGTCGATGTCTTGGCCAAAGTCGGTGGTTTTGAAATCGGCGGCATCGCCGGACTGATTCTCGGTTGCGCTGCCGAAGGCATCCCGGTGGTGGTCGATGGTTTCATCTCGACCGCCGGAGCCCTGATCGCCTCGGAACTGCACCCGAACGTGCGTGACTATATTTTTGCCGCCCACAAATCAGTGGAGATCGGTCACCATCACATGCTGCATAAGATCGGTCAGCAGCCGATGCTCGATCTTGGGCTGCGGCTCGGGGAAGGCACCGGCGGGGCCGTGGCCATGACTCTGATTGAGGCTGGTCTGCAAGTGCTGCGCGATGTCCTTACTTTTGACCAAGCAGGTGTTTCCGAAGGCGCTGATCAGTGAAACAGCGCTGGGACGATTTTCGCACCGCCATTGCTTTTTTGACCATCTTCCCGGTGGCGAACAATGTTGCGATGGACAACCGGCGGCTCGGTCGCAGCATGGGTTTGTTCCCGGCGGTCGGCCTGCTCCTGGGGCTGGGATTGGTGGTTAGCAACGGGCTGCTCAGCCCACTGATCCCGCGTGCGGTTCTCGACTGCCTGCTGATTCTGCTGCTGATCCTGGCTACAGGTGCCCTGCACCTCGATGGCATCGCCGATATGATCGACGGGCTCGCTGCCAGTCGCGACCGTGAAACCAGTTTGCGGATTATGAAAGACAGCAGGGTCGGCGCCATGGGCGTGGTTGGTCTGGTGATGTTGCTGCTACTTAAGTACCTCTGCTTGTTCCATATCCCGCTGGAGCAGAAGAGCGCTGCGCTGCTGCTCATGCCGACCGCTGGGCGCTTCAGCCAGGTGTTTCTCTCCCGCTGCTCGACTTACATCCGCCGTGAAGGTGGTACCGGTTCCGTGTTTGTCGATCATGTCGGCAACGGCGAGCTGTTTCGTGCCGGGTTGACCATTCTGTTGGCAGTGTTGCTGCTGTTCTCGTTCAAAGGGGTGGTGTTCGCCGCATTGTTATTAGTGTTCACAACGCTGATGATGCACTATTTTGAGCGCCGCCTCGGTGGCGTCACCGGCGATGTGCTGGGTGCGGCGACCGAAATGACGGAAGTTTTTTCCCTGTTACTGATTCTCACAATCTGGGGGTGATATGAAATCGACGCGAATTCATCTGCTGCGACACGGGCAGGTCGAAGGTTTTGAACAGAAACGCTACAATGGCCAGGGCGATGTCCAGCTAACCGATCTCGGTCGGCAGCAGTCGGCTGCTTTTGCCGGGCGTTTTCAGCACAAAAAGCTGACTGCTATTTATTCCAGCGATCTGCTGCGCTGTCGCACAGCCGCTGACCAGATTGCCATCCTGCAGGAAGTGAAGCCGATTTTCAAAGCTGAGCTGCGCGAACTGCACATCGGCGACTGGGAAGGGCAGACCTGGGGGCAGCTACAGAAAAACTATCCGGAACTGTGGCAGGCGCGCCTCGACGACATCGTCAACGTCGCCCCTCCCGGCGGAGAGAGTCTGGTGCAACTGGCTGAGCGTGTGCGACCGGCGATTAAAGGGATTATTACCGCCCACCCCGGAGGCGAGATCGTCGTCGTTGGTCATGGCGGTGTTAATCGGGTCATCCTGCTTGATGCCATCGGCGCGCCCCTTGAGCGGATGTTTCATATTGAACAGGACTACGGTTGCCATAACATCATCGAGTATTTCACCGATGGTATCGCTGTCGTCAAAAAGTTGAATGGTTAATTTGCAGTGATTCCCGGACTCCTGATCGCCGCGCCAAGTAGCGGCAGCGGAAAAACCAGCCTGACCCTTGGCCTGATGGCGGCGTTGCGGCGGAGTGGCGCAACCGTTGCGCCCTTCAAGGTCGGTCCCGACTACATAGACCCCGGCCATCACGCTGCGGTTTGTGGGCGTCCTTCGAATAACCTCGACAGCTGGTTCTGCAGCCGGGAGCAGGTTCGCGCAACTTTTGCCACCGGCTGTGAAGGTGCCGATATCGCCATTGTCGAAGGCGTGATGGGACTGTTCGACGGGGTCAGTGGTGCCGATGAAGAAGGCAGCAGCGCGCAGATAGCAAAATGGCTCGGTTTGCCGGTGTTGCTGGTGGTCGATGCGCGGTCACAGGCGCGCAGCTTCGCCGCAGTGGTGAAAGGTTTCATCGAGTTCGACTCGCAGCTGAATGTTGCCGGGGTGATCGCCAACCGCGTCGGCAGCGAACGTCATGCGCAAATGCTACGGGAAGCGGTCGAATCGACACCGGGGCTACCACCGTTGCTCGGCTGCCTGCCACGGCAGGAGGATATCGCTTTGCCGGAGCGACACCTGGGGCTGGTGACGGCGGAGGATCTGTCTGGCGACCATGGTGAAAAACTGGCTGATTGGGTTCAGAAGCATCTCGATCTTGATCAGATGCAAAAGCTGGCCAGCAGTTCGGTTGATCTGAAGCCACCAGTTTCACGGCCAGCCGGCGAAAAAACGCTGCGTATCGGCATCGCCCGTGACCGCGCCTTCTGTTTCTACTACCCGGAGAATCTGCGCTTGCTGGAACAGGCCGGGGCAGAGCTTGTGCCTTTCTCTCCACTGATCGATGCAGGGTTGCCGGAAAATTTGGCCGGCCTGTATCTCGGTGGTGGCTACCCGGAACTGCACGCCGAGGCGTTGGAGAAAAACGAGTCGCTACGCAGGCAGATTGCGGAACAGGCCGCGGGCGGATTGCCGATTTACGCCGAGTGTGGCGGTTTCATGTACCTCTGCGCAGCGATCGACAGCCAGCAGATGTGCGGCGTTTTCCCCGCCCAGGCGAAGATGCTTTCCAGGCGTCGGGCACTCGGTTATCGTCAGGTCGAACTGTTTGCCGATACTCTCCTCGGTCCGGCCGGAACGCAGGCCCGTGGCCATGAATTCCACTATTCCGATGTCGAGATGCCGGAATCTGTTGAGCGCTGCTACCGTCTCAGTCGACGTGGCGGGATCGAGCTCGGTGTCGAAGGCTATCGTATTCACAACGTACTCGGCTCATATGTCCACTTGCATTTTGGCAGCAATCCGCAGGTGGCAGAAAATATGGTCAAATTTTTCTCGAGCAATAAATAGAAGGACGCAAAAACGTGATGAAAACCCAAGTTGAATTTGCCCGCGAGGGTGTTGTAACGCCACAAATGACTGAAGTCGCTGAACGCGAGGGCGTCAGTGGCCATTATCTGCGTGAACAGATCGAACTCGGCACCATCGTCATACCCAACAATCACAACCGCAAGCCGAAAGCGGTCGGTATCGGCAAAGGCTTGGCAACTAAGGTCAACGCCTCCATCGGCACCAGTTCCGATATCGTCGACTATGAAGCTGAAGTGCGCAAAGCCAAGGCGGCTCAAGAAGCGGGCGCCGATACGCTGATGGAACTCTCCGTTGGTGGCGACCTCGACCGGGTACGGCAGGAAGTGATCGCGGCGGTCGATTTGCCGGTCGGCAACGTGCCGCTTTATCAGGCTTTCTGCGAGGCGGCCAAGAAGTACGGTGATCCGAACAAGCTGGACGAGGAGATGCTGTTCGACCTGATCGAGCAGCAGTGTGCTGACGGCATGGCCTTCATGGCGGTGCATTGCGGCATCAACCTCTACACCATCGAGCGGCTGCGTAAGCAGGGCTACCGTTACGGTGGACTGGTCTCGAAAGGTGGCGTGTCGATGGTTGCCTGGATGATGAAGAACGGTAAAGAGAACCCGCTTTACGAGAAGTTCGATCGGGTGATCGAGATTCTGAAAAAGTACGACACCGTCCTTTCTCTCGGAAACGGTTTGCGTGCCGGGGCGATTCACGATTCCCACGACCGGGCGATGGTGCAGGAGCTGTTGATCAATTGCGAGCTGGCTGAACTCGGACGGGAGATGGGCTGCCAGATGCTGGTCGAGGGTCCGGGCCACATGCCGCTGGACGAGATCGAAACCAACATCAAGTTGCAGAAGCGGATGAGCGGTGACGCGCCTTACTATATGCTTGGCCCCATCTCTTCCGATGTCGCTCCCGGTTACGATCACATCACCGCAGCCATCGGTTCCGCACAATCGAGTCGTTACGGCGCCGACCTGATCTGCTATATTACTCCGGCAGAACATCTGGCACTGCCAAACGAGCAGGATGTGATCGATGGTGTCAAGGCGGCTAAAGTTGCAGCCTACATCGGAGACATGAACAAGTACCCTGAGAGGGGCCGTGAGCGGGATAAGCAGATGAGCAAGGCGCGCCGTGACCTCGACTGGAAAGCGCAGTTCGATCTGGCGCTGTTCCCGCAGGATGCGGAGAAGATTCGCGCCAGTCGGGTGCCGGAAGACGAGCAGACCTGCACTATGTGTGGCGACTTCTGCGCTTCGCGTGGTGCCGGAGACCTGTTCAGAAGAGATCTGTGCGGGGATAAAATTTGATTCAAAGGACCCTTTTATGGCAGAGCAACCGACCATCCTGAAGCCGGAAGAGATCGAAAGCGAAAGCTTTCGCATCATCGACAGTGAAATCGGACCGCATCAATTTGACGAGCAGCAATGGCCGATCGTGCGCCGGGTGATTCATACCACGGCCGATTTCGAACTGGCCGAGCAGATGCGCTTTTCCTGGAATGTGGTTGAGCAGGCGGTGTCTGCACTGCAGGGCGGGGCGAAAATTCTCTGCGACACCAACATGGTGCTCTCCGGGGTCAACAAGTCGCGGTTGGTCAAACTGGGCGGCAGCATCGCCTGTCATGTCGCCGACCCTCAGGTTGCCGATGAAGCAAAAGCCGCCGGGCTGACCCGTTCGACCTTTGCTTTACGCAAAGGAGTGGAAGAGGGTTGCAATATTTTCCTTATCGGCAATGCGCCAACCGCTCTGTTCGAGTTGCTGCGACTGGCAGAAAAAGGAGACGTCGATCCGGCGCTGGTGGTCGGAGTGCCGGTCGGGTTTGTCGGCGCGGCCGAATCGAAGGGCGCACTGATAGCGGCTGATCTACCCTACATCGCCATCGAAGGTCGCAAAGGCGGTTCAGCAATAGCAGCAGCGATTCTCAACGCATTGATGATTCAAGCCGAGGGCTGATGGCAAAAAAGGAGTTGCGCAGCGGATACACCACCGGAGCTTGTGCAGCGGCGGCGGCCAAGGGGGCTGCCCTATTGCTGCGTGACGGTGTCGCCGAAACGGTGGAGATCGATCTGCCAGCCGGGTTCATTGCGCAGTTTCAATTGCACGGACAGGCTCTGCACGATGGCGTTGCCAGCTGCTTCGTCGTCAAGGATGCCGGGGATGATCCCGATATCACCCACGGTATTGAACTGCACGCCGAGTTGCGAAAGACTGCAGGTCGTGGTTTGGAAGTCGTTGCCGGGAAGGGCATCGGCAAAGTGACCAAGCCGGGGCTGGCTGTGCCGGTCGGACAGGCGGCAATCAACCCGGTGCCGAAACAGATGATCGCGCAGGCGTTGCGGCAAGTCTTCACTGAAGATGAAGGATTGCGCCTGGTCCTGTCGATTCCGGATGGAGAAAAGCGGGCGGAAAAAACCCTCAACGCCAAACTCGGTATCATCGGTGGTCTCTCCCTGCTCGGAACCACCGGTGTGGTGACGCCGCTTTCGCACAAATCCTGGACCGATACGATTGAGGTGGAGATCGACGTCGCGCTGGCCACTGGACTGCAGCAGGTTGTGCTTTCGACTGGCCGGACCAGCGAGTTGGCCGCGCGGCGGCATTTTGATCTGCCGGAAGACGCTTTTATCATGATGGGCGATTTTATCGGCTATACTCTTGAAGCCTGCCAGCGTAAAAAGGTGCCGCAGGTTGCCCTGTCCGGGCAGTTTGCCAAACTGCTTAAGATTGCCTGTGGGCATCCTCAGACCCATGTCCGTCACTCGCAGCTTGACCTGACGCAACTGCGCAGATGGGCGGAAGAAATCGGCCTTGACGCTGCTGAATGTGAGCAGCTAGAGTTGGCCAACACTGCGCGGCAGATTTTCGAGCAGTACGGGGCTGATTCCGCGTTGATTGAGCGTATCGGGCAGGAAGCCGTGGCCGTTTGCCAGAGGCAGATCCCTGACGCTAACCTGGAGGTTTTGCTGGTCGATTACGCGGGGCAGGTTGCCAGAATATTTTCTTGAAATGTCCATCCCCCAAGGGAGGCGAAAAATGAAGTCAATTCATGTTATTGGTGCCGGGATTGTCGGGCAGGAAGGATTCACTCCGCAGGCGCTGGAGCTGATCAACCAGGCGGAACTGTTGATCGGTGCCGAGCGATTGTTGGCACTCTTCCCTGATTTTTCCGGCGAAAAGCTGGTGCTCGGGAAAAAACTGGCCGAGGTTGTTTCCCGCCTTCAGAGTTGCGACTGTCGCACAGTGGTACTGGCATCTGGCGATCCGCTGTTTTTCGGCATTGGCCGTTACTTGCTGCGTAACCTGCCGGAAGAGCTGATTGAGTTTCTGCCGAACGTGACCTCGGTTCAGTATGCTTTTGCCAAAATCCGTGAGCCCTGGGATGACGCGATTTTTGTTTCTGCCCACGGCCGACCGCTGAAAGACGCTGTCGACCGCATCGTGGCCAATGATAAGGCGGCGGTTCTGACCGATGAGACCAATACGCCCGGCGCCATCGCTCGTGAAATGCTCAGCCGCCGCCGAGGTGGCTACAAGGCCTATCTCTGTGAAAATCTCGGCACCGACGAAGAGCGGATTCGCATCACCGATATCAAGGGCTTACTCGAGTTCGAGGCAGCACCGCTCAACGTGTTGCTGCTGATCAAAGAGTACGAGGACGATGCCCACCAGTACGTGCCGACTCTCGGCATCCCAGATGATGAGTTCGTCACCGTCAAAAAGCTGATCACGAAAGAAGAGGTCCGGGTCGTCACCCTGGCCAAGCTGAAGTTGCGTCACGATATGTGCCTCTGGGATATCGGCGCCGGTTCCGGTTCGATCTGCATCGAGGCTGACCATCTGTTGCCGAACGGGAAAATTTTTGCCATCGAACGCAACGAAGAGTGCCGCCAGTTCATCAAGGAAAACCTGCAGAAATTCAACACCCGCAATGTTTCGCTGATCGAAGGGGTGGCGCCGGACTGTCTGGAAGAACTGCCGGATCCCGACCGGGTGTTCATCGGCGGCAGCGGCGGCAGGCTCTGGGACATCCTTGATACCGTCGATCATCGTCTGGCCACTGGTGGCCGGATCGTACTGAACGCGATCACCCTCGACACCCTGACAGCGGCCAACGAGTATTTCGGTAATGCCGGCTATAACGTCGAGGTGGTAACGGTCAACATTGCCCGCACCCGGCCGCTCTCCGACTACAAGATGTTCGAGGCTTACAACCCGGTTTATATTCTGACAGCGGTAAAAGAGTAAATGGCAATAGGTGAGCTTAAAGCGGGTGAGGTGCTGTTTGTCGGCGCCGGACCCGGCGACCCGGAGCTGATCACCGTCAAAGGGTTGAGGGCTCTGCAGCAGGCCGATGTTGTTGTCTATGCCGGTTCGCTGGTCAACCCGGCTCTGCTGGATGAGTGCCCGCAGGGCTGCGAAGTTCACGACAGCGCACCGCTCAATCTCGACCAGGTTCTGGATATTTTGATTGCTGGCTGCCGGGCGAATAAAAAAGTCGTGCGGCTGCATACTGGCGATCCCGCCCTTTACGGCGCGATTCAAGAACAAATGGAGGCCCTTGATGTCGCCGGAATCGGTTACGCGGTGATTCCGGGAGTGACGGCGACCTTTGCCGCCGCTGCCAGCCTGAAGCAGGAATTGACCCTTCCCGGAGTCTCCCAGACCATGACTTTGACCCGGCTGGCCGGGCGCACGCCGGTTCCGGAGCCGGAGCAGTTACAACGTCTGGCGGCCAACGGCGGCACCATCTGTCTGTACCTTTCTGTCGGTATGATGGACAAGCTGGTCGCCGACCTGCTGGCTGGTGGAATTTTTACCGAGCAGACCCCGGTGGCCGTCGTTTACCGTGCCAGCTGGCCGGATGAAAAGACCGTCGAGGGAACATTGGCCGATATCGCAGAGAAAGTCGCCGATGCCGGCATCACCCGGCAGGCACTGATTCTGGTCGGCGAGGTTTTGAACGCACGCAGTAAAGGGGTACCGGAAAAGTCGAAGTTGTATGATCCGGGTTTTGCTCACGGCTATCGAAAATAGCTGAACCCAAAGGGGCCAAAATGAAACTCGCGATAGTCGCCATCACATCGAGGGGGGCACAGCTGGCGCGACACCTTGGTGCCAAGCTGCCGGAGGCGCGTGTGTTTCTGCCGGAGAAATACCGCTCTGGTGACGATTGTGATTACTTCGACAAGCCCTTGGCGGTTTGGCTGCCGTCGTTGTTTGCCGAAGTCGAGCAGCTGGTCTGCATCATGGCGACCGGTATCGTTGTGCGGATTCTCGGCCGCGAGCTGCAGGGTAAAGACAAGGATGCTGCGGTTGTGGTGATGGACGAGGCCGGGCAGTTTGCCATCAGCCTGCTCTCAGGCCATCTCGGTGGCGCCAACGATTTGGCCCGGCGACTGGCAACTGTTTGCGGCGCAACGCCGGTCATCACCACCGCGACCGATGTCAACAAGCTGCCCGCCTGGGATCAGGTGGCGCGGGATGTCGACCTGGTGGTCGAACCGGTCGCCCATTTGAAAACTCTCAACAGTTTGTTGCTGGAAGGGCGTAAAATTGGCCTGGTTGACCAGCGTCGACGTGTTGCCGACAAATTTGTTTCGATCAAAGGGGTGAGCCTGTACGATAATTTTGCTGCCGCGACCCGTTCCTCTGCCGACGGGCTGGTGTTCGTCACCCATCGTTTTCTGCCCCATTTACAGAATCAGCCAGAGATGCTGGCTCTGCGACCGCGCGACCTGGTTGTTGGCATTGGTTGCAATCGCGGCACTTCGGATGAAGAGATCGAGCAGGCGGTGCGCAGCAAGCTGAAGCAGTCGTTTCTTGCTTTTGCCAGTATCGCCTGTATTGCCAGTATCGATGCAAAACAGGACGAAGCCGGATTGCTGCAATTCGCAGAACGGCACAATCTGCCGCTGAAGTTTTTTTCCGCAGACGAGTTGAACAAGGTCGAAATCCCCAGTCCGGTGTCGCTGCATGCACAGAAAGCAGTCGGTGCCAAGGGCGTCTGTGAACCGGCAGCTTTGCTTGCTTCCAACATGGGTGAAATGCTGATCCGCAAACAGAAGGTTGGCAACCTGACGATCGCTGTCGCTGAAATACAAGATTAATCGTTTTACGAGTCTGGAAAAGTGATGACTGGAAAACTCTGGGTCGTCGGGCTGGGTCCCGGCGACGTTTTACATTTGACTCCGGCGGCTCGCGCTGCCATTGAGCAGGCTGACTGCGTTGCTGGTTACAAGACCTACCTTGAGCTGATTCCTGAACTGATTGCCGATAAAGAGCTGCTTTCCAGCGGCATGCGGCAGGAGGTAGAGCGATGCAAACTGGCGCTGGAACGGGCGGAAAGCGGCAGCAAGGTCGCGCTGGTCTGCTCCGGCGATGCCGGTGTTTACGGCATGGCTGGGCTGGTTCTGGAGCTGCTCGACGGGCGTGAACTGGATGTCGAGATGGTGCCCGGCGTCTCTGCGGTACAGGCCGCCGCCGCTCGTCTTGGCGCGCCGCTGATGCACGATTTCTCCGTTATTTCTCTTTCCGACCTGCTCACGCCCTGGCCGTTGATCCGCCAGCGGTTGACTGCTGCCGGCAGTGCTGATTTCGTTGTTGCCCTGTATAACCCAAAGAGCAAAGGGCGCACCACCCAGATTGGCGAGGCGCGTGATATCCTGCTGCGTTATCGCTCTGCTGAAACACCGGTCGGCATCGTTCGTAACGCCTGCCGAGCCGGGGAAGAGGTCACCGTCACCACTTTGGGCAGGATGCTCGACTGCGAGATCGATATGTTCTCGCTGGTGCTGATCGGCAACAGTTCGACCTATGTTGACGCTACCGGGCGGATGGTGACGCCGCGCGGCTATGCTGGAAAATATTTTGCCCGGCAGGATGATGCCGCAGAGGGTCAAAAACCGAAGGCCCTGTTCGTTGGCGGCACCGGCAGCGATGTCGGCAAAAGCGTCATCAACGCCGGCCTCTGCCGGATCTTCGCCCGTAGAGGCTGGGTTGTCGCCCCCTTCAAGGCGCAGAACATGGCGCTTAACTCGGCGGTGACACCGGATGGTGGTGAGATCGGTCGCGCGCAGGCGCTGCAGGCGGCGGCCTGTGGACTGGAGCCACATATCGATATGAACCCGGTGCTACTCAAACCAAACAGCGATACTGGGTCGCAGGTGATTATCCACGGCCGGCCAGTTGGCAACATGTCGGTGCGCCAGTATCACGACTTCAAACCGGAAGCTTTCCAGAAAGTCACCGAATCCTACCGGCGTCTTGCCGCCCAGGTCGACCTGGTGATGTTGGAAGGGGCCGGCAGTATCGCCGAAATCAACCTGATGGCCCACGACATCACCAACCTGAAAGCGGCCGCCTTGGCCGAAGCGCCGGTGATTCTGGTGGCAGATATCGATCGTGGCGGCGTGTTCGCGGCCGTTGTCGGCACTGTCGAGCTGCTCTCCACGGCCGAGCGGGCGCAGCTCAAAGGCATTATCATCAACAAGTTCCGTGGTGAGGCCTCGCTGCTCAAATCGGGGATCGAAGCGATCGAAGATCGTACCGGCCTGCCGGTTCTCGGCGTGGTGCCGGTCGGTGATTTCAAGCTGCCGGAAGAAGATTCGGTTGCACTGGAGCGCAAAGCCAAGGAGAAAAAGACGGGAATTCAGATCGGCGTTGTCCGTTTGCCGCGCATCTCAAATTACACCGATTTCGATCCGCTGGAGCAGGAACCGGATGTCGCATTGAGTTACATCGAAAAGCCGGAACAGCTCGACGGCTTGCAATTGCTGATTATCCCCGGCACCAAGAGCACCTTGGCCGATCTCGAATTTCTCGAAGAGAGCGGGCTGGCCTCAGCAATTCGCAGTTACCATGCGGCTGGTGGCCGGGTGATCGGTATCTGTGGCGGCTTCCAGATTCTTGGCAACCGCTTGACCGACCCGGATGGCGTCGAGTCGGAACGGGCCGAAGCAGCCGGGTTGGGATTACTTGATGTGGATACCGTTCTCAAACCGGGAAAGCAGACCCATCAGGTTACAGCCGAATTTCAGCAGGCAGCTTATGCCGCCGGGTTCGGCGGCATGGGTGAGGTGACTGGCTACGAGATCCACGCCGGGGAGAGCGAGTGCGGCATCATGAGCCGTCCATTGTTGCGGCTGACCAGTCGCTCCGGTGAAGCCATTTCGCTCAACGATGGTGCGGTCTCCGCCGACGGTCGCGCCTGGGGCACCTACCTGCATGGTTTCTTCGATAACGACCGGGTGCGCTACGCGGTGCTGGCGCCGTTGCGGGCCGGACGAGGTGATGCCCCGGCAGTTCATTCGACACAGCAATCGTTGAACGTCGAACTGGACAAACTGGCGGATCATCTGGAAAAGCATCTCGATATCGAGCAGATCGCGTCCTGGTTGCGGCAACCGGAGTCCAGAGGATGAGCGCGAGCCTGCTGGCAGCAATCCTCCTGCTCGACTTGGCCCTCGGTGATCCGCATGGATGGCCACACCCGATTGTCTGGATCGGTCGACTGATTTCATGGCTGGAAGACTGGCTGCGGGAAACCTTCAAGAATCTCCGTCTGGCAGGAATATTACTGGTTGTTGCCACTCTGTCTGTCAGCGGCGGTCTCGCCTGGTTGTTGTTGCAGTTCGCCGGGGCGTTTAACGAATGGCTGCTCTGGCTGGTTTCTCTCTGGCTCAGTTGGAGTTGCCTGGCGCTGCGCTCCCTTCATTCAGAAAGTGCGGCGGTGATCAGGGAGCTGGAAGCTGGTGACCTCGATGCGGCGCGGCAGGCGCTGTCGATGATCGTTGGGCGCGAGACGGCGACGCTAAGTGAAGAAGGAATCCTGAAAGCGACCATGGAGACGGTAGCGGAGAACGCATCCGACGGTGTGATCGCACCTTTATTCTATCTTTTGCTCGGTGGACCGGTGTTGGCGATCATCTTCAAAGCGGTCAGCACCCTCGATTCGATGGTCGGTTACAAGAATGAACGTTATCGTGAATTCGGTTGGGCCGGGGCCAAGCTGGATGATATTTTAAACTACATTCCTGCCAGGTTGACAGGTTTTCTGTTCATTATTTTTTCATATCCATTAAGAATGAATTTTCAAAATGCGAAACAGATGATGTTTCGCGACGCTAAAAAGCACGCCAGCCCTAACGCCGGGTGGCCGGAAGCGGCAGCGGCCGGGGCTCTGGGCGTGCAGTTCGGCGGTGCGGCGGTTTACTTCGGCCAGAGGTTGGAAAAGCCGACATTTGGCGATGCCGATGAACAACCGACCAGCATCCATTACCACCGCTTGATCCGTCTGCTTTACACCAGCACTCTCGGTGCTGCCCTGTTGGCTATCCTGATTCAGGGGGTGCTATGAGCAAGCCGATTCATGGTGGTGGCGTCGATGCGGCGATGAGCGAACTGGGACTGTCGCGTCAACAGATTGATGATTTCTCCGCCAGCATCAACCCGCTCGGAACTCCGCCGGAGGTTCGCCGTGCACTTGCCGACGCGCTGGAGCGGATCGGCGACTACCCGGAGATCGACGCAACCTCGTTGCGTGCCGATCTGGCTGCATTTCACCATCTTCCTGAGAAAAATCTGCTGCCGGGGAGCGGTTCGACGGAACTGATCTATCTGTTGCCGCGCGTTTTCAAGCCCCGCCGGGCACTGCTTGTGCAACCCTGCTTCAGTGAATATGCGCCGGCTCTGCGACAGGCAGACTGCTCGATCGATACGGTTTCGCTGGTAGCGGAAGAAGGTTTCGCTTTTTCGATAGAGGCGGTCCTTTCTGCTCTGCAGCCGGATACCGACCTGGTGCTGTTGGCGAATCCCGGCAACCCGACCGGCGTTGCTATCGACCCCTGTCAGTTAGTTTCGCTGGCCACTCAGCTTGGTGACCGCCGACTGGTTGTTGATGAAGCCTTTATCGATTTCTGCTCACAGCACTCGGTTCTTCCTCAGGTGACGCAGCTCGCCAACCTGCTGGTTCTGCGTTCGATGACCAAGTTCTATGCCATCCCGGGAGTGCGCGTCGGCTACCTGGCGGCGTCGCAGGCCGATATCGAGCTACTGTCTGCAGGCAAAGAACCCTGGACCCTGTCGAACCTGGCGATTGCGGCCGGCAAGGCGTGTTTGGCTGCAACCGGGTATCAGCAGCAGACGTTGCGGTTGATTCCGCAATTGCGTGACGAGTTGGCGCGGGGGCTGGAAGCGCTGGGTATTAAAGTATTCACCAGCGAAACTAATTACCTGCTCTGCCAGATGCCACCCGGAATAGGGGCGCCGATTAACGCATTACGCCAGCAAGGGATCCTGATTCGTGGCTGTGGTGATTTTGCCCCTTTGGATGATAGTTTTTTTCGTGTCGCGGTGCTCTCTGCAGATGCCAACAGCCGTCTACTGACTTCATTAGAAAAACTGCTTTGCTGACGGAAAAATTTCTTTCCTGCTGTCTCATTTCTATCTGTTAAAATAAAATAATACGTTCGTTTTCCGCTTGCTGCTTTTTTCCGTGCAGGGAAGGCAATGACCGAAAAGCTCAAAGTTCCCCTCAGATCTGTCCAACAGCGCCTGTTCATACCGTTGGCTGTCGGCTTTATCATCCTGCTGCTAAGTTTCAGCGCTGCGCTGATCTATTCTCAGAGGAGCAATCTGATTCGTGCTACAGGGGAACTGCTGGAAAGTTCTTACGATGAATTGTTTTTGCTGCTGGATGAACAGTCCGACTCCCTTTCCGCTTTGGCGTCGTTGCTGCTTACCGATAACGAGCTTGCGCCTTTGCTGAAATATCAACAACGGGATGTGCTGCTGAACAGGTATCAGCAACGTTTTCTTGAACTGCGCGATAAAAATCACGTGACCCATTTCTACTTTCACCGTTCCGACCAGACCAACCTGCTGCGGATTCATAAGCCGGGGCAGGCGGACGATTTCATCGATCGCATCACGATGAAGCAGGCGGTTGAGACCGGCTGCCCCTCTTCCGGGATTGAGTTGGGTCCCTTGGGAACCTTTACCCTGCGCGCGGTGACCCCGGTAGAACTGGATGGAGAGATCGTCGGTTATGTCGAACTGGGGAGAGAGATCGAAGATGCGATGTCGATGATCCATCGCCGTTACGGAACCGAATGTATCGTCGCGATTGACAAGCTGTTTCTCGAGCGCGAAACCTGGGAGCAGGGCATGCGGATGCTCGGCCGCGAACCGGAGTGGGACAGCTTCCCCCAATATGTCATAACCTACAGTTCTTTGGAGGCAGGGGAGTCATTTGCCCATCGCTTGCTAAGCGCTGACCTGACGAGCTTTACGGTCGATACCGGCAAACACTGGCATGTGCTGGCGAAATCCTTACCGGATGCTGCCGGGGCCAAGGTTGGAAAATTGATCCTGCTGCACGATATGACCGAACAGCAGCGGTTTTTTGTTCAGTTGTTCATTATCGAAGGCTGCGGCACCCTGATACTGCTACTGGTGTTTTTTGCCTACCTGGTTTACGTCAGGAAAAACAACCAGATGCTGGTTGATCAGCAGGAACGGCTGCTATCGAATAATGATCAGATTCAGAATTATATCGATGCCATCGATAAGATGGGGCTGGGTTTGCGGGTCATTGACGAGAACTTCAAGGTGCAGACGGCCAATCCGACTTTCCGCTCCTGGTTCGCTGACTGGTCTGAGAAAACCTGCAGCAAGTCGGTTCTGAACGATGATACCCCGTGCCCCGACTGTGTTCGCGAAACCGGTCGCTCATGCCATTATCAGCGGGAAACCGCCGATGGCCGGGTATTTGATGTCGCGGCAACGCCGATCCATAACCCTGATGGTTCAATCAGCGTGATGGAAGTGTTCAACGATATCACCGAGCGGCGCAAGAGCGATCAGCAGCAGATGAGGATTGAAAAACTGGAGAGTATCGGCGTCCTCGCGGGCGGCATTGCCCACGATTTCAACAATCTGCTGGCCGGTATTTACGGCAATATCGCTTTGGCGAAACGCAAACTGGATGCCGAGAACCCGGCCGGTAAGTATCTGACACAGGCGGAAAAAAGTTTGAACCGGGCGACCAACCTGACCAGCAAGCTGTTAACCTTCGCCAAGGGGGGCGCGCCGGTTGTCGGACATGTCAGCCTGGGGGACCTGGTGCGCGAAGTGGTCGAGTTCGACCTGAGTGGCGGCAACGTCAAACCGGTTTTCCAACAGGCTGACAATATCTGGGTGGCCGAGGTCGACAAGGGCCAGGTTCAGCAGATCTTCTCCAACCTGACGCTGAATGCTTTGCAGGCGATGCCGAATGGCGGACATCTCTATGTCGACCTGGAAAACTGCGACGGCTACAAGACCGCTGATGGCGCGACCGTGGCGGGTAAGTTTATCCGTGTGCGCTTCCGTGACGAGGGCAGCGGAATCCCGCCAGAAATGCTTGACGACATCTTCGATCCCTACTTTACCACCAAGCAGAGCGGCAGCGGCCTTGGTCTGGCGACCGCTTATTCGATCATCAAGAAACATCGCGGTCAGATCATGGTCGAGTCGGAGGTCGGGAAGGGGACCATTTTTACCCTTTATCTGCCGGCCTCCCCCGAGGTGAATATGGCCGGCGCAATGGACGTGAATGACGGCCGTATCGGTTCCGAACTGAATGCCAGAATTCTGGTGGTGGATGACGAGGAGATTGTGCGCACCTTGACCGCTGAAATTCTTACCGGTATCGGTTGCCGGGTGACGCCGGTGGAAAATGGTGTGCTGGCGCTGGAAGAATACAGGCGCGCAAAGGACAGTGGCAGTGCCTACGAGCTGGTGATCCTCGACCTGACCATCCCCGGCGGCATGGGAGGCAAGGAGGTTGCTCGGCATCTGCTGGAGATCGATCCCGAGGTGCAGATGATCGTCTCCAGTGGGTATGCCGATGATGCGATCATGGCGAACTACGCAGATTACGGCTTCAAGGATGTTGTCAGCAAGCCATTCACTGTCGAAAAGCTGACGGCGGTGGTCGAGCAGGTTTTGAGCTCCTGATGTTTTTTCCTTCGAACTGTGGTATGAGTCATGCCGTTCGCTTGAGCGGACTATTTTCAGCAGAAGCGACGCGGGTGGAACGATGCGGCATGACACTCTGATTGAACGGGTTCACGAAATCGAACGGGTGGCGGAGAAGTACCATCTGCTCGAAACCAGAATCCTCGGTGTCCTCAACTTTCGTGATTTCTTTCAGGTGCTGCACGAGCAGATTGGCGATATCTTCGGTGTGCCGCATGTCTGGTTCAGCCTGATCCGCGATGAAGAGGCGGCGGCACCGCTGCAGCGCGCGGCGCTCAGCAGCAAGTTGCGACGATATCTGAATCTGGTCGAGCCCGAGAGCTTCGGCAAGTTAATTCGTCGCACCGACAAGCCGCTGCTGGAAAATGAAAATTTGGCCCCCTACCTGATGCTGCTGCCAGAGTCGGAGCGGTTTTCCTTTAAATCTCTGGCGATGGTGCCTGTCAGCATCAATGGAACTCTGGTTGGCAGTCTCAATTTGGCTGATCCTTCGCCGCGTCGTTTTCATCCCGGCTACAATGCGGTTCACCTGGAACGGTTGGCGGTCAAGGTTTCGCTCTTTCTTTCCAATGTCACTGCCCACGAAAACCTGCAGTATCTGGCCTATCACGACCCCCTCACCGAATTGCACAACCGGCGGGCGATGGAACAGACGCTGGAGCGCGAGTTCTCCCGCGCGCAGCGCTACAATTCGCAGCTGTCACTGGCGTTTATCGATCTCGACCTGTTCAAGCAGGTCAACGACACCTATGGCCACGATTGTGGTGACGCCCTGCTGAAATATATCGCCGAGGGGATGACGGAGATGAGCCGGCAGTCCGACATGGTGACCCGGTTGGCCGGGGATGAATTTGTTCTGCTGCTGCCGGAAACGGGCAAGGCTCAGGCGACCATCCTGCTGCAGCGGATGTCCGATCTGTTCGCCGAGCAGCCAATGAGCTGGAACGGAGAAGAGATCGCTGTCCGCCTCAGCTTCGGTGTCGCTTCGGCGCTGGAGGATACGGTCGATTCGGCGGCGGGCCTGATGAAACTGGCAGACGAGCGGGTTTACCAGAAAAAGCGCGCGAGGCGTGGAGATGGCTGAAACTCCGGCTGTGGACCCACAGGCCTTGCGCAAACTGGCACAGACGCAGATGCCGTTCGGGAAATACGCCGGACGCTACCTGGTCGATCTGCCAGAGCCTTACGTCGTCTGGCTGGTCCGCAACAACCTGCCGGATGGCCTGTTAGGGCGGCAGTTGCTGGAAATCTACGAAATCAAAGTGAACGGCCTGGAGTCGTTGCTGCGACCCTTTCTGCAGAAAGATCTATGAGAAAACTTCCCTGGTCTGATGATCACCCTCCGTTGATGCTGGCGCCGATGCAGGGGCTGACCAATGATGCTTTGCGCCGTTATTTTATCGAACAGGTCGAGCCGGATCTGGTTTTTACCGAGTTTGTCCGCGTGCAGCAGCAGTCGCGCAAACGGGTTGCCAAGGCCGAGCTGGCTGAGATCCGTGCGCATGACTCCCATGTTCCCCTGGTGGTGCAGCTTATCGGTCACAATGCCGAGGCGCTGGGCGAAGCCGCAGTGCGGGTGCAGGAGGCTGGTTGCCAACATCTCAACCTGAACCTCGGCTGCCCATACGGTCGCATGACGACGGGAGCCACTGGTGGAGAGCTGCTGCGTGAGCCGGCCAGGCTGGCCGAACTTTTGACCTCGCTGCGGCAGGCGTGCAGCGGCAGCTTCTCGGTAAAGTGCCGCTCCGGCTACGATGATCCGCAGCAGATTTTCGACCTGCTGCCCCTGTATGAAGAGTGCGGCATCGATTACCTGATCCTGCATCCGCGCACTGTGCTGCAGAAGTACAGCGGGCAGGCCGACCACCAGTTGACCGCCGAAGTTGTGCAGAGCACAAAACTACCTGTGATCGCCAATGGCGATATCAACGATGCGCAAACGGGGCGGGCATTACTGCGGGAAACTGGCGTCGCCGGACTGATGCTGGGGCGTGGCGCGCTGGCGGACCCACTGCTGTTTTGTCGTATTCGCGGGGAAGAGCCGGAGCAGCTTGACCAAGACCAACGACGTGCGGAACTGGGTAAGTATATCGGTGATCTGCTGGAACCTTATCTGGTGAAATTCTGCGGAGAGCGGCAGGCGCTGATGAAGCTGAAGGATTTGCTCAATTTTATCCCGGATGAGTGCCTGCAGCGGGAGTTGGGCAAACTGAAACGGGCCAACACTGCCGAACGTTTTCGGCAGCTGTTGGCGAAATATTTCTCCGTTGTTTGAGCCGCTCAGCCTGCAGCGCGATAGCATGATCTGGAGGCGCTGGATTTCAGCTCTGTTGCATTCAGCGGTTCTTTTCCAGTAATTCCTTCTGCCTCTTTGTGTCGAGCACCATGGTTTCGTCGAACTGGGCGGGTTGGGACGCTTTAGCGCCAAAGCGAAAATGCAGCTGGTGTTTGCCGATGATGATCCTGTCCCCGTCGAGCAGTTCGTATTTGTCGATCTTCTTCTCATTGACGAAGGTGCCGTTGGTGCTGTTCAGGTCCTCAATGAAGTAGGCGTTCATCACTTTTTTCACCACTGCGTGGAAACTGGAGACCGCCATATTGTCGATCTGGATATCGTTTTTCGGGTTGCGGCCAATGCTGACCTGCTCGTTTTCGGTTTCATAACTGGCCAGTGTGGCGTTTTCATACCTCAATTCGATCTGTAACATTTTCTCCTCCATCGGTTGTGTTGCGACTTCTCATTTGTTTATGCGACGCTGACCAGAACTGCGGTGACGTTATCTTTGCCGCCTGCGTCCAGGGCGGCTGTGAGCAGTGTTTTACACGCTGACTGCGGACAGTTGTCTGCGGCCAGGATTGAATCGATCCGGGTGTCGGGCAACATACCGGTCAGGCCGTCGCTGCAGAGCAGAAACAGATCGTCTTCCTGCAGTGGTTCGATTCGCTGGTGGATGTCGAGCTGTTCCGAGACACCGATCGCCTGCAGGAGAATGTTGCGCAGGTTTGATTGTTCCGCTTCGGCTTGATTGAGCACGCCCCGGCGCAGCTGATCGGCTACCAGGGTCTGGTCTTCGCTGAGCTGCTCGAGACGGCTGTTGCGGCGTCGATAAAGGCGGCTGTCGCCGACATGCGCCAGGTGCGCCTGCTGCTGGCGCAACAACAGAATGGTTAAAGTGGTGCCCATCCCTGACCAGCGCGGATTTTCTGTCGCTGCCTGCACGATTGTGCGGTTTGTCTCGTTGACCGTGTCGGCGAGCAGGCTTTGCAACTGGTCGTCGGTTGGCGCTGTTGTAAGGTGCTCGGCAAGTTTTTCGCGCACGATTTCAACCGCCATTCTGCTGGCGACTTCGCCAGCGGAGTGCCCGCCCATGCCGTCGGCAACGATAAACAGACCGAGCTGCTCATCAAGGAAGAAACTGTCCTCGTTGTTGCTGCGCATCAGGCCGGTGTCGGTGATTCCGTGGGCGCTCAGGATCATCCGTTCTCCAGTCTCTGTTGTAGCTCTTCCAACGCGTTTGCCAGGACCCCGGCGCTTTTAAAGCGACGCGTGAGAGTCTTTTGTAGCAGCTTGCCGACGATCCGCTGGCAGTCGCCCGGCAACTGCGGGCAGACTTCGCCAAGCGGCCGGTAAGTGCAGTTGGCGATATTATACATCAAGGCACCCATGCTTTCGCCCTGGAACGGTTTCTCTCCGCTGAGCAGTTCGTACATCATGACGCCGAGGGAGAAGAGATCGGAGCGGTCGTCGACCTTTTTGCCAGCGACCTGCTCCGGTGACATGTAGCTGGGGGTGCCGAGGATCACGCCGGTTTCGGTCTGCGAACTGGAGACCATCCGGGCGATGCCAAAATCGGCAACCTTGATCTGACCATCGTCCAGCAGGATGATGTTGGCCGGTTTGATGTCGCGGTGTACGACACCCTGCTGGTGGGCGTAGTCGAGGGCCTGGGCAACCTGCTTGAGGATCTGCACCACCCGGAGCGGTTCCAGCAACTGTTGTGGCTGGCAGTAGTCACTGAGGGTTTTGCCGTTGAGCAACTCCATCGCCAGATAGGCGAGGTCATTCTCTTCGCCGACATCGTAGATGGTGACGATTTTCGGGTGGTTGAGCTTTCCAGCGGCTTCCGCTTCCCGGAAAAAACGCTCTTTCACGGCCTGCAGCTGCGCTGGTTCCACCAGTGAGTAGGCGAGAGTTTTGATCGCCACCTCGCGGTTGATTTTCGGATCGATGCCCAAGTAGACCGTTCCCATCGCTCCCTGGCCCAGCTCCCTCTCGATCCGGTAACGGCCGAGGGTCGGTTTTTCACCGGGTCGGTCGAGGACGATGGTCGCATCGGGGCGTTGTGGTGTAACCGAACCCTGCTCTCCGGCCTGCAGGTTTTTGATCCGCTCTTTGATGTCGCGGAAACGGCCGTTGGCGAGCAGGTGCCGATATGCGGTCAGCGCCTTGTGCGGCATCCGCTTACGCTCGAAATCGAGCCCCAGGTTGTAGAGCATCTCTTTGCTGGCGGCGTCGCGCGGAGCAAACTGCAGAAATTTTTCCAGCGCCTGATCGAGGTGCCCCTGCTCCTGCAGGTTGAGCGCCAGTTGACGGTGGTTTTCGAGCAGCCCGCGTCGCAGGTTACGGCGACCGACGTTCCAGCGGACGATGCAGAAACCGATGCCGCAGAGCAGCAGGGCGGGGGCTATTCGCAGCCAGTGGCTGTAGATGACCAGGCTGGCAGTGGCCGCCAGCACCCAGCCGATAAAGAACAGGCCGAGGGTCAAGCTGCCTGCACGGGCGCTGAGGCGTGGGGTAAGCAGGAGCAGCAGCACTAGGAAGTAGGCCAACACCAGGGTTTCCACCAGCCAGGCCCAGGCCGGGTGGCTGGGCGGGCTTTCCGCGACCAGGGTCGCGGTCGCTAACGCGGCCAGCTCGCTGGTGCTGTGTGAACTGCGGGTGGCGAGCGGTTGCTGGTCGGCGAAGCGCTCACTGCTGCCGAGCAGGACCAGCTTCTGTGCCAGGTTCTGATCATCCAGTTCACCGGAGAGCAGTTGGCTGACGCTGTATTTCAGGTAGGGAGTGCCGCGTCCGGAGAGGTCGAGCAACAGTTGATAGTCGCGGTCGATTGAGGTTTGCCAGGTGCGGAAGCGCAGCGTGCCCGGCAACTCCCGTGGCGGCAGCTGCAGCTCGCTGGCTTGCTGTTGCAGGACCAGCTGCAGAGGGACAGAAGGGAGCAGCCTGCCCTGACTCGGAAGCAGCAGCGGGTGACGGCGAATGCGGCCATCGGCGTCGGCAGGAAACTGGAGGTGGCCGAGAGTTGCCTTTGCGAAGGGTGGTGCCGGGGGTAGAAAATCGGTTTCCGGCAGCGGATTGAAACGTTCAACGGCCAGTGGATTCTGGCGTAGCAGCAGGAGCTGTTTCGGTCCCGGCAGGGATGGCGGCAGTGGCAACAGGCTCTGCTCTGTCAGTTTGGCGGAGACTGTCGCGGACTGCAGCGGTTCGACCGGGAGAACCGGGTCGAGCAGTCGCAGTTGTTCGGTGAGGAGTTGATCGGTGTCTGGATCGCCGCTGAAGCTGAGCGGTGTCAGCAGGGCCAGTTGCCGGACACCCAGCGCGTGCAGTTTTTTCAGAATGCGGAGCTGACCTGCGCGGGAGGGGAGTTCGTCGCCTAGTGTTGCGCGGCTCTGCTGATCGATTGTCAGCAGCACGACTTGCGGGTTCATGCTGGTGCCGCGCAGCGCCAGCAGGCGATCATAAATCGGCAGCTCCAACCGTTGCAACAGGGGATAATCGGTCAGGGAACCGGCCAGTATCGCCAAGGCCAACAGCGGACAGAGCAGCCAACTGGATGTCAGAAGTTTTTTTAGATGACGCATCAACCCTCCCGAGCGGGTTGTTGGATATGCAACATTAAAAAATAATCATACAGGATTTCTTTTCGCAAGGGCAGTGTTTTCTTTGCCGCGAAGCAATGATCTCTTTGCATCTGGACACTATGACAGTCCATATCTGTCCATGGATGAGAAGCTAGCCGCGAAATATGTTTCCGCCGCTTGATCAGCTCTCGCCCAGCAGCAGCTCGGCCTGATCGGCCGGTAATGGGCGGCTGATAAGGAACCCCTGGCCTTCGTTGCAACCCAGGTCCAGCAGGTATTTGCGCTGCTCTTCGGTTTCGATTCCTTCAGCGGTGATCTGCAGGTTGAGGCCGTGACCAAGGGCGATGATCGCTTTGGTGATCGCTTCATCTTCCGGGTCGGCAAAGATGTCGGAGACGAAGGAGCGGTCGACTTTGAGCCGGTTGAGCGGCAATCGCTTCAGGTAATTGAGCGATGAGTGACCAGTGCCGAAATCGTCGACCGACAGCTCGACACCGAGTTCGCGAATCCTCATCATCACTGCGATCGCCTGTTCCGGGTGTTGCATGATGAAGCCCTCGGTGATCTCCAGTTCAAGCACATCCGCCGGGCAGCCGGTCTCTTCCAGGACTCTTGCAACCACCAGGTGCAGATCTTTCTGCTGAATCTGTCGCCCCGACAGGTTGACGGCGATCCGCGTTAGGCGGTAGCCCTGTTCGCGCCAACGCATGAATTGCTCACAGGCAGAGCGAAGAACCCATTCGCCGATCGGGATGATTAGCCCGGTCTCTTCCGTCAGCGGGATGAACTTGTCGGGTGGGATTAGCCCCAGCTCCGGATGCTGCCAGCGGATCAGGGCTTCAAAGGCGACGATGTTGTTGCTCTGCAAGTCGATCTGTGGCTGGAAGTGCAGGATCAGCTCCTGCCGCTCCAGCGCCTGGCGCAGAGAGCTCTCCAGCGAAACCCGCTCCAGCGCGGCCTGAGTCAGTTCCGGTGAATAGACGTGGTAGCGGTTTTTTCCAGCTTCCTTTGCTTTGTACATGGCGGCGTCAGCGTTCTTCAGCAGGTTTTCCACCGAGGTGCCGTCCTGCGGGAAAAGGGTGATGCCGAGGCTGCAGGAGAGATAGAGCTGGTAATCCTGAATGCTGGTCGGTGCCTGCAGTTTTTCCAGTACCTGCCCGGCACAGTAGATTGCATCGTGCGGCGAGTTGATCTGGTCCATGATGATAATGAATTCGTCGCCGCTGACGTGGGCAACGGTATCGACCTCACGGATCTCTTTCTGCAGCCGCTTGGCTACCTCCAGCAAAACCTCGTCGCCGGCGGTATGGCCGAGGCTGTCGTTGATGTTTTTGAAGTTGTCGAGGTCAAGGTAGAAGACCGCGCCCTGGCTGCGTTCGCGGATCGTCCGCTGAATTGAATGTTTAAGCCGCGCGTTCAGCAACAGGCGGTTGGGCAAGCCTGTCAGCGGGTGGTGATGGGCCAAATGCTCCAGGGCTTCCATCGCCTCTTTGGCTGATGAAATATCACTGAAGACGGCGACATAGTTGCTGATCTCGTCATTATCGTCGTAAATGGCATTGACGGTCAGCCATTCAGGGTAAATGTCGCCATTTTTGCGTTTGCTCCAGAGTTCTCCCTGCCAGCGTCCGGTCTCTTTAAGCTCTTGCCACATTCCAGCAAAGAAGCCGTCATCCTGGTTTTCGGCACGGAGCAGATTCGGTTTTTTACCGATCACTTCTTCTTTACTGTAGCCGGTAATCGTGTGGAACGCCGGGTTGACAGAAAGGATGGTGGTCTTCGGGTCGGTGATAATGATCCCCTCTGTGGTGCTCTCGAATACCTTGCCTAAAAGCTTCAGGTTTGCTTCCTGAGCCGACAGCTCTGTGATGTCCTCAGTTCGCGAGACAATACCTGTGACTTCACCGCTCTGATCCCGGTAAGGGGTGAAAGTGACCTTGACCCGGCGCTTGCCTTTTTTCGGGAAGACGATGTCGGGCTGGAAGCTGACGACTTCGCCGTCGAGGCAATAGTCGAGCATTTCCCTGACTTTTTCCTGGTACAACTGCTTGCCGATAACTTGGCTGATGTGCTTGCCGACGAAGGGACCGTGCTCTTCGCCGAAATAATTTACAAAGGTGCGGTTGACAGCCAGATAGTGATGGTCGGTGCTGAAGAAGGTGACCAGATCTGTGTCGGTGGAAACTATCTGTTCGTAGCGCTGCAGTTCCTGGGTCCGTTCTTCGACCTGGTCTTCCAGGCTTTCGTTGAACGCCTGGATTTCTGCGTGACTTTTGTGCAGCTCCGTTTCGGTTTTCTTTAGCCGCAGAATCGTATTTTCGAGGATTTTATGATTCTGCAGGCTCTGTCGATAGATAAAACCGATCAGCAGCAGGACCGTCGCTGCAATCAGGCTGCTCCATTGAAGCTCTTTCTTGCTGTAGCTTTGCTGGATCCGTTCGCGTTGATGCTTGAATTTCTGCAGTTCCAGGGTCGCTTCGTAAGCGAGTCGGTTCGCCGCTTCGGTCATCCGTTGAATCTGCGCCGCCGCCTTTTTATTCATGCGGGCAACCTTCAGGGCTGCTTCGCGGATACCGGGCGCATCTTTGGTGTTGAGGATGCGGTTACGGTCGGCTGTCGCCTCGATCGCTTCTTCGATCAGTTCTTTTAAATCGAGCAACTGTGGTCGAAGGGTGAGGATAGACAGGTTGTAGCTCTGTGGGTCCTGTTGCTGGTATTCGATACGATAGCTGCCGGCATCCTGCTCAGGCAGGTTCAGTGGCAGCTTTCTGGTCAAGACACCGCCTTGACCTAGGGTGTCGAGGGCGAAGTTCAGCTCCTGTATCAAACTGTGCATCTGCTGTTTGAGCAGCTGCTGTTGCGCTTCATTTTTTGAAATGATGGTGCTACTGAGAAGGTTGGCAATGCGGGCAAGGTCGGTAATCAGCAGTTGGCCCAGTTCCTTCTTGGCAGAGGCGTTTTCCTGCTGCTCTCCAAGCTCCGCTGCGAGCTTGTCGGTTCGATCATGTTGCAGGGCAAAGAAGAGATAGCTGCCACCTACGATGCAGAGGATCAGGATCAGGGGGAGCAGTTTTTGAATTTTTTTCAACTGCATTATTTACCGTCCCAGACCAAAATCGGCAAAAACAGCATGACCTTCGTCAGATGCAGCGAAGGCCATGAAACTTCTTGCCAGTTCGCTATGCCGGGAATATTGCAACAGGCCAAGCAGAAGCCGATGCTCTGGGGCAATTTCCGGGTCTAATTCGATTGCATCAACCGAATAGAGGTTCTCCGGCCAGCGAACGGTTGCCAGCCAGTTTAAGGCCAGATCGGCTTTGTCGCTACGGATCGCTTCGCTTAAGCCTTTAGAGTCGCTGGTCAGGTAAAGGGTGCGGTCGATGGCCTGATGGTAAATACCTGAAGCGGAAAGAATACGTTCGGTTTCCTTGCCGATCGAGCTGCTATCAGGTGAGCCGAGAACCGTCCGGTAGTGGGCTGAGAGCAGATTGTTGATATCGGCGCTAATGCCGAGGGGGTTGCCTTTGGCGACCACTAGAGCGGCGCGATTGCTGCCGACCACAACTGCGTCCGTCACCAGATTGCTTGAGCGTGCCTTTTCGATATAGCTTTCGCTGCCCGGCAGGTAAAGGTCGCCGGCGCGGTTAACCAGAATGCTGCGGTAAAGGTTGCCGGAGCCGCCCTGTATCATCTTTATCTGGCAGTTTTCCTGCTGCTCAAACCGGTTGGCAATTTCACGCACAGCCTTACCCATGGTAAAGCCGCAGTAAATAAGCAACTCCGGCTTTTTTTCTGGTTCAGGCAGTTGTTCCTGGCAGCTGCTGGCAGTGAGCAGCAATGGAATAAGAGCGAGCAGTAGAAGCTTTTTGGGGTTAAACATCGGCTCAGCGTGTTCCGTTTTGGAGATATCTGTAATCAGTGAGACATTAGATAAGAATATTAGCGCAGTATAAGGCCAATGGGGTTTGATTTATACTGTTTTAATGTTTGTTGCCGCGGGTTGTCATGCCGGGCGAGTCAAGGTTAGCGCAGGTTGCGGCCGGTGGTGGTGGCGACCAATTTGCCGTGCTTGACCCCCTTGGTGCCGATCAGTTCGTCGGCGATCCGCTTGACCCGGCTGGCAGGCCCTTTGATGACAACCACTTCGAGGCAGTGGTGGTGGTCGAGATGGACATGCAGGGTGGAGATGATCTCTTCGTGATGAGAGTGCTGGTGTTCGGTCAGTTTGTCGGAGAGATCGCGGGTGTGATGATCGAAAACCAGGGTGACCGTGGCGACGGTCTGCTGGTTGTCGTCGGCCCATTCCTCTTCCACCAGCGCTCCGCGGATCAGGTCGCGGATTGCCTCCGAGCGGTTGACGTAGCCTTTCTGGTTGATCATTTCGTCGAACTGGCCGAGCAGGCTCTCGTCGATAGAAATTCCAAAACGGGTCAGGTCGGCCATGTCGGTTTTCCTTCGTCAGAAATGTGAAAAAATCTAATTTTTAGTATGAGAAAAAAGCTCGAAATTGGTTTAACACATGCCGCACAACAGGGCAAGAAAGTAACAAAGATTGCCTGCTCTTAGCATTTTTATCCACAGCTTGGGCACAGGGAGTTTAACAAGATGTGGTGCTTAATGAAAAAATAATCTACAAGATATAGTGTTTTTGTCTTTTGACTTCCGGATATCTTGTGGTAGCCTCCTTTGCAATGCGTTTTGTTATGAATTGATCCCAGTGGGCCGCCGTTTGCGGCAGACATTTGTTTTTTTAAATTAAAGATCGAGGTTGGTCAGGGAGGCTCTCAAGTGATTGAGTTTATCCGCAAGCGGGACGGTCGCCTGGTTCCGTTTGAAGAGCAAAAGATCGCTCAGGCGATCATCAAGGCGGTTCAGGCTGTCGGCGGCACTGATATGCAGAAAGCAGCCGACATCACCCGACAGGTCAGCGGTATTCTTTCCGTCCTCTACAAAGACGACCGGGTGCCGACGGTGGAGAACGTTCAGGATCTGGTGGAAAAGATCCTAATCGAAAACGGCCACGCCCAGACCGCAAAAGCCTACATTCTCTACCGCAAGCAGCGCGGCGAACTCCGCGAAACAAAGGAGTTCATGAAGCAGTCGATCGAAGCGATCGACTCCTACCTGGTGCGTGAGGACTGGCGGGTCAACGAGAACGCCAATATGGGCTATTCGTTGCAGGGGCTGAATAACCACATCGCCGCCAACATCACCAGTAATTACTGGTTGAATAAAATCTACCCGGAAGAAGTGGCGAATGCCCACCGCGAGGGCAGCTTTCATATCCACGACCTCGGCATGCTGTCGGTTTACTGCTGTGGTTGGGACTTGAAAGACCTGCTGCTGAAAGGTTTCACCGGTGCTTACGGCAAGGTGCAGAGCGCCCCAGCCAAGCACTTCCGCAGCGCGCTGGGCCAGATCGTCAATTTCTTCTACACCCTGCAGGGGGAGGCGGCTGGAGCTCAGGCGTTTGCCAACTTCGACACCCTGCTGGCGCCTTTTATCGCCTACGACCAGCTTGCTTACGACGATGTCAAGCAATGTCTGCAGGAGTTCATCTTCAACATGAACGTGCCGACCCGCGTCGGTTTCCAGACTCCGTTCACCAACATCACCATGGATATGATGGTCCCCTCAAACATGGCGGACGAGGCGGTGGTGATCGGCGGAGAACTGCAGGACCGCTGCTACGGCGAATTCCAGAGCGAGATGGATCTGCTAAACCGCGCTTTCTGTGAAGTGATGATGACAGGCGACTCTTCGGGGCGGATCTTCTCCTTCCCGATCCCGACCTACAACATCACCCGCGAGATCGATTGGGAAAGCGATCGACTGCAACCGGTCTGGGAGATGACCGCCAAGTACGGTATCCCCTACTTCAGTAATTTCGTCAACTCCGACATGGACCCTGAAGATGCCCGTTCCATGTGTTGCCGTCTGCGTCTCGACAACCGCGAGTTGCGTCGCCGCGGTGGTGGCCTGTTCGGCAGCAACCCGCTGACCGGTTCCATCGGCGTGGTCACCCTTAACCTGCCGCGCGCTGCCTACGAGGCCGATTCGGTCAGCAGCTTTTACGATCGCATCAGCCAGCTGATGAAGATCGCTTTCGAGTCGCTGGAGCTCAAGCGCAAGCAGCTGGAACGCCTCACCGACGATGGCCTTTATCCGTACAGCAAATTTTACCTCAGCGCGATCCGTGAGCGCAGCGGCAGCTACTGGGATAATCATTTCTCCACCATCGGTCTGATCGGTATGAACGAGGCCTGTCACAACCTGCTCGGCTGCGGCATCGATAGCGATGAAGGCCAGTCATTGGCGCAGGCGACTCTCGACTTCATGCGCAAGCAGCTGGAAGTTTATCAGGAAGAGACCGGTCACCTTTACAACCTGGAGGCGACCCCGGCTGAGGGCACCAGCTTCCGGTTGGCCAACCGTGACCGCGAGCTCTATCCGGATATCGTCACTGCTGGTACTGACGAACCCTACTACACCAACTCGACCCAGCTGCCTGTTGGTACGACCGAGGATATATTCGAAGCACTGACCCATCAGGATACCATGCAGACGCTTTACACCGGTGGCACCGTTTTTCACGGCTTCCTTGGTGAGCGGCTCGATGACTGGCGCAGTGCACGGTTGCTGGTGAAACGGATTTCAGAGAATTTCCACCTGCCGTATTTCACCCTCAGTCCGACTTTCACGATCTGTCCGGTGCACGGTTATATCACTGGCGAACATTTCTCCTGCCCGCATCATCATGATGATGAGCAGGCGGCCTAACCTCAAAATGAGAAGAAGGAGTGCTTGACATGGCCAAGTGTGACGCAAAAACAGAAGTCTATTCCCGTGTTTGTGGTTTCTTCCGTCCGGTTCAGCAATGGAATCGTGGCAAAAAAGAGGAGTTCAAGGATCGCTCCGAGTACAACCTGGCCGCAAAGGAGCAGAAAAGCTGAGCGAGATCTCGATCAAGGGCTTTCAGGGGACCAGCCTGCTCGACTTTCCCGGTCGTGTCGCATCGCTGGTGTTTACCGGCGGCTGTAACCTGACCTGCCCTTTTTGTCATAACCCCGGATTGGTTCTCGATCCGGGGAGCTTTCCCGACTATCCGATCGACCAGTTGCTGGCAGACCTGCAGAAACGTAGCTCGTTTATCGACGGGGTTGTCATATCGGGCGGAGAACCGACCCTCGATGCTGGTCTGCCGGCATTTTTACGGCAGCTCAAGCAACTCGGCCTGCAGATCAAGCTCGACACCAATGGTTTGCTCCCTCAGGTGATCGAGGCTTTGCTCGATGAAAAGTTGATCGATTACCTGGCGATCGATATCAAAACGACGCCAGAGCGCTATTCAGAACTGCACACCCGCCCGGTTTCGCGTGATGGCCTGCTGCGAAGCATCGAGCTGGCGAAAACTGCAACCATTGAAGCGGAGTTCCGCACCACCTGTGTCCCCTGTCTGGTCAGTGATGCTGAAATCGAGCAGTTGGGTGAACTGCTGCAGGGGGCTCACTTGTGGGTGTTGCAGCAGTTTGTGCCAGAACATTCGCTGGAGCAGGAATGGCAGGAATTCGACAGTTACCCGAAAGAAAAACTGGAGAATTTCGCCCGGACGGCGGAAGGCTTTGTTGAGCGGGTTCTGCTGCGGGGGATTTAATCTGCGCCGCAGTTGCGTCCGGGGGCTCTTATAGCTTTTGCTGGAGCAAAGAGATCGTAGAATTAAAAGCAAACAGCCGGTGCGCAATTACGCGCACCGGCTGTTTTTTCTGATATCGAATACCGCTGGCTAGTTAACAATAATCTTATGGCAGAACAGGCAGCGGTTCTTTGGCGGGTGCTCGGCCGGGAAGGGAACGCCGCCGTCATCGTAGTGGCACTCGCCGCAGAATTTCTCGGCGGCCTTTTTTCCTTCAGCTTTGACGATCGTGTAGAAGCGCTCGTGATTTTCATCTTTCGGCACTCGCGAGGTGCTTTCTTCGGGGGCCATCCAGAGCACGCCGATGATGAGCAGACCTCCAAGAATCAAAAGAATATCCCGCTTTTTCATACCTAAAATCTCCAGACGCCGCTTGCGGCGGTTATCGTTAGTTGATGCGCTAAAGAGTTACTGATATTGCACTAGGGTTGCGGTTGTGGTCAATCCTCTGGCTGATTTATTCAGATTTGATAAACAGCAGGTAGATAAAAAGTCCGATGACCAGCGCGCCGCCGCCGACCAATATGTAGATGCCGCCGCCGGAAATCCCTTCGGTTCCGGTGCCTTGCGCTACCGTCCACGACAGCGCCAGGGCGAAGCCGCCAATACCGACAATAAAAGCGGCGATGGCCCGCAGTCCGAGGAAGTAACAGATCAGTGCAACCGCAGCGAACCCGCCGAGGAACCATGGATTGTTGCTCAGGTCAGCAACATTCCAGGCTTCCAGTTGCTGCATGATATTGTCGGTGCGGAAGTTGGTCATGAACTCTTTGAAGTCTTCCCAGGTCATATGCCGTTTCCTCGTATCGATTCTGTATGATTTTTCAGGTTAAAAAACAATAAGAAATACATATTAGCAGATTAATAGAATCGAGGGCCACGATAAATTCACAAGCGCCCGTAAATCTTGACTTTACAGCGCAGCTTCAATAGGATGACGCCCTTGGTTCAGCGGGCTTTAGCCCGCTTTTTTCCAGACCAGTTCAAGGAGCTTTTGTGCGTTATCGGGCCATCGGTATTTTTGACTCGGGTGTTGGCGGCCTGACCGTCTGCAAAGAGATTATTCGCCAGTTGCCGGGTGAAAACCTGATCTATCTGGGTGACACCGCAAGGGTGCCTTACGGAACCAAGAGTGCACAGACTGTTGAGCGTTATGCGCTGGAGGCCGCAAGCTTCCTGGTTGAACAGGGGGTCAAGTTACTGGTGGTCGCCTGTAATACTGCTTCTGCCGTGGCTCTGCCGGCGCTGCGTGAACGTTTCCAGTTGCCGGTCATCGGGGTGATCGAGCCGGGGGCGCAGCGTGCTGCCGACAGCCGCAACCGACGTATCGGTGTTATCGGTACCGAAGGCACCATCAACAGCGGGCGTTACGAAGAAGCGATCCGTGCTAGGGTGCCGGATGCGAAGGTGCTGACCGCGGCCTGCCCGTTATTCGTCCCGCTGGCGGAAGAGTGCTGGTCCGAGCATGAGGTCGCACGCTTGACGGCAGAAGAATATTTGCAGCCGTTGCGGCAGGCAAAGGTCGATACGCTGGTGCTCGGGTGTACCCACTATCCGCTGCTGCGCAAAACCATTCAGCAGGTGATGGGACCGGACGTGCTGCTGGTCGACTCTGCTGAAGAAACGGCTCGTGCAGTCGCTGACCTGTTTGCCGAGCAGGGGCTGGCTCTGCCGGAGCTTGGTGGCCGGCGCGATTTTTATGTAACCGACGTTCCGACCCGATTCGAGCGGGTCGGGCGTGCGTTCCTCGGCCGCGAACTGGGCCGGGTGCAGCAGGTGCAGATCGGCTGAGGCCGACGGAGAGAAACGATGAAGAAAATTCTGCTGATCTTAGCCGGCTTGCTCGTGGTCGGCATTGTTGCCGGTTACGGTATCGGCTGGCTGCTGCAGCAACAACAGCAGCAGTCGAGTGAGCGGATTCCGATTGTGATTGAGCCGGAGTTGACGCCGCGCGAGGTACAGCTTTATTTCGCCGGCCCAGAAGGCGATCACCTGCAGCCGGAAGCGCGAATGATCAAAGGCTGCGAAGATGATCGTGACTGTATCCGCAGCTTGCTGGAAGAATTGCGGCGCGGACCAGAGCTGGAGCTGTTGCCGGTGATACCGAGTCAGACCGGTATCCTCGATATCGAACTGGAGAACGACCTGGTGCGGCTAAATTTCTCCAAGCAGTTTAGCGACTTCCATCCCAGTGGCAGCCTGTCGGAACTGCTGACCGTTTACAGCCTGGCCAACAGCCTGAGCGAAAACTTTCCTTACCTGCGGCAGGTGCAGATCCTGATCGATGGGCAGGTGCAGCAGACCTTGAAAGGGCATGTCCGTATCGATCAGCCAGTTTACGCCGATTTCAGCTACAGCAACCCGCTTGTTCGCGCACCGCGGGTGGATGCTATGGACGGGGAACTGTTGGAGTCTTTGATCGAATCCCAGTTGATAGAAAAAGAGGTAACAGAGAATGAATAAATTCCTGCAGGCAATCGAACAGCGGGTTCTGGTTCTTGACGGGGCCATGGGAACCATGCTGCAGGAGCGTGGCCTGGCGCCGGGAGCTTCGCCCGAAGGGATGAACCTGGAGCAGCCGGAGGTGGTTGAAGCGGTGCACCGCGAATATGTCGATGCCGGGGCAGATATCATCGTCACCAACACTTTTGGCGGCAATCGCCCTAAGTTGGCCAACTACGGGCTGGAAGAGCAGGTGCGTGAGATCAATATCGCCGGGGTTGAAATTTGTCGGCGCGCGGCAAAAGATAATACTTTCGTTGCTGCTTCAGTCGGACCCACCGGCCGCTTTCTCGAGCCGGTGGGCGACGCCACCTTCGACGAAATGGTCGAGATTTTCAGCGAGCAGATTTCCGCACTGGCCGAGGCGGGCGCGGATCTAATCACTTTTGAAACTTTTCTCGATATTCGCGAACTGCGCAGCGCGATCATCGCGGCGAAAGCGGTCTGTGACCTGCCGCTGCTGGCACTGATGACCTTCGATGATGGCGGGCGCACCGTGCTCGGTACCCCACCGGAAGCTGCTGCCGTTACTCTCGACGCTCTCGGTGTTGATGTTATCGGCTCCAACTGCGGACTTGGCATCGATGGTATTTACGACATTCTGGAAAAGATGCGCAGCGTCACCAGCCTGCCGCTGATCGCCCAGGCCAACGCCGGTCTGCCGGAGTTGCGTGATGGTGTGACTGTCTTCCCGGGAACACCGGAAGAGATGACCGCTTACCACCAGCGCCTGATCAAACTCGGCGTTCGGGTGATCGGAGGCTGTTGCGGTACGACGCCGAAACATATTGCCGCGATGCAGCAGGCCCTGGCCGACTATGATCAGCAGTGGCAGGCTCCAGCGCGCAAATGTTTCCTGTCCAGTCGCACTCAGGTTGCCGAAGTCGGAGGCAAGGCCGCCTGTGCGGTGATCGGCGAGCGGATCAACCCGACTGGCAAGAAGGGTTATACCGCCGAGCTGCGGGAAGGCAAGACGGCTTATATTCGTCGTGAAGCGCAGCAGCAGGTGGAGGCCGGTGCTAATCTGCTCGATGTCAACTGCGGTGCCCCCGGCGTTGACGAGCCTGCCGCGCTGGAAGCTGCCGTTTTTGCTGTCAGCGGCGTGACGGGAACCCCGCTGGTTCTCGATTCCTCAAGCCCGGAAGCTCTGGAAATGGGCCTTAAGGCGGCTGACGGGAAGGTGCTGATCAACTCGGTTTCCGGCGAAGAGAAAAGCCTTAAGGCGATCCTGCCGCTGGCAAAGAAGTATGGTGCGGCAATCATTGGCCTGGCCCTCGACGGTAAAGGGATCCCGGAGACCGCTGCCGATCGCTTAGCTGTGGCGAAGCTGATTCTGGAGCGGGCATTGGAGCTTGGCATCCCGCGCGAAGATGTCATCATCGACTGCCTCACCCTGACGGTTTCCGCTGAGCAGAAGCGGGCGGCGGAGACCCTGCAGGCGTTGCGGGTGGTGCGCGACGAGCTGGGGCTGGCAACGGTGCTTGGAGTAAGCAATATCTCTTTCGGTCTGCCGAGCCGCCCGGTGCTCTCATCGGTCTTCTTCACCATGGCGCTGGAGGCCGGGCTGAAGGCGGCTATTATCAATCCCAAGGATGAACGGATGATGGATGCCTTAAGGGCTGCCAAGGTTCTGCTCGGGCAGGACGAACGAGCTGAGAGCTATATTGCTCACTACGCTGACCAGGTTGCCGCCCCTGCCGCTGCATCGGTGCCCGACGATAAACCGCTGGGGATTCGCGAGCAGCTGACCAAGGCAATCATCGGGGGGGACAAGGACGTTGTCGCCGGGTTGGTTGAGCAGGCGCTGAGTGAAGGCCTGGAGCCGATGCAGATCAGCAACGAAGGTTTGCTGCCCGGTCTGGAAGAGGTCGGCAGACGTTTCGGCAAAAACCAGATTTTCCTGCCGCAGGTGATGCTTTCGGCTGAAACTATGCAGACCGCGTTTAACCGACTGAAGGAAGAGATCCGTGGGCAGGAGCTTGAAAGCCTCGGCAAAATCCTGATGGCGACGGTCGAAGGCGACATTCATGATATCGGCAAGAACATTGTCTGCACATTGCTGGAGAATCACGGTTTCGAGGTGATCGACCTGGGCAAAAATGTTCCGGCAGCGAAAATCATCGATCAGGCGCTGAAGCATAGGGTCGATGCCGTCGGACTGTCGGCGCTGATGACAACGACCCTGCAGCAGATGGATGTCACCATAAAGGAATTGCGCAAGGCGGGAGTGAAGGTTTTTACCATGGTCGGCGGTGCGGTGGTGACCGAGAGCTATGCGCAGGAGATCGGTGCTGATCTTTACGCTGCTGATGCATTGGAAGCGGTGGCAAAAATCAAGCAGCTTTTACTGGCTGATGGTTAAACGCTGGATCACGCCGTTAGAGAGCTGAAAACGTTATTTCGCGGTGAATATTCTGGTTTCGAAAAAACCTTTTCTTTCAAGAAGATAATTGATTTGTTCCGCCATTTCGCGGTATAACTTTATATTCTTTTAGAAAATTTTGAGGTTTTGCATGATCGTTGGTTTCAATCACAACATCAGCTACAAGGGGGTCGGCTTTCATGTCCAGACAGAGGACAGTGGAGTCAAAAGCCCGCAGCTGGTGACTCTGCTCTATCATGCCGGGACCATTATAGCCTCGAAAAAGACCGTTTATGCCGACATCTTAAAAGTCGAAAACCTGAGTCAGGTCGTCGAGGACCTGGCGAAAGAGCAGCATAAAGGGATGCTGCGTCGCTTGACTCAGGGTGAATTTGATGATCGGATTATCGCGCTGAAAATTCCGATCGAAGGTGCGCCGCCGGCCAAGTCGGAGCAGGCACCCGAAGTTGAAACTACGCCGCCGCAACCCGAGGCGATCGAGGAAGCGGAGATCGTTGCCCCGGTCGAAGAGCCCCCTGCTGCAGGGATTATTGCACCACCGGAAGAGGATCTTTCGGCTGTGGAACCCCAGGCAGAACCCTCTGACCCGGAAAAATTTCTTGATGAACCTCTGGTTGACAAGCTGCGTCAAAGTAAGCAGAAAGTGCGTCGTGAGCCGACCCTGGATGACCTGATCTACGCCTACCTGACCGGGGCCGATAAATGCTAAAGCAACTCTCAAGTCAAATGTCTGAAGTTTTTACCTGTGGAGAAATTCCTTGTTCAATAGTCTGATCAGCCGAATCATCCTGCTGAACGTGCTGCTGTTGATTATCGGTGTCGGGACCTTTGCCATGTATCACCTGCAACGTGAGCAAGGGCACCTGATCGATGTCAACCGGCAGAATGCCGAGTTGCTTCTGAATACCATTGAGCGGTCCATTTTTCACTCCATGTGTACCGGTAACCAGGCCAATGTTCAGGCAATTCTGGAAAAAGTCGGGAGCAGCCGCGAGTTGCTGGCGGTGCAGATCTTCGGTCCGCAAGGAACGATTCTGCGTTCTGCTCGCCCGGAAGAGTTAGGTACAGCCATCAATCAACGCAACTTTGATCTCTTCCAAAGCGGTAATCTTGAAGGTTATTTCGAAACGGAAGATGGAGAGCGGGCAATTACCAAGCTGCTGCCGATTATGTCGGATGGTCGTTGCGTCGAGTGCCATGGCGAGAAAGGCGGAGTTATCGGTGTTCTGAATCTCGATTTCTCATTGCTGAATATGTATGACCAGTTACGCACCACCAGTGAAACCTTTATCGTTTCGACGCTGGTCAATCTGATTGCTTTGACCGCCGGTATTGCCCTGATTATGACTCGCCTGCTGCGGCGCCCCTTGCGGCAGATCAGTAAAGGAATGGCGAAGGTCGAGGCGGGAGATCTCTCGGTACGCATGCCGGAACGCGCGAACGACGAGGTTGGCCAGCTGATGTCCGGCTTCAATTCGATGGTCCGCAATTTGGAAAATGCCCAGACCGAGTTGCAACAATATCATTATCAGCAGATGGAGCGTGCCGATCGGCTGGCGTCTATTGGCGAGATGGCCGCCGGTCTGGCCCACGAGATCAAGAATCCGCTGGCCGGTATCGGTGGCGCTATCGATGTCCTGGCTGACGATTATGAAAAGGACGATCCGCGGCGCGAAGTGATGTCGCAGATTCAGAAGCAGATCAGCCGATTGAACAGAACCGTGACCGACCTGCTCTATTTTGGCAAGCCGGGCGAGCCGGAGTTCAACTATGTCGATATGAACAATCTGCTCAAGCAGACCCAGTTGTTTATATCGCAGCACCCGGAAGCGAAGAATATCAACTGGATTGAAGAGCTCACCCGCGATCTTCCGCTGGTCTGGGCTGACCAGAAGCAGCTGCAGCAGGTGTTGCTCAACCTGATGATCAATGGCCTGCAGGCGATGAGCGGCGGTGGGGTGATGACGGTGCAGACGGAACACGTCGAACTTGAGGGGCGCGACTGGGTCAAAGTCGATATCAGCGACACCGGTCCGGGTATCCCGCAGGATCAGCTGAACAAGATTTTTACCCCGTTCTTTACCAGCAAAACTGAAGGGACCGGGCTTGGGCTGCCGATCTGTCGTCAGCTGATGGTCCGTAACGGTGGCAAGTTAAGCGTGACCAGTGAGCAGGGGAAGGGGGCTTGCTTTACCCTGCTGCTGCCGGTGGCGGAAAATCAGGAAGCGGTTGAGCTGAAGCAGGATTGATAGCGGCTGCTTAGCCGAAAATGAACAATGCGAGGAGCAGATCCCGTGCGAAAAAACAAGATACTGGTTGTCGATGATGAACATTTGATTCGTTGGTCCCTTGACCAGAACCTGAAGAAGCAAGGTTACGATGTTGTGACCGCAGGTTCCGGTGAGGAGGCGATGCGTCTGGTGCAGGAAGAGTCTCCCGACTTGATGCTGCTCGACGTGCAGCTGCCCGGCATGAACGGTATGGAAGTGCTGGAGAAGGTCAAGGAAACTGAAGAGGATATCATCGTTATCATGGTCACCGCTCTTGGTGTGCTGGAAACGGCGGTTAAGGCGATGCGCCTGGGGGCTTACGATTACATCAACAAGCCGTTCAACCTGGATGAGCTGGCGATCGTTATCAAGAAAGCTCTGGAGACTCAGGAGCTGAAACGAGAAGTTGCCCAGCTACGTTCCACGCAGCCGACGAAATTCAGCATCAACAAGATCATCGGCGAGAGCGATGAGCAGAAGCATGTTATCAGCATGATCCAGAAAATCGCCCTGAGCGATGCCGGGACCGTGTTGATCCAGGGCGAGAGTGGGACCGGCAAAGAACTGGTGGCGAAAGCGATTCACTATGAAAGCTCGCGCGCCGACAAGCCATTTATGGCGATCAACTGTGCTGCGGTGCCTGAGACCCTGCTTGAAAGCGAGTTGATGGGGCATGAAAAGGGTGCATTTACTGACGCCAAAAGCCAGAAGAAGGGCTTATTTGAAATGGCTAATGGCGGCACCGTGTTCCTCGACGAGATCGGCGATATGCCGCAGGGAATTCAAGCCAAGCTGCTACGGGTTCTGGAGGATCGCGCGTTCCGTCGTGTCGGTGGGACCAAGGATATTCATGTCGATGTACGCATCATCTCGGCCACGAATAAGGATCTGTTGGCTGCGATCAAAGAAAAAAGTTTCCGTAACGACCTTTACTATCGGCTGCAGGTCATCCCGATTTTTCTTTCGCCGCTGCGTGAGCGGAGGAAAGATATCCTGCTGCTGGCGCATCATTTTATCGACCTGTTCAACAAGGAGTTCGGCAAGTCGGTGCAGGACATCTCCGAGGATGCCGAGCGTTTTCTGCTCGAGTACGAGTGGCCGGGTAATGTGCGCGAGTTGCGCAACGTGATCGAGCGGGCGATCATTTTGGAGAATGAAAGAATCATGCGGCTTGAACATCTGCCGCGTGAACTGGTGTCGCAGACTGAATCGCCGGAGTCCGGAAAAATGAACTTCAACCTGCCGCCGGAAGGGATCGATATCGAAGATGTTGAGCGGGAATTGATCCGCCAGGCGCTGGAGATGGCAGAAGGCAACCAATCAAAAGCGGCGAAGAAGCTGAACCTGGGGATCGATGCCTTCCGTTACCGGATGAAAAAGTTCAAGTTTTTGTAGGCGGTTTCTGGACATATAAGCTATCAACGCCCCTGCACCTGTTCGTGCAGGGGCGTTTCTTTTAGTCAAGCGTTGGTGCTTTGCTGGGGCCGGTCGAGCGGTAGAATTTCGCCGACGAAGTCGGGTTGAGGTTGGGCGAACTCGATGCCGAGGAGAAATCCTCCCCGCTTGCCGCTGCGCCGGACATGGCGTACCTGGCCATTCGTGTAGTGGTCGCTTGGCCAGAAAGGGTATGGAAAGCGCAACTTCAGGTTACTGCCGATAACTGCCGGGGTCGAGCTTTTCAGTAAAATTCCTGTGTGGCTGATGTCCGCGCTGAGGGCATTTTTGAAGTTTCCACTTTTGTTGTCGAAGATTTCAACAATGTTGTTGATGCTGTGACGAGTAATGTGGCGGGTTTCATTCTTGCCGGGAACAATCTTATTGCGATTCAGCTTTGCCTGGTAGAGTTTACTGTCCGCCTGAGCGATCAATTCATTGCCGGTCATCCCCGCGGCCGGATAGCTTACGATCCCGCCGCTGATTGTCAGGGTGCCTTTGTCTAACCTCTCCTCTCCCGCAAAAGAGTTTTTTTCAACCGCTGCGCGCACCTGCTCTGCAAGTTGAATCGCCTGCAGCAGGTCAGTTTGTGGCAGGATAACGGCAAACTCTTCTCCGCCATATCGCGACACTACGCTATTTTCCGGAAGGGTCGCACAGAGTGTCTGTGCCACTTGTGCCAGTGTTTGGTCGCCACGCAGGTGCCCGCAACGATCATTGAACTGTTTAAAGTGGTCGAGGTCGAGCAGAAGTAGTGAAAAGGCGGAGCTGCTTTTGCGATGTTCCTCGACTGTCTTTGTCAACTTGGCCTTGAAATAGGCCTGGTTGTAAAGGTTGGTCAGTCCATCAGTAATCGCCTGTTGCTGCAGGTTACGCAGCTCACTTGCTTCAATTATGAGCGGGTTGTCAAGCAAGTCAGTGCGGCCGAGCAGGTAATCGAGAATAACCGAACGCCAGTTCAGGCGCACGTTTTCTTTGCTGAACTGCTTCATCGCCGCCCGCCAGATGGCGGTCGCTTCCTGGACACTGAACTCTTTGTTGAGCAGGTTATTTAACAACCTTTGAAAAATATCTTCGCCGTAACTTGCTGAGAGATATTCGATGCTTGAGCCGGGTTCATCAGCTTTGACCCCTCCGGCCAGATAGAGGTCAAAGGTCTTGCAATCGGACATGCTGGGGAATCCCTCCAAAAGTGCTACCAAATCGGACATGGTGATTTGGCTGCTATTTTAATGAAATATCCTGCCAAATGGCTAGGAAAAAAGCATAAAATTTGGTTTATTGGGATTTCTGCAAACGCTTTGCCAAAAACCTATTGATATTAAATAGTTATGACATATGAATTAATGAATCTAGTCTTTTTTGCTCGGGTATTTGGAGGCTTCAGCAGCGTCTTGCTGGAGATAAAGAGTTTGACTTGGAAAGGCAATCTCAAGGCCTTGCTGTTCGAGCAAGTCCATTATTTTCAGGCAGATGTCCTCTCTGGCCGCAAGGTATTCGGTCCAGATAGTGCTGGTGGTAAAGCAGTAAACCATGATGTCGAGAGATGACGAGCCGAAGTCGGTAAAATTAACAAGAAAAAATTCTTGATCGATGGCTGGATGCTCGCGCAGCATCTGCTTGATGCTGTCGACAGCGCTGCGCATTTGCGCAGGTTTCGTCGCATAGGTCAGGCCGACTGTCAATTTGATGCGGCGTTTCGGCATGCGGCTGTAGTTGTCGATCGACATATTCATCAGCACACTGTTGGGAACAGTGATCTGGGTTTTGGCAAAGGTTCGAATGCGCGTTGAGCGGAAGCCGATTTCATCAACGGTCCCTTCCATGTCACCTGCTTTGATCCAGTCACCAATCAGAAATGGGCGATCGAACAGGATCATCAATGAACCGAAAATGTTTGACAGGCTGTCTTTGGCGGCAAGAGCAACTGCCAGACCACCAAGGCCGAGAGAGGCGAGCAGACCGGAGATAGAGTAGCCGAGGTTCTGCACCAGCATCAACAGAGCCATGATAACGATGAAAATACGCAGGCTTTTGCGTATGAAAGGCACCAGCTGATCGTCGAGAGTCGATTCAGTTCGCCCTGCCCAGTGAGCGAGCCAGCGTTCCAGTAATCCAACTGCATTGAAGCAGAACCAGCTGATGTTAAAAGTGAGTAGAACGCTGACAAAATTGCGGGCGATCTTGTCGATATCGGTCGGCTCTGTCGGCAGTTGTAATACTTCGACCGAAATATAAATGCCAAGAATAAGAATAAGAAATTCAACCGGTTTGTTCATGCTCATTACCAGCATGTCGTCCAGCGTGCCGGAGGTTTTCTGAGCCGCTTTGAAGATGACTTTCGTGAACAGGTGGGCGATAACCCTTTTCAGCAGCAGGGAGAAAAAGAGAACGAGAAAAACCGTTGCAAATTGCAGCAGGCTTATTCCGGCAAAGGTTTGGTCAAGCATCGATTGAATATCGGTCAGGCTTTCCATCTTTTCATTCTCCTGCATGCAGGGGCGACCTGTCGCGCTCTCTGCGGGGTGATTTATTCGTTTTGCCAGAGGCCAAGCTTTTTCTCCCTGGCAGATTGTTCTGCGGCAAGAAACTTTTCCTTCTCTCCGAAGCGATATTTGCGGAAGGTGCTCGCCAGACCTTTTTGCAGTAAAAGCAGATTAAGCATGCGCCCATCCGGAAGATAAAGATAGGCCAGCTTGCGTTGATACTTATCCTGTTTTTGCTGCTCAAAAACCAAGGTCACCCGCTTCCCTTTGACCTGGTCAATATTGAATTTTTTTGCCTGATAGGCAATTTGTCGCAGCATCCCGGGGGCCAGGTTGTAACGGGAGGTATAGTAGTGATCGCGGCCGGACGCTTTGCTTTCCGGGGTATCGATGCCAAGCAACCGGACTTTGCCGATTTTATCAACCTTGAGAGAGTCGCCATCGTAGATCCAGCTGACGACACCACTCGCCTCATCGGCAAAGACGGGCAGAGCCAGCAGCAGGCAGCTGATCAGAATCAGACACAGACGGATCATTGCTTGGCCTAACGCCCCCAGAACAGACGGGTGAAAAATCCAGTGAAGAAGCCCCAGACCAGGTTGCTGAGAAAAATTAAAAGTGGGGTCAGCATGCCGAGTTCAAAGCCCGCTAACCCTTTGTGCTGGACGTAAGGGTAGAGGTAGAAGAGGGTGAAAGCCGAAGGGAGCAGACTGAACCAGAGTGCTTTACGGATCCAGTGGCGCCGATGACGGGGAATACCAACGGTAAAAAAATAGCCGAGGCCCCAGAGCCCGCCGATCATCATCTGCGGGAAAAGCCAAGATTGTTTGAAGTTCGGTGCCAGCTGAACTCCGAGCAGGCTGCTGACGCCGTACTCACCAGCAGCCCAGAGAGCAGTGCTGCTGACCAGCGCGCCAAGCAGACCGGCGACAAAACAGACGGCGAACAGAGCGCTACTTTTCGGCATGGCATCGACTCCTGTATAGGCCTTTTCTTGAGGCCGTTTTGATACGGATTCAACCGGTCAAGGTTTCGTTCAGGCTACCACTTCTGAATCCTTGCAGGTCGAGGGTTACGTAAGTAAAACCTGCTGCTTTGAATTCGTCAAGCATTCGGCTGCGCAGTTGTTCTTCGAGTAAGCGATTTATTTCCGCAGCAGGCAGTTCGATCCGCGCCAATTCACTGTGGCAACGGACACGGTAGTTGCTGAATCCCTGTTGCTGCAGCCAGTTTTCACAGCGTTCAATCCGCTGCAGTCGTTCGCTGGACAGTTCAATCCCGTAAGGAACACGCGATGCCAGGCAGGCGAAAGACCCTTTATCCCAGGTTGGTAGTGAACGTTCTTTGCTGAGCTGGCGGATCTCCTGTTTGCTGAGACCAGCTTCCAATAACGGTGAAGAAATCTGCAGCTCTGCCAAAGCTTTGCGGCCCGGGCGGTAATCCTCCAGGTCGTCCAGATTGGATCCATCGAACAGCGCGAGGCAGTTGTTCTCCTTTGCTGCGGCAAGCAGCTTCTGAAACAGGTTTTTTTTGCAGTGGTAGCAGCGCTCTGGCTGGTTGGCGACAACTTCTGGCTGTTGCAGCAAATCAATCTCAATCAATTGTTGCCGAGCACCCAGGCTGGCCGCAAGAGCTTGGCTGGCTTTCAGTTCGGCGGCAGGGAAGAGTGGAGAAACGGCGGTCAGGGCGATAACGTTGTCGCAGCCGAGTTGCTCGATGGCAGCATGAAGCAGGAAAGTGGAGTCGACGCCGCCGGAAAAAGCGACTGCAGCAGTTTTATGTCGAAGGAAAATCTGCTGCAGTCGTTCAAGCTTGTCGGTCAGAGGCATAGGGTCAGTCGTAAATGCCGGTCGAGAGGTAGCGCTCACCGGTATCGCAGATAATGGTGACGACATTCTGCCCTTCATCCATTTTTGCAGCCAGTTCAGACGCGACGAAAACATTGGCGCCGGCAGAAATGCCGCAGAGCAGTCCTTCCTTTACCGCCAGGTTGCGGGTCATGCGGATGGCATCGGCGTCGCTGACGGTGACAACTTGATCGTAGACGTCCTGATCGAGAATATCCGGAACAAAACCAGCACCAATCCCCTGAATCGCATGTGGGCCAGCGTCACCGCCTGACAGTGTCGCCGAGTTACTCGGCTCGACAGCAACGATTTTGACTGCGGCATTGTGTTGACGCAGGCAGTGACCGACGCCGGTAATCGTGCCGCCCGTGCCTACCCCGGCAACGAACATGTCGACTTTGCCTTCAAGGGCAGCAATGATTTCCGGGCCAGTTGTCTTTTCGTGGATGGCTGGGTTGGCCGGGTTGCAGAACTGCTGCGGCATGAAAGCCGCCTTGGTTTGAGCGATCTCGGTGGCTTTCTTGATGGCGCCACGCATCCCTTGAGAACCGGGGGTCAAAACCAGCTCCGCACCATAAGAAGTGAACAGGCGGCAGCGTTCCTGGCTCATGGTTTCCGGCATGGTCAGGATCAGTTTGTAACCTTTGATTGCCGCGATCATTGCCAAACCGATGCCGGTGTTTCCGCTCGTCGGTTCGACGATAGTCATGCCGGGGCTGAGCAGTCCTTTGCTTTCAGCATCTTCAACCATTGCCAGCGCGATGCGGTCTTTAATGCTACCACCGGGGTTGCTGCTTTCCAGCTTGCCCCAGACAGTGGCTTTGCCCGGTTGTGAAAATGCGGAGAGTTTGACCAGCGGGCTGTTACCGATCTGGTCGAGTAAACTGGAACTGGTTGTCTTAGACATTTGTGGCCTCCCAACTACCATTTGCATAGCAGTTACCCAACAAAAGAGCCTGCCGCGTGCAGCGCCAGGCTCCGGGGTTTAGATGAAATACATGAAACGGTGATCCAGCTCTTTTTCCAGCCCCATCTCCTTACCCTGATCGCAGAGGTCTTTAAGCGTGATCGAGTCGAAATAATCACCAAGGATCTGGCTGGCTTTGGCCCAAAGATGCTGAGTCAGGCACTGGTTGTCGAAATCGCAGGCGGGTTCTTTTTCACCTTTTTTACGCCGGTTTTTGACACAATCGACAAGCTGCAATTCGCCTTCTGCTGCCAGGACGATTTCACGCACGGTTATTTCATCGGCCGGCTTGGCCAGGCTGTAGCCACCTTGGGGACCGCGGCGGCTCTTCAGCAGCCCGGCTTTTTTCAGGTCCTGAAAGATCTGCTCAAGGTAGCGGGGAGAGATATTCTGCCGCCGGGAGATGTCTTTGATCTGGGCTGGCAGGGTGCCCGCATGGTAGGCCATATCGAACATGGCACGAACGCCGTAGCGGCTTTTCGTTGAAAGTTTCATACTTTATTTCCTCCGTAAGGTTGCTTGATTTGCAATATATTAATCTCTACTTTGTCTGTCAAGAATAAAACGCACAAATTGCTGGGGAACGCAGATTTTTGTTGTTTAGTTTTTGACCTTGCAGGCCTGATGTCGAGTTATAAACTGACAAAATATATTTTATTATTCCCATATTAAAATGAAGGAAAGAATGGAAGTAAAGTAATTTATTTTACTCTGCATATAAAGGATTATTGTGACAAGTGCCTGCATCGGTTGCCTTTGCCACGAGACTGTGGCTAGATGCAGACTGAATTGATGCGGATGGAGTGTGATGATGAAGAAGTATCAGTACCGACTCGAATTTCAGGTGCGGGATTATGAGTGTGATCTGCAGGGGGTGGTGAACAACGCAGTTTATCAGCAGTATCTGGAGCACGCCCGGCACGAGTTTATCAAAACCCTCGGCCTCGACTTTGCCGAGCTGGCGGAGCAGGGACTTAATCTGGTGGTTATCAAGGCGGAACTGGAATACAAACGCTCGCTGCGCAGCGGAGACCGATTCTGGGCCGGGCTGATCATGGAGAAAATTTCACCGCTACGCTATCGATTCCGGCAGGACATCTTTCTTCAGCCGGACAACCAGCTGGTTCTCAAGGGCTGGATCACCGGTACTGGTGTTAACGCCAAAGGGCGACCGCAACTCCCCAAGGAGATCAGTCGCGCACTGAACGAATTCGGTTGATGCTCAGCGCAGTCTGATGCCCTTGTGACTCAGAGTCACCCGCTGCTCTTTGTACAGCCCGCCGACCGCTTTTTTGAACTGTTTTTTACTCAAACCCAGCTCAGTGCGAATCTGTTCCGGTGAACTGCCGTCATGCAGAGGCAGGAAGCCCTCGTTCTCCGCCAGCGCTTCCAGGATGACCTCCCTGGCATCGGCGATGCCGGCCGCTCCCGGGCGGCGCAGAGTGATATCGATTTTCTGATCTTCGCGGATGCGGGCAACGAAGCCGACCCCCTGGTCGCCCCGTTTCAGGCCGGGCGGCAACTCATCTTTATAGAGCAACCCTTCGTAGCTGTTGTTGATAATCACCTTGGCCCCCAGATCAGTAAAGGCCCAGATCGTCAGCTCAACCTCTTCCCCTTCGCGCAGATCGATATTTTCACTCTGGAGGAACTTTTCAAGCCTCCCCGAGGCGATCGGCCGACCCTCTTTGTCGTGGCAGATATGGACCAGGTAGCGACGCCCTTCGAGCATCTTCTGCGGTTGCTCGTTGAATGGCGCGAGCAGGTCCTTTTCCAGCCCCCAATTGAGAAACGCACCGTGCGGACCGATGCTGGTGACCTGCAGCAGAGCGAACTGACCAACCTCTGCCAGCGGTTTTTTCGTTGTCGCTGTCAGCTGGTTATTACGATCGAGATAGACGAATACTTCAAGCTCGCTGCCAGGGGCAAGTTCTCCCGGGCATTCTCGTTTTGGCAGCAGCAGTCGCTGTTGATCGGAAATCAGCCATGCACCTTGCGGTTCAATCTTTTCAACCTGCATCTGGTAATGAAAGCCGGGCAGCATTATTTACTCCTTTTAGTCACGAAAAAAGAGAGCGGACCATAGCACAGTCAATGGTGGCAGTCAGCTTTTTCCGACTATTCCCCTTGCAGAATAATCCTGCGGCTGCAGAGATAGCCGAGCAGGCAGACAATCAGCAACGCAACGAGAAAGCCGTACCAACCGCTTTGCCTGTAAAGCAAGCCAGGAGCAAAGGAACCGATGGCGCCCCCGGCGTAGTAGAATGCGACGTAAATGCCGTTGGTTAACCCCCGGTGTTCCTCGCCAGCCAGCTGGTTGATAAGTCCGGATGCCGTGGAGTGTACAAGAAACATCGCGCCGCAGAACAGGAACATGGTGGCGAACAGCATCCAGATCTGGTTGAACGCCAAACCGAACAGGGTAACGCCGTAGGCAAGCAGCCCCAGCTGTATTCCCCGTGCTTGACCGCCCAGTTTGCGGCAGATAGCCGGTGCGCCGAGAGAGGTGCAGATACCCATCATGTAACCTGAGTACATCAGGCCGATTCGCAGCTCATTGGCTTCACTGCTCAATTCGGTCAGGCGGAATGGGATGAAATTCATCATCGCGGCGAAAACGAAGAACAGGCAGAAAATTGCCAGGTAAAGCGGTAGAAATGCCGGGCGTTGCAAGGTCTGCAGGATGATTTTTGGCGCTGGTCGGTTCAGCTTGAGGTTACCACTGTCCGGTAGAAAAAATAGCAGCAGAAAGCCGATCGCCAGACTGATGGCAAGGATGATGAAACTGTAGCGCCAGCCGAACCAGGTGGCGATCAGCCCGGACGCAGCTCGACCGATAAAACCGCCGAAAATAGTCGCTGCGATGTAGATCGACATACTGCGCTGGATGGTGCTGCTGCTCGATTGCTGCGAGATATAAGTCATCAGGCCGGTTAGGATGGCGGGAATCAACAGCCCCTGAAACAGCCGGATGATCATCAACAGTGGGTAGTTGCCGGCCCATGCGAACAGCAGTTCGCTCAGTGCCAAAAGAGGTACGGCAATTTTCAGTAGCTGGGTTGCTGAGATCGATTCGAGCAGGTAGCCGTACAGCAGGGGGGCGATGGCGAGTGGAATGAAGGTTACCGTGGTTAAACCGGCGGCGGCTTCACGGCTGATCGTAAAGGTTTGACTGAGGGTCGGTAATAGCGGCTGAGGCGCGTAGAGTGCAGATAAGGCCAGAACGGTGTTGAGCAGAACCGGCGTCAGCAGGCGGGCATTGAGCTTGCTTTCAATGCTCATTGTCGGGTTTCCGGTAAAAAACCGCTATTTTCATTCATTTTTTCTAACATTTTGTCAGCTTTCAACATAGCAACGACTGTACCTGTTAACATTTCTTTATGCTTCTATGCGTTAATGAAGCGAGTGCTGTGATAAAAATGGCCAGATCTCTAACCAGCCGAAAAAGCTGTCTTTTCCACGGGTGTATATTTTAATGGCAAAAAGGAAGAAAGTCCCAGTTTTCGCTCTTTTCCGTTTCGTCTTTGCCCGTTGTTAAACAGTTATCCACAAAAGCTGTGGATAACTGTTTTGCTTTGCAAATTAGAATTTCTATCAACCCGAAATAACATAAGATTTCTAGAATAGAGAAAAAAACGGCAAAGTTAATTTTTTAACGGAAATTTTTACCCTCTCTTTTTATATCTTAAAATTCATATTTTTAAAGCTTGTTTTTCTGCTGGCAATAGTAATTGATCAGCTGGTTGGTTGAAGAATCGTGACTGGCAACCTCCGTCTGGCTATCCAGTTCCGGCAGGATCTTTTTTGCCAGCTGTTTGCCCAGCTCAACCCCCCACTGATCAAAAGAGTTCAGGTCCCAGATTGCCCCTTGGGTAAAAATTTTATGCTCGTAACAGGCGATCAGTGCACCGAGGGTTTCCGGGGTCAGTTGACGGAACAGGAAGCTGCTGCTCGGCCGGTTACCGGGGAAAACTTTGTGTGGTAGCAGTTGCTCGATCCGCTTGGTGGGCAGTCCTTCTCCTTCCATTTCGGCACGGGCTTCGGCCTCGGTTTTTCCGCTCATCAGCGCTTCGGGTTGAGCGAAGAAGTTTGACAGCAGCAGTTGGTGGTGGTCACCACATGGGTTTTGGCTGATAACCGGTGCGAGAAAATCGGCCGGGATCAGTTTGGTGCCCTGATGGATCAACTGGTAAAAGGCGTGCTGACCGTTGGTGCCCGGTTCGCCCCAGATGATCGGTCCCGTTGAGTAGTCGACGGTTTCGCCTGCGATGGTGACTCTTTTGCCGTTGCTTTCCATGTCGCCCTGTTGAAAGTAGGCGGGGAAGCGGTGCAGGTACTGGTCATAGGGGAGAATGACATGGCTCTCAGCACCCCAGAAATTGTTGTACCAGATGCCGAGCAGGCCCATCAGCACAGGCAGGTTCTGTTCGAAAGGGGCACTGCGGAAATGCTCGTCAATTTTGTGCGCACCCGCCAATAATTTCTCAAAATTATCCATCCCCAGGTAAAGCGCGATCGACAGACCGATGGCCGACCAGAGCGAGTAGCGTCCACCGACCCAATCCCAGAATTCGAACATGTTTTCGGCATCGATACCGAATGCGGTGACTTTCTCGGTGTTGGTCGAAATGGCGACAAAATGCTTGGCAATAGCGGTTTCCTCTGCGAAATGCTGGAGCAGCCAGTTGCGTGCCGTGTGTGCATTGGCCAGGGTTTCCTGGGTGGTGAAGGTTTTCGAGGCGATCAGGAACAGAGTGGTTTCCGGATCAACCATTTTCAGTGTTTCACTGATGTGGGTGCCGTCGACGTTGGAGACGAAATGTGCCCGCAGGTTCGGATGCCCGTAGGGTTTCATGGCCTCGGTGACCATCAACGGGCCGAGGTCGGATCCGCCGATGCCGATGTTGACGATGTCGCGGATCGGTTTGCCGCTGTGCCCAAGCCAGTGGCCGTTGCGTACCTGCTCGGTGAAGCTGTGCATTTTCTTCAGCACCGCGTTGACCTGCGGCATTACATCGCTGCCATCGACAATGATCGGTCGATTACTGCGGTTGCGCAATGCAATGTGCAGCACTGCCCGCTGTTCGGTGGAGTTAATTTTACCACCGCTGAACATCTGCTCGATCTTTTCTTTCAAATCGCATTGTTCTGCCAGTTCGACCAGTAACTGTATGGTTTTTTCCGTGATCCGGTGCTTGGAGTAATCGAACAGAATGTCGTCAAACTGCAGAGAAAAGTGTTTGGCGCGATGTGGATCAGCGGCAAACAGTCCGCGCATTTCGGTTGTTTCCATCTCCTGCTGATGTTCGCAGAGTGCCTGCCAGGCAGCTTTTTCCGTTAATTTTGGCATTTTTCGTCCTTTTCTCAGGGGAGTTCCGCTGCGGATCAGCCTTTTCGTGCACTCATAATGGCATCATATGACGCATTGATTTCGGCCAGCTTGTCGTTGGCGAACTTGATGAATTCCGGTGGCAGCCCCTTGCTTTCGATTTTATCCGGATGATACTCGGCAGCTTTTTGCCGATAAGCCTTTTTGATCTCCGATGTGCTGGCATCGCTGGCAACGCCAAGGGTTTCATAGTGTTTTGCCATGCTGGTGGAGTTGCTGTGATGGCCGACAAAGCGGCTGCGCAGGGACTGATAAAGGCTCTCAGACAGGCGGAAAGCGGTTTTTGCCTCGAGCAGCATCGCTTCCTCCTGCGGATGCAGCTCGCCATCAGCCATTGCCACCTGGAACAGAATACTCATCATTAAGCCGCACAGCTGCTGGTCATGCGCGAAGTAACTGCCGAACTGACTGGCATAAGCGGAAAAAGGTTCGGCGCTGTCCTTCGCCTGGCTGAAAACCTTGATGGCGTAGTCACGGGTCTGGGTGTCGAGGCCGAGGGCTTCTTTCGAGATCTTCTCGATGGCGGCAATTTCATTCGGGCAAACGCGTCCGTCCGCTTTTGCCAGCTTGCCGAACATGGAAAAGGCGGCTGTAAAAAAGATCGCCTGCCGCTGGTAGGATTGATTGGCCCCACCCGGTCCGGGTTGCAGTTGTTGGCCGCCACCCATGTTGGCACCGATTGCTGCACCGATGACAGCGCCGATCGGACCGGCAATCATTGCCCCGAGCCCGCCGCCGATAATCCCTGATATCCATCCCATGATAATTTTCCTTTGTCTGGCTTGGTGTTTGTTTTCGAACTGCTATAATGCGTCAGCCCGGAAGCTGCCGCAAGCTTTTCCCCGTATCCGATGTTGCCACGGCGGTTGCTCTGCTATAGTATGCAGCGGGTTATCTTTCAACAAGGAGAGACTGCCGTGCAAGTAGCTTTAATCCGCCGCTGGTGGGTGATGTTCGTATCGCTCTTTATTATGTTTTATGCCCGCTGCCTCAACCGCTTGCGCGTGGTCGGAGCTGAAAATATCCCGGAGGAGGGCGGGGTGCTGCTGGCGGCCAATCATATCTCCGGATACGATACCGTTTTTCTTCCTACCGCAGTCTTTTCCCACCATCCCTTCCAGATGGTCTGGGCTCCGGCCAAAGAGGAGCTGTTCGAGAACAAAATTATCGGCGCGATTTATAGTTCCTGGGGCGCTTTTCCGGTTAAACGGGGCCGTGACGTGCGGGCTGGAAAACATCTGGGGATGCTGCTGCAGACCGAAAAGGTGATGCTTTTCCCGGAGGGGACGCGCAACAAAGACGGTCAACTGGGGAAAGGCAACCGCGGTGTTGGCAAGCTGATTTACGACCATAGGCCGGTCGTGATTCCGACGGCGCTAACCGGGATAAACAGGTGGCGTTTTCCCGGCTTTGGCCAGCGCGGCCGGATCAATTTTGGTGCGCCGCTCGACTTCTCCGATCTGCTCGAGCGAGACGACTGCAAAGAGACCCACCTGTTGATCGTCGAGCGGCTGATGGCGGCGATCGCCGCAGGCCTGGCTGCAGACGATCAGTAGTAAAGAAAGAGAATGGTGAGCTGCAGCAGAACCCCGCTCACTGATAAAAAACGGTACCCCGTTTTTTTATCCCGGACTTTTTCCAAACAATCAGCAAGCCAGTGAGCGCCAGCAGCAACAGCGCGCGGGCATAATTTAACGGACCTTCTCGAAGGGGTTGTCGCCGGCAACGTACATCCAGCACGACTCTCACAGACATCAAGGCTCTTCCCTTTGATCTGAACTTTTTTGCCTGCACCTGCGAGGCGAGCAGAAGAGTAAAGGTCAGTAGCAGCGGAAGAGTATAGATTCAGTCTCACGCTTTGGCTCTTGTATTGTGTTGATAGAGCGTTTTTAGTGGCTAACTTGCTGATAAATGGAATGAAGTTTAGCCATCACCAGTTGAGAAAAATGAAAAAAACAGTATGATTGATATGGTAAGCCCAAATGGAAAGGAGAGGGACATGGCATTTTTCAGGCGAAGTACGAAAATCAATGTTGTCTACAAGAATGGTGTGAAAGACCGGATCAGCCCGTCGTTACTGGGAACTTTGATCGATTCCCGGCAGATTGACCAGTTTGAAAGATCGGATGGTTGGGCGAAAGTCGGACTCGACCCTATCCGTGGTGCAGGCGGGGTGGGCTACGATGGGGCAGAACGGCGCCTGAACTGAGTCCGGTTACCATGAATAAAGCGCTGCCGGCTGCCGGCTGGAATTACCAGCTGGCACCGGGGCGGGTAATTGGATGTTGATACTTTTTCTTGTTGTCAACCTGAGAACCGAGATAGTGGATGCCAAGAATAATCCCTGCTACAACCACCAGCAATATGATTAACAACAGAATGTTTTTAGTCATATCTTTCACGCCTTGCATACGATGACCTGCCTTTCTTTTCTCACTTGTCGGCCATCGTCTTGAATATATTTAGTTTTCAGTAATACTTTAAAACAAAACTATCAATAGTCGCCGTTTTCTTCAAGCCGGATTTTCTAGAATCTGATGTTGCCCGGCAGCTTGGCCGTGTTGAAATCGGTTTTGCAAAAGTGGGTATCCTGATGCCAAGAGGCGAAAAGAAAAGAATTCTGCTAGCCGATGCCGATCTTCTGAGTGCCGCCACCACTATTGGAGCGCTGAAAGATGATTATCACGTGGTGACGGCCAAATCAGCGGCCGATATTTTAAAGCAGCTGAAAAAACAGCAGATAGATATGCTGATCATGGAAACTAAGCTGCCCGATATGGATGGTTTTGAGCTTTGCCGCAAGCTGAAGAGCGAGCCGCAAACGAAAGCGCTGCCGGTTGTCTTTCTCACTTCGGTCAATAAGGTTGCGGCCGAAGAGCAGGGATTTGCGGCCGGTGCTGTCGAATATATCGTCAAGCCCTTCAACGCGCCGACGGTCAAGGCGCGGATCAGAAATCAGCTCAAGTTGAGTGATGCTATCGCCGAATTACAGCGGCTCAATCAGCTGGCCCTCGATGCCAACCCCAATACCGGCCTGCCTGGCAACACCTGTATTATCTGTGAACTTCAGCGCTTGGTCGATGGCAACAATCAGAGCGCTGCCGTGATTTATGCGGACCTCGATCATTTCAAAGTCTATAACGATACCTACGGCTTCGCTAAAGGTGACGACGTGATCAATTTTACCGCCAATGTCATTCGCGTAACGCTGCAAAGTCATGGCTGCTCCGAGGCTTTTCTCGGACATATCGGTGGTGATGATTTTGTTGTCATTTTACCGGCGGAAAAACTGGCAGTCGTGAGCGATGAAATTATCCGCCGGATCGAGCAGGGGATTGGTGAGTTTTACAGCGAAGATGATAGAGCCAAAGGCTTTGTTGTTGCTACTGACCGCGAAGGAAAGAAGCGAAAGCACCCGCTTGTCAGCCTCAGCATGGGAGCCATCGATCTGAGTAAACGTAACGTGCTGTCGGCGATGGAAATTGCCGATGTCTGTACCGAGACAAAAAAGCTGGCCAAGCAGCGTGCCGGTAGCAATATCGTTGTTGATAAACGGCGCCCTCGCTGAATGAAAAGAACATCGATGAAATATACGCTTCTTTTGATTGTGAGTTTGCTGTTGTGCTGTTGCGAGCAGGTGGCGCTCGTGCAGGACGATGCCGCTCTGCTTTCAGACGCACAACGGCAGCGACTGGAAACATTTCAGACGTTACTGCTGGAAGAACAGGATGTCGAGCTGCACCTGGTGATCCTCGAACGGGCGGCGGTCGATCTGGACCAAGAGGCGCTCGAACTGTTTGAGCAAAAGCGGATCGGCGGACAGACCTCTGGTGCCCGAGGACTGCTGCTGGTCGTCGATCCTATCAGTGAACAGGCTCGGATCGAAGTCGGCTATGACCTGGAAGGTGTTTTTCCCGATGGTTTTATCGCCAGCCTGGAATATGACCAGATGTTACCTTTTTTTCAATCTGATCGTGTCGGGCATGGTGTTGAGGCATTGACGGAACTACTGGTTGCGCGCCTGCAGGGGGCCTCGGCAGAAACATCCGCGGCGGCAGGCAAGCATCTGAGCGGCGGGGCCGGTGCGCGGATTGCCACCAGCGGAGAGGTGGAGCAACCGCAGGCTGCACAGCCTGACCGCTACCTGCCGCAAGCAGATCCCCTGGCAACCCTTGACGCTTACCGGCAATCGCTCCGTGACCGAAGCAAAGATCCCGAACTGGAAATTTACACAGAAGAAACACGCGCATTTTTCCGCCAATGGCTGGTGACCGATGCCCAGCAGCAGAATGCTTTGCGAGAGCTGGACAAGGTCTGGTCGCTGGCCGATGTACGCGTTAAAGATGCCATGGCAGTCATCCGGTATCCGGTCAAAGAGCGGCAGGCATCGCCTTACTTTCTTCGCCAAAGCGAATTCGGCTGGCAGCTTGATTTTGCCACCATGACGAAGACTGTCGGTTTCAACCATCGCAACCAGTGGCATTTCCGTTCCCGGGAGCATCCCTACATGTTCGCTTTCGCTGATTGGCGCTTTGATAAAAACGGCTTTCCTCACGCCCGCTAAAAATCTCGTGGAGTCAAATGCAATGAAGGTCATCGATTTACGCAGTGATACTGTCACTAAACCCAGCCTGGAAATGCGGCGCGCAATGGCCGCTGCCGAGGTCGGCGACGATGTTTATGGTGAGGATCCAACAGTCAATCGGCTGGAAGCTTTAACTGCTGAAATGAGCGGAACGGAAGCCGCACTGTTCGTACCGAGCGGTACTCAGGGTAACCTGCTGGCGCTGCTGGCACACTGTCAGCGGGGTGATGAGTATATCGCCGGGCAGCAGGCTCATAATTATCGCTACGAGGCCGGAGGCGCGGCGGTGGTCGGTGGCATTCAACCGCAGCCGCTGGAGTTTTCAGCCGATGGCAGCCTTGACCTGACACTGGTTGAGCAGTTCATCAAGCCGGCCGATTCCCATTTCGCCCGCACCCGGCTGCTCAGCCTGGAAAATACCCAGGCGGGCAAAGCGTTGTCACCGCAATACCTGTCTGCGGCGCGTGAGTTTGCAGACCGCCATCAACTCGGCCTGCATCTGGATGGAGCACGGGCTTTCAACGCCGCTGTCTTTCACAAGCAATCGATAGCAGACGTCGTGCGTCCTTTTGATACCGCATCGCTTTGCCTTTCCAAGGGGTTGGGTGCGCCGGTCGGCTCAGTGCTATGCGGTAAAAAAGAGCTGCTCGCTGATGCCCGCCGCTGGCGGAAGATGCTTGGTGGCGGGATGCGTCAGGCCGGGGTGCTGGCTGCTGCTGGAATTTATGCGTTGGAAAAAAATATCGAAGGTTTACAGAGAGACCATGAACACGCCGAGCTGCTGGCTGAGAAGCTGAAACAGGTTCCGGGGTTGGCGGTGCGAAGGGAAGAGAACCAGACCAACATGGTGTTTCTTGATATGCCGATCGAAACGGCTGAGAAGCTGAAGGCGCACTTGGCAGGAAAACAGATTCATATCGGCACAGGGCAAACAGTGCGGCTGGTGACACATCTCGATTTGTCGATGGATGATATCGAACGGGCAGCAAGAGAAATGATCGAATTTTTTGCAAAAGGAAAAAAGTGATCAGATTGTTCTTGGGTTTTGCGTTGATTGCCGCTGATTGTTAGATGATGCTCTCGCAATTTTTTTCAGCACAGTTGTTGTTTGCTCTTTTAGCCGGGATGGCACTTGCCCTAAAACTGGCAACGATGTGGTTTGTTGCCAAACTTAACAAGAAACATTTCAAGTTATCTGGCCGTTTTGTTTCGGGGACTTCTTAATTATACGATTTTTTGTTGATTGCGAGAGTTAAACGCGAAAAGGGCAACCGTTCTGGTTGCCCTTTTCGCATTCGAATTCAGCGAGAGGTTTTCGCTTACTTCTGCAGGCTCGATGCCTCAACCGACTTCTTCGAATCCTGCATCGCCTTCTTGGTCAAACCAACCAGGTTCATCACGGCAGGAAGAAGCTGCATCACGACCAGCAGGGCACAGAAACCGACGAACAACAGAACCAGAATACCGCTGGTGTAGGTCTTGGTGGTGTCGGCGGCCATCGCAGGAACGGACATCAGGATCAGGGACAGTGTGGTCAGAATCGATTTTGCGTACATGAGTTTCTCCTTTAGAGGTAATGTTTTCGGCGCCTTTGCATTCGCCGCATATGTTTTAAACGCACAGCTGACTGCCTGGCGGATCTCGTCGGCACCCACTTCGCCGACCGCGTGGTAGAAGATCCCCTCTTTGCGGATCCGCCGCAGCAATTCCAGTGAAATTTCTTCTGTCATCAGGATGATCGAAAGATGACGGTTACATTTTTTCAGCAGCGGGACCAGCTTGGCGATGTGCTGATCGTCGTACTCACCAGCGATCACGATCACCTGGACCTGCCGATCGAGAATCTTCTCCAGCCCATCGGCAACGGTCTCTGTGGCAGTGATTTCGTAACCATCCTCGCCGAAAACAGCCGTCAGCTGATCTCGTTCAGCCTGGTTTTTATTTGCAATCAGCAGCCCTTGCATGGTCCTCGCCTTTCAATCAAAAGAAGTTCAGGGTCGAATTAATAGTGAACCTGGGTCTTGCCACTGAGAACACCCTTAACCATGCCGATCAACATGATGGTC
>NZ_FQZT01000003.1 GCF_900142125.1 Malonomonas rubra DSM 5091
CCTGAAAGTGCGCAAGCGAGTCGAGGAGATCTTCGGCTGGATCAAGACGGCAGGCTTGCTCCGTAAAACCCGCCACCGGGGCCTTGATCGCGTTGAGTCTACCTTTACCCTGGCAGCGGCAGCCTACAATCTGGTCAGGATGCGCACCCTGATTTGGGGATTGTGACGAAAAGGGAGTCGATCACGCCGATTGCATCGCGATAAATCGCGAAAACGGTTCCAATGGCGCTTGAAAATGGTCAGAACTAACGAAACATAGATTGTCAAAGAGCAAAAAATTCTTCTCGGGAGGATAGAGGCCAACTCCCGGCTAGTTTTTCAACGGCCTGTTAGACTTTTGTGATAATCTATGCGCCAACCGCCATTTGCTGCGGACTGTCTGCAGGGCCGCCCGTCAGCGAAAGGTCATCGGCTGAGAAAACTCGGTCGATATCGAGAATGATGATGAACTGATCATCCTGCTTGCCCATGCCCTTGATAAAATCGGTGTTCAATCCCGTGCCCATTTTCGGTGCCGGCTCAATCTGTTTCGCTCCCAGGTCAAGCACTGCCTGCACTGAATCTGCCAGCGCACCGATCACCGCCACGTCCTCACCCAGGGTCACTTCGGTGATAATGATGCAGGTGTTCACGGTCTGTTCGGTTCTATCCATGCCGAACTTCAGGCGCATATCGACCACCGGCACAACACTGCCACGCAGGTTGATCACTCCACACATGAAATCAGGCATCTGCGGCACCTTGGTGATGCAGGTAAAATCGAGCACCTCACGCACTTTGGCGATGTCCAGGGCGAAAACTTCATCCGCCAGTTTGTAGGTCAGATATTGACCTGTTTCGAGACTCATACTTCCACTCATCTGTCACTCCTTCGGGTAAAATCGGATGCCTGTTGTTTTCACATCTATGTGGTCAATGCGCGAACCTGCCCCAGTAGATTCTCCGGTCGGCACAGGACAAATTCCGCGTCTTCGCCTGAAAAGCGAATTTCATCGCGCAACACCGACAACATTGGGACTGCAACCCCCTGCTGCTTCAATTGTGGCAACAGGTCAAGCAGCGACAAGCTCTGGCTGTGATCGTTAATTACCAGAAGGCTCGCCTGCGACGATGAGTTGGCCCGGCTGACCAGCCAGTTGAAAGCTTCCTCGCCACTTCGCACAACAGCGACACGATAATTGGCCAATTGCAGAAGAAACCGGGTTGAACTGACCTTTTCCAGCGATGAATCAAACAACAGAATCGACTGTTCACTCATAGAAAACTCACTTTCCCAGTGTTAGCTCATGCTAATTCAGCAAGGTCGATGCCAAACCCCAGAAAAACTATAAACAACCTGTTTTCACATGATTTTTGCCGACAGAGGGGACATTCAGGAGAGTCGTGGAAGGGTGTAAAAAAAGTTACGGCAGGAACATAAAAAGAGGCTAACCTCAGCAAAAGATTAGCCTTCTCAAATTTTAAATTTTTTTCACACTGTGCAAAAAGTTACTGGGTTCTGGAATCCTCTTCCCGCAATTTTTTCAATCGTTTGCTCAGTGCCGGTCGGCTGATACCGAGTAGCTGGGCAGCGATAGTCTGGTTGTTCTGCGCTCGTTTCATCGCTTCTTCGACCAACAGGTTGGCGGCTTCAGCCAACGTCGGCAATTCTTGATGAAAACTGAGCAGGGACTCGCCTGTACTTGTTCTGTCTTCTGCTTTTATCCCCTTCAGCGGATGACTGCCGATCGCTTGTTTGAATGAACTTTGCGACAACTTTCCAGTTTGATGACGGCTGACCGCATCGTACACCATCCCTGCCAGTTCACGCACATTGCCAGGAAAATGATACGTACTCAGCAGCACTTCCAGCTCCGGTGGTGGCGTCGGCACCTTTTTCCCCAGTTCGGCAGCGCTTAGCCGGAGAAAATGATCAAGCAGCAGCGGGATATCATCACGTCGGTTACGCAATGGTGGAAGCTCGATCTGGTGGGTCTTCAGCCGATAATAAAGATCTTTGCGAAATTCACCGGCATGCTGCATCTGCTCCAGATTGCGGTTGGTAGCAACCACAATCCGTGCCTGGGAACGTTTCGGCCGATCACTGCCAAGAGGGAAATACTCCCCTTCCTGCAACAATCGTAGCAGCTTGACTTGCGAACTCGGCGTCATGTCGCCAATTTCATCGAGGAACAACACTCCTGCGCCTGCCTGCTCGATCATCCCCGGCCGATCCTTATCCGCCCCGGTAAAGGCTCCTTTGCAGTGACCGAACAGGGTGTCAGAAAACATATTGTCGTCCAGCCCGGCGACATTCACCGCAACGTAAGGTGCATCCGGGTTATACAATCGAGCAATGGCCCGGGCGATCAGTTCTTTGCCGACACCACTTTCGCCGCTGATCAGGATCGGCTGTTTACTGCCTGACACCGCCTCGACATATTTCAGCAGGGTGGACATCTGCTTATTCTGGGTGATGATTTCAGAAAAAGCACCCGGGTGCTCCAGTTCATCATGAATCAAGCTTGTTTTGATGCGCTGGTTTTCACGCAAAGCTTCCTGCATACGCAGGGCTCGGCGGATACCGAGAGTCAGACGCTCCGCCTCGACACTTTTGACGAAGAAATCAAAAGCCCCCAGCCGCATGCATTCGACGGCAATCTCCAGCTGATTCAGGCCGGTCAGCACAATCACCGGGATTTCCGGGTACTCGGCCGAGATCAGTGGCAACAGTTCATCCCCGGTCAGGTAGGGCATGGTCAGATCGAGCAGAATCAGGTCGATCTTCTGCCGCTGCAGGATGCCCATCACTTCGCGGCTGTCGAGACACTGCTCCACACGAGTCAAGCCGATCCGTGCTAATGTCAGGCGCATCCCGTGCAGCCAAGCAGCCTCATCGTCGACCAGCAACAGCGTCGGGGTGTTATCCTGCGAATCGGTCATCGGTTTCATCCTTTTGCGTCGGCAGTTCTAGGGCAACAGTCGTTCCCTGCCCCGGCTCGGAAGCAAAGTGCAAACGCCCGCCATGTTCTCTGACAATGCGCGCGGCGATCGACAGTCCGAGCCCGGTGCCGCCCAGTTCCCTTCGGGTTGTAAAGAACGGATCTGTCACGTGTGGCAGGTCTGCTTCGCTGATGCCACACCCTTGGTCGGCCACTTCGATCAACATGCTCTCCCGCCCCTGGGCCATCTGCACCCGTAATTCAATCGCGCACTGGCGATCCGGCAGAGAATTACAGGCATTGAGCAACAGGTTGAGCAGAACCTGTTCAATCTGTGCCGCGTTCCCTTTCAGCAAAGACAAATCATCTGCCAGCTCGTAGTGGAAATTATCTGTCGATTTTTTCAATGTGTTGCCAGCCAATCGCAGGACCTTCTCAATCGATGGGCCGATAGCAAAAGGCCCTTCCAATTCACCGGGATCGCTGCGGACAAAGTTTTTCAGGTCATCGACGATCTGACGAATTCGCGTCGCCCCTTCCCGCAGCTCGCTCAATAATCGTGGCAGGTCCTCCCGCAGCATTGAGAATGGCAACCCGGCCAGGGTGTATTCGCCTTCGCGATCGAAACGCTCCTGCAGAATCGGCAGGGCATCGTTAAAGACATCCTCCAGCAACGGCAGGTTGAGCAGCAGCAGACCGTTCGGGTTATTGATCTCATGAGCAACACCGGCGGAGAGCTCGCCAAGGGCCGCAAGCCGTCCAGCCCGGTCCGCCTCGTCGCGCAGCTTTTTCTTCTCGGTAATATCGCTAGCCAGGTGAACAACATTGACCACTTTTCCGCTGGCATCCTTGATCGGACAGACTTTTATTCCCCAGATCCGACCATCTGCGTGCTTGCGAATGGCATCGACCGTTTTCCCGCTGGCAAAACTCTGTCTGGCAACGCAATCGTCACAGGGATCATCTGAATGCTCCCAAAGCTGATGACAAAAACGGCCGGGTATGTCGTCAAAATCATCGCCGAGTAACGCCGATGTATTACTGTTGGCCCAGACAATTTTCAGATCGCGATCAAGCAGCATCAGGGAATCGGGAATACCATCGAGCACAGTCTGAAATTCCTGCGACAGGGCTTTGTAGCGGCCCTCACTCTTTTCCAGAGTCATTTCGGCCAGCCGCCTGGCGGTGATATCGGTGTAGATGCCAAGCACGCCGGAAACTTTGCCGTCAGGGCCTTTCAGCGGCACCCGGCTGGTCAGCAGGGTCGCCAGGCTGCCATCCTCCCGCTGGTGCTGTTCCTCAAAATCGAGCAGGGGAAAATCCTTTATCATGACCTCTTGGTCACACTGTTGAAACAGCAAGGAATCCTCGCTGCCTCGTGGCAGCTCTTCTGCAGTTGTGCCGACCAGCTGCTGCGGAGAATCGAGCCCGACATCAGCAGCAAAGTTAAAGTTACCGCCGGCATAAACCAGGTCACGGTCTTTCCAGTAAATTGAATGGGGAATGTTGTTGATGATATTGCTGAACAGGTTGTTCTGCTCCAGCAGGCGGCCTGCCTCACTGCTACGCTCCGAGATGTTGCGGGCCACTAAAAGCAGACAATCCGGCTCTCCAGTCCGCTCAATCCGGCTGACCCGCACTTCAACGGGAAGGTTCAGCTCATCACCGCAGAGCAGGTTAAGTGCGTAAAGCCCAGGGACCAGCAGACGAGAGGGGCTCGCGCCTCCGACCTCCAGCTGCTGCAATGTCAACTGCTGCAAGCGTTCGCCAGACATCCTCAACAGTTTGCATGCGGCAGGATTCGCAGCCAGCAGCTGCCCCTGCAGGTCGCAAAGCAGTAGCGCATCACCTGCCTGGAGAAAAATTTCCGAGGTTAAAAAGTCTTGAGTCATGCATAAAGCAAAGCAAAAAAATCAGCAATTGTATAGCCACGGCGATCTTTTTTTCTTTGCAATCAAACGGAAAAAAGCACTACCTTGTCGCCGGGATAGATTCATATGTACAAGAGGTGGCAGCATGCAGTTGGTCTTTTTACACGGGCTCGAATCCGGCCCACATGGGGCGAAATTCCAAGCTCTGAAGAAACATTTCGGCGCAGTTATCTCGCCTGACTGCAGCGGCATTTCCGACCCGTGGCAACGACTGCAGATCATTCGGGAAACCCTGGCGGAGCAACCCGGCCCCTTTCTGCTGATCGGCTCGAGCATGGGCGGTTTGATGGCACTGTTGCTGCAGCGGGAAATCCCGCGACAAGTTGCCGGCATGCTGCTCTGCGCCCCGGCCCTGCATCGCCCGGCGGGTGAAGGTTTGACTTCGGCAGGACTGCCGCCGAGCCTCATCATCCACGGCCGACAGGACGATGTGGTGCCGATCGAAGCAAGCCGTAATTTTGGCCTGCCGCTACTGGAAGTGGATGACGATCACAGCCTGCGGGATAGCCTGCCACTGATCATTGCAGAAACGGAAAAATTGAAACAAATATTGGAACAGGAATGAAACAGGGAACACTCAAGGCCGATATTTTACTGGTGCTGACCGCCTCGATCTGGGGATTTGCTTTCGTCGCCCAGCGGGTGGGGATGGATTACGTCGGCCCCTTTACGTTCAATGCTATCCGTTTTGCTTTGGGCAGCCTGTCACTGATTCCGCTGATCCTGCTGCTGCAGAAAAACAAGCCGACGGCAGAGCTGACAGAAAAGAAATCCTTCTGGATCGGCGGGCTGCTGGCCGGGGGCGCGCTCTTCGCCGGCGCATCGCTGCAACAGGCCGGGCTGGTCTACACCACCGCGGGCAAGGCCGGCTTCATCACCGGCCTTTATGTCGTCATGGTGCCGCTGCTCGGACTGTTCTGGCGTCAGCGCCCCCACGCCGCCACCTGGATCGGTGCCCTGCTGGCGGCAATCGGCCTTTATTTTCTGAGTGTCACCGAAGAGTTCACCATCGCCTTCGGCGACCTGCTGGTTCTCTGCAGTGCTTTCTTCTGGGCAGGGCATGTGCTGCTGATCGGCTGGCTGGCGCCGCGCACCGACTCACTCAAACTGGCATCAGCCCAGTTTGCCATCTGCTCGCTGCTCAGTTTCGCCACCGCGTTCGCCATCGAAACCGTGGCGTTTGAAACCATCATGCAGGCGGCAATCCCGATCCTTTATGGCGGCCTCGGTTCGGTCGGCATCGCCTACACCCTGCAGGTCATCGCCCAGCGCGAAGCGCACCCGGCGCATTCGGCCATCATTCTCAGTATGGAAGGGGTTTTTGCAGCCATCGGCGGCTGGCTGATGCTGGGCGAGCTGCTGTCGCTGCGCAGCCTGCTCGGTTGTGCCTTGATGCTCGGGGGGATGTTGCTGTCAGAGCTGTCAAACTTTTTCGGCAGAAAAGCTGAGTCCTCTTAAACCCGCTTTACTTCAAGCAAAGATTTCTGCCGCACGGCAGGCAGACCCGACAATTCCAGCCTGGTTACGAAGTTCGGCCGGGAGTAGTTCGGCGTGCAGGTCGAGATAGGGAAAAAACTTGTCGTGCTTGCGGCTTACCCCACCACCAATAATGATCAATTCCGGCGAGAGAAGGGTTTCGACCTGGATAAAAAAGGTGTTAAGCCGCTTTGCCCAGGCTTTCCAGCCGAGATCTTCCTTTTTACGCACAGCAGCTGATGCGTACTTTTCGGCAACCCCGGTTTTCAGCCACAGGTGGCCCAGCTCACTGTTGGGATAAAGAGAACCGTTGTAAAAAAGAGCAGAGCCGATCCCGGTCCCGAGAGTCAACACCAGCACAGTCCCCTTGCGCTCGCGACCTGCACCAAAGCGCATTTCGGCCAGCCCGGCGGCGTCGGCATCGTTGATTACGCTGCAGTCGCACCCCGTGGCTGTTCGGATCAATTGTTCAACATCGATATCGATCCAGCTTTTATCGATGTTGGCCGCGCTTTTTGCCACACCATTGCTGATCACGGCCGGAAAGCCACAACCGATCGGCCCCTGCCAGTCAAACTGTGTCACCAACTCGGCGACAGTTTCCGAAACGGCCTGTGGTGTTGCCGGCTGCGGCGTCTCCAGCCGCAAACGTTCACCGACCAGACATCCTTTGTCGACATCGACCAAGGCTCCCTTGATGCCGCTACCACCGATATCGATCCCCAGAAATGTCATCAATCCTCCTGCGCGCTCGAAAAAACTTAGTATAGCCGTTTTTTTGCCCGGCGCAGTGCGCAATCGTACCGAAATGCTGCCCAGGAGTCATGTTTCCCGAGGCGGTTTCAACCTGTCTGCTTTAACCCGCAACGGCCACTGTCACAATCGTTTTTGCGTTTCGGCAGCAGATGGCGGTAACGGGCGAAAAGCTTGTAACCTCCCCGGCTGAGCAGGTCGATTCCGGGCAAACCAACCAAGGCACTGAACAGGCGATAAACTGAACCACTGGGGTACGCTTGCCAGATTGTGGTGAAGGCGTCGATACCGGTGGTGAAGTTTCCTTCACCGTCACGGACATGCAACTGGGCCATGAACTCGGCTTTGCTTTTTCCGTATTCTTCCGGCTGAAAATCTTCACGGCTGATATCGATAAACTGCAAATGCCCGTGCACATTGCGCTTGCGGTAATGATCCATCTCTTTGCTGCAAACGAGGCAGGCACCATCGTAAAATATCTGTAACGGAAATGCGGTCGCCATCGGCACCTCTCCTTTCCAGAACCTATTGGACTCATTCTACCAGCAGAACAGTCAACAACGGAAGTGCAAGCCGGCGAAATGTATACCGATACATGGGAGCAACAGGTCCTCAGCGGTTTTCTTTGTATCCAGAGGCCAGTTTGTGGTAATTTGCACAGCGTTTTCGTCGACACAAACAACCCGAAAAATAGAAAATATTCATAAAATGGCAAAAGGGGACACTAAAGGAATGTTCAGCGGCATGTTCGTGGCTTATGCCGTGCTGCTGCTGCACCTGCTGCTGATCGTCGGACTCGGTGCCGGAGTTGTTCTGATCAAAGGGATTTTCGACTTCCGCTGGTACATTCTCGGTGGGGGCACCCTGCTCCTTTGCATCTCTGCGATCCTCTTCTTCCGCTACCTGAAAGCCAGTAACAAGAGCCTGAAAGAGGCGATGAACGATCCAGCGCTGCGTGACAAAACGCTGGAAATCAGCTTTCTCGGTGGAATGGCCTCGGTCCGCGTCGGCCACAACCCGCAGATGCAAAACCAGCCACAGTTGATTGATGTGCATGAGGTTCAGGAGATCAAACAGCTGGCTGCGCCGCGCACCCAGGTCGAAGAGTTAAGCGATCTGGCAAAGATGCTGGAAAACGATCTGATTACCCGTGAAGAATTCGAGCGGATGAAAAAAGACATCGTCAACGGTCGGTGAGTGAAAAAAAGCTTGCAGATTTCGTTATGATGGTATAGATTCCTCTCCGCTTCAACGCAATGGGGCTGTAGTAGAGTTGGTTACAACGCCGGCCTGTCACGCCGGAGGTCGCGGGTTCGAGTCCCGTCAGCCCCGCCATCGCGTTGCAAACAAGTTTCAAGGGCGAATAGCTCAGCTGGGAGAGCGCCTGCCTTACAAGCAGGATGTCGGGGGTTCGAGCCCCTCTTCGCCCACCAATTTGGGGCTGTAGTAGAGTTGGTTACAACGCCGGCCTGTCACGCCGGAGGTCGCGGGTTCGAGTCCCGTCAGCCCCGCCATCTAACAATAAAAAGGCGATCCCGTTTCGGTGATCGCCTTTTTCTTTTCTCGGTGCATAGCGGGGTGATTCGATGGACGGAGCAAAAATCGACAGTCAACTCTGCAGCCAGTGTGGCGGTCGCTGCTGTCAGGGACATCCAGGGGTCTGGAGCGACCCGCAACGCTTCTTTGCCATTTTCTTTTCTGGGCAAACGCCAACTGCCGACCAACTGCGCCAACTGCTTGCCGAGCGGGATATCGAACTGCGTGATCTGGGGGGGATACTGATTCCAGCCCCGAAGAACACTGCCACCGGCTGTATAGCCCAAGGGAGCAATGGCTGCAGTTATCCGGTCGAGACCCGCCCCTGCCAATGTCTCGCCCTTATTCCGGACCTGGAAACACTCCTCGACGACACCATCCATTGCTCCCTGCCACCGGAATTCGGCTCCGGAACAGCTCGCAACAACTGGCGCCCTTTTCAGCCGCTACTACAAACAGTTGCCTCACCTGATTAATCATGTCAAAATTCCTTACATCTCCCCCGTTCTTTTGATTTATTCCTTAAAGTTCAACAACTTAAAAACTGGCTATTTTTTTGCATAACGAATATAAGTCCCTTTAATTTAAATTATGATTCCTTCCAGGAGGCTCATTCAAAATGCTGATACCGGTCATTTACCCGAACGGCAGCCATGATCAGGTCAAAGATTTCTATCTTGATTTCCTGATCAGGGAGGAAAAAATAGATCAATTCAAACGCAGCAGTGGCTGGGTGAGCATTTTTGATCACAACATTCGTGGAAAAAAAACAAGCAGTGCCTACAACGGCCCAGAACGTCGTCAGAGTTTGCTGGACAAAGAAGAGACACCATCGAACGAGATTGAGTTTTATCCACCTGCCTGAAATATCTGTTAACTCTCGACCGAATCATTCCTGCACCTTGCCAAACAACACCCGTTTCGCTAAAGTTACAAGCTATTGAACTTTTGTATCTTGATCGGGTTTTCTCATGCTGCTTCGCCACGTGCCTGCCAGAGCCTCCAAATATCTCTTCCCACTACTCCTCGCCGTAGTGCTCCTGCTTTGCCCCGGCAACAGTCAGGCAACAAATGGCTACTTACAACAGGGGATTGGAGCCAAGGAAGAAAGTCTGGCTGGAGCTGTTCTCGCCTTGCCTCAAAGCAGCATGTCTGCAGCGAGCAACCCGGCGACACTGTCTGCGACTGGCAATCGGCTCGATATTGGGCTCGACTGGTTCCGCCCCAGTCGCCATGCTGACAATAGTGACGGCAGCGGCTGGCACGAAAGCGATGGCAAAGATTACCTGATCCCGCAACTCGGCATCAGCTACCGCTGTAGCGACAGTCTTTCCTTCGGCCTGATCGGTTATGCCAACGGCGGCATGCAGACCGATTGGCGGAAAAACTTTTTTGGCACGACTCCGACCTACAGCAATTTAAGCCAACTGATTCTCGCACCTACGTTTGCTTACCGATTCAAGGAAAACCATTCTGTCGGAGCCTCCATCAACTATATCCGCCAAAGCTTTGAAGCCAGGGGTCTGCAGAACTTTGCGGCCTTCACGCCGAGCGGCAGCACTGCTTTCCTGACCAACCGGGGAGAAGATGATTCAGAGGGCTGGGGGGTTCGCTTCGGTTATTTCGGGCAGCTGACCGATCGAGTCAATATCGGCGCTTTCTGGCAACCGAAAACCAGTATGAGCAAATTTTCCCGCTACCGCGAATTACTGCCGGAACAAGGCGGGATGGATGTCCCGGAAAGCTACGGAATCGGCGTCGCGATAAAGCTGCACCCGGCTGTTTTTGTTGCTGCAGATTGGACCCACATCCGCTTTGCCGACGTCGCCACTCTCGGCAACCACAATACGATTGGAGCTACCCTGCTCGGCAGCGACAATGGGCCTGGCTTCGGTTGGCGCAATATTGATGTGATCAAGCTAGGCATAAGTTATCGGCCGACAGAAAACTGGACTTTGCGGGTCGGCTGGAACCATGGAAACAACCCGGTCCCCAGCAGCCAGACGGCAATAAACGTGTTGAGCCCGGCCACCATTACCGACCATTTTGCATGCGGACTCAGCTGGCAGCCGAACCAGAGTAATGAGATATCCCTGACTTACTGGAAAGGTTTCGGGAAGAAAGTGATCGGTGATTTTGCCGCACTCAACGGAGCCGATGCGGCAAACCTGAAAATGCGACAGGAGAATTTCGGCGTCGCTTACAGTTGGCTGTTCTGACAGATAAGAAAACGGCCACCGGACTTTCGTCGGGTGGCCGCTTTTTATTTGCTCAGTTATTCCCCGGGAGCTCCCATAGCGCGATTTCTGCCTCGCTCGATCGATTGCAACGCAAGGTATTCCTTGCCGAAACGATCCATGTTTTCAAGCTCACTGTCGTACTGATCGTAGTGAAGTTCTTCGTCCACGACCAGCTCTTCGAACAGCTTCTTCGAGACGGAATCGGCGTTGGTGCCGCACTCATTGGCCCACAGGTTGTAATCACGTGCGCTGTCGATTTCCATCTGTCGTGCCATCTTCAACATCTCGGTTACATCCTGAACTTTCTTCACATCTGCTGAAGCTTTCAGCTCAACATCTCCGCCGAGAAAAAGAATGCGCTCAGCCAGTTTTTCGGCATGCATCATCTCTTCGATGGCAGTCTTCTTGAACAGGCCTGCGAGCAGATCGTAGCCCTGGTCATCGCAGTGAAAATGAAAGTACATGTACTGCTGCAAAGCTGCGACTTCTTCTCCCACCGCTTTGTTTAACAGTTCGATACTCTTTTCGTGCATTTGCTCCTCCTGATGTAAAAGTTATTACCAGTTCTCTCCGAGCAGCTCAAAGTGAGCCTGCGGGTGAACACAAGCCGGGCACAGGCCCAGGGCTTCTTTACCAGTGTGCAGATAACCGCAATTGCGGCAACGCCAGGTTACCGTCTCTTCACGCTTGAAAACGCGATCGTTTTCAATATTGGCAAGAAAATCGTTGTAGCGTTTTTCATGCTGTTTTTCTGCAATAGAGATAGCACGCCAAGCGGCAGCAATCTCCGGGAAGCCTTCCTGATCAGCAGTATCTGCAAACGCCGGGTAGCACTCGGACCACTCTTCGTTTTCACCCATTGCCGCAGCCTTGAGGTTTTCGGCAGTTGTACCGATGACACCCGCCGGAAAGGTCGCGGTGATCTCCAGGTCACCTCCCTCGAGGAATTTGAAAAAACGCTTCGCGTGCTGACGTTCCTGCGCTGCTGTCTCCTCGAAGACATCCGCAATCTGAACGTAACCTTCCTTCTTGGCGACACCGGCAAAATAGAGGTAGCGACTGCTCGCCTGGCTTTCCCCGGCGAAAGAGGCGAGCAGGTTCTTTTCTGTTTCGGTTCCTTTAATACTAGCCATTTTCCACTCCTTGTTCTTCATGGTGTTGTATAAAATGCCGGCCTAGCCGGCTGCATGGTTGCATTAAATCAATTGTTCAGTTTAACGTGCATTTTTCAGAATTTGTGTAAAAAGTTTGCTGCAAATATAGTTTTTACTCCTACATAGTAACTGTTCTTACATATGGGGCAAAAAAAATGCTTGCCTAAACTAACCTTTCAGCAAGCATTTTTTACATGTGCCATATGCGATGACGCTTTTGCGGTTGACCTGCCCCCACCCACTGACTGTTTCAGGCAAGGACGCCTCATCGACATATTGCCACTGAAAATCCATGATCTGCTTGCAACTTTCACAGACCAGATGGTGGTGCGTTACATGCGCTGCTTCAAAGCGGGCCTGGCTTTCCACCGTCTCTACCTTATTCACCAGCCCATGACCGGCAAACGTACCGAGAGTGCGATAGACAGTGTCCAGAGAGAGGGTCGGCATTTTATCACTCAGGCGAAGGTGCAATGTTTCCGCCGATGGGTGATCGGTCGCCTTCGCCAGTTCACGAAAGATTTCGATCCGTTGCGGAGTCAAGCGTAAGCCTGCCTTGCGGCATGCATTTTCAAAGGCACTCAACTTATGTTTCAGCATTTCACTCATTGTCGCCACTCGAGCTAAGAAGATTTCCTACTTAAGAAACTAATCCAGTCATCATTCATTGTCAACTGATGAAGAAAAAAAGTTTGACAGCCAGAAACTATTTGGCTAAATTGCCAAATAGCCAAGGAGAGAGCCATGTATCAACAACGCAAAAACCATTTTGAAGCCCGCGCAAAAGTGCTAAAAGCTCTGGCCCATCCGAGCCGCCTCTACATTGTTGAGGAACTGGAAAAAGGAGAGCGCTGCGTCTGCGATTTTGCCGACGAGATCGGCGCAGACATTTCAACCATATCCAAGCATCTGTCGGTTCTCAAACAGGCCGGTCTGGTCATTGATGACAAGCGGGGCAACCAGGTTTTCTACCAGCTGCGCGTGCCTTGCATTCTCAACTTCTTCGGCTGCGTCGAATCGGTGCTGGAAGAACAGGCCAAAGAGCATAACGCCCTGCTCGGTCGCTGATATTTTTTTGCCCAAACGCTTGGCTATTTTGCCAAATAGGAACTACTTGCCATGGATATCAAAACCGAATGGAAACCGCTTTTCTGGATCATCGCCATTTTCTCGATCTGCTTCTTCCTGCCGATCGAGTTGCCACGTGTACAGGGAGCAGTGCTTGAATCCCTTTACCTGGTCAAATGGTACGCCCGCGAACACGTGCTGCTCTGCCTGGTGCCAGCCTTCTTCATCGCAGGGGCGGTCGCAGTTTTCGTCAGCCAGGCAGCGGTGATGAAATATCTCGGCCCGAACGCGAAAAAGTTGCTCGCCTACGGTGTCGCTTCGGTCTCCGGAACCATTCTCGCCGTCTGTTCCTGTACCATCCTGCCGCTGTTCGCCGGCATCTACCGCATGGGTGCCGGGCTCGGTCCGGCTTGTGCTTTTCTCTACTCCGGCCCGGCCATCAACATCCTGGCGATGGTGCTCACGGCAAGAATCCTCGGCCCGGAAATGGGCATCGCCCGTGCTGTCGGTGCCGTCGTTTTCGCCCTTATTATCGGCCTGCTGATGCATTTCTTCTTCCGCCGTGAAGAAGCGGAAAAAGCTGCCGCGGCACCGGTGATGATGGAGGAGGAAGCAGGTCGCCCGCTCTGGCAAACCGCACTTTACTTTGCCGCCATGGTCGGCATCCTGGTGTTCGCCAACTGGGGCAAAACCGATCAACCAACCGGGCTCTGGCATCTTATTTACACCTCGAAATGGTACATTGCCGCAGGCTTCTCCGTCGCCCTGGCATTGATGCTGGCAACCTGGTTCAAGCTCGGCTTCGGTCGGATTCTGCTCGCCTCACTGCCTGCCGTGCTGATGGCTTTTCTGCAACCGCAGCACCCGGAGCTGGCCTTTACCTTCGGCGTGGTCGGACTATCGGTGCTGAGCAATCTGAAATCGACCCGCGACGGGGAAATGGGTCAGTGGTTCGATGAAAGCTGGGATTTCGCTAAAAAGATTCTGCCGCTGCTACTGATCGGCGTACTGATCGCCGGCGTGCTGCTCGGCCGACCCGGTAACGAAGGACTGATTCCATCCGCCTGGGTCGCTTCGCTGGTCGGCGGCAACTCTTTCGGCGCCAACCTGTTTGCCTCGGTGTTCGGTGCCTTCATGTACTTCGCCACTCTGACTGAAGTGCCGATCCTGCAAGGGCTGCTCGGTGCTGGCATGGGCAAAGGCCCAGCCCTGGCCCTGCTGCTGGCGGGCCCGGCCCTGTCGCTGCCGAACATGCTGGTCATCCGTAGCGTCATGGGAACGAAAAAAACTGCCGTTTTTGTCCTGCTGGTGGTTATTATGGCGACCATCAGCGGACTTATTTACGGCGCTATTTATTAGCTAACAAAGGAGCCTTAAGATGAAAAAGATTCAGATTCTCGGAACCGGCTGTGCCAAATGCGAAAAACTCGCTGCCAACGCAAAACAAGCCGCTGAAAAACTCGGCCTCGACTACGAGCTGGTAAAAATCAAAGATCTGAATGAGATCATGGCCTTCGGTGTGATGACCACGCCAGGCCTGGCCGTCGACGGCAAAGTTCTGACCACCGGCAAACTGCCAAGCCCGGCTGAAATCGAGAAAATGATCGGATAAACAGATGAAGCTTTTTCTCAGCATCACCTTTTTTCTTTTGCTCTCGACCAGTGCTTGCGCAGAAGCCTTACCGAAGCTGGTCGACGTCGGTGCCGACAAGTGCATTCCCTGCATCAAGATGGCACCGATTCTTGATCAACTGAAAGAGGAGTTTGCCGGCCGGATGGACGTAAAGTTTGTCGATGCCTGGAAAAACCGATCAGAAGCAGCAAAGTACGGTGTGCGGATGATCCCGACACAGATTTTCTACGCCCCGGACGGCAGCGAACTGTACCGGCACACCGGCTTCTTCGGGCGTGAAGATATCCTCCGCACCTGGGACCGGTTCGGTTACGATTTCGGGGCGGAAACCAACTGATGCTGGAACAGGTCCTGAGCAGCTTGAGCACGGCCGTTGGCGAAGCACCACTGATCGCCTTGACGGCGGCCGTCGGCTGGGGAGTCCTGAGTATTCTGCTCTCCCCCTGCCACCTGGCCAGCATTCCGCTGATCGTCGGCTTCATCGACGGTCAGGGACGCATCAGTACTGGCCGGGCCTTCGCCATCTCCAACCTGTTTGCCGTCGGCATCCTGATCTCCATTGCCCTGATCGGTCTGCTGACAGCGCTGGCCGGGAGAATGCTCGGCGACCTCGGCCCCTGGGGTAACTGGCTGGTGGCGGGAATCTTCTTCCTTTTCGGCCTGCATCTGTTGGGATTGATCCCAATGCCCTGGTCGGGGCCGGCGCAGGTTGGCATGCAACGCAAAGGTTTGCTCGCCGCCCTGCTGCTTGGCCTGATCTTCGGTATCGCCCTCGGCCCCTGCACCTTCGCTTTCATGGGGCCGGTGCTCGGAGTCGCTTTTGCCGAAGCCGACAAAAGCACCTTTTATGCTGCGACCCTGCTGTTTGCTTACGGCCTGGGTCACTGCGCGGTTATCGTTTTCGCCGGCACCTTCACCGAAAAGGTACAAGGTTATCTCGACTGGAACGAACGCTCAAAAGGCAGTATCTGGCTGAAAAAAATCTGCGGACTATTGGTCATTACTGGCGGCATCTGGTTAATCTACTCCGCCCCCTGACATCAAAAGGAAGAACAAAAATGAAACAATTCACCTTCGCCCTGCTGACCATGCTGCTGCTCAGCAACCCGTCGGTCGCCAGCGATCAACTGCTGGAAGAATATGTCAAAAACTATGATTACGATGCCCGCCTGGAGATGAAAGCAAGCAGCAAAAAGCTGCTCGACCTGCTCGAAGACGGCAAGGCGGTGCTGGTCGATATCCGCTTCAAAGAAGAGCAGCAGGCCTGGGGACCAAGTTTCGCGCTGCAGATACCATTGAACGAATTACCGAGCAGGCTCAATGAGCTGCCGAAGGATAAAATCATCGTTACCGCCTGTCCGCACAAGGACCGGGCCATCATCGCCATGACCTACCTGCGCTCTAAAGGCATCAAGGCGAAATACCTGACCGACGGCCTGATCGGCCTGGCGGAGAATCTGCGCGGTGACGATGCGCTCTACTTTTTACAGCTGATGGAAGAGAATAAGCAATGAGCATCAAAGTCGGTATCAACGGATTCGGCCGCATGGGTCGGCTGGCAGTGCGGGCTGCCTGGGAGTGGCCGGAATTCGAAATTGTTCATATCAACGAGATCAAAGGGGGCGCCGAATGCGCTGCCCACCTGCTCGAATTCGACTCGGTCCATGGCCACTGGGACAAACAGATCGGCTTTAGCAACGACGCACTAACCATCGACGGCAAGAACATTGGTTTCAGCGAGCACAGCGCTCCGGGTGATGTTCCCTGGGATGAGCTGGGCGTCGATATCGTCATCGAAGCCTCCGGCAAGTTCCGCACCACCGAACTGCTGCAGCCCTACTATGATCGCGGGGTGAAAAAAGTGATTGTCGCCGCCCCGGTCAAGCAGGGGGCACTGAACATCGTCATGGGTGTCAACGACCACCTTTACGATCCGGCCGAACACCACCTGCTGACCGCCGCTAGCTGCACCACCAACTGCCTGGCCCCGGTGGTCAAGGTGCTGCATGAAAAGATCGGCATCGAGCACGGCGTCATCACCACCATCCACGACGCCACCAACACCCAGGTTGTCATCGATGCACCGCACAAGGATCTGCGCCGAGCGCGGGCGGCGAGCATGTCGCTGATCCCGACCACCACCGGCAGCGCCACCGCCATCACCCTGATCTACCCGGAGCTGAAAGGCAAGCTGAACGGCCACGCCATCCGCGTCCCGCTGCTGACCGGGTCGATAACCGATGCGGTGTTCGAGATGAAGCGCGAAATAACTGCCGAAGAGGTCAACCAACTGTTCCACGAAGCAGCTCAAGGTGAGTTAAAAGGCATTCTCGGAATCGAGGACCGTCCGCTGGTTTCCATCGATTTCAAGAGCGACACCCGCTCCGGCATCGTCGATGGCCCCAGCACCATGGTGGTCGACGGCAACCAGCTGAAAGTTTTCATCTGGTATGACAACGAAATGGGCTATGCCCACCGCATGATGGAACTGTGCCGGAAGGTTGCTGTAAGCCTTTAACCCGCACCTACAATTATCCCCTCTCCCCATGGGAGAGGGCTAAGGTGAGGGGCGCTCAAATGCCCCCTCATCCGGCCTTCGGCCACCTTCTCCCTTGGGGAGAAGGGAATTTTTCAGCGACGGACCCATGACCGACATCAAAAACTACAGCCTCGTCACCGCTGCCTACTGGGGCTTCACCCTCACCGACGGCGCTCTGCGCATGCTGGTGTTGTTGCACTTTCACGACCTCGGCTACAGCGCAGTGCAGATCGCTTTTCTGTTTCTGCTTTACGAGTTCTGCGGTGTGCTCACCAACCTGATCGGTGGTTGGATCGGTTCGCACATGGGACTGAAGGTGACCCTGTTCAGCGGGCTGGCGTTGCAAATCGTGGCGCTTTTTGCCCTCGGCCTGCTTGATCCAGAGTGGCCGGCGTTGCTGTCAGTCTGCTTTGTCATGGGCCTGCAGGCACTCTCCGGCATCGCCAAAGACCTGACCAAGATGAGCAGCAAAAGTGCCATAAAGGTGCTGGTGCCGGAAGATGCCGACAGCGCCCTGTTCAAATGGGTGGCGGTGCTGACCGGCTCGAAGAACGCGCTCAAAGGTGCCGGTTTCTTCCTTGGTGGTCTGCTGCTGACGCTGTTCGGTTTCCGTGTTTCTCTTTGGCTAATGTCGGCGGGACTGCTGCTGGTGCTAGCGGGGACGATGGTTTCACTGCCGGGTGAAATCGGCATGGCGAAAAAGAAAACCAAGTTCTCAGTCATTTTATCAAAAAGCCGCGACATCAACCTGCTCTCGGCAGCGCGCCTGTTCCTGTTCGGCTCACGCGATATCTGGTTCGTGGTCGGCCTGCCAGTGTTTCTTTCTGCCAGTCTCGGCTGGAGCCACACCCAGGTCGGCGGCTTCCTCGCCCTCTGGGTGATCGGCTACGGCGGCGTGCAGGCACTGGCTCCGAAGCTGCTGAAAACGGTGCTCGGCGACGGCACACCGCGCGGTGGCACCGCCACTAACGGCGCTTTTGCCCTGGCCGGCCTGACCGTGCTGATCGCCATTGGCGTGATGCTCGGACTCTCCCCTTGGCTGACCGTGGTTGCCGGACTGGCGTTGTTCGGACTGATCTTTGCCGTCAACTCCTCAGTTCATTCCTACCTGATCCTGGCTTACACCGAAGCCGATCAGGCGGCGCTGAATGTTGGCTTCTACTACATGGCCAACGCCGCCGGGCGGCTTGTCGGCACCCTGCTGTCGGGGATTGTTTTTCAACTGGCGGGGCTGGTCGGCTGTCTCTGGGTTTCGGCGGGGTTCGTACTGATTGCCGGGGGAATTTCTCTTTTTCTGCCACAAGGCAAGCAAGCATAATTGCCGCTTGCCTTTTTCCGCTAACAGGCGCAGATTCCCCGGATGCCAAACAGCAATCCCGACAATTCTCGGCAAGATGTCCTTTACGGCATCATTGCCTACACCATCTGGGGCTCTTTTCCGGTCTTCTTCAAAGCGCTGCACGGTGCGGCACCGCTGGAGATTGTCAGCCACCGGATTTTCTGGTCGGCGGTATTCCTCTGCGGCTTGCTGATTTTCAGGCACCAGTTCAGCAGTATCCTGACAACCATCAGGGATCGAGGGACACTACTGACTCTGTTCATATCAACCCTGCTGATCTCGGGAAACTGGCTGACCTTCCTGTTTGCCATTGAACGCGGCGAAGTGCTGCAATCAAGTCTCGCCTACTTCATCACGCCGCTGATCAGCGTCCTGCTCGGTTTCATTTTCCTGCGGGAACGACTCAATCGATGGCAAACCTTAAGTTTGCTGCTGGCAACCGCCGGTGTTTTCAACCTGACGTTCCAACACGGCCAGATTCCCTGGCTGGCGCTGATAATGGCATTCTCTTTCGGCTGCTACGGGCTACTGCGCAAACTGGCCCGAGTTGACGCGACCGTCGGTCTGACCGTCGAGACCAGTCTGCTGGCACCAATCGCCCTCTGCTACATCATTTTCCTCGGCAACGGTCTACAGGGACACTTCCTTAGCGGAGAGATACGACTCGACATCCTGTTGCCGCTCTCCGGCGTCGTCACGGCCATCCCGCTACTGCTGTTCGTCGCCGCCGCCCGGCGGCTGCAGCTGACCACCATCGGCTTTCTGCAATATATCACCCCCAGCCTGCACTTTCTGCTTGCCATCGGCGTCTACCGGGAACCCTTCTCCTCCAGTCAACTCACCAGTTTCCTGTTCATCTGGGCAGGGCTTGCGGTTTATTCAGCCAATGCGATTCTCAGCAGTCGAGCCAAAAGAGCGGCCGCTGTTTAATCAGCAGGGGCGATATCCCCTTTCAATTTGAGATATTGCCGGTAGATCATCGAAAAAAGAATCACCACATCGAGCAGCATAAACAGCAGAGCCACAGCCTGGGTCGCCGTGTAGGCAAGGGCATGCTTGTAGACAAAGGTGGTCAGCACCCCATAAGCGACCATCGGACAGATCAGGCCCCACTGCGATTCGTCGAAATACTGCATGCTGAACAGGTTGTTCTTGAAATAATCACGCAGCATGAAGAGGCCGAGCAAAAGGTACCAGGTCATCAGCGCGATGCCGGTTGAGACGACCATTGCAAAAACGGCATCCGGCAGCTTGGTGTGAAATTTGTGCTGGAAGTAGTAGCCATAACGCAGCAGCGAAATCGTCAGCAGGGTAATAATCGGCATGACGATGAAAAACGCCGGCAGAAATTCAATCTTCTGCGGCAGGCCGCTGGCGTAGTGCGAGCGGAACAGGCTGAAAACTTTCACCAGTAAGAGGAAAAATGCCATCGTGAAAAGAACCAGCGACAGGATAAAAACAAAATCCGCCAACCCACCATGGGCCAGATAAGCGATACCGGTCCCCGTCACTGCGGTCATCCCCATGGCGAAAGGCACCAGCAACCAGCCGAAGTGCATCTTGTCGACATCAAAGCCCTTCTGCAGCGCGATGGCCTGCAGGCGGATGGCGGTCAGCAAGGTCCAGAGCCAGAGGAGAAAATAGACGGCCGAAGCGATCGGCAGCAGCATCTCCATGTTCTCACGCATCCAGGGGACAAAGACATAGCCGAGAACCAGAGACACGTTAAACGCCATGCCGGAAGCGAGAACCGGCGAGATCAGCACCGAGTTACGTGACGTATCGTTGAGCAGCTCGCGGTACTTTTCCGGGTAAAGCTTACGCCAGCGATAATAGAGCCAGAAGCAGCCGATCAGGGCGACAATATGCAGGGCCCCGAAAAACAGCATGTGCCCCTTCATATAATTGGCCAGAAACGTCATCCCGCCCCCCACCTTTGCGGCGAAATCATTGATGACTTCGAGGTAAAGCATCCCCTTCATCGGCGGGTTTCGCTCCAAGGTGTTATTGAGAAAAGCGAAACCGGCGACAGATGTGCCACCGAAACCAAGGGCCATGATGAACCAGAGCATGTTGAAACGCTCAATCAGTGGGGAAACTTTCTGCGTTGTTGTTCTGTTTGTCATATCGCCTCACATTTTTTTACATGGAATTTATTGCAAAATCATCGGAAGAACTTTGAGGGACAAAACTACAGCATATACATTCGAGAATCAATATATTTATATCAACCAAGTCCTCAGGTTCTGTCAAGATCGGCAAACTGAGGAAAACCGCTTATTTCAACCAGCTGGAAATTCCCGGTACAAAACCGGGAAACTTAGCAGTATACTTTCCGTGACAAACCAACACGGAGCCCCGAATGAAAACTGCTTTTTTCTACATCCTGACTGCTGTTGTCCTGAGTCTGCCGGCAACAGATTCCTTTGCCCTGCGCTGTGGCAGCAAACTTGTCGCTGAGGGCGATTACAAATACAAAGTCCTGCTTGCCTGCGGCCCACCGGTTTCGCGGGAAGTGATCGGCTACATCGACCGCGAGCAGCGTGACGAGCGGATTCGGGTGATGAAAATCGAGGAATGGATCATTAAATCGAATAATGTCTATTATCGCCTGGAATTTGAGGGCAATGTGCTGGTGAATGTGGACTGGGTCGATCGCCAGTAAATTTGACAACACAGCCATCCAGGCCGGGCTTCAGCCCGGATGGCCATCCCCCTCCCAGGGTTATCCGTTTTCAGCTTTATCCAGATTATGCTTCTGGTTCAACCCGGCGATCGGCTGCATGATGTCGCGCATAATTTCCGCCGTTGCGGACTCCGCGTGATGACGAACAAATGGAGTTCCACTGTCGCCAGCAACAGCGACCCTAGGGTCGATTGGCAGGGAGCCGAGGAACGGAACTTTCATATCGCTGGCAATTTTAGCCCCACCGCCGGAGGACAGAATATGCGTAATTTCACCACACTTGGGACAGACAAAACCGTTCATGTTCTCGACCACACCGAGAACGGGCACATCCAATTGACGACAGAAAGTAATCGACTTACGCACATCAACCGCAGCCACTTTTTGCGGCGTTGTCACAATCACCGCCCCATCCAGTGAGCCGATCAACTGACAGACCGACAGAGGCTCATCCCCGGTTCCCGGAGGCGAATCGATAATTAGGTAATCGAGATCGCCCCAAACGACATCTTTCAGAAACTGCTCAATCACTCCCATTTTCCGTGGCCCGCGCCAGATTACAGCATCATCTTGATTTGTCAGCAGAAAACCGACCGACATCACTTTCAGACCATCGCAATCGATCGGCAATAAACCGTCGGCATTGCCATCAAGCAGTTTCCCTTCGACACCGAGCATGGTCGGAACACTCGGGCCATGGATATCAACATCGAGCAGACCGACTTTATTCCCGGCCTCACGCAGCGCCATTGCCAGGTTAACAGCGACTGTACTCTTGCCGACACCTCCCTTGCCGGACAGGACAGCGGTCTTGTGTTTGATGCGGCCGAGCCGGGCCTGCAGCCGATCCTGTGACTCCTGCATGTCATTCTGCTTCTGCGGGCTTTGATTTGAAGGACAAGCCGCTCCGCGCTGCTGCTGATAGTTTCGACAGGCTGCTGTTAAACTTTCTACTGCCAGCAAAGCACAATGTTCTGCGGCCTGCGGAACCTCCCCCAGAGCATCGAGAATATCCTCTGCCTGCAGTTCTTTCACTTTTTTCATCGGTTTGCCCTCGGCAAGAACCGTCAGCATGCCGCCACATGCGCGGGATGGTGCGCAGCCATCCGTCGCAAACGCTGCTTTCTTCAGCACACCCTCCTGCACGAAAAGCCAGAATTCCATTGTGTCGCCACAGTCGCCTTTGACTTTGGCATAAGCATTAAATACATTGAGAGGCCCCACATTGCGTGGGTTGTTCGCATATTCACAAGCGATGGGGGAATATCCCTCCAGTCCTTCTACAGCCATTTCTATCATCCTCCTGATTATTACGGCATTACACCCGGCAGGCCGATTGGCCAGACAAAACTTCGTACTGCTGTTCGTGTTCAACAGCGGAATAAAACAAATGGTCATCGCGCATGCTGGTTGTCAGCTTGCCCACTTTGTACAGATCAGAAAGGAGCTTGAGCGCTTCCATATTGTGGATGCCCAAGCCCGCAGCGACATCCTGAGACGTGCAGGGGCGACGACTGAGCAGAGCCAGCACTTCTGCTTCGCGCACCGGAGACAGTCCAAGCGGCTGCACCACCTGCGGCAGGGGATCGCTGATAATTTCGCAGTTGCCGGGGAAAAGTTTGGCGAATTTTTCCAGCTGCGCCTTGGCAACCGGAAAAGCGAAGTTCTCCACCGGTGGCCGGTCAACGCTGTTCAGCTGCACCCTGGTTGCACCGATCCGGCCACTGAGCTCTGCGATTTTCATGACTTCCGACTCAATTCCCGTCACCCCGGCAAGTAACAAGACTTCCAGATGAATTTCACCTTCGAATCGTTGAGCAAAAGTGACCAGTCCATCGACCATCTGCTCGAAAGACAGCTCTTTTTGGGGCCGGTTCACGTAACGGAACAACGCACTGCTGCCGGCATCGAGAGAGGGAACAACCAGATCGGCCTGCATCAACTCATCCTGCACGTCAGGCATCCACAGCAGAGACCCGTTGGTCAGGACCGCGACCGGAATATCGGTCAGCTGCTTTATCTCTCTGATCAAAACACCCAGATCCGAATTCAACGTTGGCTCTCCGGAACCGGCCAGACTGATATAGTCGGGCCGAGCACCGGCTGCCAGTTTCCGCTTCAGTTCCTCGACAATTTTTTCAGCCGGGACGTAACGCCGTCGCCTGAGGGTCAAATCGGTAGTGCGCCCAAGCTGGCAGTAAATACAGTCGTACGAGCAGACTTTATAAGGCACCATATCGATTCCGAGGGAACGCCCAAGCCGGCGAGACGGTACCGGCCCGTATAAATAGGTGTATCCATCTTCTTTTTTCGTCATATCTGCACTCCCTCACAATATCGCGCCTTCCGCTGCGTCTCTGGGTCTGCAACGAAAGGCACGTTTTTTTGACTGGCTAACATCCGGGACACTTCACCAGCATTTCATTTCTGCCACGAATCGATCAGCCGGTTATGCTTCGGTATCTTTCTCGACATCAGCCAGTCTCTTTTTAACTATCGCTAACTCCTCTTCCAAGGCCGCAGCCTGATTTTCCAGTGCCTGCGCTTCCAATTCCGGGGAAGCGACAACGTCCCATCCACTGCTTCGCCAACCGGGCTGACCAGTGGCATAAAACATGTTGCGCCGGCCCCGACCGCCAAAAGCGTTGCGTCCACCTCGAACGCCGCCACACTGCCAACCACGGCCTGCGACAATTCCGCCAGCTGTTCGTTTACTTCCGCAGTATCCTGCGCCCAACCCGGTCATTGCTCCCATTCCTTCTGGTCCTGTTCTGTCTCTTCCAGGCATAACGATCTCCTTTCATCTCCAAAATGTGTTTTCTCGGCCTCTTCTCATTCCGAGTCCCTTCGACTGGCGCATATTTCGCCCTTTTCCTGTTCCACCGGAGCAGCGGCAACCTGGCATCCTGAAATCTTCCGTTTCCAGCCGATTTTCCTGCCAACCTTGCAGCACCTGCTGCAACTCCCCTGCGACAAAAGGAATAACCTGAACACCGTAAGCGCTGATCATGTTTTGCAGCGGTTTTGAGATCGCCCCACAAACCAGCGCGTTAACTCCCAGTTCAACCAGCTGCATACAGCGCTGGGCAGGGGTTGCCGCAGCCAGGGTCAGTCTTTCCCGGGCGACAATGCGCCCCATCTCAGTCTCCACCAGCAATATTCGGCGGCTGTTATCAAAAACCGGTGAGATGCGCTGATCCCAGTATGAGAATGCGACTTTCATTCAGGTTGCTCCTTTTCCACCGCCCGATTTTCTGCTGCTACGGTTTTAAAGAGCAAAAGAAGAGCCAACTTGAAAAAAGCGCTCAACCAATCATAAACACTTGTAATAAAAGAGATATTCAGAGAAAGGCGAGAGAAGAATGAAAGCCACTTGACTGCATATTTGCAACCCTACTGGACAAACAGAGGTGCAAAAAAGCGACCCTTCAAGAAGAATTGCGTGTGCGGCCGTCTCGTTCCGGCAGGGGAATGTCAAGCTTCTTCATGCGCCGGAACAGGGTGGTTTTATGGATACCGAGTTCACGTGCCGCGGCCAGCCGGTTGAAACCGTTCCGTTCCAGGGCTGCGAGAATCGCCTGGGCGTCGAGAGCGGCACGAGCGCTGCGCAGATCAGCATCGGCTGCAGATTCTGCGCGCTGACCGGTTAACTCTGCCGGCAGGTGAGAAATATCGATCAGTCCATGGCTGCAGAGGATGAATGCCCGCTCGATGCTGTTTTCCAGCTCGCGGATGTTGCCGGGCCAATGATGTGCCATCAGTAGCGAAAGTGCCTCAGCGGCGATTCCTTGAACATTTTTCTGCTGTAGACGGTTAAAGTGAGAGATAAACTGCTCCACCAACAGAGGAACGTCTTCTTTGCGCCGCCGCAGCGGCGGCAATTCGAGCCGCACCACGTTGACCCGGTAGTAAAGATCTTCGCGGAAAAGGCCCTGTTTGACCAACTCGGCCAGATCCTTGTTGGTCGCGACAATCACCCGCACATCGGCGATCTCGGAACGGGTTGCACCGAGCGGCTCGAAGCTGCGCTCCTGCAGAACGCGCAGCAAACGCACCTGCAGAGCCGGGCTGATCTCACCGATCTCATCGAGGAAGATGGTTCCACCACGCGCCAAGGTAAAACGTCCCGGTTTGTCTTTCTGGGCACCAGTGAAAGCGCCCTTTTTGTACCCGAACAGCTCCGATTCAAGCAGTGTGTCGGGCAGCGCCCCACAGTTGACGGCAACAAAAGGGCCTTCGCTGCGCGCGCTGAGCGCATGAATGGTGCGAGCCATCACCTCTTTACCGGTGCCAGTTTCACCCAGTACCAGCACCGTACTGGGGCTGGCAGCGATGGCAGGAAGAACTTCAAACAGGCGTTGCATCAAGGGGCTGCGACTGGTCAGTTCGCCGACCCGGTAATTACCTTCCAGCTCCTGCCGCAACGCTTCCACCTCCGACAGGTCGCGAAAGGTTTCTGCCCCGCCGATCACCTTTCCGTCAGCATCGCGCAGCACCGCCGTGGAAATACTGGTCGGGATGCGGTTACCATCGGCGTCGATAATATAACCGGAGCTGCCGATGCTCGGTTTACCGGTCTGCAACGTCTTCTTCAAAGGGCAGCCCGGGCCACACATGCTGGAGCGGAAGACTTCGGAGCAGAGTTGGCCAACGGCATCATGGCGTGGCACGCCCGTGATCTCTTCTGCCGCACGGTTGAACGATGTAATACGCCATTGCAGATCGACAGTAAAGACACCATCGGAGATACTCTCCAAAATGGCTTCGGTCGGGGTCACATCTGCTGAATCCGATTTTTTCTTCTCCATCCCTGCGCTCCAAGAAAGGTTTGATCACCAGTCTACGCCTCAGAGTAGCACTTTTGCAACCACCTGTCTTTCCTGTTTCCTCGCAAAACATTCACCGATAAGAAATTGACTCCGATATCGAATTAAGGTAAATATTCAAACCTCTTTGCCACCCTAGCTCAGTTGGTAGAAATCTTGGGTCAGAGTGGCGAAGTGCTGAACTTTTAAGAGGTTAAGAGGTTATGCCACTAAATCAAGTCAGCACCACAGCTGATCGAGAGCGGCAGAACCAAATAAAACAAAAAAATAAATATTTACAAATACTTAGGCCGATGTAGCTCATTTGGTAGAGCAGTTCACTCGTAATGATCAGGTAGTCGGTTCAACTCCGATCATCGGCTCCATAAAAGCAAAGGGGGTTAGCGAAAATGCTAACCCCCTTTGCTTATTCTGAATGTCCCGAAACAAGCCCGATCGAACCACTGTGTCAATGTGTATGAATCGGCTCTGCCACCAGCTTTACCCCCAAGGCCGTACAGACTCGGCTGATGGTATCGAAGCGCGGTTTTGCCGTCGGCTTGAGTGCCCTGTACAGCGCCTCACGGGACAGACCGGTCGCCCTGGCGATGTCCGTCATCCCCTTGGCCTTGGCAATATCTCCCAAGGCGGCTGCCAGTAAGGCTGGATCATTTTCTTCCAGCACCACCGTCAGGTAAGCGGCGATATCCTCGTCATCCTTCAGAAGTTTTGCCGGGTCAAAATCTGACAGATCGTCAATGTGTAGTTTTTTAGCCATACCTTAATCCTCCAGCATACGTGCACGCTGTTTTGCGACGGCAATATCATTGCTTTGAGAACTTTTGTCTCCGCCACCAAGCATCACGATCAAAACATCTCCACGCTTCAGGTAATACATGCGCCAGCCCGGACCAAAATGCTCCCGCATTTCAAACAGACCACCTCCTACCGGCTTCACATCACCAAGGTTCCCGAGCATGGCCTTGCGCAGGCGAACGCTCAAGCGCTGCTTGGTCATTCGATCTTTCAACCCTCCAAGCCAGGCGTCAAATTCGGGAAGTGTTTTCACCGTGTACATATAAAAAGTGTAACCAAACGATCACACAAAGTCAATGCCCTGCAACTGAGCCCGCTAGCCCAAATTACGCACCAGCAATTCGTTATCGGTTGTGCTCATCTGCTAGAGCAGTTCACTCGTAATGATCAGGTCGTCGGTTCAAATCCGATGGGTGGCTCCAGGATGAAAGGGGTTAGCGATTTTCGCTAGCCCCTTGTTCTTTTCCTGAATATATTCTCGCAACCGTCTATTTCCTCCTCAGCAGAAACACACCGACAAAGATCAAAACTGTCGCCAGATAGTCGGTCCAACCAATCGGTTCGCCGACCAGCAATGTCCCGATGACCAAAGCGACTACGGGCGGGATGTAAGTCACAGAAGAGGCTGCAACGGCACCGAGGTTTTCGACAATATAGTAGTAGATGATATAAGCCAGCCCGGTTCCGAGCAGGCCGAGACCGACGATTAATCCCAGTGTAGCATGAGGATTTGTAAAGATCTGTGAGATTCCCTGGTAGTCGGTCACCAATGTCAGTGCCAGCAATCCGAGACCTAATTGGTAGGTTGTCAGTGCTGCCGCAGGGATTTTCAATGGAATGATAAACTTCTTTGCGTAAACAAAGGCCGCACCAAGGCAGAGTGAGCCGGCGACAATATACAAAACCCCTTCCAGGTTAGTGGTCGCAACGTCGATCTCCCATGGGCGACAGATGATCACGACACCGATAAAACCAACCAGTATGCCAGCAATTTTTATTATGCTCGCTCTTTCTTCAGCGAGAAACAAAACTGCCAGCAGAAAGGAAAAAAGCGGGATGGCGCCACTGACCGCACCTGCCACTCCGGATAAAAGCAAGGATGTCCCTTTGGCAAAACCGTAGTAATAAACCGCCGTCGCCAACATGGCCATGATGAAAAAATGACCGATGTACTTACTGTGTTGCCAACTCAGTACACCTCGCCACCGCGCATAGATAAGCACGGGAACAAAACCAAACAGCACGCGGAAAAACACAATCTGCATGGGAGATATCAGGTTGGCTGCCAGCTTCATGTAAATGAAATTACTCCCCCAGATGACACCAAGCGCACAAAAGGCAATGACCGGAAGGGATAAAAATCTGTTTGTTGTCATATTGAGATCGGTCCTTGAATTATGAGAAACCTGCCTGTATGCTTTGAAGATCATTTGTACGCAAAATAAATCAAAGGACAACATATTGTCAAGGTGTGTGCTATATGGAACATTCAAGCGAAGCGATTGCCGATAACCTGCGTTGCCAGCGAGAGCGCCGTGGGCTTAGCCTCGACCAGCTCGCTGAGCTGACAGGTGTGAGCAAAAGTATGCTTCGGCAGATCGAAACGGGCAAATCTAGTCCGACCATTGCAACTTTATGGAAAATCGCCAACGGGCTCCGACTGTCCTTTTCTGCCCTGCTCTGCAAAGAAGCCGTTGAGGCGGAGGTCAAGTCGTTTTGCGCTGAGCCGCCTCTGTCAGCGGAAGAGGGACACTATCGATTGTTTCCGCTAATCCCCTTCTCACCGCATCAGCCTTTCGAGAGCTACTATTTCGAGATCGATCCGGGTACGGAATTTCACGGCGAGCCTCACGAGGGAAACGTGCACGAGTATCTGTTTGTGACCAAGGGAGCAATAAGGCTGCGCCTGGAGGGGAAGGATTATCAGATAAATGCGGGGGAATTTCTGCAATTTCAGGCAGACAGACCCCACGAATACAAATGTGTCAGCGACAAGATGGCAACAGCAATCATGCAGGTCAGCTATCAAGCCTAAGAACAGGAGTGTGCTATGGAAGACTGTGTTGAAGTCTATTGGCAAAAACACCTGGGAAAATGTCGAGCCGCGCTGGAGGCAAACAACTTCGATGTGTATTTCGCCACAGACACTTCGGACGCCGGGAGAATTATCTACGAAGAGATTGTGCCGATGCTCTCTCCAAAGACGGCATCCTGGGGAGATTCCATGACCCTTCAGGCCACCGGAGCCATTGAACAACTGAGGAATGATCCGGAAATCGAATTTATCGAGACCTTTGAAGCAGGCGTCCCGCGACCAGAGATCATCGAACGTCGTCGGCAGGCTTTACTGGTCGACCTGTTTCTGACCGGCACTAACGCGCTCACCGAACGCGGTCAGCTGGTCAATCTGGACATGATCGGCAACCGGGTTGGCGGGATTCTTTTCGGCCCGAAACATACCGTTGTCACCATCGGCAGAAACAAGATCGTTCCTGATCTGGAAGCAGCCATGCAGCGGGTCAGAAATGTTGCCGCACCTATGAACGGTATCAAACACCCCCGCTTTAAGACTCCTTGCCAGAAGACAGGGTACTGTCACGATTGCAAAAGCCCGGACCGAATCTGCAACGCATGGACGATTATGGAAAAATGCTTTCCGCCCAAGCGTATCAAAGTAGTGCTGATCAATCAGGATTTTGGTCTCTAAAAGCACGACAGCAACTGTTCACATCTGGCGTTTGAAGGTTGGAGCCATGACTAGTCAAGCCCCTTCGGGGGCATGATAACTTATTTTCATACCCCCGAAGAAATCAGTTCCAGAGTTCAATCTAAACGTGCAGCCAGAACGTAATGCCTCAGCCGCAACTATCGAGGTAAAAATTACCACACCCGCGACAAAAGCAGATCCCCATCGGAGATACCAATAGCACTCATCGGTTTGATAAATTTTATCTATTTGACTGATTCGACTCCCACCTTTATAGCTATGTGCAAATCATTGTTCCATTGCCCGCCACGGAGGAAACACTATGAGTGAACAGTTTCAAGTCAAAGCCGATCCGGAACTCTGGGCCAAGCTCGATATGGATGTTGAGCGTTTTTCCAACATCCCGCCGATGCTGACCGGAGTCTTTAACGATGTCTTTTTGAGCCAGGAGAATCGCCCCCAGGGAATGGGATATTTCGACAATATGGTGAGCAACATTTTCACCGGCCGCATCCAGGAAATGTACGATGCCAGGGAAGAAGGCCGTCCGGTCGTCGGCACCTTCTGCGTATATGTCCCGGAAGAGATCATCCACGCCGCCGGCGGTGTTTGTGTCGGCCTCTGTGGCGGTTCACAGGGATCGATCGGTGATGCCGAAAAGATTTTGCCCCGCAATATCTGCCCAATGGTCAAGTCGGCCTTCGGCTTCAAGGTCGGCCGCATCTGCCCCTTCTTCCAGGTCGTCGATTTCGTCTACGGCGAAACCACCTGTGATGCCAAGAAAAAGACCTGGGAACTGCTCGACGAATATGTTCCGACCCATGTCATGGAAATCCCGCAGATGAAACGGGAACGGGACAAAAAACTCTGGGTGGAAGAGGTCAAAGATTTCAAAACGGCGATTGAGCAGCAAACTGGTAAAGACGTCACGGAAACAGAGCTGAAGCAGGCGATCGAAACGATGAATGCCAAGCGTAAAGCGATGCAACGCCTGAACGATCTACGTCACCATGACCCCTCGCCGATCAGCGGCCGCGACATGTTGCTGATCCAGCAGATTGCTTTCTACGATATCCCGGAGCGCTTCACCGAAAAGGTGAATGAACTGTGCGACGAACTCGAAGCGCGTATCAAAACGGAAAACTATGTCGCGCCGAAAGGCACGACCCGGTTGATGGTCTCCGGCACCCCGATGGCGCTGCCAAACTGGAAACTGCACAACATCATCGAAAAATCCGGCGCGGTCATCGTCAATGAAGAGAGCTGCATCGGCACGCGCTACTACAAAGATACCATCTCCACCGACGGCACCAACATGGAGCAGATGCTGGAGAAACTGACCGAGCGCTACATGCAGATCGACTGCTCTTGCTTCACCCCGAACGATGATCGCATTGACCAGGTCATCAAGGAATACCGCGAATCAGGTGCCCAGGGGATTATCGATTATTGCCTGCAGTTCTGTCACACCTACAACATCGAAGCGGTCAAGTTGCGTCAGGCCTGCGAAAAAGAAGGCATCCCCTTCCTGGCGATCGAATCGGACTACTCGCCCGAAGATGTCGGTCAGCTGCAGACCAGGATCGAAGCTTTCATCGAGCAGATTCAGGATTGAAAATAATGACCATAGGAATCGACCTTGGTTCAAGAACCATCAAGCTGGCTGTCCTCAAGGATGGCCAGCTTGATTCGTGGCAGGTGGTAGAGAGTAGCTTCAAGCCACACCTGCAGTCGCAGGAACTGCTCAAAGCCTATCCGGCAAAAAACATCATCGCCACAGGATATGGCCGGCATCTGGCCAAAAAGCATTTCGCCCAAGGTGTAATCACCGAAATCAAGGCACATGCCCTGGGTGCGCGTCACCTCTTTCCCGGCTGTCGCACTATCCTTGATGTCGGTGGTCAAGATTCGAAAGTGATCAGTCTCGACGCCAACGGCAAAGTCAGTAATTTCCAGATGAATGATAAATGCGCAGCTGGGACCGGAAAATTTCTTGAAATGATGTCCACCTCTCTCGGCTACGAGTTGAGTCAATTCGGCGAAGCTGCAGCGAAATCATCCGGAAACCTGGGCATCGGTAACATGTGCGCAGTTTTTGCTGAATCGGAAGTGGTTTCACTGCGCAACGATGGGCATTCCCCCGAAGACATTGCCCGGGCGGTGCATATGTCCGTCGTCGACAGGGTGGCTGCAATGCTTGAACGGATCGGCATTGCAGGGGAGCTGGTCTTCTCTGGCGGGGTCGCCAACAACCGCTGTATTGCCGAGTTACTTGAGAAAAAACTGGGCCGGACGGTTTTTGTGCCAAAAGTTCCTGATATTGTCGGCGCCCTGGGCGCGGCACTGCATCAAACCTGACATCCTGCTGCTACAAGCAGAGAACCATCCCTGCAACCTTCTCTCGTTGTCTAAAATCAAAAAGAAAACAGGCACTTCGGTAACGCTGCTGCCTGTTTTCATTCACAAGCCGCCACCCTCTTAACAATTCTTAAATCTTTTATTTAAGGCAATCGGTTACATTACTATCTCAGTAATGGTCTTGATTATTTTGCTCAAGATAGCGCAAAATTCAAAAACCGATGCTGCTATGGGGGATTTACGAGGGGGGATTATGCGAAAGGCTTTTCGTGCCATCGTTATCGACGACATGGATTTCTGCCGGGAACTGTTGACTGATTTTCTGCAGGATCGTGGCTACCAGGTCGTCAGTTATACGGATGTCACAACCTGCCCCCTTTTTCCTGCGCGCGACGCTCTGTGTCCAAAAACTGGGAAGTGTGCGGATTTTCTGCTCACCGACAACCGCATGCCACATATGCAGGGACTTGATTTCATCGAACTGCTACAACAGGGAGACTGTAAAATTTCCCCCTTCGGCAGGGCAATCTTTTCAGCTCATTGGTCCCAGGACGAGCGGACAAAAGCTGAGCAACTCGGCTGCAGAACGTTTGATAAACCTTACGACCTGGAACGGCTGGCCCACTGGTTGGACGAGCAGGAAAGAAAAATCCCCTGCGATCGTTCCTTGCTCGACATTGCTGATATTATGTCAGGTCGGCCTGGGAAATAAAAATAACGGCATTGACCTGCAATTCGATTAATTGAGAAGTAGATCTGGATTTGAACACACAAGAAAAAATGCATATTTTAGTCATCGACGATGGCCCTGAGATCCGCCAGCTCCTGACAGACTACCTGACACCGGAAGGTTTTACCGTTGAGACTGTTGCTGACGGGGTCGCCGGGCTCGAACGCAGCCTGTCAGGAGAGCATGCATTCGTCATTCTTGATGTCCAGCTACCGAGAATGGACGGTTTTGAGATCCTGCGCAAAATCAGGGAAAAATCAGACATTCCGATTCTCATGCTGACCATCTGCAGCGAACATGAAGACCGCGTTCGCGGTCTGAAAATGGGAGCGGATGACTACCTGAACAAACCATTCAACCTGCAGGAGTTGCTGGCTCGCATCAACACCATCATGCGTCGATGCGCCAATAATGAAATCAGGCCGAACGGCAAACCAGGCAGTTTGCGTGTCGGCGACCTGCTGCTCAACCCTGGTTCACGCCGGGTGTACCGTGATGACGAAGAAATTTGCCTGACGGCAGCTGAGTTTACCCTGCTGGAGGTGCTGCTTACCAACGCCGGGGAAGTCATCCCGCGGGAAGAACTTGTGCGCCGGGTGCAGGGACGTAGTCACAACCCATACGACCGCAGCCTGGATGTCCACATCAGCCACTTGCGCAAAAAACTGTCGCCCCACAGAGATGGTTCCGACCGCATTAAAGCAGTTCGCGGTGTCGGCCATTTCTACACCCTGCCGACAGCTGTTTCCAGCGAACCAGAGAAGGTTTAATAGTTAAACCCATCCCCTTCACGGTCGGGATTCCTGGCACTCTGCCACAGATAGCCGATGACCTCCCTGGCACTACGGACCTGAAACTTATCTTCCGCTCGCGTCGCCCAGGCAAGACTGAGCGGTAATGTCAACCAGCCTTTCTGCCATATCTGCACCTGACCGGCGTCGACCATCGGTCGCGCTTCGTCCTCACGCATAATTGCCACCCCCTGCCCGTCCAACACCAGCTCCTTAACGATATATTCATCAACCGTTTTCACCATCTGTTGTGGAGCCAGTTGAAGACGGGAGAACTCCTGCTGCAAGGTATCGTAAGGCAAAGACCCCTGCTCGACCCAGATCCAGGGCAACGCAGCGATATCTGACCAATCGAGAGTTTGTCGCTGCGGGTTCAATCCGGTCGGTATGACCACGCAAAAACGGATATCGTCCAACAGGATGCTGCTGACATCGGCCTCAGCAGGAACACCATAAACAAAAGCCAGATCAAGCTGCCCCTGCCGCAGAAGCTGCGCCGCCCGGCTACTGGGGCTGGTCAGATAAACAATGTTCATTTCGCTGTAAAGCTGTAACATCCGCCGGTTAATCAACCCGGCGCGTAAAAAACCGGGGTCGGCATTCAGGCCGATATGCAGCGTCTCACCTTCACCATGCGAAAGAGCATGGGCCTTCTGCAGCAGATGCTTCTCTGCCTCGAGGACAGCATCAATATATGGCAGCAGCTCCCGTCCTGGGGCAGATAAATGCATACCACGTGCAGACCTTTCGAACAGTGACAGCTCGAGTTCTTCTTCCAACTGTTTCAACTGGCTTGAAAGCGCAGATTGGCTGATGTGCTGCTGCTCGGCAGCTCGCGTCAGATTCTTTGCCTTGGCGATTGCGAGAAAACTTTTTAAACGATAGAGTTCCATCACATTCGTTCGATATTTCCGAACGCTCCATGTCGAAAGTGAAATTAGGATTTTCTCTACAAATACAATAAAAATAGCAATGAAAAAAGACTTATCGCATCCTCAGAACAAAAAATACTGTTCGATTTTACCAATTGAATTTGCACTTCCAGAAGAAACTGGTACTGAAAAAATCTACTGACAATACTAACTCTTCGAACTCTTTGTTGTGGTCAGCTTTCACAATTAAATCGAAACCGATCGCAAGCAAATGGTCGCCATGGCCGAGCCGGACTATCAACTTTAAGACACGGGTGCTAGCTGGACTGAGAGCTCAATACCCTGAGACAATAAACACGAATCAGCTTCTGCCAAAAGCAAACAGCTCGCCACCTCTATGAGCCGTCTTTGGTCAGACCATTTCTACGTTTGCTGCGATTCCAGTGATAGAAAAGGCGCCTTTTACCTGAAATCTCATATTAATTAACAAACAATCCAAAACCCACATGCCGCACTGTGCTTTTTTCTTTTCTTTGCTATTTTTTTTCTGTTATGATTCCCCCGCTTGCAATCAGCGAGGAGTGTGCTTTTCTTTACTATTCAAACCTTCAGAATTGACAAAGGAGGATGGGCGACATGATTCGGGTGATTTACAGGGACGGCAAAGAGGATCTGGTGACACAAAAGTTCCTAGACATTTTGCTGTTCATGGGAGAGGTTCAGATGTTCCAACGTGACGAAGACTGGGCGGTCGTCGGTGTTGACCCGCTTCGGGCAGAAAGCCGTCAGTTGTTTGATGGCCAGGATCGGCGTTTGCATCAACAAGTCGATCTCGCTCCGTTGCAGATGTGTTGCTGATTGCAATTTCAGTTTAAAAACCAAGGCCGGGAGATTCGTTGAATCTTCCGGCCTTTTTTAGTGCGCAGAGTAGACTAGTTGCTGCCACCTGGCAGTTCCGGGAATCGATCCGGCATCTTTATTTCCGGCGGTTCGGTCGGGTCTTTCGGGCCCTTTTTGAAAAAACTGATCAACGCCGTAAACACCAGCTTGACGCCACGCCACAATTTCGGCAGCAGCCAGACCATCACCAGCACAAAAACAACCAGTAACACAATGAACAGTGATGGATAATTCAGGGCCGCCCAAAGGCCGGCAAACACAGTCAGATCCTCGGCCAGAGAAACAATCCAGTTGGAAAACGGCTCCGGTGAAGTATTAATCAGAACCCGCGAGCCGGCCTTTGTCGCATGCGTTCCGGCGGCAAGACCACCACCGACAATCGCCGCGGCCAGAGATACGGCTGGATCCATTTCCCCGACCGCCCCAGCCGCCAGCATCGCCCCGGCGGGAATACGGATGAATGTGTGCAGGGTATCCCAGGAGTTATCCACCCCCGGCACTTTATCTGCGGTAAATTCGACCAGGTACATCGCACCTGCCGCGAAGATAACCAGCGGGTTGGTAAGTATCTGCAGATCGGGTGGCAGCACCAGGTTCCCACTGGAGCCAAGCAGACCGAGCATGAGGATGGCGGCATAAAGATTGATGCCACTGGCCCATGCGGCTCCCATGCTGAGTGCTATTATCGCTGCAATCTGATCAAACTGTTCCATATCCATCCTTTCGAAAAGATAATTTCTTCTTATATCATAGCCGGAAACAGAACAAAATCGATAGACATCTACCGATATTCCCCCTGATACGGGTGTTTAGCAGCAGCGGGTAAAGGGATGATCAGACCAGAACGACCTGATCACGGCCGTTGTTTTTAGCGCGATAGAGCGCATTGTCGGCCCGCTTGAGGACAGAGTCAATCGACAGGTCATCCGCAGTCAGCATGGTCAGGCCGATACTGGCGGTTACACTCAACTCCCCCTGACGGGTGCGTATTGTCATTTCCGCAATCGCTTCCCGAATTCGTTCACAAACCAGCATCGCACCGTCCTGGTCGGTCTGCACAAGCGCAGCAGCAAACTCTTCGCCACCGAAACGGCAAAACAGATCGGTCTCGCGCAACATGCCGAGGCAGCAATCGACCAGCTTGATCAGAACCTCGTCGCCGATGTCGTGGCCGTAGCTGTCGTTGACCGACTTGAAATGATCGACATCCAGCTGCAGAATTGCCAGCGGCATCCCGTGACGCCGGCAACGTTTGACCTCGGTGTTGACATGATCAATAAAGTAGCGCCGGTTGTTCGCACCGGTCAATGGATCGGTGGTCGCCAGATGACGCAACTCCTCTTCCATCTGCTTGCTTGTGCTGATATCCCGGATAACGGAAAAGACCAGTTTGCGCTCCATATCAGGGTAAGCGCTCCAGGACAACCACTTGAACGAGCCATCCTTGCAGCGACAGCGATTTTCAAAGCCGACCAGCGTATCCCCCTGGTTAAGACGCAAGGAAGCATCACGAGTGACGTCACGGTCCTCTTCGAGAACCAGATCGAGCCAGGGCTTCTGTTTCAATTCATCGGCACTCCAGCCGAGAATACGGCTCCAGGCCCGGTTCAGTTCTTTGAAATGGCCGGAAAAGTCAGTAACGCAGAGCATGTCGAGGGAGACATCAAAAACCCGCTGTCGATCATCTTCTGCCTGCTTTTCAGCAGTAATGTCGCGGTAATTGATAACGACCGACTCTGACGTCAGGTCCTGCCCACGCAGCGGCTGAAAGGTCACCGACATCAGGCGCCGTCCCAGCTCAGGCAGATCGAGCCAGAATTCGCTCAGTACGGTCTCGCCACTAAATGCGATTTCCAGGTGTAGTTCAACATCGGTATGGAACGTTTCCCGGCCGATCAAGTCTCTAAAATCAAGCTTGAGCACCTCGTCACGGGTTTTATTGAAGGCACCGATGTAAGAATCATTGACCACCAGATGCCGGTACTCGCGATCGATCAGGGCGATAAGGTCGGGCGTAGAGGAGATCAGCAGCTCAAAACGGCGCAGATGTTCTTCCAAGCGGTGAACTTCGGTAATATCATGCCCAAGCACAGAGACACCGAGAGCCTCGCCCTCCAACTGGATCGGCTGCAGCACCATGGCGTAGACACGACCGTTGGTTCCGGTGTGATTGAACCTCATCGTCGTGCCGGAAAGAACGCGTCGATAAAGCTGATCGAAATATTCGGCCGCATTCGGCGAAAGCAGATCAGAACTTAGCAACCCCGGCCGCGGATCGCCATCAAGCAATTCGAAAAAGCTGTCGCGACTCTTGCCATTGGCCAGCAACAACTGCATCTGCCGATTGACAAACCAGATCAGGTCATCACACTGATCGATCAAATCAGTCAGCTGTTCAAAAGCCTGTTTCAGTTCCGCCTGGCCAACCGTTGCATCCGCCTGTCTCAACTGGCTCAGCAGGCCAACAACATGTTTGCAAGCCCGTTGGAAACAAGGATCGTTTTTCAGTTCAGTTGTCATTCCTGCCCGCGCGTGAAATCAAACAAAACAAAAGCACAAAGTTATCGACTTATCTGCTCGTACAAAGGAGCAAAAACATTAAACCACTCTTATTCAAATAACTCAACCTCTCTTCGTGCAAATAATCCACTTCAACTAAAGAAAAAAGTGCTGCTACACTACAATCTGTACCAGTTCTATCGATGGGTGGAGCAAACGGAGGAAAACAAATGGAAGAACAGGGCAAAAGGATTTTTGTTGCTGGAGCGAGCGGATACATCGGTGGTCGGCTGGTGCCCCGTCTCCTCGATGCCGGGTACAAAGTCAGGGCGCTGGCGCGCAGCCCACAAAAGCTGGCGGCCAGATCCTGGGGCAGGCATCCGAACCTGGAGATCGCCCGCGGGGACGTCCTCGATGGCGAAGAGTTGACGCGTGCACTTCATGGCTGCCACGCGGCCTATTACCTGGTGCACTCGATGAACCCGCAGACAAGTGATTTCGCCGTCAGTGATCGACAGGCAGCACTCAACATGGTCCAGGCCGCTGCCGAAGCAAAGCTCAGCCAGATCATCTACCTCAGTGGCCTGGGTGAAGAAGAGGGCGAGCTCAGCCATCACCTGCAGTCCCGCAGTGAAGTTGCCGGACTGTTACAACAGGGTGAAGTTCCCGTCACCGTGCTGCGCGCTGCCATGATCATCGGTTCCGGCAGCGCCTCGTTCGAAATCCTCCGCTACCTGGTTGAGCGGCTGCCGATCATGATCACACCGCGCTGGATCGACACTCCCTGCCAGCCGATCGGTGTGCGCAATGTCCTGCACTACCTGATCGGCTGTCTTGACCACCCTGCGACAATCGGTCAAACTTTCGATATCGGCCAACCTGAGGTCACCAATTACCGCCGCCTGATGGAAATTTTTGCCGAAGAGGCCGACCTGCCGAAACGCTTGATCCTGCCGGTTCCGGTATTGACCCCGCGCCTCAGTTCCTATTGGATTCACCTGGTCACTCCGGTTCCCGCAGCGCTGGCACGTCCGCTGGCCGAAGGCTTGAGCAACCCGGTTGTCTGCCGTGACGACCGCATCACCGAGATCCTGCCACAAGATCTTTTCGACTGCCGTGAAGCGATCCGCCGTGCTCTCGATCGGGTGCGTCAGCAGCGGATTGAAACATCCTGGAGTGATTCCGGCCTGATCCCCCCGGCCGAGTGGAGTCAGGCGGACGACCCGACCTGGGCGGGCGGCAGCGTTTTCGACGATTCACGCAAAGTAATCATTCAAGGGCAGGCTGATGAAATCTGGCCTGCACTGGCCTCAATCGGTGGCAAATCCGGTTGGTATTACGCCAATGGCTTATGGCGGTTGCGTGGAATCATCGATCGCCTGATTGGCGGTGTCGGTCTCAGCCGGGGTCGACGTGATGCGGAAGAGATATTCCCCGGCGACTCTCTCGATTTCTGGCGGGTGGTAGAAGCGGACCGCCCCAAGCGGCTGCTGCTGGCTGCTGAAATGAAATTGCCGGGCAAAGCAATCCTCAGCCTATCCCTTGAACAACTGGATGATGAAACAACCGAGCTGCGTCAAATCGCGCGTTTTCTGCCCCTCGGCCTCTCAGGCCTGCTCTACTGGTACGCGGTGACGCCTTTCCACAACCTGGTCTTCAACGGCATGTTACGCGGCATCGCGCAAAAGAGCGGAAAAGTCATTTTACGCGGACCGGAGCCGATCGGCTCAAAGCAGGAGACAGCTTAAGGCAAGAATCAGTCGACAACGACCAGCAGCAGGGTCTGGTCGTCATCCGCCGGGCGACCGGCGACAAAGTCTGCGACATCGGCATAAATCTGCTGCAGCTTTTCTTGAGGAGAGGCAGAAACCGCCTTACCCAGTTGCTCGCTCAGGCGCTCGACCCCGTACATCAGGCCATCACAATCGAAACGCTCGATCAGGCCATCGGTATAAAACAGCATCTGGTCACCCGACTGCAGTTTGACCTCCTCAACCGGGACATGCTCGCCGTCGTAGGACTTCAGCCCCATCGGGTAAATCCCCTCGCAGAAAATCTCGCGGACACCGATCGAAGGGCGGTAGAGCAGCGGCTGCAAGTGCCCGGCACGAGCGATGCGCAGGTCCTTGCGATTGGCGTCGTAAACCGCGTAAAGCGCTGTCACCATGCGCGAATCGGAAACCTTGCAGAGTTGCGTATTCAGGTAATCGAGCACGGCAACCGGGTCGCGGCCGTCACCGGGAAAAGATCGCAGCAAGGCGCAGCTCATCGCCATCAGCACCGCCGCCTGGGTACTGTGCCCTTCGACATCGGCCACCAGCAGCCCCCAGCAATTATCCGCCAGCGGCAGAACATCGTACAGGTCGCCTCCTGCGTAGCGACTGGTTTCGTAGCTGATGGCCAAACTTAAACCATCAATCTGTGGCAACTGTTTCGGCAACAGTGAACGCTGAGCATCAGCCACTTGCTGCAATTCGTGCTCGAGCTCATCACGTTGTTTCTGCAGTTTTTTTTGCAGGTCGTTAATGGTCAAATGGGTGTTAACCCGAGCCACCACCTCCTCCAACCGGAACGGCTTTGAGATGTAATCGACAGCACCCTCTTCCAGGCCGCGCACCCGATCTTTCAGTTCATCGAGAGCGGAGAGAAAAATAATCGGGACATCTTCTGTGCGGGGATCCTCTCGCAGATGACGACAGACCTCAAAACCATCCATTCCCGGCATCATGATATCGAGCAGAATCAGGTCCGGCAGTTCATTGCGCACAACGTCGAGCGCAGTTTCGCCATTGATCGCATCAAGCAGACGATAGCCAAGGCCGCCCAGGGTTTCTTTCAGCAACTCCAGGTTGATCGGACTATCGTCGACCAGCAGGATGGTTTTATTGACAAGCTCTTGTGGCTGCAGCATAAAGGCCTCTTCCTCATGAACATGGTCTATAATTTTTGCCCATGATACTGTCGCTGTCAAATGCCGAGGGGCAATAAATGATTGAAATGATAAAATTTGACGGCAGCAGAGCATCATGACATTTTCTTTACAAATCTTTGACTGCATGCTGACCACTCTGTTCGCAGCGACTGCTCTAATGGGGGCAAATCCCAGCCCACAAAGGAGTGAACGATGAAAAGGTATCTGACCAGACTGTTAATCGCCCTGACAACCTTGCTGCTCTGCAGCGGATTTGTGACTGCGGCACCGCTGCTCAACCTCGACCTCAGCCTCGACCGCGATGTCCTGCCGGCCGGGCAGCGAGAAACCGCCGTCATCAAGGTGGCACTGAACGTACCGGAGATTCCGCGTGAGGTCGAGCGGCCACCGGTCAACCTGACGCTGGTCCTCGACCGTTCAGGCTCGATGGCGGGCGACAAAATCACCAAGGCACGCGACGCCGCTATCACCGCGCTTCGCTTGCTCGGTCCACAGGACCTGTTCTCACTGGTTGTCTACGATCACAACGTTCAGACCCTGATCCCGCCTCAAAGTGCGGCCAACAGCGAATGGCTGGAGACCCGCATTCGCCAGATCGCCGTTGGCGGCAACACCGCCCTGTTCGGCGCTGTCAGTCAGGGAGCCGCAGAAGTACGAAAAAACCTGGAGCGCAACTTCGTCCACCGTGTCGTGTTGCTCTCCGATGGACTGGCCAACGTCGGGCCCAGCTCGCCTGCCGACCTGGCTCGACTTGGCGCGGCACTGTTGAAAGAGGGAATTTCGGTGACCACCATCGGCATTGGCAACGGTTTCAACGAAGACTTGATGAGTCAGCTCGCCGATCGCAGCGATGGTAATCATTATTTCGTCGAATCGAGCATCGACCTGCCACGTATCTTTGCCGCCGAACTGGGAGATGTGTTGAGCGTCGCTGCCCGCCGCATCAGCCTCGAACTGGAGACACCGCAGGGCGTGCAACCAGTGCGCATCATCGGTCGTGAAGGCCGCATCGTCGGTAACCGGGTGGAGCTGCACCTGAATCAGCTCTACGGCGGGCAGGAAAAATACGCCCTGATCGAAGTCCAGGTCGAACCGGGCAAGCCGGAACAACAGCTCGATATCGCCAACGCACGCTGCTATTACGAAAATGCCCTGACCAATCATCAGGAAAACACTATCGCGCTGGCACAGGTCCGGTTCTCACCGAATCAGCAAGATGTTCTGCGCTCGGCCAATAAGCCAGTTATCAAGGCAATTGTAGAAAATGAAATCGCCACCAGTCAGGAACGCGCACTTGACCTTTACAACGCCGGACGTAAAGATGAAGCAGTCGCCGAAATTCGCGCCAAGAGTGCCCAACTGAGGAGCCAGAGTGACAGCCTCGGTTTCAGCGACCTGTCGCAGGAAGCACAGGTTTTCGAAGAAGCGGCCGAGACCTTTGCTGCCCCTGCATTGCCGAGTGCGGTCAAAAAAGAAATCCGCTCCGAAAGCTACAAAGTGCGCAAACAGCAGAAAGACTATTGATAAAGGGATTCATGCGGAAATCGAAGCTGATCATACTCGCCTGGCTGCTGCTTCTGGTGCCGACCCTGCTGCTCGGGGTCGGTGCCCTGCGTCTGCTGCAAAGTGAAGAAGCTCGCTTGCAGAGCAGCCAGCAGGCAGCAGCAACAGATCGTGTCACGGCGATTGCAGGGAATATCGATCTGGCGATCGCCGAAGTGAAAGACGGCCTGCAGGCGACCCTGCAGCAGATGCCGCAGCAGCAACTGGCCAGTCAACTGCATCGTTGGAAGCGGGAAAACCCGCTGGTACGTAATGTCTTTATCTGGCAGCAGGGGCGCGGCCTGCTGCTGCCGGACCCGGAACGACCGGCCAGCGATGAGGAAGCAGCATTTATCCGGCGATTCCTGCCGCTGTTCGCTGACCAGTCGAGCTGGCAAGCCCCAGAGCCTGATCAGCAGAAACTGCCTGCGGAGAATAACGTTCTCGCCGAAAGACGCGAGCTGCGTTTGCTAGCCCAGAGGGCTCCTGCTCCGGCGAAAGTTGCCGAATCCTACAGCAGCGACATAGCCTCCTCGGCGCCAATGATGGCTGAAACTGAAATTGCTGAAGAGCCAGCTCAAAAGCAGGGTGAGACCCACTGGCGCAGCTGGTACGCAGATGATCAACTGCACCTGCTCGGCTGGTTCACACCAGTCAATGAACAGCAACGTTACGGCGTTGAAGTGGAAATGATGGCACTTCTCAGTCGCCTGCTCGGGAATCTGCCAGCGCAAAGCAGCAGCGAAAGCTACGCCCTGCTCAACGGCAACGGCAAAATCTTCCATCAGGTTGGAAAAAGAGAAGTCAGCGCAAACGACAGGCCAATCGCAGCGGTCAGCATGCAGAACCTGCCACACTGGCAAGTAGCAGCCTACAGTGGAAAAGCCGCAGGCGGCACCGGTGCGAGCATCATGCTGATCGGCTCACTGCTGATCGGTACCTTCATTATCGCTATCCTGCTGGGTGGTTCATTGCTGCTCTGGCAGGCCTGGCGCAACCAGCGGGACGCATCCCGCAAGACATCTTTCGTCTCCAACGTTTCACACGAACTGAAAACCCCGCTGACCACCATCCGCATGTACGCCGAACTGCTCGGCGAAGGCAAAATTCACGAAGCGGAAAAACAGCGGCGCTACCTGCAAACAATCATCAAGGAGAGTCAACGGCTGACCCGGCTGGTCAACAACGTGCTCGATTTCAGTCGGCTGGAGCAGGGGCGCAGAAACTACCAGCAGGAGCCTCTCGAACTGAAGCAACTCCTGCAGGACCTATTGGAGAGCCAGCAACCACGTTTGCGCGATGCAGACATACGACTCGATCTGCAACTGCCGGAAACGGCTTGCGCCGTGAAAAGTGATCGCGATGCGCTGGAGCAGATCATCCTCAACCTGCTTGACAACGCCGTCAAATACGCGGCTGTGGGGGAAAAAATTCAACTACAGCTCAGCTGCAGCGACCAGCAACTGACCCTGCGCCTGCGTGACTGGGGACCGGGCATCCCTTCTGCCCACAAGCAGCGCATCTTCGATAAATTTCACCGCGTTGACAATTCTCTCACCACGCGTCAGCAGGGCTCTGGGTTAGGTCTCAGCATCGCCCGGCAACTGGCACAGGGGCTGGGGGGGGAATTGAATTACCTGCCGATGCAAGACGGCAGCTGCTTCGAACTGCTGCTGCCCCGTGAGGGAGCCAAATAATGGCTGAAATCAGCATTCTGCTGGCTGAAGATGACACCGACCTGCGTTTGGGCCTGATCGACTTGCTCGAACTGGAAGGCTACCGCGTGCTGCCCTGCGTCGATGGTACTGAGGCTCTCGCCTGCTACCAACGGGAGAAGCCAACTTTGCTTTTGCTCGACGTGATGATGCCGGGGAAAAGCGGCTACGATCTTTGCCGCGAAATCCGTAAAAGGGACAGCCAGACGCCCATCATCCTGATTACCGCCAAAGGGGAAGAGATCGATAAAGTCGTCGGCCTGGAGCTGGGCGCTGACGATTACATCACCAAGCCTTTCGGCTTGCATGAACTGCGCGCCCGGATTGCCGCCATGTTACGCCGTGTCAGGCCAGCACAAAGAGAAGAATCGGCTGAGCTGTCGGACGAAATTGAACTGGCAGGCATTCGGATCGATCGAAAAAACTATTGCCTGCACAAAGGACGTGGGACGGTCGCACTGACCCCGCGCGAGATGAACCTGCTCGATGCCTTTCTGCAACACCCCAACCAGGTACTCAGCCGCAACGACCTGCTCAACGCCGCCTGGGGCGTTGACTACTTCGGCACCACCCGCACCCTCGATCAACATATCGCGCAGCTACGCAAAAAGATCGAAAGCGATCCGGCCTGTCCGAAAATCATCCAGACGGTACATGGGGTAGGCTATCGGTTGGGGAAAATCGAAACGGAATAAAGGGATCATTCCCGGAAAAAAATCTGTACCACTTCCTTGAATTCGGCATCAACCTGACGAATGGTCGGCGCGATCATGTCTTCTTTCAGCCCGGTCGCTTCCCAGGCTTCCATCTGCAACGGCGGGATCTCGTTGACCAGGTTGACCTCATGCCCACAGGAGTGAGCGAGGACATCGGCGACATGCATCAGAGACGCCTCAATGGCATAGTCATTGTTGCGCGGGGCGTGATGGCCACCGATCATCCGGGTCAACGGCAACGGCAAGCGCCAACGCATTGCCAGCAATTTGCCGACAGCGCCGTGATCGGTCTGCATCACTTCCAGTTCAGCGCGGTACATCGGCAGGTGCTCTTTGCGCGCCTTGGCGACGGCACGTTTATAGTGATGTGACGCCCGGCCGAGCAACGTCAGACGACCGATATCGTGCAGCAAGCCGCCGGTGAAAAAGGCTTCTTCCCCCTGCAGGCCGAGATGCTTCGCCAAAATCCGCGCAAACAGCCCGCAGCGGATCGAATGCCGCCAGAAGGCATCCATGTCGAGCATATCGCTCGGAATATCTTTGAACTTATTGACTACCGAAACCCCCAGTGCCAGCGAGGTCAGCTCGTTGGTTCCGAGCAGGGAAACAGCGCGGGTGACCGAGTCGATTTTGCCGGAGAAGCCGAAGACCGGGCTGTTAACCAGCGTCAGCAAACGCACAGACAGGCTGGCATCCTTGCTGATGACCTTCGCCAGCATGTGGGACGAGGAATCGGGATGGTTGAGCACTTCAACAATATGGTTATAGACACCGGGCAGAGAATTCAGCTCGACATCCCCGGCCAGCAGTTTTGGCACGCTGAGCGGCTGCAATTTCTCCTCGAAGTCGACATCGATCTCGCTGGTCACGCTGTCGGGTTCCCAGCCGTGAGCCAAACTCTGGGCAAACCGATGCGCGACATGGCGGTAGATGGTCGCCACGGGTTCTTTTTCTACATCGTTGAGGATGAAACGGCGAAAGAGATAGGTTTCCGCCTGTTCCATGAACTGGGCGATCGCTTCCTGCTTGCGGCGATACTCTTCCCCCAGGCTGTCATCGTCGATTTCGACTTCGATCACACCCCAGGTTTTGAACATCCGCAGATGCTCATCTTGCAGAGCGACCCCTTCAGCCAGGACCAATCGGTTTTTGGAGGTAAAAAGATCTTCGCCGAGGATCATTCCCGGTGTCAGATCGTCGATATAAACCAGCGCCAATGTCTTCTGCCCTTGTTACACGTCAGTAAATACTGTGAAAATTAACTGAGACGGCCATCGAAATCAACAGCTTATTAGAATAGCATAATTATACATAAAAGGAACTTTTATCTGCAACAATCGCAAACTCTTTGTATTTCTGACAAAAATCGAATTTCCATGCTAGGATCTGATGGTATCAACAGCAGCCGGAGCCAGCGTGAAACTGAACTGGAAATTCAGCCAAAACCGGGAAAACCTGATCGCTCTGCTGGTGGTCGCCGTGCTGATCGGCATGACCACCGGTGCGCTGGCTGTCGCCTTCCGTTACCTGCTGCTCTACGCCACCGACCTGTTCTGGCCCGATCCACGCCACCTGCTCGACGTTGGACAAGCTTACCCCTGGTACCTGATTCTGCTGATTCCGGTCTGCGGCGGCCTTCTCGTCGGTCCGCTGATCAACCGGCTATCACCTGAAACCCGTGGCGCCGGCGTGCCGGAAGTGATCGAAGCTGTGGTTAACCGTGAAGGCACCATCCGTCACCGCACTGCCCTGTTCAAGACCCTGTTCACCACCCTCTCGATCAGCTGCGGTGCTTCGGTCGGGCGCGAAGGTCCGGTCGTTCATATCGGCTCTTCGGTCGGCTCTTCCATTGCTCAATTGATCAAATTGCCAGCCGAGTGGAAGCGGGTTTTTCTCGCTTGCGGTGCAGCTGCCGGCATCGCGGCCACCTTCAATGCACCGATGGCAGGGATGCTGTTTGCCGCAGAAATCATCCTGGTCGATTTTCAGGTCAGCTACCTGAGCCATATCGCCATTTCGGCCGTCACGGCAACCGTAGTCTCGCACCATTTTCTCGGCAGTCTGCCAACATTTGAGGTCCCTGCTTACGAGCTGATCAGTTACGCCGAGCTGCCGCTTTACGGGCTTCTCGGCTTCCTTGCAGGGCTGCTGTCGATCCTCTTTGTCCGCTCGGTGTCAACGGTCGAAGACCTGTTCGGCAAAGCTAAGATTCCCTTTATCTGGCGGCCAGCCATCTCCGGCGTGCTGATTGGCGCCATGGCCATCGGTTGGCCCCACGTGCTCGGCGTCGGATACGAATCGATCAACCTTGCCCTCACAGCAAAAATGACAATCGGCCTGATGGCGATTGTCCTGCTGCTGAAACTGGTTGCCACGGCCTGTTCGGTCGGAGCCGGTTTTTCCGGCGGCATCTTCGCCCCCTCGCTGGTGCTCGGTTCGCTACTCGGTGGCCTGTTCGGCAGCATTCTGGAGATTATTTTTCCCGGCAGTGTCGCCACCAGCGCCGATTACAGTCTGATCGGCATGGGTGCAGTGGTCGCCGGAACAACGCTGGCACCGATCACGGCGATTTTTACCATCTTTGAACTGACCTACAATTTCGACATCATTCTGCCGCTGATGACCTGCTGCATCACCAGCCTGGTCACGGTGCAGAAATTTTATGGCTACTCGATCTACGAAACCAAGCTGCTGCGCAAGGGCATCCGCATGGTGCGCGGGCACGACGTCAACCTGCTGCGTTCGATGCAGGTCGGCGACTTCATGACCTGCGAGTTCGAAACCGTCCGCCAGGACATGCGCCTGGGCGCGGTACTGGAAATTGCTGAAAACAGTCCCTACCCTCACTTCCCGGTGCTCGACAACAGGGAAAAACTCGTCGGTATGCTGTCGATGAGCGACCTGAAAAGTTTTCTCGGTGAGATCGGTGAATTGAGCGAACTGGTGATCGCCTCGGAGATCATGACCAGCCGGGTCGTGATCGTCAGGCAGGAGGATAATTTCGAGACTGCTTTCGAAATCTTCGAGGGCAAACAGATATCGACCCTACCGGTGGTTGCCGATGATGGCAGCTTGCTCGGCATCCTGAAAAAAAACGACCTGCTGCTGGCCTATAACCAGAAAATTCTCAAGTTGAACGTGGTCCAGCGCAATTAAACAGGTGGGAACAGGCAGGCGACGATATCACTTTCACTCAGCATTCGGTACTGCGAGTCTGATTACGCCCCTTCTCTTTCGCCAAGTACAGACAGCGATCAGAACAGTCGACAATAATCTGCGGATCGTCAGTCAATTTCGGCTGCAGACTGCAGACACCGATACTCAGAGTCACCACCGACTCAACGGCAGAGCCCTTGTGCTCAAGCTGCTGTTGCAGCAAATTGTTGCGAATCCGCTCGGCGATATGACTGGCATCGGCCTGGCCAGTGTCGGAGAGGAGAGCAACAAACTCTTCCCCACCGTAACGGGCGACAAAGTCCTCCGGCCGCATGCAGGAGTTCTGGATAACCTCCGCCACGGCACGCAAGCATTCGTCCCCCTTTTGGTGTCCATAAGTATCGTTATAGGCCTTGAAGTGATCGATATCCATCAGCAACAGCGATAAAGGTTTCTGGTGGCGGCAGGCCGATTTCCAGTAGTTCTGCAACACCTGGTCAAACAGCCGCCGATTGGCAATCTGCGTCAGACCATCGATGTGAGCGATGCGGGCAAGATGGCGGTTCGCTTTTTTCAGCCGCTTCTGCGTTTCCGCCAGTTCTCGCTCCTGCTGCTGGCGCGCGCTGATATCCTGGAACAGGGTAATGGTGCCGGCAATCTTCCCCTGCTTTTCGATCGGCGTAGAGGTCAATTCGACTGGCAACCTGACGCCATCACTGCGGCGGAAAAAATTCTCCTGCTGCTCGTAGGCCCTATTGTTGAGAATCGCCTCGAGAACGGGGCAAACGTCTTCCTCGTGGGTATCGTTCGGAACATGGAAGAGTGCGTGTGCGTCCCGGCCGAGGCATTCTTTTTCTTTCAGGCCAAGCAGCTTTTCCGCCTCGTGATTGAGGAAGGTAATCTTGCCGGTCAGATCAGTCGCATAAAGCCCCTGCCCCATATGATCGGTCAAGGTCTGCAAAAACTTCTGCGTACTTAACTGGGCGGCCCGTGACATGCTCAAGCGAAATTGCAAAAAAGTGAGCAATGCTGCAAAAACAACAGCGATGATCAACTGCATCCGAACATTACCCTGCAGAGCAACCAAATAGTCTTCCGGATGCATATTGATAATGTAGGCCGCGTGCTTGTCGTCTACATTTTTGACCGAATGGAACAGTACGGAATACGTTTTCCCCTTGAAACAGCTGGCAACAATAAAATCCTGCTCTGCCCTGAGCCCTTCAGCAACGGCCGGATCTGCCCGTAAATGGTCCAGCAGTTCGCGCATCTCGGTTGTCATCATCACCGAGCCGCCAAGCATATCGTATACCTTTGCCAGGCTGTTTTCGCACAGGTAGGCGTCACTTAACTGCGAGGGGTGATAATTTTCCCGCTGGCCGCTCGACAACTTATACCAGAGGTCATCTTTGAGCAAAATAAAGTGATACTGGTTGTTGCCACCATCGACATGCTTGATCAGCTCTGTATAAATTTCCTGAAACGAGTTACTGATCTCCACCGACCCGATCACCTCACCCCGATACTGAAGCGGATAGACATGGCGGAAGCCATGCACAATTCGGCCACTTTCATAACCGTGCACTTCCCGTCGTTCAGTATTGGCGATCCGCACCGAGGGGCGAAAAGGAGTCAGGTCATCATCCGCCTTGTGTGGTGCGTGAAACCTGAGCATGGAACGACCATCCGGAAAATGGAAGTGCAACTGCCGAACCGAGTACTGGCGGATGCGATTGTACATGGGGGATAGTTTGCGAAAGAGCAGCCCACGGTAATGATTTCTCTCATCTCCCTCGTGGGTGACGATGGCATGCACCAGCTCGATCACATCTTCCTGCAGCAATAACTCTTCGGCAATCGTCTGAGAAACCAGTTGATAGGTGCTGACAATACTTTCACATGTGCTTTTGAATCTCGCCAGACGCAGGTCAAGGTGCTTGCTGTGCAGGTTCTGGAAACGCAGCCAGACCAAACCGCTGAGCAGGAGGAGAATCAAGAGAAACAGAAAGATTGCCCGCAGGTAAAGCTTCATTCGTTCACTCCGGGAACCTTGATCTGCAACAGCAGCTTGTTGATCTCAGCGTAATCATCCGGGTGGACCGGGATGGCACCGTAGCGAAACTCGACACCCCACTCGGCCGTCAGCTCGCGGTCTTTCAGATCGGTTCTTGGCCTGAGAGCCAACAAGGCTGTGCGCAAAACCTTTATTTGCTCTGCAGACAAAGTCCTCTTATTGGCAACCAGAAGATGCCCCGGTAGCAGAATCGAATCTTCACGGAAATGAAGCCCCAGATGCCTGTACTGTTTTGCCACCGGCGTCTTGACTCCGGCAAGCGATGCCTTGCCACGGATCACATCGAGTGCAGCTTCGGAGTGATTACCCGCGTAATAATAAGGTAACTCCTCCAGGTTTTTCCCGAACGACCTTAACTGATGAGCGGTTAACAGATAACCACAGGTAGAATAAGGCTGTGTCAAAACAATCGGCGTCTCAGAGCTGATTTGCGTCACATCGAGTTTGGGTCCAAAACTTGCCAATGCACAGGTATAGGTCGAATCCCCCTCGGCATTGACAAAGCGGGCAAGCGGAACGATATCGGGATCTTGCTGTTGCGCCAGGACATATGGCAGAGGGCCCAGATAAGCTAGGTCGACACTGTCATTCCACAGTCCTTCGATTAACGTTCGATAGTTGCGGTGGTGGAGTAACTTAACCTCGGTCCTGAGGTTAGCAGCCAGAAAGCGAGAGAAAGGTTGAAACTGCTGCCGGATGGCGTCTTTCGATTCCATCGGCTGGGGCGCAAAGCGCACTGCTCCCGCAGCAAACAGAGAACTGGCGCAGAGTAGCACCAACAATTGCAATGCGACAAACAGAGAAATTTGCCAAATTCTTTTTCCGCCCAACAAATCTAGACCCTCCGGAAAAGGCCAAACAAAGATTAACAAAAGATAATCTTATTTTTTAAATGTAACAGCTTTTCCCAGAAATGCCAAAACTTTATCCACAATTGGCAAATGTCGGCCGAAGAATTCGGCTGAAATCTCAACACAACAAAAAAGCTGCCCCCAAAAATGCAGGACAGCTTTTTTACCTGGTGAATAACAGGATTATTCGTGATCTCTGGTGCCGTTTAACGCGCGGGCAGGATCGGTTTTTGCCTCGCCAACCGGATGGGCGGGAACTTTCTGCAGACCCCAGATATCCCGATTGTACTCGAGCATCGTGCGATCAGTGGAAAATTTGCCGCTGCCGGCGGTGTTGAGAATACTCATCCGCGTCCAATTCTTTTTGTCGCGGTAAGCAACAGCTGCGATTTCATGCATTTTCACATAATCGGCAAAATCGGCTGCCACCAGCCATGGATCGAAGGGGTTCTGGATGGCGCCGATTATGGGATCGAAAATCCCGGCTTCGAACTGGCAGAAGTGACCGCTCTGCAGCAGATGCATAACCCGCGACAGGTTTTCGTCCGCCTCAATTATTGCATGCGGATCGTAATGACGGCGAGTTTCTGCAACCTCCGCTGCGGTCAATCCAAAGAGGAAGAAGTTTTCCTCGCCCACCTCTTCGCGAATTTCGATGTTCGCACCGTCGAGGGTGCCGATGGTCAGGGCGCCGTTCATCATAAACTTCATGTTGCCGGTGCCGGACGCTTCTTTGCCAGCAGTGGAAATCTGTTCTGACAGATCAGTGCCGGGGGCGATCACCTCCATCGCTGACACCCGGTAGTTCGGCAGGAATGCGACCTTGAGTTTATCACCGACTTCCGGGTCGTTGTTGACCACCCGGGCGACGTTGTTGATCAACTTGACGATCAGCTTGGCCATGGCATAGCCGGGCGCAGCCTTACCGCCGATCAAAACACAGCGCGCTGTCCAGTTTTCAGCCTCTCCTCGCTTGATGCGATCGTAGAGGTGAATCACATGCAGGATATTGAGCAACTGACGCTTATACTCATGAATCCGTTTGACCTGCACATCGAACATGGCGTCCGGGTTAAAAAGCACGCCGCACTCAGCTTCGACCAAGGTCGCCAGCCGCTGCTTGTTGTCGAATTTCACCTCCTGCCAACGCTTCTGGAAGGCTTGGTCATCGACCAGATTTTTCAGCTGTCTGAGCTGACCCAGATCGGTCACCCACTCTTCGCCGATGCTGTCGCTGATCAAGCTTCCCAGCCCCTTGTTGCACCAGGACAACCAGCGTCTCTGGGTGACACCGTTGGTCTTGTTATTGAATTTTTCCGGCCACATCTCGTAAAAGTCGCGGAACAGGCCCTCCTGCAGCAGTTTCGAGTGCAACTCGGCAACACCGTTCACCGAGAAACTCCCGACGATCGCCAGGTAGGCCATGCGCACCATCGGCTCGGGACCTTCTTCGATAATCGACATTCGCCGCTGCCGCTCCATATCCCCTGGCCAGCGCGCTGCGACCTCTTTCAGGAAGCGGGCGTTGATCTCGTAGATGATATCAAGCAGGCGCGGCAACAGCTGTTCGAACAACCGAACAGGCCACTTTTCCAATGCCTCCGGCAACAGGGTGTGATTGGTGTAAGCCATGGTATTGCTGACCACCTGCCAGGCTTCGTCCCAGCCAAACTTGTGTTCATCCAGCAGGAGTCGCATCAGTTCGGCGACAGCACAGCTTGGGTGGGTATCGTTGAGCTGAAAACAGTTCTTTTCGGCAAAATCGCTCAAATCACCTTCGTTGATCGTCTGCCAGCGCTCAAGGATATCCTGCAAACTGGCCGAAGCGAGGAAATACTGCTGTCGTAAACGCAGATCTTTGCCGTTTTCGCTGGCATCGTTCGGGTAGAGCACCATGGTGATCTTTTCCGCTTCGTTCTTTGCCGCAACCGAACCTGGGTAGTCACCGGCATTGAATTCACCAAGATCGAAATCGGCTGTTGCGCGCGCTTTCCACAATCGCAGCGTATTCACCGTACCGTTCCGGTAGCCGGGGATCGGTACGTCATAGGGGAAAGCCAGCACATCACGACTATCAACCCAGCGACAGCGCATGGTGCCATCGTGATCAGCGTAGAATTCGCTGCGCCCACCAAACTTTATCCGCTGGGTATACTCGGGTCTTTCGATCTCCCAGCGATTCTCGGCGCCGAGCCAGTGATCCGGCTCTTCAATCTGGAACCCATCCTGAATCCGCTGGCGGAACATGCCGTACTCGTAACGGATCCCGTAACCCATAACCGGCAGCTGCAAGGTCGCGCAACTATCCAGAAAGCATGCCGCCAGGCGGCCGAGGCCACCGTTACCGAGGCCGGCATCCTGTTCGGTATCTGCCAGTTCTTCATAATCCAGACAGATGCGGTTCATCGCCTCAGCAACCTCATCATCCAGCCCGAGGTTAAGAATCGAATTACCGAGGGAGCGTCCCATCAGGAACTCGAGAGACAGGTAATAGGCCCGCTTACAATCACTGTCATCATAAGCGTAGCGGGTTTTCTTCCAGCGTTCCATCAAGCGGTCACGCACCACCAGCGCCAGGGCTTCATAGGCGTAGTGCAGCAGGTTGCAGCTTTTATCTCGACCGAGATGGTTGGTGTAGTAATGACGAAAGGCGCGCGCCAATGTCGTGCTATCGAGACCCAGGGGAGGGATATCGGTCAACTCGGGGCAAAGATTACTTTTCACAAAACGTTTTCTATTCATAAAGGCTCTCTTGCTATTCGGATTGTTTTTCACCTAATAGGCGACAAAATTTTGTACGCTTAGTTTACTCTTCCAGCCCGGAAGTTAAAGCAGGTATACGGAAAAAAGAAATTTTCAGCAGCTCACCCCTGAAAATACTGCTCCACAGGAACAGCGGCCATCCTTCAGCCTGTTCTCCTGGATGCTGAAGCCGTAACGTTCAATCAGCAATTCACCACAGGCGTGGCAATAGCTGTTCTCTCCGCCTTCACCAGGGATATTGCCTTGATAAACATAGCGCAGCCCGGCGTCAAAACCGATCTGTCGTGCTCGTTGCAGGGTTTTCGCTGGAGTTCGTGGGGCATCAAGCAGCTTGTGGGTCGGATAAAACGCAGAGACATGCCAGGGGATATCTTCACCAACACTGCAGATAAACTCAGCGATCTGCCGCAACTCTTCATCACCATCGTTATAGCCGGGGATAATCAGGGTGGTCACCTCGATCCAGATGCCGAGTTGACGATAAAGTCTGATCGTATCGAGCACTGGCTGCAGCCTCGCACCGCAGACTTTTCGATAGAAATCATCGCTGAACGATTTTAGGTCGATATTAGCGGCATCCAGGAAAGGAGCTATCGTCCGCAAAGCTTCGCCACTGGTATAGCCGTTACTGACAAAAATATTTTTAATTCCGGCAGTGTTGGCCAATTTTGCCGTGTCAAATGCGTACTCGTAAAAGATGGTCGGTTCGGTGTAGGTATAAGCAATAGAAGCGCAACCAGCAGCCATTGCCTGGTCGACGATAGTCTTCGGGCTGAGCGCCTGCCCTGGAATCTCACCCGGTTGCAGCTGTGGGTACTGGGCGATTTGCCAGTTTTGGCAATGACGACAACGGAAATTGCAACCGACCGTTGCCAGAGAAAAAGACTTGCTCCCCGGCTGCAGGTGAAACAACGGCTTTTTTTCAATCGGATCGACATTCGTCGCCACCGAGCGTCCGTAAACCAGCGAATACAAGCGCCCGTCCCGATTTTCCCGGACACCGCAAACTCCCAACTGCCCATCTGTTAAAGTGCAATGGTGCGAGCAAAGTCGACAGCGCACCCGGTCGGCATCAAGTTGCGAGTAGAGCATCGCTTCCTGCATAAAATCGTCTCCGTAAAGTTAGTGACGGATCAAATTATAGCGCTCCCTCCCTGGCAGGCAACTCTTGGGGCCGAACAAAACCCTGCAACAATTTTCAGTCGAATCCAATATTTTTTCAACCTACTTCATGAAATAAATCCTATATCGGTTAAAATATATCGCAACCTCTCCCAAGGCATAAGCCACAAGACTCTTTATCTTTGCTAAAGGAGGCAGACCCTATGGCGAACATGGACTATTGGACTCCCCAGCTTGAGTCGAAGCTGCACTGCTGGCATCGGGCACAAACGATGAGCTCAACACAAAAAAACGCCCCTTGCCTGACCATTGCCCGGGAGTTCGGTTGCCAGGCCTACCCGTTGGCTGAAGCTTTGGCCGCAAAACTGAACGCCGAAAACCACAACCTGCCCTGGATTATCGTTGGCAAAAAACTGCTGAAAGAAGTCTCCAAGCTCTCCGGATACAGCGTGGAACAGATCGAAAAAGCGCAGGACGTACACCCGACCGTCAAAGCTGTCTTCTCCATGTTTCTCGATAAGCACCTGGCCGAAGAAACCGAAATTTTCCAGCATATGAAGCCGGTTATCCGTTCCTTCGCCAAACGCGGACACTGTATTTTCGTTGGCCATGGCGCCGTCATGGCGACCCAGGACATGCCGAACTGCACCCATGTTCGACTGGTTGCCTCTCACGAGTTCCGGGTGAAAAAAATCATGGAAAGCTACGATCTGACCCAGAAAGAAGCCACCGAGCACATTGAGCAATATCAACAGCAGAGAAAAGAGTTTCTCTACCGCTTTACCGAAAGTGACATCAGCGATCCGAAGCTGTACCACCTGGTTCTGAACAACGGCCGATTGCCTGTCGAGGCGATGGCCGACATGACCCTGCAGCATCTCCCCAGATAACGCTTGCCAGAACCCGGACAAAAAGCCCCGCACTCCAACTGGAATGCGGGGCTTTCGACTTTAAAATCGGCTATTGAAAGTATCAATCAGGGGCTTTGTTGATGTAGCGATCAAAGTCCGAAATATGGCTGATCAGCATCTGCTTGAAAAACTCCAGGTGTTCCTTTGGATTCTTTTCATCATAAGGCAGCAGCTTCAGAAGATGCGCCAAGCGCTGGTGTTCGGCTCGATGTTCATCGGTGAAATTAAGTTTCAGATCGCGGCAAAGACTTTCTTCGTGCTCGAAGTGCAGGGTCAAAGCTCTTATCAGGTTATTAAAGACCGTTTCGTCCATGCCGCTCTTACGAGCAAGTTCTAGATAGGTGTCGATATTGGCGTGTTCCAGATCGATGTCCGGAATACCGGTTTTGTGAATTCCGTACCAGACCATAGCGCCCCCCCACATGGCTGAGAACTCAAAATAAGTTTTTTCAAACTAACAAAAGAAGAAAACTTTTCCCAGAAAAAACAAAACAGGCTTCGCCGAGAACGACGAAGCCTGTTTTACAACCTATTGAAAATTGTGATTAACCACAAGTCTCCGGCTGATCCGAGTCAACGGCATGGTCAAACAGGAACTGGTTGATATCGAGCAGATCCTGCTCACCAAAGTTACTCCAAGCATCGCCCGGATGCTTGTTGTCTTCAAAAAACTTGTCCCACTGAGCCATGGTCTTCGACAGCGGAGTGACAGCACCGCCCTCGGCACCTTCAGTGTGGCAGGACTTGCAGTTTTTCTTGAACAGGTACTTGCCTTTGCGTGGGTTGCCTCCGTCTACTGCCAAGGCAGAAGTCACGGTAAAAGCAACAAGCAGCATAATCAGCATAATCTTTTTCATCATCATTCCCTTTCCGCGCTGTGCGCTTCGTTGTTTTGAGTCGAACCTACTCGTAAAATTTGTAAAATCCAATAGACATCACCCGACATTTCTGTCGATATCGGATTTTTCAAGCTGTAATTTCAGCAAGTTGAGAACGAAATCGATTCTCCCCCAATTCACCGAAAAAAGCACTTCAAATCACAAAAACGGAGATTAGCACAGCTCAATGAGGTTTAAAAGTCTTAAATTGTTTCAATGTGCTTCTGCCCAGTTTTTCCCCGTCCCAATATCCACCTTCAGCGGCAGGTCGAGCGGCACGGCACTTTCCATTTCACTGCGCACCAGTTCGGTCATCTGCTCAAGTTCCTCTGGCGGGACTTCGAAAACCAATTCGTCATGCACCTGCAGCAGCATACGGGTTTGCAGATTTTCTTCGCGCAACCGCTTGTCGATATTCACCATCGCCACCTTGATGATATCAGCGGCGCTGCCTTGAATCGGGTAGTTGATGGCGTTACGTTCGGCGTAGCTGCGCACCGCACCATTCTTGCTGTTGATTTCCGGGATGGCACAGCGCCGTCCGAGGATCGTGGTAACGTACTGGTGTTCCTGGGCTTCGGCTTTTTTCGCCTGCAGGTAATCTTTAACCGCCGGGTAGCGTTCGAAATAATTATCGATAAACTGTTGCGCTTCATTGCGACCGATACCCAGATCTTTCCCAAGACTGAAGGCCCCCATGCCGTAAAGCACACCAAAGTTGATCGTCTTTGCCTGGCGTCGCATTTCGGCGTCGACCATCTCCGGGAAGACATTGAAAATCTCGCTTGCGGTACGTTTGTGAATATCCTCGCCGGCAGCGAAGCTCTCTTTCAGCGCCGGCACATCGGCCATGTGCGCCATCACCCTCAGCTCGACCTGCGAGTAGTCAGCGGCCAGCAGGGCCCAGCCCTCTTCCGGGATGAAAGCCTCGCGGATGCGTCGCCCTTCGGCAGTACGTATCGGGATATTCTGCAGGTTTGGATCGCTCGACGAGAGCCGCCCGGTAGCGGTGACCGCCTGGTTGAAACTGGTGTGAATCCTTCCGCTTTTCGGGTTGATCAACTTTGGCAGAGCGTCAGTGTAGGTTCCCTTCAACTTACTCAGGGAGCGATATTCGAGAATCTTCGCCGCAATCTCGTGATCTTCGGCCAGATTGGTCAGCACCTCGACGTTGGTCGACCAGCCGGTCTTGGTCTTTTTCCCTTTCGGTAATCCGAGCTTCTCGAACAGCACTTCACCGAGCTGTTTCGGCGAATTGATATTAAACGGGCCTTCCGCCAGGGCGTAGATTTCATCTTCCAGCGCTTTCATCTTCTCCGCCATTTCGGTCGAGAGTTGGCCAAGAAAGTCAGCGTCGATACGGATGCCGCGCCACTCCATCCGGGTCAACACATCGACCAGCGGCATCTCAACCTCGCGCAGCAGCTTTTCCGGTTCGCCCTGCGGCAGCTCCGGCAGGAGTTTCTCCGCCAGCCGCCAGGTGATATCGGCATCCTCGGCAGCATAGACAGCCGCCTTTTCTACTTCGACTTCGCTGAAGCAGATCTGCTTTTTCCCCGTACCACAGATCTCTGAGTAGGGGATCATTCGATGGTTCAGATGCTCGGCGGCAAGCGCGTCGAGCCCGTGAGACTTGGCTTCCGGGTGAACAACGTACGAGAGCAGCATGGTATCGAGGGCGCATCCCTGCAGTTCGACCCCGGCGTTACGCAGCACCAGCGCATCGTACTTGATATTCTGACCGATTTTTTCGATCTGTGGGTCTTCCAGCAACGACCGCAGTTTTTCCAGCACCAAATCTTTCGGCAACTGCTCCGGTACCCCCAAATACATATGCCCAACCGGAACATACCAGCCGTGCCCCGCTTCGACCGCAAATGACAGGCCGACCAGTTCCGCCTGCACCGCGACCAGGCTCGTCGTCTCTGTGTCGAAAGCAAACCGACCCGCCTCGCGCAGCTTAGCGATCATTTCGTCCAGCTCCGCTTCGGTCAAAACGGTCTGGTAGTTGTCGCCGCTCGCTTCCTCCTGTTGCTCCATGGCGGAGAATTCCTGCAGCAGCTTGTGGAATTCCAGCGTTTTGAACAATTCGGTCAAAGCTTCACGGTTCGGTTCTTCCAATTCCAGATCGTCGAGACTGACATCCAGCTCGACATCGTAGAGGAGATCGGCCAGTTTACGAGACAGCAACGCCTGCTCACCAAACTCGCGCAGATTCTCCTGCCGCTTTTTGCCTTTGACCTGGTCGATATTCTGCAGCAGGTTGTCGATGCTGCCGAACTCCTGAATCAGGGTGGCCGCAGTCTTCTCACCAATCCCCGGCACCCCCGGAATATTATCTGAGGTATCGCCGGCCAGCCCCAGGACTTCAAGCACCTGCTCCGGCGGCACACCGAAACGCTCGATCACTTCATCACGACGAGAGATTTTATTTTTCATCGTATCGAGCAGGCAGACGCGCTCACTGACAATCTGCATCAAATCCTTGTCACCGGTGACGACAACCACGTCAAGCCCCTGATCGGCGTACTGTTTTGCCAAAGTCGCAATGATATCGTCCGCCTCAACTCCGGCCTGCTCCAGCGCCGGCATATTAAAGGCACGCACAACCTCTTTGATGATCGGTACCTGCGGCACCAAGTCTTCCGGCATGGCGCTTCTATTCGCTTTGTATTCAGGGTACAGCTCTTTGCGAAAGGTCGGCCCCTTGGCGTCAAACACCACCGCCAGCTTGTCCGGTTTCTCGTCCCGCACCAGATTCAACAGCATGTTGGTAAAACCATAGACTGCGTTGGTAGCCTCGCCTTTCGAATTGGAGAGGTGGCGGATAGCGTAGTAGGCGCGGTAAATATAAGAAGAGCCGTCAACCAAGTAGACGCGCTGATTCTGTTCGGACATGTCGGAACCTTTCGTCATAAAAAATATCGCCGGATTATTCCATACCGACGGAGAAAAAGAAACGCGGAATCAGGCCTTGCAGTTAGAGGCAAAACGACTACCCTTCTTTTGTAAGGTGCTTTAACCCTGAAAACATATTAGCCACCAAGGCACCAAGTTCACCAAGAGATTCCAGTTATTTTTAGGCTTTAAAAACCAGAACCAGGGTCTTCTTGGTGTCCTTGGTGCATTGGTGCCTTGGTGGCAACATGCCTTTGATTTTTCTTTTTGGAGATTCAGCTGATGCCAATTCTGCTCAGATTTATCATCCTGCTATTGTTCGTTTTGCCGTTAAGCGCTGTAGCAGACACGCAGCCTGAAGATGTGCCCCTGCAAACAAAAATCAGCCAGATGCTGATGGTCGGTTTCCGCGGTCTGAGTCTGAACGAAAACCCGCAATTTGCTGCTGATCTACGGGATGGCAAAATCGGTGGAGTGATCCTGTTCGACTACGATGTCGCCCGGCAGAGCCAGCGCCGCAATATTGAATCGAAGTCTCAGCTGAAAGCGCTGATCGCCGAACTGCAACAGGCATCGCCGAGACCACTGCTGATCGCCATCGACCAGGAAGGGGGCCAGATCGCTCGCCTGAAAGAGCGCCACGGCTTTCCGCCGACCCGTTCAGCGAAGGCGTTAGGCAAAAAAGACGACCCAGATTTTACCCGGCGGGAGACGGAAAAACTGGCGGCGACGCTGGCTGAGGTCGGCATCAATCTGAACCTGGCTCCAGTGGTTGATCTCTGCAGCAACCCGGACAACCCGGTGATTTCAGGCTACCAACGCTGCTTTTCCACCGATCCGCAAAGGGTCGCCAAGCAGGCTGCGGCCTATATTGATGCCCACCATCAAAAGGGGATCCTCACCAGCCTGAAGCATTTTCCCGGCCACGGCAGTTCGCACCAGGACAGCCATAACGGCTTCACCGACATCAGTGCCCTCTGGAACGAAAGCGAACTGATCCCCTACCGCCGTCTGATTGAAAGTGGCCACGCAGACAGCATCATGACGGCTCACGTATTCAACCGGTATCTCGACAAAGAGTATCCAGCGACGCTTTCACCTGTGGTCATCAAGCGCCTGTTGCGGCAGAAACTCGGCTTCGAGGGCGTCATCATCTCTGATGATCTACAGATGCGAGCCCTCGCGGATCATTACAGTTTCGAAGACCGCATCCGCCTGGCGTTGCAGGCGGACATCGATATCCTCCTGTTCGGCAATAACCTCGACTACGACCCAAAACTTGTCCAGCGCGCACAAACAACCATAAATCGGCTGGTTGCAGAAGGAATCATCTCGGAAGATAAAATCGAACGCTCCTTCCAGCGGGTCACGCGCTTAAAAAACAAATTGAATTGATCAGCAACAAATTTGCAATTTGATTGGAAAAGCCCTATGTATCAGCTAGTCTTTGTTGACACTTACGCATGTAATTTTTTATGTTCTCCTCGATTGCCAGGTGCAGAGCTCAATGCACTGCCGACCCCTGCAAGGAGTAATTGAAATGCACGACAATTTCGAAGACCACGACGAATCCATCGAATACGAAATCGAAGTCGAAACCGACGCCGATGTTCACGCCATACCGGACGAAGGGCTGGTCTTGGCGCGCGACATGCTGCCACCAAAACTGCCGATCATCCCGCTGCGCCCGCGCCCGGCGTTTCCCGGCGTCATCATTCCGCTGACCGTCAATGGTAAATCGCGCGTCCACACCATCAAGCAGGCGATGGAAACCCCGTCGCAGGCGGTCGGATTGGTGATGGCGAAAGAGTTGGAAGATGACGACTCACCAGAGAACCTGCAGCCCGTCGGAGTCGCGGCGAAGATCCTCAAGTTGATCCACACCGAAGAGGACAGTGCCCACGTACTGGTCAACAGTCTGGAGCGTTTCACCCTCGACAATGTCTATGAAGCTGACGATATCATCTACTCTGACGCCAGCTACTACCATGGCCCTGAACTTGGAGAAGATGCCGAGCTGAAAGCCTACTCGATGGCGATCATCTCGACCCTGAAAGAGCTGGTGCAGATAAACCCGCTTTACTCGGAAGAGATTAAACTGTTCCTCGGCCGCTCCAGCATGGACGACCCGGCACGCCTAACCGACTTTGCCGCCAACCTGACCAACGCCGACGGTTATGAACTACAGGATGTTCTGGAAACCTTCGAGATCAACCACCGCATCGACAAGGTGCTCGTGCTACTGAAAAAAGAACTTGAAGTTTCCCGCCTGCAGACCAAGATTTCGCAGAGTATCGAAGAGAAGATTTCCGCCCAGCAGCGTGAATTCTTCCTGCGCGAACAGTTCAAAGCGATCAAAAAAGAGCTGGGTTTGGAGAAAGAAGGCAAAGTTTCCGAGATCGAAAAATTTCAGGAACGGCTAAAAAAGCTGACCCTGAATGAAGAAGCACAGAAAGCGGTCGACGAGGAGATCGAAAAACTCTCACTGATCGAACCCTCCTCCCCGGAGTACAACGTCAGCCGCAACTATCTTGACTGGCTGACCATTCTGCCCTGGGGCAAGTTCAGTAAAGATACCTACGATCTAAAACGTGCCCGCCGTGTTCTCAACCGCGATCATTACGGGCTGGACGACGTCAAGGAACGGATTCTGGAATTTATTGCCGTCGGCAAAATGAAAGGCGACATCTCTGGTTCGATCCTTTGCCTGGTCGGCCCTCCCGGCGTCGGCAAAACCTCCATCGGCAAGTCGATCGCCGACACCTTGAAACGTAAGTTCTACCGCTTCTCCGTCGGCGGCATGCGCGACGAGGCAGAGATCAAAGGCCACCGCCGGACCTACATCGGCGCTATGCCGGGTAAGGCGATTCAGGCGATGAAGAGTGCCGGCACCGCCAACCCGGTGCTGATGCTCGACGAGATCGACAAGATCGGCGCCTCCTTCCAGGGCGACCCGGCCTCGGCGCTGTTGGAAGTGCTCGACCCGGAGCAGAACGGCAGCTTCCGCGACCACTACCTGGATGTGCCTTTCGACCTGTCGAACGTGCTGTTTATTGCGACCGCCAACCAGCTCGACACCATTCCAGCTCCCCTGCTCGACCGGATGGAGATCATCCGCCTGTCCGGCTACATTCTCGAAGAGAAGCTGGAAATCGCCAAACGTTACCTCATTCCGAAAGCGCTGGACGCGCATGGCCTCGACAAGTCGCAGGTGGGCATCAACAAGGCGGCGCTGGCCGACATCATTGACCGTTATGCCCGTGAAGCGGGCGTACGTGGCCTGGAAAACCGGATCAAGAAGATCATGCGTAAAGCAGCGATGGAATTTGCTGAAGGCCGCGAAGATAAAGTCAACGTCACCAAGAAAGATATTGAAAAGTATCTCGGCAAACCGATTTTCAACGAAGAAGAATTGATCAAAGACTGTCCCGGCGTGGTTACCGGACTGGCTTGGACCAGCATGGGTGGTGCCACATTGCAGATCGAAGCGACGGCGATGAAGAGCAAGGGGAAAGGCTTCAAACAGACTGGCCAGCTCGGCAAAGTCATGGTCGAAAGCTCGGAGATTGCCTACTCGTACGTGATGGGGCACCTCGACAACTACAAGATCCCGGAAGATTACTTCGACAGCCACTTCATCCACCTGCACGTTCCCGCCGGAGCAACACCGAAGGACGGCCCTTCTGCCGGCATCACCATGACCACTGCGCTGTTGTCGATGATCATGAACAAACCGGTGCGTAAAAAGCTTGGGATGACTGGAGAACTTTCACTGACCGGTACCGTGCTGCCGATCGGTGGTGTCAAGGAAAAGACGATAGCCGCCCGCCGTGCCGGACTCGATGCCCTGATCTTCCCGCACGAAAACAAAAAAGACTACGATGATCTGCCCGACTACCTGAGAGAAGGAATCGAAGTTCATTTCGTCAAGGAATACAAAGAAGTTTTTAAAATCGCATTCGGTTAACCGCCACAGAATAAATAGAGGAGTCAAGATGTCCCCCGAAGAAATCAAGGAAGCCCTGCTGGGTTTGAGTAAAGAAGAGAAACAGGCATTCATTCTGGACACCCTGCCCGATCTGGCAAAAGAAGTCGTTAAGGAACCAGGCTTTATGATGCAGCTTTTCCCCGTGTTGCTTGGTATTCTGAAAGAAAGCGGCATGGATCTGCAACAATTGCTGCAGATGGCAACAATGATGAGTGGGCAGCAGCAAAACCAGTAAACCCCCAACAGCGCAGCTATTTAACCAAACAAGCCCCGCGAATTCGCGGGGCTTTTTTTTCCATAAAAAACCCACCCTAATGAGTTCAGGATATCCCTCCAATTTCAGATAGATAGAACCACCCATATAAACACTTATGTCTATATTAAAATAATTATCGCTCAAGTCCCTTGTTTTGCCGGTGTTTCGCCTGTACCCTCCGCACGGTTATAGATGTAACAGCTTTCTACTAATGTAGTCGTCAGTCGAAAAAACGCCATCGACTGACTCATTAGTTATTATCAACACCACAAAACGGAGGTAAAGAGAATGAGAAAGCAGCTCTATGTTCTGCTGGTCAGCCTGATGCTGATCGCTTCCCCGGCGGTCGCCGCCGATCACAGCGACTATTTCGATGGCCCCCTCAACAGTGGCCAGGAAGTCACCAGCAAATGCCTTGAGTGCCACGAAGATGCCGCTGACCACGTCATGAAAACCAGCCACTGGACATGGTCGACTGAGCAAACAATCAACGGCAAAACTGTCAACCGCGGCAAAACCAACGCCATCAACAACTTCTGCGTTTCGATCAACTCCAACTGGCCACGTTGCACCAGCTGCCACATCGGTTATGGCTGGAAAGACGCCAGCTTCGACTTCAACAAGCCGGAAAACGTCGACTGCCTGGTCTGCCACGACGGCACCGGCACTTACAAGAAAACCCCAACTGCCGCTGGTCTGCCTGCTGAAACCGTAGATCTGCTCTACGTCGCGAAGAACGTTGCTGCTCCCAAGCGTGAAAACTGTGGTGCCTGTCACTTCTTCGGCGGTGGCGGTGATGCCGTCAAACACGGCGACCTCGACTCCTCGATGAACTACCCGAGCAAAGAGGTTGACGTTCACATGGATGTTGACGGCAACAACTTCAGCTGCCAGAGCTGCCACGTGACCGAAGACCACCAGATCACCGGTAACGCCATGGCTGTTTCTCCTGCCGGCCAGACCGGTATCGGCTGTGAGGGTTGCCACGATGCCGCTCCCCACGCTGAGAGCATTCTCAACAATCACGCATCTGCTGTCGCCTGCCAGACCTGCCACATCCCGGAATTTGCGAAAGAGCACGCAACCAAGACATCCTGGGACTGGTCAACTGCCGGACAGGACATCAAGGCAGTCAAGGACGAGCACGGCCACCCGAACTACATGAAGAAAAAAGGCCACTTCACTTACGGCCAGAACGTTCAGCCAAGCTACGCCTGGTATAACGGCACTGCCGCTGCCTACCTGATGGGCGACAAGCTGGATCCGAGCAAAACCCTTAAAATCACCGATCCGAACGGTGACATCAATGACAAGAGTGCGAAAATCTACCCATTCAAAGTCATGACCGGCAAGCAGCCCTACGACAAGAAGAACAACATCCTGATCACTCCGAAAGTGTTCGGCAAAGGTGGATTCTGGAAGACCTTCGACTGGGACAACGCTTCGAAACTGGGTATGGAATCAAGCGGCCTGCCTTACAGCGGTGAAATCGACTTCATCGCAACCGAAATGTACTGGCCGATCAACCACATGGTTTCCCCGGCAGAGAAAGCCCTCGGTTGCCTCGACTGCCACGGCGACGAAGGCCGCCTCGACTGGAAACAGCTCGGCTACAAAGGTGATCCGATGCAAACCGGCAAAACCCGGTAAGCAAAGGTTTTCATAGTAACACTCGAAACCCCGTGGCCTCGTGGCTGCGGGGTTTTGTTTTAATTGACCTGCCGCAAAGCCATCTGCTAAATTCACCAGCGTTTTTCAAATTTCTAGCTGAATCAGCAGGGACATCCCTGACTGAGCGGAGTTATCACAATGCGCGTACTTTCCGGCATCCAGCCTTCCGGCGCCCTGCATCTGGGCAACTTTTTCGGCATGATGAAGAAGATGATCGAATACCAGGAGCAGGAAGACCTGTTCTGCTTCATCGCCAACTACCACGCCATGACCAGCGTCTCAGACGGCAAAGCACTGGCGAAAGGAACCCTGGAAGCGGCGGCCAGCTTTCTTGCCCTGGGCATGGACCCGGAGAAGAGCACCTTCTGGGTGCAGTCCGACTTGCCGGAAGTTCAGGAGCTGACTTGGGCGCTCTCCAACTTCACCCCGATGGGATTGCTGGAGCGTTGCCACAGCTACAAAGACAAGGTCGCTCAGGGAATCAGCCCGAACCACGGCCTGTTCGCCTACCCGGTGCTGATGACCGCCGACATCCTGCTCTTCCAGAGCGACCGGGTACCGGTCGGCAAGGATCAGAAGCAGCACCTGGAAGTAGCGCGCGATATTGCCATCAAGTACAACAACGAGTACGGCGAGGTGTTCACCGTCCCGGAACCGGAAATTGACGACGACGTCGCCACCGTGCCGGGACTCGACGGCCGCAAGATGAGCAAGAGCTACGGCAACACCATCGACCTGTTTCAGGAAGAGAAGCCGCTGCGCAAACAGATCATGCGTATCGTGACCGATCCGACCCCGGTGGAAGAACCGAAAAACCCTGACACCTGCAATCTGTTCCAGGTCTATCGCCTGTTCCTCGACGATGCCGGAGTTGAAGAGCTGACACAACGCTACCTGACCCCGGGACTGCGCTACGGCGACGTTAAACAGGAACTGTTTGAAGTCGTTCGTGACTTCTTCGCTCCTTACACTGAAAAACGTAAAGAACTGCTGGCTGATCCGGACGGGCTGCGCAAAACACTGGCGGTGGGCGCCGAAAAAGCGCGCTACGTCGCCAACAAAACCATGCGCAAAGTACGGAAAAAGAGCGGGTTGGTTTACTAAAAAGCAGCTTCGGCCTGCTATAATGATCAGACCACCACAGCTTGAGTGACCAATTCTATCTATGAGGAGGTTATGATGACTGTTTATCGGCAGTGGTTCTGCAAATGTAGTGGCAAAGCGTTGGAACTGGTCGGTGACCCGCACATTGAGGAAGAGTCGCTGGAACCGACCTGCCCGCGCTGTGGTGCGACACCTTCATCCGACCCGAAGCACACCATCAGCTTCAAAGATCGGGACAACTATTCCGATTGATCCGATTCTTCGCGGGTAAAGGTAATAAAGGCCATCCCCGGGCGGCGGCTGGCATCGCGCATGGCGAAATGCATGCCTTCGAGCTGCCAGCCCTCAGCTGTCCACTGGTTGAGAATTTTTTCCAGGCTCATATCATCAACCTGGCTGGTCTCGACAACTTTATAAATCAACATCTGTATATTCCTTTCCCAAAGGGACGTGACCCGGTTAAAGATGAATGCCGCCAAGAGTAAAATCTACCGCTTCAGCCTGCATATCAGCCAGCAACAGTACCTGCGATATTATCAGGGCGCTGCCAGCAATGTGCAGGTTTACGCGGAGAACGGCCAACTGCTTCGCTTTCCAGCCTCACGCCTGCGCCCCTTTTTGACCCACACTGGTATTTCTGGCCGGTTTCAAATAACAGTCAGTTCTGAAAACCGCCTTATCGAATTCAAAAAAATAAGTTAGTTCGGCATCTTGAAGCAATTGTAAACCAATTTCGTATTACTTCTTGCAAATCTATTACCTTTTTGGTAATATAATTTTCAAGGCAACAAACATTCGGCGTGCTGACTTCCCCCCTCCTGGTCGGCACGCCACTTTTTTGCCGCTAGAAGCGGTACTGTCTCTCCCCCACTACAGTGAACTCCACAAAAAAACATAACAACCGGTAGAAACAATCGCACATCAGCGCATTGCGAGCTTGCTCGCTGCGATTCAGCCGGTTTTACCCGAAAGGGAAAACAGCAGGTTAGCTTGCAGCGGGCTGATGAACCCCTGAGAAGTTCAAACTTTTACACATAAAAAGAGCACTTTTTGCTTCCTTTTTGTTGCGATTGACAAAAAGGAAGGCGTCTGGCGGGGCGCGACCCGCCGGTTTTGGTCTTCTATTTCTGGTGTGGATAGCTCAAAGTTAAAATCAAGGCGGGGAGCGCCCCGCACGCGCCTTCATTTCTTTGCTCGCCCAAAGAAACGGAAGCAAAGAAATGCGCCCCGACCTCCTTGCCCTATCGGGTTCCCTGCGCTCCATTGCGTTTTTTCAGCTCGGAAAAAACTCGGCTTCGCCTCAAACAGTTTTTCCTCGAAACCCTGCAAAAACTCCACTTCGCTCCGGCTGCGTCACATGGGGATGTTTAGCCAGATTTCGCTGCTATTTAGCTTGTGATGGTTTTCGCCCTTCCAGCCACTTCACCCGTGTCACCAAGTCGGGATGCGAATAGTAAATCGCAACATAAAGCGGATGTGGAAACAAGCTGCTTAGATTCTCCCGCGCCAGCTTCACCAGGCCAGAAGCCAGTTCACGACCGCTACCGACCAGGTCGATGGCAAACTGGTCGGCCTGACGCTCATCGCGGCGGGAAAACCAACTGCTGATCGGCGTCCAGAAGAAGCTGAGCAGCGATGCCAACCAGCCAAGCAACAGCACACGCCCGGCGAAGGAGAGCTGCTCCAGTCCGAGCAGCCCTGGCAGCCAGTCAGCATTCAACAACTTGAACGCGACCAGGCAGCTGAACAGGGCGACCAGCTGGCTTTTTATCAAGCGTTTGCGGATGTGACCGCAGCGCCAATGACCCAGCTCGTGTGCCAGCACAGCCAGTAACTCCTTGTCTTCAAGCTGCTCCATCAGGGTATCGAACAGCACCACCCGCTTCACCTTACCGATGCCGGTGAAGTAAGCGTTACTGTGCCCGCTGCGACGGGAAGCATCGACCTGCAGGACTTTGCCTGCTTTGACACCCGCCTTGTCGAGCAGTTCGCGAACGCCATCCTCCAAACTTTCTTTTTCCAGTGGGGAAAATTTGAAGAACAGCGGTTCGATCAGGTAGGGCGAAACATACATCAAAAACAGCGTCATGCCGCCCCAAAACCCCCAGACCCACAACCACCAGCTCTGCGGTGCCTTGTTCACCAGCCAAAGCGCCCCGCCTGCCAGCACCACGAACAAAGCGCCGCCGATCAGCAAAGATTTGATGGTATCGACACACCAGAGCCTGAAACTCATCTTGTTGAAACCGAACTTCTCCTCCAGCACAAAATTGCGATAGAGGGAAAAAGGGACGCCGAGAAGCATCTGCACCAGCAATAAAAGACCGAAAAAAAGCAGTCCGTTAGCGACAAACCCGGACGCAGCTTCACTTGCCCAGTTGTCATACCAGGGCAGGATTCCACCGAAAAGAAACAGCAGAGAAACGATGAATCCGAAGCCATCCTCGATAAAACCGAACTTGTCCCCGGCTAGGGCATAAGCGTCGCTTTTTGCCATCCGCTCGGCATCGATCTGTCCCACGAAAGCCTGCGGCAAGGGAGGATGCTGTTGTTGCCGATGGCGCAGGTTGAGCCAATCGAGAAAAAATTTCATCGCGGTGACTAACAGGTAAATAATCAGTAGCAGGATTTTCATTTTTTCTCCGGTCGCTTGCGACGGATCAGGTCGCCATCATCGGCCCAGTCGGGCAGCAGCATGCGCAATTGATAGTTCGGATTACCGGCCTGTAGTTCTTTGCCCGCCAAGGTTCTGATATTCGCAGCGGTGAACTTTTCCTGTTTCATCTGCGGACCGATCAGCTCCAGCTCGTCGCCAAGCAGGAAACGGTTGCGCCCCTCAACCCAGAGGCCATTTTCATCACGACGGACAAAACCGACAAAGTCATGTGTGCGAACATAATGGGTGTCTGCCGGATGGACTTTGGCGTCATCGGTGCCGAGCAGAAAGCCGGTATCGTAGGGCCGGTGGCTGACTTTTTCCAATTCTTCCCGCCAGAGCGGATCAATATCTGTCGGATCGTCCCACAGCCGGTCAATAGCATCACGGTAAATGCGGGCTGCCGTAGCGACATAGTAGAGGCTTTTCATCCGCCCCTCGACCTTGAAACTGTGCACTCCGGCTGCGATCAGGTCGGGCAACTGTTCAATCAGGCACAGGTCCCGGCTGTTGAAAAAATAGGTGCCGCGGAAATCCTCTTCGACATTCATCGGTTCGGTCGGCCGCGTCTGTTCCGTCAGCTGGTAGTTCCAGCGACAAGGCTGGGAACAATCACCGCGGTTGGCACTGCGCTCATTCAGCGCGGCGGAGATCAGGCAGCGCCCGGAATGGGCCACACACATGGCGCCGTGAACGAAACATTCCAGCTCCATCTCGGTTTGCTCGGCAAAGGCGCGGATATCCTCCAGCGTCAACTCCCGAGCCAAGTTGAGCCTGTTGGCGCCAGCCAGCCGCCAGAACTCGGCCGCCTGCGGGTTACAGCTATTCGCCTGGGTAGAAATGTGGATCGCCCGCTGCGGATCGACTTTGCGGATGGTCGTCAGCACGCCCGGATCGGCGACAATGTAGGCATCCAATTCGAGCGGCTTCAGCTTTTCCAGTAACTGTTCCAAAGCGACGAATTCACCCGGTCGCAAAGAGGCGTTCAGGGTCAGGTAGATGGCGACCCCGGCCTCGCGCGTTATTTCGCGCGCGGCGCATAAATCCTCCAGGCTGAAATTCCCGGCGTGGGCGCGCAGGCCGAAATCTTCTGTCCCCAGATAAACAGCATCTGCACCATAGCGAACAGCAGTTTTCAGTTTCTGCAGATCACCAGCAGGCATCAGCAATTCCGGCTTATTTTGATTTGTCCTAGTTGTCATCTCTGTCCTTTACAAACGGTTGCGACATTTTCGAAAGCGGAGCATATCATAAACCTGTTAGCGCCTGAACAGTTGAACGTATTTGAGATTTGACAGTCATGAACTTTTGGTGCTAGCCGATAGTGAAACAAATTTCCAGCAGTCGGAGAATATTAATGATTCAAGATGCCACCGATCAGCAGATTAAAAATATTCTGGAGCTTTTCCCCTTGGCCGGGAAAACCGTACTTGAAATCGGCTGCGGCAAAGGTCGTGTGACCCGCGATTTGGCAAAATTTGCCGCAAAGGTAGTCGCCTGGGACCCAGATGCAACGGCCATAGAAACTGCGAAAAGCAAAGTGAGGGGGAAAAACGTCGAATTTTTTCATAATCCTGAAGGAATTCCTCCACTAAAGGAAGAATCGATAGACCTGGTTGTCTACACTCTCTCGCTACACCACGTCCCGAGCGACAAGATGCAGAATAGCCTGCTGCAAGCGGGCTCGTTGCTGAAACCGGGCGGAGTGATCCTGGTGCTGGAACCGGCTGACGGTGGCAGTTTCAACGAAGCCAAAAGCCGCTTCAATGTCGGCAGTGGCGATGAAGGCCCGCTCAAGGCAGCGGCACTGCAGGCAATGCAACATCTCCCGGGTTGGACGTTAAATGCACCACGCCAGTTTTCCACCGAGTTCCTGTTCGAAGATGAAAATGATTTTTTTTCCAGCAAGCTGCCGAAATTCTTTACGTTGCCGGTAGAAACGCAGAAAGAAATTCGCGCCTTTCTGCAACAGCACAGCAATCAGCGCGGCATTGTCCTGACCTCGGAACGGAGTCTTTATCAACTCCAACCAGAAAAAGCAGAAAATTAATTGAACTGCAGGTGCTGTTTTTCAAAGACCGCCCCCCTTTCAAACTTGACAACGTCTTAATAAGCCTATAATTTTTATAAATTAGTATTTCTTCAAAATAATTACAGGGGAACCGTTCGTGTCACAGTCACTACGTTCATCAACTCTATCTCTTACACTTTCGGCACTCGCCTGTCTGTTTCTGCTGAACGCCTGCACGGCGACAACCACTGCCGGCCCTTCGGCTGCCCTGAAACAACAGTTCCTTCAAATCCAGCAGGAGCAGCGTCAACAGGCCCAGCTACTGGCGAACCTGCAACAGCAAATGGCCGAACTGCAGCAGCAACTGCTCGGAGCTCCTGCTCAACCCCAGCTTGGAGCTGAGGAAAGTTTCGCAACGACAAGTCAATCGATGCCACAACCGCAAACCACCGTAGTGCCTGCCGAGATTAAGCAGGAGATCGCCGGGCTGGCTGATTCCGCCGCCAGTTACCTGGCCGCTTTTTCAAGCTTGGCTGCGGGACGTTATGCCGTTGCGGAAAACGGCTTCAACAATTTTCTTAACAGCTACCCCCAACACCAGTACAGCGCAAATGCCCGTTATTGGCTGGCTAGTGCACAGCTTTCCCAAGGCAAGCTGAACCTGGCGGCAACCAACCTGCGTCAGGTGATTGTTTCTGCAAACGGGCAGGACAGAGCCCCTGGCGCGATGCTGCTACTGGCCAAGCTTTACCGTCAACAACAGCAAACTGAAGCGGCTGATGAACTTCTCGAACAACTGCGCGATCGCTTTCCGAACAGCGCAGAAACGCAACAACTGGCACCGGCAATAACGAACTAAGAACGAGTTGATAAAGATCCTATTTACGCATGAGGGAACCGATGACACAGACAATTTTCCGCTGGTTATCATTGCTGATTCTGGTGACAATCGTTACCACCCTACCGGCAAGTGCCGAAGAGGGTCAGATTTACACCGTCAAAAAAGGGGATACTCTCTGGGATATTTCTCAGCGCTTCATCGAAGACCCCTATTACTGGCCTAACGTCTGGGCACACAACCCCGACATCAGCAATCCGCACCTGATCTTCCCGGGCCAGAAGCTGCGTATTCTTGACGGTAAAATCGAGATCATCCCTGCGTACAAAGAGGCAGTAGAGGAACAGCCGGCAGAAACAGAAGCCGAAGGCGAAGCCCCTGCAGTCGCCGAGAAGAAGCCGGAGCAAACCATTACCTTGACCGGCACCGGTGTCGGTGACGGTTTCATTCTGACCAACGAACAATTGCTCGGAACCCTTGTCGATTCGGTCGACAACCGGGTCCTGCTAACCAAGGGGGACATGGTCTTCGTCAAGATGAAAGATCTCGCCAGCGTTGAAGTGGGCGACACTTATGGTCTCTATGACCGCGGCGACATGGTCAAACACCCGGTCAGCAACGAACCGGTCGGGACCATGATGCATAACCTGGGTTTCCTGCAGGTGACAGAAATCAAAAACGAAACCGTTGTCGCAAAAATCGGCAAGGCTTACCGTGAAATCACCCGCGGCGCAGAACTTTTCGAGTACGTGCCGCATCGCAGCGAACTGGTTCTCAAGCAGGCAGCCGAAGCGCTACAAGGCATCATTATTGCGACTCACGACAAGAAAATTATCCAGGGGACCAACGACATCATTTTTATCGACCTCGGCCTTGAGCAGCAGGTCGAAAGCGGAAACCTGCTCTATATTTCACGTCCACGGCAGGTTTCGGAAGAGTTGCTGAAGCAGGCCGGCGATCTGGATCTGCCTGACGAAGTGCTGGGAGCTGCGGTTGTTATCGAGCCGAAAAACCAGACATCGACTGCCTTGATCATCAAGAGCGCCGATGTCATGCATATCGGTGACAACATTACCCTAGTCAACGAGTAATATAGTATTTAAATCAAAAGAAACAAAAACGGATTGAATGGTTTTCAATCCGTTTTTGTTTCTGCCGCGTATCTTTATTTATCCATCGGAGGGGGGCTGTATGGATATCAACCAGAGCGCATTGTTGCGCCTGCACCTGACCCGTGGCATCGGCCGCGTTGCTCTCTTTAAATTACAACATCAATTCGGCAGCTTCACAGATGCGCTTCGTGCGTCACCTGTCCAGCTGGAGCATGCCGGTCTCTCTGCAAAGGTGATTTCACAGATCCCTGCGAAGAACGACCGCGCATTTCTCTCCATCTGCGACAGGCTGGACAAGCTGCAGGTTCGACTGATCAGTTTCTGGGATGCTGAATATCCACCTTTGCTGCGCCACATCCATGATCCGCCTGCACTGCTCTACCTGCGCGGACAAATACCCGAACAGGATTGCTTCGCCATTGTTGGTTCCCGTCGGGCAACACCCGGAGGACTGCAACTGACGCACAAGCTGGCCGGCGATCTGGCTGAGTACGATATATGTATCGTCAGCGGACTGGCCCGTGGAGTCGACTCAGCAGCGCATCGTGGTGCCATAGACCGTAATGGTAAAACCATTGCCGTGCTCGGTTGCGGCGTCGATTACATCTATCCACCGGAAAACAGCTGCCTCTACATGGAAATGGCAGAAAACCAGGCTATCATCAGCGAATACGCTCCCAGCACACAACCCCTGGCCGGCCATTTTCCCGGCCGCAACCGTATCATCAGTGGTCTGAGCAAAGGCGTACTGATTGTTGAAGCGGCAGAGAAGAGTGGCTCATTGATTACCGGCGATTTCGCTCTGGAGCAGGGGCGCGAACTGTTCGCCACACCGGGAGCGGTGCAATCGCCAACCAGCCAGGGCGTCAACCGCCTACTGAAAGAAGGAGCCCAGTTGGTCACCGAAGCAGATGACATTCTCCAAAACCTGTGGCCTAGCAGGCTCACTCGCAAGCAGAGGCAACAGGACAATCAATTCGCCAAACAGCTCACAGGGGCAGCATTGAAGCTGTATCAGCAACTTGGGCACGAACCGCTTCATATCGACGAAATCGGCCGGAAATGCGGCTTGACTCCCATGGAGGTTTCGGCTATTTTACTCGACCTAGAACTCCAGGGCGGAGTCCAGATGCTGCCAGGAAACAGCTATATACGTGGGCAGGCATAGAAAACAGAACGATAACAACTTCTTATCCTGACCATCAGTTCATCGGAAAACGTCCCGCTGTTCCGGCACAACCCCATGTATCTAATTGTGCAACCCGATACACAGGTGAAACTCCTGTCTGGAGGTCTCTTGCGTGAGCGAGTCCTGGCAATCGTCAACCTGATTGCCAAATATGTGATCGGAGCTGAAGATGCCCCGATCAACGAGCAGGAACTGGTCGCAGAACTGATGTCGGTCGGCTTCGAAGCCGAAGAGATCAACGATGCCTTCTCCTGGATGGAGACTGCTGCCCTGCAGGGTGCACAGGCATCGATTGGCGACAATCTGGAACTGCCGATAACCTATCGTGTTTTCAGCCGTGAGGAGCAGCTCGCGCTGAGCAGTGAAGGGATCGGATTCCTGACCAAACTGCGGACCATGGGACTTTTAACGGAGGACGCCCAGGAAGAGGTTATCGATAGAGCGGTGCGGGCAGCCGAAGAACCGCTAAACCTGCAGGAAGTGAAAATGATCACAGCTTTGACCATGCTTTCGCGCGAAAGCAACCTGTGGCAACGGGAAATCGACTGTTTCCTGGAAGACGACTGGGCGCGTATCTACCACTAGACGCTTCGGGCTGCGCACTTGCTGCAGCCTTTTTTATTTTTGCTATATTCTGCAAGCAAATCAGCAGAAGAGAGAATTAAATAGAGAGAACAGGGGAAAAGATGGCTCAATCACTGGTTATCGTCGAGTCACCGGCGAAAGCAAAAACCATCGAAAAATTTCTCGGCAAGGGATACAAGGTCCTTGCGTCATACGGTCACGTGCGGGCGTTGCCGAGCAAGCAGGGATCGGTTGATACCGATAACAATTTCAACCCCAAGTATCATGTGCTGCCGGAAAGCTCCAAGCACATCAGCACACTGAAAAAAGAGGTCGCCAAGAGCGACGAACTGATCCTCGCGACTGACCTTGACCGCGAAGGGGAAGCGATCGCCTGGCACCTGCTGGAAGCACTCGGCATTGATGAGAAAGGTGACAAGCCGAAAGTCAAACGGGTCACCTTTCACGAGATCACCAAGCCCGCGATCGACGAAGCGATGGCCCACCCGCGGGAAATCGCCCGCAATCTGGTCGATGCCCAGCAGGCGCGTTCGATCCTCGACTATCTGGTCGGTTTCAACCTCTCGCCCTTTCTCTGGAAAAAGATCCGTTATGGCCTGTCTGCCGGGCGGGTGCAATCGGTCGCCCTACGCCTGATTGTCGAACGGGAAGAAGAGATTGAAGCCTTCAAACCGCGTGAGTACTGGAGCATTGAGGCCCTGCTGGCCAACGCTGCCGACAGCCAGTTCACCGCCAAGCTGCACGCGGCCGAAGATAAAAAGCTCGGCAAGTTCGCCATCGAGAACGAGGAACAGGCCAAAGCGATTCTCGGCGAGCTGGAACAGGCTGATTTCAGCGTCAGCAGCCTGGAAAAAAAGGAACGCAAACGTAACCCTGCGGCCCCCTTCACCACCAGTACCCTGCAGCAGGAAGCGAGCCGCAAGCTCGGCTTCTCGGCCCGCAAAACCATGTCGGTTGCACAGAAGCTATACGAAGGTGTCGAGGTCAATGATGGCACACACGGACTGATCACCTACATGCGTACCGACTCGGTGGCCCTGTCGGATGTTGCCACCAGCGAAGCTCGCGAAGTGATCTGCAAGCTGTACGATGAATCCTATGCCCTGGCCAAGCCGCGCACATTCAAAAACAAAAGTAAAAACGCCCAGGAAGCGCACGAAGCGATCCGTCCGACTTCGATCGCCCGTACCCCGGCACAACTGAAACCCTATTTGAGCTCCGACCAATTGCGCCTTTACGAGCTGATCTGGAAGCGCACCGTCGCCTCGCAGATGGCCCAGGCGATCTTTGATGCCACTACCGTCGATATAGCAGCCGGCGACAAATACAGCTTCCGCGCCACCGGTCAGGTGATCCGCTTCCCCGGCTTTATGGCCCTTTACATCGAAGGCACCGATAACGGTGACGATGAGAACAAGGAAGGCCTGCTTCCACCACTTAACGAAGGCGAAAAGCTAAAGAACGAGCAGCTCTCCCCGGAGCAGCACTTCACCCAGCCGCCGCCTCGCTTCACTGAAGCAAGCCTGGTCAAGACGATGGAAGAATACGGCATCGGCCGGCCTTCGACTTACGCCAGCATCATGAATACGCTGGTCACCCGCAAGTACGTGCGGCTGGAAAAACGTACCTTCTTCCCTGAAGATACCGGCCGGGTGGTCGCCAAGTTGCTGGTCGAACACTTCAGCCAGTATGTCGATTACGACTTCACTGCTGAATTGGAAGAAGACCTCGACGCTATCTCCCGTGGCGAGAAAGCCTGGATACCGCAGGTCAAACAATTCTGGGATCCGTTCATCGCCCTGCTCCACCGCAAAGACAAAGAGGTCAGCAAAGCCGACGTCACCACCGAGAAGACCGACAAGATCTGCCCCGAGTGTGGCAAAGAGCTGGTTATCAAGCTGGGCCGCTCCGGACGCTTCCTCGCCTGCTCGGGCTTCCCCGACTGCCGCCACACCGAACCGCTCAACGGCGACGGTGAGCCGGCAGAAGAACCGGTCATGTCGGATGAAAAGTGCGAAAAGTGCGGCGAAGGAATGCTGATCAAAACCGGTCGCTACGGCAAATTCCTCGCTTGCAGCGGCTACCCGAAATGCAAGAACATCCAGCCGCTGGAGAAGCCGAAGTCGCTCAACATTACTTGCCCGCAGTGCAACGAAGGCGAGATGATGGAGAAGAAAAGCCGCTACGGCAAAATCTTCTACTCCTGCAACCGCTACCCGAAGTGCAAGTATGCCCTCTGGAACGAGCCGAAGGCAGAGCCTTGTCCGAAATGCAACTGGCCGCTGACCGAGATCAAGGTCACCAAGCGCTGGGGCACGGTGCAGCGCTGTCCACAGGAAGACTGCGATTGGGAGAACGTTTTGATCCCGCCAGAAAAGAAAGCTCCGGCGAAAAAAACGGCGACAAAAAAGAAAACCACGGCGAAAAAGACAACGGCAAGCAAAACAGCCGCAAAGAAGGCTCCGGCGAAGAAAACCATCACCCGCAAGAAGGTTGAAAAAAAGGACGCCTGAGCTTGAAACAAATATTGTAGAATCGACCGGTCGAACTGAACAGTTCGGCCGGTTTTGCGTTTGCAGAAAGTAGACTCATGGAAATCACCATCATCGGTGCCGGCCTCGCCGGTTGCGAAGCGGCCTGGCAGGCAGCGGCGGAAGGCTGTACGGTTAAACTGTACGAGATGAAACCGCAGCGTTTCTCCCCAGCCCATGAAAGCGAGGGGCTGGCCGAACTGGTCTGCTCCAACAGCCTGCGCGGCGCGGGAATGAACAACGCCGTCGGTTGCCTGAAAGAAGAGATGCGGAGGATCGGGTCGCTGTTCATCGAAGCGGCCGACGCTACGGCGGTTCCTGCCGGTGGCGCCCTGGCGGTCGACCGGGACGAGTTCTCCGCCTACATCAGCAAGAAGATTGAACAACACCCGAACATCGAGCTGATCCGCGAAGAGATCACCAGCTTACCGACCGAAGGCAGCATCATCCTCGCCAGCGGTCCGCTGACTTCGGATGCCCTCTCTGATGAGCTGGCAAAACTGACCGGAAGCGAACACCTCTACTTTTACGACGCCATCGCCCCGATTGTTGAAGCCGATTCCATCGATTACAGCATCGCCTGGCGTGCTTCCCGCTACGACAAAGGTGGTGCCGACTACCTCAACTGCCCGTTGAATGAAGAAGAATACAACACCTTTGTGCAGGCCCTGCTCGATGCCGACAAAGTCGAAGGGCGCGAGTTCGAAAAACTGATTCACTTCGAAGGCTGCATGCCGATAGAAGAGATGGCCGCGCGTGGGCCGCAGACCCTTGCCTTCGGCCCGATGAAGCCGGTCGGCCTGGACGACCCACGTACCTGCAGGTGGCCGCATGCGGTCATCCAGTTGCGGCAGGACAACAAGCACGCTTCGCTCTACAATCTGGTCGGCTTCCAGACGCGCCTGACCTACCCGGAGCAGCAGCGCATCTTCCGCACCATCCCGGGCCTGCAGAATGCCAGATTCGCCCGCCTGGGCAGTATGCATCGCAACACCTTCGTCAATGCGCCGAACTGCCTGACGAAAACCCTGCAACTGAAAAATGCCCCGCATATCACCCTGGCCGGGCAAATCAGCGGTGTCGAAGGCTATGTCGAATCGGCCGCCTGCGGCCTGCTGGCTGGCATCTTTGCCGCCTACCGGATGCGCGAGGAACGGGAGCCGCTGCCGCCATCGGAAACTGCCCTTGGTGCCCTGTTGACCCACTTGAGCGAAGCGGAAGCAGAGAATTTCCAACCGATGAACGTCAACTACGGCCTGTTTCCCCCGCTGCAGCTGAAAAGAAAAATGAAACGCGCTGACCGCCGCCTGGCGATGGCGGCCCGTGCTTTGGAGATCCTGCCGAGTTGGTGGCAGCCGATTGCGGAAAAACGAGAGGGCCGGCGTCATGAGTGATAAGATTATTCTCGCGTCCGCCTCTCCACGGCGCAAAGAACTGCTGGAACAGATCGGCCTGCAGTTCGACATCATCCCGAGCAACGCTGATGAAATTGTTTTGCCGAACGAAACACCGGAGGAGCATGTCGTACGGCTGAGTATCGATAAGGCGACTGAAGTTGCCCAGCGCAGCGGCAGCAATGGTCGCTGGTTTATCGGTAGTGATACCATCGTCCTCTGTGACGACCAGATTCTCGGCAAACCGCAAGATGAAAAGCATGCTGCCCAGATGCTGAAAATGCTCTCCGGCCGCGAACACCGGGTCCTTTCCGGCTATGCCATCCTCGACCGGAAAACCGGCGCGCAAAAAGCTGAGGCGGTCAGCACAAAAGTCGCTTTTCGCAATTTGACAGAGGATGAAATCGCGCGCTACATTGCCACCGGTGAACCGATGGACAAGGCGGGCAGCTACGCCATTCAAGGGCTTGCAGTCTGTTTCGTTGCCGGGATCGAAGGCAGCTACACCAATGTGGTCGGGCTGCCACTCTGCCGTTTGACTCTGGCGCTGGAAGAATTGGGCGTACCGACGTTTCTGACGGTGTAAAAAGGAGCCATATCCAGATGAGCGATATTGCCAATAACATCTCCCACATCCGCGAACGCATTGCTGCCGCCTGCGAACGTTCAGGCCGCAATCCGGAGGCGGTGCGACTGATCGCGGTTTCCAAGGTGAAACCAGCTGCAGATATCGATGCGGCTTTCGCCGCCGGACAGCAGCTGTTCGGTGAAAGCTACGTGCAGGAATTCCGTGACAAATCTCCACAGGTGCAATCAACCGTCGAGTGGCACTTCATCGGTGGGCTGCAGAGTAACAAAGTTAAATACCTGCGTGGCAAGGTAGCGATGATTCATTCAGTCGACCGGCTTTCACTGGCGCAAGAGATCAGCCACCAGTGGCAGAAAGAAGGGACGACCTGCAAAATTCTGCTGCAGGTCAACATCGGCGACGAAGGACAAAAGTCGGGCTGCGATCAGGACAAGCTGGAGCAGCTTGTCCGCGATGTCTCAGCCCTGCCAAACATCCAGGTTTGCGGCCTGATGTGTCTGCCACCCTATTGTTCCAACGCCGAAGAAGTTCGCCCCTATTTCCACCGCATGCGCGAACTGGCCGGGCAAATTGATCAACTGCAGATTCCCGGCGTCTCGATGAACGAACTGTCGATGGGGATGAGCGGCGACTTTGAAGTTGCCGTCGAAGAAGGAGCAACGCTGGTGCGCGTCGGTACCGCAATATTCGGCGAGCGGATCAGGAAAAACGGATGAACGGAATGGATTACAAATACCTGCTGTTCGACCTCGACGGCACTCTGGTCGATTCAGTTGCCGACCTGACTCTCTCCCTCAACCTGCTTGCAAAGGAGCTCGGTTATCAGCAGCTCAAACCTGATCGCGTCCGTGACATGATCGGTGACGGAGCAACCAAGCTGATTAAACGGGCTTACGGCGAAGAAAATTACAAAAGAGAGTACCTGTTCCGTTTCCTTGAAATCTATGCCGAGCACCTGCTCGATCACACCGACTGTTATCCGGGAATCAGGGAACTGCTCGTCAGGTACCCGGCGGAACAGTTAGCTGTTGTGACCAACAAACCTTACCAGCTAACGATTGAACTGCTGGCTGGCCTCAATATTTTAGATAAATTCAAAGTTGTCATCGGCGGCGACAGTTTCAGTGAAAAGAAACCCCATCCGCTGCCGTTACAGGAAGCGCTGAAAGCCCTCGGGGCAAAAGCGAAAGAAGCAGTGATGATCGGCGACCACCACACCGATCTAAACTCCGGCCGCGCCGCCGGAACGGCCATCTGCTTCTGCAGCTACGGCCTCGGTAACACCGGCGGGGTCGAACCCGACTTTCTGGCCAAAAACTCAGAAGAGCTGCTTCAGCTCTTCCCCGGATAATTTTGTGACCGAATCGAAACTCAGCCTGAAAGAGATCGCGCTCTTCTTCTTTCCGTTATTGCTAAACGTTCAACTGATGAGCATCTCGCACACCATCATCAACGGTGCGCTGGCACGGCTGGAAGATTATGTCACGGCATTGGCCGGCATATCGGTGGCTATGGTTATTCATCTGTTCGTCGCCTCGCCCTCTTATCAGAACCATACGGTCACCATCGCCATGGTCAAAGGGCACAAGTCAATGCGCAGCGTATTGATCTTTGTCGGGCTGGTCGCCAGCTATGTCGCTGTCATGCTGTCACTGATTGCGTTTTCCCCACTGGGTGATCTGGTGCTGATCAGGCTGCTTGGCACGCCACCGGAAGTCGCACAGGCGGCGAGAGAAGCATTATATATTCTCGCCCTGCTGCCTTTTTTCACCGGCTTCCGCGGTTTCTGCCAGGGGCTGATCATCCAGGCAAGGCGAACAAGCCTGGTCTCGATTGCGACTGGTGTCCGCGTCGGCGCCCTGTTCGGCTACCTGGCGATTGGCGCCCACTGGTTTGCCGGCGCTCAACTCGGCGCGTTCGCGCTGGTCAGTTGCGTTATCACCGAAACTTTTGTCATCGCCTTTTTCGCCTGGAAGGTTCACCTGCCAATGGAGCGGGGTGAGGAAGAAAAAACCACCGGCGAAATTCTGCGCTATTCATTCCCGCTGGCTTACTCCTCCTGCCTGCAGCAGACCATCCCATTGCTGATCAGCTCGATTATCGGCCGCCTGCCGGACGGTCCGCTGGCGCTGGCAGCCTTCGGCGTGATCCGGGGTTTCCTCTTCCTGCTCGCTGGGCCGATGCGCAACCTGCAGCAGGCTTACCTGGCGCTGGTCAAATCGGCTGACGATTACTTCATGCTGGTTCGCTTCAACATTCTGACGGCAACAGGTATGGGCGTGCTGGTGCTGTTGACAGCTGGGCCACTCAATGAACTGATCCTCGGCCAGATGCTCGGTGTTGAGCCGGAATTGCGCCATTATCTACGCTGGTCATTGGCCGCAACTGCCATATTCCCGCTCTTTTACGGCGGATGCAATCTGCTCCGAGGCTGGTTTTCCGGTGCGCTTCAGACCGGGAAACTGGGCCACTCGACCTTCCTGAAAAGCGGTTTTCTCCTGCTGGTCTGGTTGCCGCTGGTGAAACTGCAGCCCCCCGTGCCCGGCATCGCCATCGCTATCGCCCTGCTGCTCTGTGCGGAAATCATCGAAGCGCTTTATCTGCGATATCAGCGCCAGCGGCAACCTGAAAACCTGCGTCAGCTTGCCCCGCTCTAGTCATCCCATTTACAATAGCGGTATGGATAATAAAAGCAAAAAATATCCCTGCGAAGATTGCCATCACTGCCAGTGGTGCAGCGACGATCGCTGCCGCCTCTGCCGCAAAACCGGCTGTGTGCGCAAGCTGTCACTAGCAGAGCAGATAGAGTTGTACGAGCGACTTAACAGCCCAGATAAGTCAGCAAACTGCTAGTCAGTCGGTTTTCCGGTGACATGCACGCTGGTTTTATGCTTAAATGCCCGCCCGATAAAAGATATCCAGACAAGCAAAATATAGAAGGAGTTCTCCATGTACAGCTGTTCCGATTTGAAAAAAGGCCTGAAACTGTTGATCGACGGCGATCCGCATGTGATTGTCCAGTTCGACTTCAGCAAGCCGGGCAAAGGCCAGGCCCTTTACCGCTGCAAACTGCGCAACATGATTACCGGTGCACTGTTCGACCGAACCTATCGCAGCGGCGAATCCTTCGAGCCGGCAAGCCTGGAAGAGCGGGATATGCAGTACCTGTATCAGGATGAAACCGGCTATGTTTTCATGGATCAGAAATCCTACGAGCAGGTCGTGCTCTCGGAAGAGACCCTCGGCGACGACAAGTACTTCCTGATCGACAACATGGAAGTCGATATTCTGATGTACGGCGATACCGGTATCGGCATCACCCTGCCGAACTTTGTCAACCTGCGCGTCACCCAGTCCGATCCCTGGGTCAAGGGCGACACCGCAGCCGGTAACAACAAGCCGGCCACCGTTGAAACCGGCTACACCCTGCAGGTTCCTTCTTTCGTTGAAGAAGGCACCCTGATCCAGATCGACACCCGAACCGGCGAATATGCCACCCGGGTGAAGGAATAAAATGGAACCGAACTGGCAACTGGCCCGCAAGCGGCCGGTGCTTGAAAAACGGGCCCGGATCGTTCAAGCGATCCGGGCTTTTTTTATCGATCAGGATTTCCTCGAAATCGAGACCCCGCAGCGTATCCCTGCGAACGCACCGGAATTTCATATCGATGCGGTCCCCTCCGGCGACTGGTTTTTACAGACATCACCGGAACTGGCGATGAAGCGCCTTCTGGCAGCCGGATACGGCAACATTTTCCAAATCAGTCATTGTTGGCGGGATGGCGAAAGAGGCAGCCGTCATCTGCCGGAATACAGCATGCTGGAATGGTACCGACCGGGCTGCGATTACCATCGCTTGATGGATGACTGTGAAGCACTGTTGGAGGCACTGACCGATAGCAATAAACTGGTTTATCAGGACAATGAAATCGATTTGAGCCGCCCCTGGCCCCGCCTGAGTGTCCACCAGGCGTTTTCTTTGTACGCGGACTGCACGGTAGAAGAAAGTCTTGCCGCAGGACGGTTTGACGAGGTCATCAGCCTGCAGATCGAGCCACAACTTCCCGCAGATCGTCCGACCCTGCTGACAGAGTACCCAGCCAGCCAAGCCTCACTGGCCAGGCTGAAGCCGGAGAACCCAACTGTCGCTGAACGGTTCGAACTTTATATTGCCGGGATGGAGTTAGCCAACGCATTTTCCGAACTGGTCGACTGCAAAGAACAAAGCGAACGCTTTAGCAGTGAAGAACGATTACGTCGAGCTGCCGGTAAAGCAGGCTACCCCGCCGCAACACGGTTCCTCAATGAACTGCCAAATATGCCTCAGGCTGCTGGGATCGCGCTCGGCATCGATCGCCTGGTGATGCTATTGTCTGGCTGCAATAGCATCGATGAAGTGATCGCTTTTACCCCCGAATTGCTTTAAACCACAAAACGCAAAAAATAAAATGCCGTTCAGTTTCAGCTTCCCCAAAGATCAATATTATTTTTCACTAATACCAGATCTAGCCCCTTTTACCTAGTAGCGCAAAACAGCATTCTACAATCCCCCCATTTTGCTGGACTTTCTTGTTCAGCCTCCCGAGAAAGCCCAGTTAAAAACAGCATTTCTGCTGACGAAACGTTTTTTTTTAATAAAATTTTCTATTGACATGATTTTATAACAACGTATTATGTCGCGAAACATCACAACCAAGATCGCGCACAAATTATCACAAGATATGAGAAAATATCTTGTAAAAACAACCAGATAGCGTATTTTTTGTTTTCTTTCGGTTTTTATAACCGGTTTTTGGCACGTCCAATTGGATGGAACCGGATTGGTTCCCCGACATTTACAAGAGGAGATTCTAACTATGGGACATGGACCAGCAGTAAAGCTTGGCAAGGACAATGCGTCCGGCTACAAAACCAAACTAGGCGTATCGATGTTTATCGCCTACACCATCGTTTACGCGATTTTTGTCGCCATCAACGCAACCAACCCGAAGCTGATGCAAAACATCATTTTCGGACAGACCGCAGCAGTCGTTTGGGGCTTCGGCCTGATCGGCTTCGCGCTGGTTCTGGCAGTCATCTATAACCATCTCTGCACCCAAGCAGAGAACAAAATGAACGACGAATAAGGGGAGACATAAATCATGGTATATACTCAGTCCCCTATCGCTATCGGTCTGTTCTTCACTTTCGTTATCTTCGTTCTCGGCCTCTCGTTCTACTTGGCTCGCCGTACCAGCTCGGCAGAAGGCTACTATGCTGCTGGTGGTAACATCCACTGGTTCACCAACGGTGTCGCCTTTGCTGGTGACTACCTCTCCGCTGCTTCCTTCCTGGGTATTTGCGGCATGATCGCAACTGCTGGTTACGATGGCTGGATGTACTCCATCGGTTACCTGGCAGGTTGGATCGTTGCCCTGTTCCTGGTTGCAGAGCCGATGAAGCGCCTCGGTAAATACACCTTTACCGACGCCCTCGACTCCAAATTCAACTCCAAGGCGATTCAGCTGGCTGCTGCTATCTCCACCCTGCTGGTCTCGGTCTTCTACCTGATCCCGCAGATGGTTGGTGCTGGTGTTCTGGTTCAGCCGCTGCTCGGCCTGCCGCACTGGGTCGGCGTTTGTATCGTTGGTGTTGTTGTTACCATCATCGTTGCTACTGCTGGTATGGCTTCCACCACCTACGTTCAGTTCTTCAAAGGCGCCCTGCTGCTGATCATGTCGACTGTCGTCGTTATCGCAGTCCTGATGCGCGGCCTGACCACTGCACCGGAGAACAACGGCGCTGCTTACCATGACTTTAAAACCATGCAGGCTACTGCAGCTCTCGAGCTGAGCGAGCCTGGCTACACTGTGGTTGCTGGTCTTGACAGCGAGTTCGGTAAAGCTGGCTTCGTCAAGCTGAGCAAAGCTGGCGAGGAATCGATCTGGCAGCTCAACCAAACCGCTTCCGGCTACACCCTGGAAGAAACCCTCTACATGACAAAAATGGCTGACGGCACCAAAAAGTTCAACGGTGCGGCTAAAGAAGAGGGCAAGTTCTTCCCGGTTGGCCACATCAAGCAACTGAAGGTTGACGGCCAGGAAGTTGCTGCAACCGGCGCAGTCGGCCCGTTCGCTTACCTCTCCGCGCTGAAAGACTCCACCATCGTTCTCTGGGGCAAGAAATACATCCAGGAAGGTGATGCAACACACACCATCTACTACCAAAAACCGACCCCGGGTTCTCGTGTTCTGCGCCCAGGTCTGAAGTTCAAGGTCGACAACGCGACCGGCCTGCAGAAGTTCAACTTCATCTCGCTGATGCTGGCTCTGTTCTGTGGTACTGCAGCACTGCCGCACATCCTGATTCGTTACTACACCGTTCCGAGCCAGGCTGCTGCCCGTAAGTCGACCATCGTCGCTATCGCCGCGATTGGCTTCTTCTACGTCCTGACCCTGTTCCTCGGTATGGGCGCAATGACAAACGGCGTTATCAACCTGACCGACAACAACATGTCGGCCCCACTGCTGGCACTATCCTTTGGCGTGGTACTGTTCGCGGTCATCTCGTCACTGGCCTTCGCGACCGTCCTCGGTACCGTCTCCGGTCTGATCGTTGCAGCATCCGGCGCGGTGGCGCACGATATTATGGACAACTTCCTCGGCATGAAGATGTCTGATGCGGGCAAGGTTCGCGCTGGTAAAATTTCAGCGATTGTGGTCGGTTGTATCGCTATCTACCTGGGCATTGTCTTCGAAGGCATGAACGTTTCCTTCCTCGTCGGTTGGGCGTTTGCGGTTGCCGCTTCAGCCAACCTGCCGGCAATCCTGATGCTGCTGTTCTGGAAGAAGACCACTGCCAAGGGTATCGCGGCTTCGGTTCTGGTCGGTCTGATCAGCTCCCTCGGACTGATCCTGATTTCCCCTGACATGTGGGTCCGCTACGGCCTGCTGCCGGGTGATGCACCGATCCAGTTCAACAGCCCGGCGTTGATCTCGATCCCGGCGTCCTTCCTCGCTCTGGTTATTGTTTCGATGATGACCCAGAAGGATGTCCCGGTTGACGCAACTGAGACAGCAGGTGCATAAGCACTTGTCCCACTAACTTTTATTTGCGATACTTTGGGCCGCCTTTTCAGGCGGCCCGATTTTTTTGTCGCAAAGGAATAAATTGATGAAAAGATTTCGCATCACACTGCTGGTTCTTTGCCTTGTCCTTGCCTGGCTTGGATATAGCGAGCTGAGCCTGCTCATGCGCAACAAGGCACCACAGCAGATAAACATCGTCGATCTTGAAACCAGGGGCCCAAGCCAGGAATGGCTCCAGATCAGTGGTGGCTACCAGGACCTGTTGCAGGCGATTAACATGTCCGGAACTACGGAAATTGACTCTTTCCTGGTCCCGCTGACCCGAACCATTGGCAGCCAGGAAATCGGAACATGGTTCGAAACACGCGACCCACAGATCGTCAACCTGCTTAAGACTTACTACTTCCAGCTCAACACTGAAGAGGAGCAGCAAGACTTCATTGAGGCAAACAAAGACTTTATCTATTCTCGCCGCGAAGTAACTGGCATGACTGTCGACAATTTGATCGCTAACGCCAACCGCGAGAAACTCAAAGAATTGCTTTCAGCGATGCAGATGACAGTCCCTGAAAATGTTGTTTTTATCAGCGAAGGGAAAGAACCAGCCGCAATGCGCGGGCTCTTTTATGCAGGAGTAGCTTTAATAGGCCTTTTGAAACTGGCCTTTGATTTAAGATCGTCCAGATCTAAGCCTGAGACAACAACAGAGTAGAGTCCGATAAAACACAAAAAAGCCGGAGCAGTATGCTCCGGCTTTTTAACATCTTTATCCCGACAGACCTAACCGATATAAACACTGTGGTTACGAGCCCGGTTTGCTAGAATTGTCGGATCAACGACCTCACCACATGCGCAACACTTCCAAGCATCAAACGCACGAACAAAATCGTAATACTTTTCTGAGTACATCCGGCCTTTGCATTTTGGGCATTTCATTTACGACCTCCAGGCAATCTCGTTTAGGAACGTTCCTTATCGATCAAAGTGGCATTGGTTCACGGAAAAAAGAAATATACACAACCTGTGCCAAGCTAAAACAAAAACCCTAAGCAAACGTCTCCAAGACGAATGCTCCAATAATTTAAGCACCTTAAAGACATAACCAATCCAGAAAAGGAACAGAAAACTGTATGCTGGCTGTCAAGCGTTCTTCCCGAGCGCACATATCGCCAACATTTTGACGGATCGCTCCAGAAGATGTCTCTATAAAAAATTACCTCTCTGACAATTAACCAGCACCAAGGTTTAAATTTTACCAAATTGGTTCGCAGCAGACATTTCACTTCCCAATCAAGAAATATATTTGCTTCTATTTTTCAGGGGGTTAAAAAGTTTCCCCTGATCAGGAAGAGTAGCCACACAATATCGACAAATATTTGACGATTAAAAATTAAGCCCGCCACTTTTATGACGAAACGAAAAAGCCGCTCTCCCAACGGAAGAACGGCTCAATACATTCTTTGTGTAAAAATTAGATATTATCTTTGTACAGCTTATAGGTCAAAGCGTCCGCCAGGGCCTGGTATGAAGCATCAATGATATTACTGCTCACCCCAACGGTTCCCCAGCGTGCTTCGTGGTCACCGGACTCAACAAGTACGCGCGTGACCGATTCAGTTCCCTGACCGGCAGGCAGCACACGGACCTTATAGTCGAACAGCTTCACCTCTCCCAGTTGAGGATAAAAGCTGATCAACGCCTTGCGCAATGCCTTATCCAAAGCGCTGACCGGTCCGTTACCATCGGCAGCAGTGTGCTCGACTTTGCCGCCCACCTTCACCTTGACAGTACCCTCAGACACAGGGGCCTTGTCGCTTTCACGCAAGGTATCAATCACACGAAATGCGCTGACAGTAAAATAATGCTTCAATTTACCCATCGCCTTGAGCATCAATAATTCGAACGAAGCCTCAGCGCCTTCAAACTGGAAGCCCTGGTTTTCAAGCTGCTTGATATCCTCAAGAATTTCCAGGGTCACCGGGTCTTTACTGTCGAGATCGATACCACACTCTTCTGCCTTTACAAGGATATTGGAACGCCCTGAGAGATCGGAGACCAAAACTCGGGTCCGATTACCGACCAGTTCTGGCCGGATATGCTCGTAGGTTTCCGGATGACGCTGAATCGCCGATACGTGCACACCACCTTTGTGGGCAAAGGCAGAGTTGCCGACATAGGCCTGATGCTTGTTCGGAATCAGGTTGGCCAGCTCATAGACGTAACGGGATGCGCTACGCAGCGTTTTCAGCTTATCTTCGCCGAGACATTCTTTGCCCAACTTCAGCTGCAGCGAAGGAATGATCGAGCAGAGGTTGGCGTTACCACAGCGTTCTCCAAAGCCGTTCATGGTCCCCTGAACATGCACAGCACCACAGCTGACCGCCATCATCGAGTTGGCAACGGCACATTCGCTATCGTTATGCGCGTGAATACCGATCGGTACAGAAACGGCCTTATTGACCTCTTCCATGATCGCCGGGATTTCATACGGCATGGTGCCGCCGTTGGTGTCACACAGGACAATGCAATCGACATTGGCCGCGGCAGCAGCCTGCAGAGTTTTGATGGCATACCCGGGGTTAGCCTTGTAACCGTCAAAGAAATGCTCGGCATCGTAAATAACTTCGCCGACCCGTTCTTTCAGGTAGACCAGAGAATCGTTAATCAGTTCCAGGTTCTCTTCCAGCGAGATACGCAATGCTTCGCTGACGTGGAAATCCCATGTTTTGCCGAAGATCGTCACGGTATCCGGCTCGGCCTCGATCAACATCTGGATATTGTTGTCTTCGGCCGGAGTGACCTTGGCCCGCCGGGTTGAGCCGAAAGCGGCAATTTTGGCGTGACGAAGGGTTTCTTTTTTGATCTCGTGAAAGAATGTGATGTCTTTCGGGTTCGATCCCGGCCAACCACCTTCAATATAATCGATGCCAAGCTCGTCGAGACGTTTGGCAATCTGCACTTTATCCTGAACCTGGAAGGAAATATCCTCCGCCTGGGTTCCATCACGCAAGGTGGTATCGTAAATCTGAATCCGGCTCATTACATCACATCCTTTCACTTCTGGGGCAGATTAGCCCTCGTCTTCTACGGCAGCCTTATCAAGCCCGAAAGCTTCGTGCAGCACACGAACGGCAAGTTCGGTGTACTTGGCATCAATGATACAGGAAACCTTAATTTCACTGGTTGAGATCATTTCGATGTTGATACCCTCTTTTGCCAGGGTCTCGAACATGGTCTGGGCGATACCGGAATGGGAACGCATACCGACACCGATAATGGAAATCTTGGAGATGTTCTCGTTCGATTTGACTCCACTGGCGCCGATCTTGCCCATCACGTCTTCGACGATCTTCAGTGCCTTCTTGCAATCGGTCTTCAGTACGGTGAATGTCATGTCGGTCTTGCCGTCCTGCGAGACATTCTGAATTATCATATCCACGGTGATGTTCGCTTCGCTCAGTGGAGAGAAGATCTGAGCGGCGATACCCGGCTGATCCGGCACACCAAAAATACTGATTTTTGCCTCATCCTTGTTATAAGCAATACCCGAAACCAGTACGGTCTCCATCTCCTGATCCTCCTTCATCACCAGTGTTCCCGGCTTATCGTTAAAAGTGGAACGAACGTGGACAACCACGTTGTATTTTTTAGCAAATTCAACACTGCGGATCTGCAGCACCTTGGCGCCGAGAGACGCCATTTCAAGCATTTCCTCGTAGGAAATCTTTTCAATCTTGCGTGCTTCCGGCACCATCCGCGGATCGGTCGTATAAACACCATCAACATCGGTGTAGATCTCACAGACATCCGCTTTGAGCGCAGCAGCAACAGCAACCGCAGAGGTATCGGATCCGCCGCGACCGAGGGTGGTCACGTTGCCATCATCGTCGATCCCCTGGAAACCTGCGACGATAATGATGGTGCCGTTCTTCAGATCTTCGCGCACCTTCTTATCATCGATGCTCTTGATGCGGGCGCGCGAGTGGGCACTATCGGTCATTACCGGAATCTGCGAACCGAGGTAGCTCTTGGCGTTGTAACCCATCGATTGCAGGCACATCGACAGCAGAGCAATTGTCACCTGCTCACCGGTCGAGACCAGCACATCATATTCACGTTCACTCGGAAACTCGCACATTTCGTCGGCCAGAGCGACCAGGCGATTGGTTTCGCCGGCCATTGCCGAAACGATAACCACGACGTCGTTTCCATCATCGAAAGTCTTTGCGACACGACGGGCAACGTTGCGGATCTTCTCCACAGTTCCGACTGAAGTGCCGCCATATTTTTGTACAACCAGGGCCATAGCTGTTTACTTCCTCCCTATTGGAAAAAACCGGCAACAAATCGATTTGCGACCGGGACAACTGGAACCACCTAAACTGCTGGAAAGTCCCTTTAATAGCAGGATTTTCCGGCTCGGTCAAAAGCTTTTTAGGCAGATATAGACGGGTATAAAAATCAAGCAGAAAAGGTCTGCTGCAAACGGGTCAGCAGTGCCTCGGCAACCACCCCTTGTGCGGAAAAATTCAAGCGCCGTTGATTCTCATCACCAAGCTCGATATTGACCCAGAGCCCGGCAACAGAATCATTATCCATCCGTTCCGGCCACTCGACCAGGGTCACTCCATTGCCAAAAGCATAGTCATCAAAACCGATCTCGATCAACTCATCCGGATCGCACAGGCGGTAAAGATCGAAATGATAAAGATCGAGCCGTGCCGGGTAATGATTCATCAGAGTAAAGGTTGGACTGGTGATCGGCACCTCTTCCGGCACCCCCAGCCCACGTGCAATACCACGAGCCAGAACCGATTTTCCCGCACCGAGAGTCCCATGCAATAGAATCAGGGCCGGCTGCTCAAGCAGTCGGCCCAGTTGCATCCCCAGTTCCAGAGTTTGTTGTTCTCCGGAGCTGTCAAAACTCCACTTCTGCAAATCAAGCCTCCATTGCCCGAATCAAGTCCAAACGAGCAACAACACCAACCATCCTGCCCCCGTCGACAACCGGGATCAGATGGATTTTATGTTTACTCATCAAGCCGGCTATCTCCCGAACCGGCGTACCTGGAGCACACGTCACCGGCTTACGATTACAAAGCTCTCCGACAGTAGTCGCCGTCACCCGATCGACCTGCTCTTTGAAACTCTTCTCGCTATCGAGATAAAAAACCCCGTCAAACAAAGCCATCACCGTTGGAATGTGCAACGGCTTCTGCTGCTCGACCAGATCAGTCTCGCTGATCACTCCGACCAGGTCGCCATCCGCATCGACGACCGGCATGTTGCTGAAACGAGTTTCCACAAACTTGTTCGCCAGCTCCTTGAGGCTGGTTTCCGGCTTCACCGTGACTACGTCCGTTGTCATGATTTCGCGTGCCGTCAGCATAGGCAAACTCCTTCACTCAGTTCCCGGCGGGCAACCGGAAGTTGACAGAGAAGATCGGAGGCAGCCATTCCTGCTGCCCCCTGCCCGGCAGCAACCAGCTCAGCGGCCCGGCCGTGCAACCAGGCTGCCAGTATTGCTGCGTCAAAAGATTCTAGCCCCTGTGCCAGCAGCGCACCAACCAGGCCGGTCAGAACATCACCGCTACCACCGCTGGCCAAGCCATCGTTGCCACTGCTATTGATGCGTACCCGGCCATCGGGTGCTGCAATCACCGTCCGCGCGCCTTTTAGCAGCAGGACAACATTGTGTGCTCTAGCAAACCCTTTCGCAACGCGGAATCGCTCGGCCTCAATCTCGGCGACCGACAATCCACACAAACGGGCCATCTCTCCCGGGTGAGGTGTCAAAACCGGCCAAGGGCCTTTTCGTTCCTGCAAAATTCCAAGCTGACCGGCAAGCAGGTTCAGGCCGTCGGCATCAATCACCATCGGCAACTCAACCTGTGGCAACAATACCGTCAGCAGATTACGTAAATCATCCCCCTGTCCGACACCCGGCCCAAAAGCCAAAGCCTGCTTTTCAGTGAGAAGCTCTAGAATCTGTTCCTCAGCGGATGTCGCCAAAAATCCATCAACATGAGCCAACGGACAAGTCATCGCTTCGGTCAGCTTTACTTCAAGGATATCATGAACTGCGGCCGGCGCAGCAACTGTGACCAGGCCACTGCCGCCACGGACGGCGGCATTTCCCGCCAATGCGGCAGCACCGGTTTTGCCGGGAGCTCCGGCGACGATCAGCAGATGGCCGAAGCGCCCCTTGTGTCCCGCCACCGGTCGCTCCGGCAGCAACCTGGCAGCTTCTGCGACATCGACCAAACGCACGTCGGAAGTGACTTTTTCCCGCCCCAGCTGCGGAATGCCGATATCGACCACTTCAAGCCGACCGACACAGGCCGCGCCGGGATAGCTGCCATGACCGATTTTGGCCTGATCGAAGGTGACCGTCAGGTCGGCACGAACTGCCATGCCGCAGATCCGGCCGCTGGAGCCATCGACCCCCGAGGGGATATCAATAGCGAAAACCTTGGCTGGGCTTGCGTTGACAAGTTCGATGGCCGTGGCGTACAGACCCCGGACATCTGACTTCAATCCGGTACCGAACAAGCCATCGATGATGAGCTTCGCCTCTGCTGCGGCCAAGGAAAACTGCAAACCGGCTTCGTCGGCAACATAGCCGATCGGCACATTGAGCTGTTCAAGGATACTCAGCATCACGGCAGCATCCCCGGCGATATCCTCCCTCTTGCCGAGGACTGTGGTCTGTACACGCCAGCCCCGGTCGGCCAGAATCCGCGCCATCACGTAGCCATCGCCGCCGTTATTCCCTTTGCCCGCCAGCACCAGTACCGGGCCAGGGAAGCAGTTTGCGAACTCGGCGCAGAATGCGTCGGTTGCTGCACGTCCGGCGTTCTCCATCAGAACGGCACCGGGAATACCAAGCTGGTTGATCGCCCGCTGATCAACCGCGACCATCTCTTCGGCACGGATCAATCTCATCAGGACTCCAAAACAACCGTTGCGACGGCGTAATCGCCATCATGGGAATAACTTAAATGGGTCGAGCACACATTCCGCTCTGCCAGCATTTCGGCCGCGCGGCCAGACAACTGCAGCGATGGACAGCCGAGCTGATCGCGCACAACCAAGACCTGCTGCCAGCTGAGGCCATCCCGCAAACCGGTACCGAGTGCTTTCAGAAATGCTTCTTTAGCGGCGAAACGAGCCGCCAGGTGCGGTGCCGGGTCTTTCATCGCCAGCGCGTAGCTGCGCTCATCTTCGCTGAAAATCCGCTCCAGCACCTTGTTGTCCGGCTGAAGGAATTTCCGGAAGCGCTCGATCCGCGCGAGATCTGTTCCAATGCCGACAACCGCCATATCACTCGTTCAACAACGCCAGCATTTCACGCACCGCCCGCTCCATGCCGACCAGAGAGGCGCGCGCCACGATACTGTGGCCGATATTGAACTCTTCGATCCCTTTCATCGCAGCCACTGGGCCGATATTCTGGTAATTGAGACCGTGACCGGCGTTAACACCCAGCCCTAGTCTGCGCGCGGCGCTGATCGCCAGTTCGATCCGCTGCAGCTGCTCTTTTTTATCTGCCTCGCTGCGCATTTCGCAATAGGTCCCGGTATGGATTTCGATATAGTCGGCGCCGACCTTGTGGCTGGCCTTGATCTGCTCGATATCAGGCTCGATAAACAGGCTGACTGTGATCCCTGCCTGTTTAAGCAGCGCGATCTTCTGCGTCAGGGTGGAGCGCAGCATATTGACGTCGAGCCCCCCTTCGGTGGTCAACTCATGACGCCCTTCCGGCACCAGGGTGACATCATCCGGCAGGATTTTCAAAGCGAAAGCGACCATTTCATCGGTCAGTGCCATCTCAAGGTTCAGCTTGCTTTGCACCGTTTTGCGCAGCACCTCCACGTCACGATCCTGAATATGACGGCGATCTTCCCGTAGATGGACCGTAATACCATGCGCTCCGGCCAATTCAGCCAGCATGGCGGCAGCAACCGGATCGGGCTCCGTTACCCCACGGGCCTGACGGATGGTTGCAATATGATCAACATTGACTCCAAGCTTTGCCAACTTTCAACTCCTCAAAAAATATCAAGCGCCGAGATGTTCGCGTACAGCTCCGGCAACCCGATCGGCCTGTTCAGCGATCTTCTGCTTATCTTCACCTTCAATCATCACTCGCAGCAAGGGCTCGGTTCCTGAGTAACGCACCAGCACCCGCCCCTTGCCCGCAAGCTCAGCTTCGACTTCGTCGATCACTTCCTTGATCGGAGCAATATCGGCCAATTCAGCCTTCTTCCGGACCCGCACGTTGACCAGGATCTGTGGCAGGGATATCATCACCTTCGCCAGCTCCGACAGTCTCTTGCCGCTGCGCTGGATAATTGCCAGCACCTGCAACGCCGAAAGGATGCCGTCGCCGGTGGTGATGTGATCGAGGAAGATCATGTGTCCAGACTGTTCGCCACCCAAGTTGTAACCGCTCTTGCGCATTTCCTCGACAACGTAGCGATCACCAACACCAGTGCGCACGACCTTACCACCAACCTTGTCCATAGCGATGTCGAGGCCCATGTTGCTCATCACGGTAGCAACCACGGTGTTCTCTTTCAGATCGCCCTGCTTGATCATCTCGGTGCCGCAGATCGCCATGATGTGATCGCCATCGACCTCAATCCCTTTTTCGTCGACGAAGATGACGCGGTCGGCATCACCGTCGAGAGCAATCCCCAGATCAGCACGGTACTCGCGCACCTTCTCCGCCATCACTTCAGGGTGCAGGGAACCACAGCCTTCGTTGATGTTTACTCCGTTCGGGCTGACGCCAATGGTAATAACCTCGGCGCCGAGCTCTTCCAGTACCGCGGGAGCGACCTTGTAGCCAGCCCCGTGAGCACAGTCAAGAACAATGCGCAAACCCTGCAGATCCAGGTCGCCAGGAAAGGTATTTTTCAGATAGACGATATAGCGGCCGATGGCATCATCAATCCGGTATGCTTTGCCGACCTCGTCAGCAACCGGGCGCAGATCGTCCAGCTTGTGGTTAAGGATCAGGTCCTCGATCTCCAGTTCCAGCTCATCCGGCAACTTGAAGCCATCTGCCGAAAAGAACTTGATACCGTTATCCTGATAGGCGTTGTGGGACGCACTGATCACCACCCCGGCATCGGCACGCATTGACGAGGTAATAAAAGCGATTCCCGGTGTTGGCAGTGGGCCAACCAGCAGCACATCCACGCCCATGGAACAGATCCCTGCCACCAGCGCATTTTCGATCATATAACCGGAAAGGCGGGTATCCTTACCGATGACCACCCGGTGACGGCGATTTTTGTCTTTCTTGAACACGTAGGCAGCAGCACGACCCAACTGCATCGCCATTTCCGTCGTCATTGGTTCGATATTAGCGACACCGCGAACCCCATCGGTTCCGAATAACTTTTTTTCCATCAGGTCCTATTCCCCTTCCAGGCTCTTTTCTACTGTAGCTTCAATCTCTTCATCAATCGCAACAGGTTGAATTTCCACCTGTATTTCAGTGGTTTTCTCGTCTTTAAAGTAAGTATAAGTCCCGTTATGGAGCAACGGTACGATAAGCGAGAAGCCTTCGTTTACACCGTGCAGATCAACCGGTTCCGTGGTGACACCGTTTACACTTTTCAGTTCTGACTCCGCTCCTTCAATAACGACTTGAGAGGGAGTGGCTGTGATACGACCAACCTGGTATCCCTGCAGAGGCTCACCGGAAAGCGCAATCTGCACCGGCACTTTTTTCTGCTTTATCCGCGCCAGTCTCAGATCGATAAAAGATGGCGACAAACGGGTCACTCGCAGCCCGTTTGGCAGGTTCAATCGTTCTTCAAGACGCTTAAAAGTTGTCAGCCCTGGCTGCAGATCCGCCAGATCAACCGCAATGCTGATATCGTTGTCGCTGATCTTCATCAGGAGAGTCCGCGGCCCGCTGACACGCACATCGACCAATGTCGGAACCTCGTTGGCGATCATCATCCCGGCCGGGATATTCTGCAATTCCAACGGCACCCGGTAGCCAACCTCCTGCCGTCTCTCGCCCATGATGAACATCCAGAGAATCATTGCGAAGACCAGCGAAAGAAGCTTTAATGTCCAGTTTTCCGTTATCAGCTTGAACATTTCAGCTACCCCTTTTTCTTCTGCCGCTTACTCTGAACTTTGCTCTTCTTCTGCTCAAGCAAGCGGCCAAGGACTTTACGCAGGCTGGTCGCGTCAAGGTTACGGGTGATGCCGCCGTTGACAGCAACCGAAATTTTTCCCGTTTCTTCCGAGACGATTACGGCAATAGCGTCAGCCAGTTCGGTCAAACCGATCGCTGCTCGATGCCGTGTGCCAAGATTTTTGCTGATATCACGACTCTGGCTCAGCGGCAAAAAACAGCCGGCCAATGTCAGTCGGCCCTGTTGCAAAACCAGCGCGCCATCATGGATCGGTGAGTTCGGCATAAAAACCGAGCGGATCAGTTCACCAGAAACCCGGGCATCAATCTCAACTCCGGACTCGAGGATATCGTTAATGCCAGTCTCCCGTTCGACGACGATCAAGGCCCCGATCTTGCGGTTACCTAAAGCAACGCAAGCCTTGACCAGCTCGTCGATTACCTCCGATTCTTCGTGATAATTGACACTTCCAAAAAACGGATTCTGCCCCACATGAATCAGGGCTCGCCGAATATCGTTCTGGAAAATAACCACGATGACCAGGATGATCGAAGAAAGGAAATTGCTGAGGAACCAGTTGAGGGTATGCAGATCACCAACCCTTGACGCCAGATAAACGGCAAGAATAACTGCCAGCCCGAGCAGCATCTGTACCGCCCGCGTTCCCTTGATCAGCAGAATGATCCGGTAAATGATAAAAGCGACAATACTAATATCGAGCAGATCAAGAAGACGGATATTAGCAAAAACATCGAACATCGCACTACTCTCAGCCGGACAGAGGGATCAGAACCAAATCAAAGGATATCAACAAAACCCGCGTTTCGACAGGTGAAAACAGATTTAAGGAAGTTTTTTTTCGCGAATTGCCCAGGCAACCATTGCCGCATCAAAAGCAGGTCTGACATCATGGGCCCTGAACAATTGAACACCTTGCTCGACCCCAAGGGCCACTGTCGCTAAAGTTCCGGCCAACCTCTTCTTCGGGTCATCCTGCTGGAGTATCTTGCCGATAAAGCTTTTGCGTGACGTGCCGAGCAAAATCGGGAAGCCGAAACAGTGTAGATCATCCAGGTGATGTAGCAGCTCCAGGTTCCCCTCAGCATCTTTGCCAAAGCCGATTCCCGGGTCGACCGCCAAGCAGCCATGCTCAATTCCCGCAGCAAACGCCAAGTCGATGCTTTGCTGTAGACCTTCGGCAACCTCTTCTCGCAAATCGCTGTACTCTGTATTCTGCTGCATGACATCAGGGCGCCCCCGGGTGTGCATCAGAAAAAGTCCGGCCGAGGTCTCCTTTGCGACCTCGGCCATCTTTACATCAAAAGTCAATCCACTGATATCGTTGATGAAGTTAGCGCCCGCCAGCATTGCTTTACGAGCTACTTCCGACTTACTCGTATCGATCGAAATCGGCAGGCTGGTTTCCTGCCGCAGCGCCTCAATCACCGGGACCACCCGGGCCAGTTCCTCATCAACAGAAACCGGAGCCGAGCCTGGCCGGGTACTTTCACCACCGACATCGAGCAGCCCTGCTCCATCCTTCTCCATCTGCAAACCCTGCTGCAGGGCTATCTGCAAATCGACAAACTGACCGCCATCGGAGAAAGAATCGGGCGTAACGTTGAGCACCCCCATGATACATGGCTGGCTCAAATCCAGAAGGCAATCACGCCCTTTCAGCGTCCTCGCGTACCGGCTCACGCCTCCGGCTTCTCAGCGTCTTCATCAGTGGCCGTTTCCGCAGCAGTCTCAGCAACGGCAGCCTCTTCCGGTGCCGCAGTTTCAGCTTCTTCGGGATCGAACTTGAAAGGCTCCTCTTCCGCCTTCGGCTTCAAGTATGCGGGCGCACCTTCCGGGAAAACGATCTGAAGAACTTCCGTGCTATCCAGAGTTTCTTTCTCCAGCAGAGCCTCAGAAAGATTGATCAGCTTCTGTTGATTGTCTTTCAACTCTTTTCGGGTGATCTCATAGTTCTCATTGACAATGCGGCGGATTTCGTTGTCCAGCTCAAGGGCAGTCGCTTCACTGTAGTTTTTGACGTGTCCCATGTCTTTGCCAAGGAAAACTTCGCCTTCCTTCTCACCGAAAGTCAGTGGGCCTATCTTTTCGCTCATGCCCCACTCACAAACCATTTTACGAGCGATCGCAGTGACCCGTTCAAGGTCATTGCTGGCGCCGCTGGTGACCGACTCAAAGGTCAGTTCTTCGGCAACACGGCCGCCGAGCAGCGCCCGGATACGGATTTCAAGGCCTTTGGCAGTTTCGTTGTATTTTTCTTCCGCCGGCAGGTACATGGTGACACCCATGGCGCGCCCACGCGGGATAATCGAAACCTTGTGTACAGGGTCGGAGCCCGGGGTCAACAAAGCAATCAATGCGTGGCCAGCTTCGTGGTAAGCGGTCACTTTCTTCTCTTCCGGCGTGATAACCATCGAACGACGCTCGGCCCCCATCAACACTTTATCCTTAGCCGCATCCAGATCGTCCTTGTCGACCTTGGTCTTATTGGCACGTGCTGCCAGCAAGGCGCTTTCGTTGATCAGGTTTGCCAGGTCAGCACCGGAGAAACCGGGGGTTCCCTTGGCGACAATTTCCAGGTCAACCGACTCGTCCATCGGCACCTTGCGGGAATGGACCTGCAGGATTTTCAGGCGGCCCTTGACATCCGGCCGCGGAACTACAACCTGACGGTCGAAACGGCCAGGACGCAGCAGAGCCGGGTCAAGAACGTCGGGGCGGTTGGTCGCCGCCACAAGAATAACGCCTTCATTCGACTCGAAGCCATCCATCTCGACCAGCAACTGGTTGAGGGTCTGCTCACGCTCATCGTGACCACCGCCAAGACCAGCACCACGATGGCGGCCTACGGCGTCGATCTCATCGATAAAGATGATGCAGGGCGCGTTCTTTTTCCCCTGCAGGAAAAGATCGCGCACCCGGCTGGCACCGACGCCGACAAACATTTCGACGAAGTCAGAACCAGAGATGGTGAAGAAAGGCACACCCGCCTCGCCGGCGACAGAACGGGCCAGCAGGGTTTTACCGGTACCAGGAGAACCGACCAGCAGGACACCTTTGGGAATCTTTCCACCCAGCTTGGTAAATTTCTTCGGGTCTTTCAGGAACTCGACAACCTCTTCAAGCTCCTGCTTCGCCTCGTCAACTCCGGCGACGTCTTTGAACGTAACCTGTCCTTGGGTATCGGTCAGCAGTTTGGCCTTACTTTTGCCGAAACTCATTGCCTTGCCACCACCCGACTGCATCTGCCGCATGAAGAAAATCCAAACAGCGATCAGCAACAGGATCGGCCCCCAGGAAACCAGCAGGGTAAACCAGAAGCCCTGATCATCGACCGGTTTGGCCTCGATGATAATTCCCTTCTCTTTCAACTCGGGAATCAGCTCCATATCAGGCGGAGCGTTCGTCTGGAACTTGGCACCATCCTCGTACACACCATTGATCTGGGTGCCCTGGATAGTAATATTGGTAACCTGACCGGAGTCGAGCGCAGTCAAAAACTCGGTGTAGTTGATCTGCTTCTGCTCGGTTTCACGTTGGGTCATCATGTTGAAAAGCATGATCATCAGCAGCGAGATGACCAGCCACAGCGCAAGATTTTTCTGGAATTGGCTCACATTACCCCCTATGGAGTTCAGAATTATATGGACTGCAAATTCTTAACGGGAAAAGTTGGTACAACTAGCAGAAAAAATTACCATAAAGAGGCTGCCCCCACAAGGGCTTTGTCCGCTTTTTTAATCGCCTTCAAGTAGCTCTAAACGCAGTATCTGAGCGGAATCGGCCGACACGGGAGCTTGCTGCGATCGTCGCATCCCGGCAACCCACAAAATTTCTTCTCCAGAAACAATCAAAGGCACCCTGTCACGCTCTTCCAATTCGATCTTTTCATCACTGAACAGACGTTTGAGTTTTTTCTTCCCGGGCATTCCCTGGGGATGAAAAACATCACCGAACTGCCAATTTCGGACCAGCAACGGAAACTTCACCCGCACGGCATCAAACTCGACGGAAAAAGCTGATTCCCCGGCTTTTTTTTCCGTAAATACAGCTCGCAGAAACCGTCCATCCGGCAAATCGACCCTGCCCGGAACAGGCAACTCAAACGCATAGGCTGCGACCTTTTCAGGAGCTTTTTTTCGCAGCCACAAAAACTGGTATCGACGTGCCACCCAGCAGTCGGGGATATCCAACTGAGACTGGCTGCGGTGAGCCGTCAGCAAAGACAGGATCGACTGCAGATGAACCGCCTCAATCCGCTGCAAATCCCCACGCACTTGCCGCAAAGCCTCCCGGACGACACGAACGCGCAGAGCCGCATGCAAACCAAGTAGCTTTTGCCGATCCAGACGCAGACCATCGGAGTGATCAACGATCAGGGCAGTGATTGTTTTAGCAACATGCTGCTGCCAAAAATCCTCGTCTGCTTGAAACTGAGCACTTAAAACTGATAACCGCTCATCAAGCTGAGGGTTAAGCTCACGCAGTTGCGGCAGAACCTCGTGCCGTACGCGATTTCGCAAAATCGACGTATCAGCATTGCTGCCATCCTCCACCCAGTTCAGGTTCTCCTTTCGGGCAAAATCCAGAATTTGCTCTCGACTACAGCCAAGAAGCGGGCGCCACCAACAGCTATTTAGAGTTTTCATCGCAGCCAGGCCAGCCGAACCGCTTCCGCGCAGCAGGCGAAGAAAAAAGGTTTCGACCTGATCATCCCGATGATGAGCCAGCGCAATCAGCCGCGCGTCAAGGCGCTTTGCGGTACGCAACAAAAAAACTCTGCGCAACTGACGAGCAGCCATCTCCAAACTGATTTTTTCCTCTTTGGCAAAGGCAGGAACGTCACCAGAGCCGAAGAAAAAAGAAAGCCGCATACGCTCGCAGAGCTGTTCCACAAACTCAGCCTCTGCCCGACTTTCCGGGCGAATCTGGTGATCGAAGTGAGCAACGCTTAAACGGAAACCAAATTGATTTGAAGCCACTGAAAGAAGACGCAGCAGCACCACGGAATCAATGCCGCCGGAAACAGCGACGAGAAGGTGGTCCGCGGACCCCATCCCGGCTGCTTCAATCTGAGAACAAATAGTCGCCTGCATAGTCGCAAGCCTAACCTTACAGCCATGAGCCCGCAACGAAAAAGAAAAGCCCCTGTCCGATAAGATGCGTCTCATCGAACAGGGGCCAAGCGGTTCCGAGAATCCCCCTCCATCCCCCAGAACCAAAACACGGCATGCACCGTGTTAATGAAAAGGGATAATACATCGATCATCTGACGAAAATCTGACTGAAGGATCGATCAAATAGATTTTTTACACAAAAAAAGCGACCGGCCTCTTTCGAGACAGATCGCTTTTAAATGGTGGCGGTGCAGAGATTCGAACTCCGGACACTGCGGATATGAGCCGCATGCTCTAACCAACTGAGCTACACCGCCAAACTATATAAACTTCAGAAGAAGTTATTACTTGGTTGCGGGAGAGGGATTTGAACCCCCGACCTTCGGGTTATGAGCCCGACGAGCTACCAGACTGCTCCATCCCGCGACACGAGGCAGGAAAATAGTATCCTGCCAGCTAAATGTCAAGCAAAAAAATTGCTTTCCGTCTGGCAAGATTAAAGGCCGTAGAAACAAGTCACTGGCGGGAGATAAATCCCTTGATCTGCTCCTTTTCTTCGGCCAACTTCTGCACAGTTTTAGCGCTTGCGGCATCAGAGTAAGGACCTATCCGCACCCGGTACCACAAACCCTTCGCACCGAGATCAGCTTCAACGACAAAGGCAGGAAAACCCTTGGCAAGCAATCGCTTTTTAAAGGCCCCCGCATCCCCAGCAGCATTGAAGGAGCCAACCTGCACGGCATAGGTCCCTTTTGGATCGACCTTTGGCATAACCGCACTGGCCACTTCAACCGGCTCAGTTTTTGTCGGAGCAGCAGGGCTCTCGACCGGCAATTCTTTTTTCACGATCGGTTTTTCCGGCAAAGGAATCGGCGGTTTTGTGGTCGTTTTCTGCTCAACCTTTTCCTCCGGAGGAAGATTGATTCCGCTGCCGAGGGGAACTTTCTCTTCCTTTGCCAGATTATCGTAAAAGGTCAACTTGGTTTCATCCTGGGCCTCAACTGCAGTGGCTTGTTCTGTCGCCTCTTCTGCAATTTCTTCTTCAACAACCTGCGGAGCCGGCTGTGCTGTAGAGCTTGGCGCAGGGGTGACCAGAATGCGTTCCGCGGCCTGCTGCTTCTGCGCTAATTCCCTTTCAGCGCCCTGCCGACCGACGACCGCACCAAGGAAGAAACTCGCCAGAGATACCGCCAACACCAACACCAGCAAAATCAGGGTCTGCTTTTTTTCCATCCTGCGCTGGGTACGGGTTTTTGTTGTTGCATTCATCGAGTTCCTCCCCCTTACATCTGTTCCGGAGCCGACACGCCGAGCAAGTGCAGGGCATTCGCCAGAACAATCCGAACAGAATTCACCAGATACAAACGAGCCTGGGTGACGGCAGCATCCTCAACCAGAACCTTCTGCCGGTTATAGTAGCTGTGGAATTGCGCCGCCAACTCCTGCAGGTAGAAAACAACGCGGTGAGGCTCGTAGTTCTGTGCTGCGCCGACGATCATCTCCTGGAAGCGGGCCAGTTTCTGCGCCAGCGCCATCTCCTCCGGCAGCTCCAGCTTGCTCAAATCGGCCTCGCCCTGTTTCGGTAGAGCAATTCCAGCCTCGGCTGCATTGCGATTGATACTGCAGACGCGAGCATGGGCATACTGAACATAGTAAACCGGGTTGTCACTGTTTTGCTGCTTCGCCAGTTCCAAGTCAAAATCGAGCTGACTGTCACAGCGTCGAATCAGGAAAAAGAAGCGGGCAGCGTCGCTGCCGACCTCATCGATAACCTCACGCAGGGTAATGAAATTACCGGAGCGCTTCCCCATGGTAAACGGCTGACCATCACGCAGCAGGTTGACCATCTGGATCAGAAGCACTTCCAGGTCTTCCGGCGGATGTCCAAGCCCGGCCAGCATCGCTTTCATCCGCGGGATGTAACCATGATGATCGGCACCCCAGACGTCGATGACCCGGTCAAAACCGCGCTCAAACTTTTCCATGTGGTAAGCGACGTCAGAGGCAAAATAGGTGTAGCTGCCATCCGATTTGATCAGCACCCGATCTTTATCGTCGCCATACTCGGTGGTGCGTAGCCAGAGGGCCTCATCCTGCTCGAAAGAGAGTCCCTTCTCTTTCAGCTTGGCCAGTTCGTTATCGACCATGTTGCGGTCGTAGAGACTCTTTTCGCTGTACCAGTTATCAAACTCGATACCGAAGGCCTTCAGATCTCTGCCGATCCATTCCAGAACCTTCTCAACGCCAAAGCGTGCACAGGCTTCAATCGCCTCATCTTCTTCGAGTTCCTTCAGCTCGCCCTTTTCGGACTGCAGCTTGGCAGCAAGCTCTTTCACGTACTCAGCCTGATAGCCATCCTCCGGAAATTCGATCGACTCGCCCTGCAGTTCACGCAGTCGCATCAGAATCGACAGGCCAAGGGTTTTCACCTGGTTGCCAGCGTCGTTGACGTAGTATTCGCGTTGAACATCGTAGCCGGCGGCCTGCAACACTGCAGCGACCGCATCGCCGACCACCGCGCCACGACCGTGACCGATATGCAGCGGTCCGGTCGGGTTGGCGCTGACGAACTCGACCTGGATTTTGGTCCCTTTGCCGACGTCACTGCGACCGTACTGCTCGCCTTCGCTCATGACCTGATCGAGCACTCCGTACCAGCAACTCGGTGCGAGCCGGAAATTGATAAATCCGGGGCCTGCGATTTCGACCCTTTCGCACAGTGGATTTTTCTGCAACACCTCAACCAATGCCTCGGCAATCTGCCGGGGAGCCTTGCGCTCAGCCTTGGCCATGGTCATCGCCAGATTACTGGCAAAGTCGCCATGATCGGGGTTCTTCGGCACCTCCAACTGGATTTCATCCGGGATTTGTCCCGAACCGAGGCGACCATTATTGTAACACTGCTGCAGGGCGACTTTAATCGCCTCTCTTAATTGTTCTTTCATCCTGTTCTGCTGCCTTTTCTAACTATTTTTCTTTGGGCGGAAGGTGATAAATCAGCTCCCCTTCTCGCACCATGCCCAGCTTTTCGCGGGCAAGCTGCTCCCAATAGTCCTTATCATGCTGCAAACGCTCAATTTCGTCCCGCAACTGCTGTTGTTCCTGCTGCAGAGCCGTCAACCGCGTTTGCAACTCTTCTTTCTGCTTCTCGGCCTTGATGATTCGCAGGACACCCCGGTCGCCGAAAACAGCATAACCGAGCATCACCAGGATAATCACCAGCAGCCAGATTGTGATCAGATTTTTTCCAGTCGCAGCCGACTCCCGGGCAGGGGCCACCTGTTCCTCCCATCACATAGAACCAGCGGGAAAAACTGTTTGCCCGCGCTCTTTTCCACCAACCAGAAAGGTCCGTGTTCAAAACATTCCCAGTTGCACGCGGCAAGCTTCGCACGCCGCCCAACGGGCGTCAACTCCCTTTTGTTACACCTGCAGCAAAGAGTCAGATTCCACCGAGGCTGCCGCTGACACCGCCAACCGGGCCGATCCCCTTCATCACGAAAGAGAGGATCACCGAGCTGTCGTTTTCATTCTCGCGATAAGTCAGCAAAGCGCTCCAGCACTGCTGACGATACTCAACCCCAATGACATCTTCCAGGCTTTCGTCATCGACCAAGTCGAAGCGTTTTTCGTAGCTGACGAAGAACGGCTCCAGAATCGACAGGTCCAGCTTGAACGAAACATATTCCAACTCTTCGTCACGATCATAGCTGTAACTTGCTCTCAGGCTGTTTTCGTTCTGATCCTGCAGGGAGAGGTCAACGTCCGTTTCCTCCCATTCGCCGAGGTCGATATCGTAGGTTCCGTCGAATTCGAATTTTGCCCAAGTCGTCGGCAAAAGAGTCAACTGTCCACGGATAGAACCGAAAGAATCCTTCTCACCGACTGCATCTGCACTTAAATAATAGGTCTGTGACAACCGCAGATAAAGCAATTCGCGGTAGCTGGCAGCCCCGCCATCCTGATCGAAGCGGGCCGTCAAGCGCTGCACCAATGCATACTCGAAGCGATTCTCTTTATCGATATCGTCATAAGTATCGAATTGCGGCAAGTGGTTCTGCTCCAGTTCCGGGATATTATAATAAATAACTTCCGGTTCAAGGCTATGTTTCAACTTGTCGGCCGAACCGATTGGCTGATCGTAGACCCGCTGCAGTTTGGTGCTAACCCTGGTCGAGAACTCGACCAGCCCCTCATGCTCGTCGCCGTAACCATCGCTCGTTCCCCAGTAGTAGCGATCACGGTAGGAAATCTTTGGAGAAATATCGATGACATTAAACAGCTGCAAACTGGCCGACAGAGTCGGCAGCAGCATCAACCGCTCGCCAGTCACCCCCTCATCCCGGCGGAAGTTGGTGTACTCGGTTTCCAGTCTGTAATAAAAAGGGGTCTCGCCGATTCGCTGCCGGGCAGCATCGAAACTGATACGCGGCAGTCGCTGCAAAGTCGAGTCGTTATCGCTTTCAAGATCTTTGGTATATTCGAGATCACCAACCAGACTGTATTTCCCCCAACTTTTACTCAGGGAAAAATTCGACTCGACCTCGTCCTTGTTGTAATCCTCAGCGACTTCGCCGAAATCCTCGAAATACTCCTCATCGTTGACATAAACAGCATCGACCACCATCCGGACATCACCAGGCAGGGTACCGTCATGCTGCCATTCGAGGGCGTAACGCTCCTCGTCCACCGTTTCGCCGTCGACTGAATCGACATCGATATGATAACCGCGCATTTCACCGGCGTTATCTTTGCCGAAGATATAGCGATATTCGAGCCCCTTGCCAATCCCCATCTCCGACAGGTAATCGAACAGCAGGGTGGCATCCTGGTTGCGGCCAAGCACCTGATAGTAAGAACCGTTGTACTGGAAACCGCGCTTATCGGAGTAACCGATGCGCGGAATCAACAACCCCGATTCCCGCTCGGTTTTCACCGGGTAAACCATATAAGGAACGTAAAAAGAAGGGATATCTTTCAGATAGAAGACCGTGTGTTTGGCCTTGGCATAGCCCCCCAGAGTAACGTCAACCTGTTCGGCACCAAATTTCCAGGACGGCACCTCGCCGTCGCAGGTGGTGAATGTGCCGTCAAAAACCCGGTAGCTGTTTTCTCCGAGACGATTAATCTGTTTGCCACGCACATGCAGATTTGACTCCTGCAGGAACAGCCAACCGTCAGCGACCGAACCGGTTCCCTGCTGCAGGTTATAACTGACCTTACTGCCTGTCATTTTCTCGTCCGGCGACGTCAACTGCACTCCGCCCTCGGCCTCAATTTCTCCGCTGAGCTGATTCCACCAGAGCAGGTCGCTGACCACCTCCAGTTCCCCCTGGTTCAGCTGAACATTGCCGCTGGCGCGGTAACGCCCGGTCTCTTTGTCGTAACTCAGCTCGTCTGCTTCCAAGTTGACCGGCAACGGGCTATCCTTGCCCCAATCAGCGGCCAAAGCGGGCAACACCAGACAAACAACAAAGATGATCGTTAACAATCGGACACGCATAGAAAATCCAAACAATCAGGATGAAATCGATAATAGTTCAGTTTCCGGCAACAACATTTCCCGCAACGCAGCAACCAGGAACAGGGAGCCGGCGACAAGCAGGATTTCTCCCTTCTGCCGCTGTTGTCGAGCCGCCTGCAAAGCCATCTTCGGATCATCATACGCAGCGGCGGAAACGTCCGCCTGGGTTGCAAGCTTGACCAGAAATTCCGGCGAAACCGCCTCATCGACCGGCGGCCGGGTAGCGTACAGACGGCGCACAAAGGGCAACAGCGGCGCCAACAGTTCAGCAGCCTGCTTGTCCGCTTTCAAGCCGACAACAAGATGAAGATCGCGCAGCTTTTTCTCAGCCAGGTAATCAGCCAGAACCTGCGCCCCGGCAGCGTTGTGGGCGCCATCGAGCAACACGTCGTCCGGCAGCCATTCCAGTCGGCCCGGCCAGCGGGTCTGCTCAACCCCCTGCCGCATTGCCGCCTCCGGCAAAGCGACACCAGCGTTTCGCAACCAGCTCACTGCCGCCAGTGCCAACGCCAAATTCTGCTGTTGATGGCGCCCCTGCAGCTGCGGGCGCAAAGCGTTCAGCTCACAACCGAAGCCGCGGAAAGAGAGTGTTTCCTCTGCAGCAGTCCAATCATAATCGGATTCAGCCCGCAGTAAATCTGTACCAACTTCATCGGCACGTCTCTGCAGCACAGGCCAGACTTCCGGTTGCTGGCGGCTGCTGATCACCGGCACATCCGGCTTGAAAATACCGGCTTTCTCCGCCGCGACCTGCGCCAGCGTCTCGCCCAGATAGGCACCGTGATCCTGTGCGATCGGGGTGATCAGGCAAAGCTCCGGCTCGACGGCGTTGGTCGCATCCAACCTGCCACCCATGCCTGTCTCAAGAATCGCCCACTGGCAACCATTGCGCTGAAAATGAAGCAGTGCCAGCGCCGTGGTGAATTCGAAAAAAGTGGTGCGCAGTTCTTCAGCGTGCGGGCGAATTTCATCGGTCAATCGAACAACTTCGGCTTCATCGATCTGTTGCGTGGCAACCCGTACCCGTTCGGTGAAGGAATGCAGATGCGGGGATGTGTAAAGCCCGGTCCGGATTCCGGCCACCTGGAAAACATTCGCCAGAGCCGCCGCCGTCGAACCCTTACCGTTGGTGCCGGCAATATGAATAATCCGCAGCTGACGCTGCGGATTATCGAGTCGTTCAAGGAGCTTGCGGATATTTTCCAGCCCCAGTTTAATGCCGAACAGCTGCAGCGAGTAGAGGTAATCGAGACTCGCTCTAAAGCTATCGCTCATCAATTATTTTTTGGTAAAAATACGCAACGCTTGCGACAAGCGCTGCTTCATCTCTTTACGCTGCACGATCATATCGATCATGCCGTGCTCCAGCAGGTACTCTGAGCGCTGGAACCCTTCCGGCAGGGTCTGGCGGATGGTCTGCTCGATAACCCGCGGACCGGCAAAACCGATCAGCGCACGCGGCTCGGCGATGTTGATATCGCCCAGCATGGCGAAGCTGGCTGTGACCCCGCCAGTCGTCGGATCGGTCAGCACTGAAACAAAGGGGATACCAGCCGCTTTCAGCTTGGCCAGTGCCGCACTGGTTTTGGCCATCTGCATCAGCGACATGATGCTTTCCTGCATGCGCGCACCGCCGGAAGAGGAAAAGACCAGCACCGGGGCATTGGTTTCCAACCCTTTTTCGATGGCGCGGGTGATCTTCTCGCCGACAACCGAGCCCATGCTACCACCCATGAAAGCGAAATCGAACACCGCAACGACAACCGGCAAACCGTCAAGATCACCGGTCCCGCAGATAACAGCATCACCGTCACCAGCCTTTTTCACCGCCGCCTTGATCCGATCCTTGTATTTCTTCGAATCCTTGAAGTCGAGGAAGTCGACAGAATTCATCTTGGCGTCCATCTCGACGAAAGTCCCCTCGTCGATAATCAGATCGATCCGCTCACGCGCGCTGACCCGGAAATGGTAGTCACACTTGGGGCAGACATTCAGATTACGTTCGATCTCCTTGGCGTAGATAATCTCTTGGCAGTTTTTACATTTGGTCCAGACACCTTCCGGCATCTCGTGTTTTTTTTCCGTCTGTGCGGTCAATGATTTTTTCGAGCGAAACCAGCCCATGAAAATATCCTTTTAGATTTGTCATCATCAACATCGCTGCCGGCAAAGCGGTCAGCGTGCATCCGAGCTGGACAGCCCTAAGCGAGCAGTCCCTGTTTCAGTTCAGTGATAAAAGTGGCGACACGCGGCAACAACTGATCACTGCCTGCATTATCAGCAATAATTTTAACCAGAGCACTGCCAACGACAACACCATCGGCAAATTCTCCGACCGCCTTTGCATCCTCGGCGGTGGTGATGCCAAATCCAACACCGACCGGCACCTCCGTCATGCCCTGGATATTCTCTACGGCTGCCCGGATGTCATCCGGGGTAATTTTCTGCGTCCCGGTAACACCGGTCATCGAAACGTAGTAGAGATACCCTTCAGCAGCGGCTGCAAGCCTCTGCATCCGCTCCGGCGGCGTCGTCGGCGCAAGCAGGGTGATCATGGCGATACCGGCCTTTTTCAGCACACCGCTAATCTCCCCCGCCTCTTCCGGCGGCAGATCAACCAGCAGCAGACCATCTACACCAGCGGCAGCAGCAGCCGTGGCAAAACGTTCAACGCCATAGCGAAAAACCGGGTTGTAATAGCCCATTAACACCAGCGGCACCTGGCAATCGGTACGCACTTCGGCAACCAGCTGCAGAACTTTTTCAACTGTGGTTCCGGCTGCCAAGGCTCTTTCCGACGCCGCCTGAATGGTTGGGCCATCCGCCATCGGGTCGGAAAAAGGGACCCCAAGCTCGATCAGGTCGGCACCGTTTTCGGCCAGTGTCCGAATCAGCTTCGCCGTGGTGGTGATATCGGGATCGCCGGCAGTCAAAAATGGGATCAGCGCGGTTTCCTGCTTCTTTTTCAGAGCCGCGAATGTCGTTTCAATACGTGTCATCAGTTTTTCAACCAGTTACGGTGGCGCCAGCAAAAGTCTGACTTTTTATCAGTGATGCCAAAAGTGGCAGTGTAGACGTTCACGCAGGCGGATTCAATCCTTTTCTCCCCCACCTGCAGGAGCTCCACCTCCAGACGATTTGTCTTTATCCCCGGCGCTGTTTTCTCCCGGTTTTCCACCCGGCCGACGTCTCGGCCGACGCCGGCGGCGCCGTTTCTGCCCATCTCCGGCGGGCTTCTTCTCTGGCGGCTTTTTCCGCTTCGGGATCGCCCGTTTGTAGTTGAAACAGAAATCCTCATCCAGCGGCATTTCACTAGGGACTTTCTCGCCGAGATAATCCTCGATATCGGCCAGCTGGTAGACCGTCTCCTCGTCGGCGAAGCTGATCGCCCGGCCGGTTGCCCCGGCGCGTGCCGTCCGACCGATACGGTGAACGTAATCCTCACGATCCTGCGGCAGGTCGTAATTGATAACGTGAGTGACGTTGTCGACATGGATGCCGCGCGAGGCAACATCGGTGGCAACCAGGTGGGTCAAACTGCCGAGCTTGAACTGATCGAGGATGCGCATCCGCTTCTTCTGCGGAATGTCGCCGGAGAGCAATGCGCTGGCCACCTCGTTGGCATTGAGCAGACCATTGAGCCGCTCCGCTTCAGCCTTGGTGTTGACGAACAGCATCACCCGCTCGACTCCGCTCTCTTTTTTCAGCAGTCCGAGCAGCAGGGCGAATTTCTCCTTGCGCGAAACATGATAGAGAATCTGATCGATCTTCTCCGCCGCCACCTGTTCCGGTTCGATCTGCACCTTCTCTGCAAGGTCCATGAATTCGTAAGCCAGCTCCATAACCTGCGCCGAGAGAGTGGCGGAAAAAAGCATCGTCTGCCGCTTTTCGAAGGGAGGCAGCTTACGCAGAATGTAACGAAGATCCTTGATGAAGCCCATGTCGAACATACGATCGGCTTCGTCGATGACCAGCGCCTCGACCCGGTCCATGGAGAAAACCCGCTGTTTGAAATAGTCGATCAGGCGGCCCGGCGTAGCGACAATGATATCGACGCCGTCCTTCAGAGCGTTGCGCTGCTTCTCGTAATCGACGCCGCCGAAGATCGGCTGCACCTTCAGGCCGGTATGTCTGCCGAGGGTTTCGGCGTCCTTGCAGATCTGCACCACCAGTTCACGAGTTGGCGCCATCACCAGCGCTCGCGGATTATTGCTGGTGCGCTTTCCGCTGGCGAGCAGTTTGCAGAACAGTGAAATCAAAAACGCAGCGGTTTTCCCAGTCCCGGTCTGGGCCTGGGCGGCGACATCCTTGCCTGCCAGCGCTAGCGGAATTGATTCCTCCTGCACCGGGGTCAGAGATTCGAAACCTGCATCGACTACGCCCTGCTGGACCAGGTCCGGCAGGTTCAATTCAGTAAATTTCATTGATTCCTTTCAAAACGATTTAGGGACAAAGCCCTACAAATCGACGTTCATCGCATCCGCGACAGTATGTATATCCTTATCACCACGTCCCGACAGGCAAACCAGCAGCACCTGCTCCTTCGGCAGGGTCGGCGCCAGCTTCATCACCTCGGCAATGGCGTGGGCAGATTCGAGGGCCGGGATGATCCCTTCGATGCGGGTCAACTTCTGAAAAGCTTCCAGGGCCTCATCGTCTGTAATCGAAACATACTCGGCGCGACCGATATCCTGCAGATGCGCGTGTTCGGGGCCAACACCCGGATAGTCCAGACCAGCTGATATCGAGTGGGCGTGGTTGATCTGGCCATCCTCGTCCTGCAGCAGGTAGGTTTTGTTGCCGTGCAGCACCCCCGGCGCGCCGGCGGAAATCGAGGCCGCGTGCTTATCAGTATCGACGCCCAGCCCGGCCGCTTCGACGCCGATCAATCGCACTGACCTGTCCTTGATAAAGGGATAAAAGGTGCCCATGGCGTTGGAACCGCCACCAATACAGGCGATCGCCGCATCAGGCAGGCGTCCTTCCGCTTCCTGCAACTGGACCTTTGCCTCCTCGCCGATAACCGACTGAAAATCGCGCACCAACTGCGGGTAGGGATGCGGTCCGGCAACAGTGCCGATAACATAAAAGGTGTCGCGCACATGGGTGACCCAGTGGCGCAGGGCATCGTTCATGGCATCCTTCAGGGTTGCCGTGCCGCTGGTGCACTCGTGCACCTTGGCGCCGAGCAGCTTCATGCGAAAGACGTTGAGCGCCTGTCGGCGGATATCTTCCTTGCCCATGAAGATTTCGCACTCCATGCCGAACAGGGCGGCAACGGTGGCCGTAGCGACGCCATGCTGGCCAGCACCGGTCTCGGCAATGACTTTCTTTTTGCCCATGCGACGGGCAAGCAGAATCTGGCCGACGGTGTTATTGACCTTATGGGCGCCTGTGTGGTTGAGATCCTCCCGCTTCAGGTAGATCTTCGCGCCCCCCAGCTCTTCCGTCAGGCGCTGGGCGAAATAGAGCGGGCTGGGCCGACCAACGTAATTTTTCAGGTAGTACTCGAATTCTTCCCTGAAACAAGGGTCGTCCTTGACTGCGTTGTAGGCTTCTTCCAACTCCAACAGGGCGGGCATCAAGGTTTCGGCGACATAGCGACCACCGTACTCTCCAAAATGTCCACGCTCGTCCGGAAACTGATAACTCATGCGTTCCTCACTTGGCGGATAAACTCCGCCACTTTCTGATGATCTTTCTTGCCCGGCCGTTCTTCGACTCCGCTGGAGACGTCGACCGCATACGGCTGCACCTGCTGTACTGCCGTCGCTACATTATCCGGGTTCAACCCGCCAGCCAGAATAACCGGCCGGTTGGCCGTCAACTTTTTCACCAGTTGCCAGTCGAACTGCTCGCCGGTGCCGCCGTAGCCTTTGTCACTCCAGGCATCAAGCAACAGCGCCGACACCTGATATCTATCTGCCCCTTCGAGAGAGGCGGCATCTTTCACCCGCAGCCCCTTGATTACCCGTAAAGGCTCAATGATGCAATCTTCCGGCGGCTCGTCTCCGTGCAGCTGCACCACGTCGAGCCGCGCCGCGGTCATGATCCGTCTGACCTGCGGGATGTCCTCGTTGACGAACAGGCCGACGGTGGTCACAAACGGTGGCAACTCGGCGATAATCTTCAGCACCTGAACCGGCGTTACACAACGCGGGCTCTTGGCATAAAAGACGAAGCCGAGTGCATCAGCCCCGGCTTCGACCGCGTATAACGCATCTTCGACATTGGTAATGCCGCAGATTTTAACCTGTGTGTCAGCCACACGCGCTCCTTACATATCAACCTTCGGCAGTTTTTCCAATGACTCTTCAATCGCCTCGGACGGATACTCGTAGTTCTCCAGCTTACCGGAGAAGAAAGCGTCGTAGGATGCCATATCAACGTGGCCGTGGCCGGAAAGGTTGAAGAGAATGGTCTTCTCTTTACCCTCTTCCTTGGCCTGCAGTGCCTCGTCGAAGGCAGCACGGATGGCGTGGGACGATTCCGGTGCCGGGATGATGCCTTCAGCACGGGCAAACTGCACTGCAGCTTCGAAACACTCGACCTGCCCGACAGCCTTGGCTTCGATGACACCTTCATCCAGCAGCTGGGACACCAGCGGTGCTGCACCGTGATAACGCAGCCCCCCGGCATGGATGCCCGGCGGCATGAAGTCGTGGCCGAGGGTGTACATCTTGGAAATCGGCGCCATTTTCGCCTGGTCGCCGTAATCGAAATCGTAGACACCTTTGGTCAGAGTCGGGCAGGAAATCGGCTCAGCAGCAAGAATACGGAGATCCTTACCAGCAGCCTTGTCAGCGACAAAGGGAAAGCCAAGCCCGGCAAAGTTGGAACCACCGCCATGGCAGGCGATGACGACATCCGGATAGTCGCCAATCATATCCATCTGCTGTTTCGCTTCCAGCCCGATGACAGTCTGGTGCAGACAGACATGATTCAGCACGCTGCCGAGACAGTAGCGGGTATCTTCGTGAGTCGCGGCATCCTCAACCGCTTCGCTGATGGCGATACCGAGAGAACCGTTGCTGTCCTGGTCTCTTTCCAGAACCGCGCGCCCGGCATTGGTCTGGTTTGACGGCGAAGGAATGACATCGGCACCCCACAGTTGCATCATGCTTTTACGGTATGGCTTCTGCTGGAAAGACACCTTGACCATATAAACGGTACATTCCAGACCGAACATCTGGCAGGCCAGGGCGATGGAAGAACCCCACTGCCCGGCGCCGGTCTCGCTGGCGATCCGCTTTGTTCCTGCCAACATGTTGTAGTAAGCTTGGGGAACCGCGGTATTCGGTTTGTGGCTGCCGGCTGGCGAGACGCCTTCATATTTATAGTAAATCTTCGCCGGGGTGCCGAGCGCCTTCTCCAGACGATGAGCGCGGAACATCGGCGATGGCCGCCACTGGGCGAGAATCTGACGAACCTCGTCTGGGATATCGATCCAGCGTTGGGTCGAAACCTCCTGCTCAATGAGTCCCATCGGAAACAGCGGCAACAGATCGTCAGGAGTCACCGGCTGCAGAGTTCCGGGATGAACCACCGGTGCCATCGGTCCATTCAGGTCGGGAATGATGTTGTACCACTGCTTGGGGATACGATCTTCCGGTAAAATAATTTTAGTTCTCTGCATTTAAAAACTCCTGCGTCAATTAGAGGGCAATCAATTCAGCTAACTTGGCTTCAATATCATCTTCGCGCATCAAGCTTTCGCCAATCAGAAAGGCACCGGCGCCGGCCGCCGTCAGCCGCTCAATGTCGGCCCGGCTGTTGATACCGCTCTCGGCCACTGCCAGCTGCTGCTTCGGAATACGTCCGGCCAGCTGTTCAGACACCGCCAGGTCGGTCACAAAGGTGCTCAGGTTGCGATTGTTGATCCCGATAAGGTCGACCGGCAACTGTAGCGCGCGCTCCAGCTCAGCCTCGTCGTGCACCTCCAACAAGGTGTCGAGTTTCAGGCTGCGCGCCTTTTCCGCCAGCTCCTGCAACTGCTCATCGTTCAACGCCGAGGCAATCAGCAGAATCGCATCGGCCCCAGCAACCCGCGCCTCAACCACCTGGTAAGGGTCAATAATGAAATCCTTGCGCAACAGTGGCAAAGAAACCTGCTCGCGGATATCCCAGAGAAAACGCAAGTGGCCATAAAAATACTGCTCATCGGTCAGCACCGACAGGCAGGTCGCGCCGCCGTTTTCGTAGGTGATGGCAATCTCGACCGGATCGAAATCCTCGCGGATGATCCCTTTCGATGGAGACCCCTTCTTCACCTCGGTGATCAATGCCGTGCCACCGGAATCGCGCATGGTGCGCAGAGCACGGGCAAAGCCACGCGGCTGGTCTTCCAGATCGCCAACGCGCAGCTCCAGCTCGACCAGCGGTTCGCGCAATTTCGCTGCGGCGACCTCTTCGGTTTTGGTTTTTAAAATTTTATCGAGAATCATGCGCCTTAATCTTTTTGCTTACAAATTTATTGATTGGTCATCCGGACCAGTGCGTCAAGAGTTTCCAGCGCCTTGCCGTTATCGAGGACAGTCTGAATCTTTTCGATGCCTTCATCAACGACTGTCGCCAATCCAGCTGCAACCAGCGCATAAGCACCGTTGAGGACGACAACATCCCGTTTCGGTCCTTTTTCTCCCGACAAAATTGCTTTGACGATGGCTGCATTCTGCTCAGCGTCGCCACCCTGCAAATCTTCGAGCTTGCAACATTCGAAACCGAACTGCTGCGGTTCAATGGTCTGGACCTCAACGGCCCCACCGCTGATCGCTGCCACCAGGGTCGGTCCGGTCAGGGTGATTTCGTCCATGCCGTCACTGCCGTGGACGACAAAACCGCGGCGGCAACCGAGCTGCAGCAGCACCTTCGCCAAAGGTTCGACCAGGTCCTCCTTAAACACACCAAGCACCTGTCGATCGGCACCAGCCGGGTTGGTCAGCGGCCCGAGAATATTAAAAATGGTGCGAATACCGATTTCGCGGCGAGGGCCGATGGCATGCTTCATCGCGCCGTGCAGAGCCGGGGCGAAGAGAAAACCGACGCCGATTTCGTCAACGCAGTGACCGACGGTTTCAGGCGACACGCCGAGATTGACACCCAGCTTTTCCAGCACATCGGCGCTGCCGCAGGAAGAAGAGATGCTACGATTACCATGCTTGGCAACTTTCGCACCACAGGCTGCAACAGCGATAGCCACCGTGGTGGAGATATTGAAACTCTTGGTGCCACTGCCACCGGTGCCGCAGGTATCAAGGATGGTTTCACGGTCGACATTGATCTCATCACGGTCGAGGTCAACCACGCCGCCAACCTGAATCGGCGTTGCGTGAGCGCGCATAACTTTTGCGGCGCCGACAATCTCCGAAAGAGCCTCCCCTTTCATCCGCAACGCGGTGATGAAAGAGCCAACCTGTGCAGGAGTCGCCTCGCCACCCATGATCTGATTCATGGCGTCGATCATCTCTGCTTCACTTAAGTCCTGCCGTTCGACAACCTTGGCAATTGCATCCTTGATCATTTCAAGCCCTCCATCAGGTCAATTCAAGAAAGTTACGCAACAACTGCATCCCCTCGGTGGTAAGGATCGACTCCGGGTGAAACTGCATTCCCCAGACCGGCAGTTGCTTGTGCTGCAGCCCCATGATCTCCTGCTCCTCCGTCCAGGCGGTGATCTCCAGACAAGCGGGGAAAGTCTCCCGTTTGGCGATCAGCGAATGGTAGCGGGTCGCAGTGAACGGGCTGGGAATCCCCTTGAAGATCCCCTGATCATCATGCAGGATCGGACTGGTCTTGCCGTGCATCAAACGATCGGCCCGCACCACGTCGCCACCGAAAGCCTCGGTAATCGACTGGTGGCCGAGACAGATGCCGAGAATGGGAATTTTGCCGGCGAAGCGCTTGATGGCATCAACCGAGATGCCTGCCTCTTTCGGCGTGCAGGGCCCGGGCGAGATGACCAGTCGCTGCGGCGCCATCTCGGCGATATCGTCGAGGGTCAGTTTATCGTTGCGAATAACCTCCACCTCTTCCCCAAGTTCGAGGAAATACTGCACCAGGTTGTAGGTGAAGGAATCGTAGTTATCGATCATCAACAGCATAGTTTACACCAGCCCCCTGTTCGCCATCTCGATGGCGCGTTTTACGCCGCGGGCCTTGTTCAAGGTTTCCTGATACTCCATTTCGGGATCACTGTCGGCGACGATGCCGGCCCCCGCTTGCAGGTAAAGCTTGTCCTTTTCGATCTGCAGGGTACGGATGGCAATAGCCAGATCCATGTTGCCGGAAAAAGAGAAGTAACCGACGGCACCACCGTAAACTTCTCGGCGACTCGGCTCCAGTTCGTCGATGATCTCCATCGCCCGGATCTTCGGTGAGCCGGACAGGGTCCCGGCCGGGAATGCGGCGCGGAAGACATCGAAGGCGTCCAGCCCTTCGCGCAGCTGCCCGCGCACGTTGGAGACAATATGCATAACGTGCGAATAACGTTCGACCACCATCAGCTCGCTCACCTCGACGGTACCGCCACGCGCCACCCGACCAACATCATTACGGCCGAGGTCGACCAGCATGATGTGCTCAGCCCGCTCTTTCGGATCGGCCAGCATCCGCTGTTCCTGCTCCAGATCCTCTTCCGGCGTCTTGCCCCGCGGCAGAGTTCCTGCGATAGGGCGGACATCAACCTGCTCGCCCTCTTTGCGCACCAGAACTTCAGGTGAAGCCCCGACCACCAGCGACTCACCAAAGCGCAGGAAAAACATGTAAGGGGATGGATTAATGGTGCGCAGCGCGCGGTAGATATCGAAAGGATCGGTCTGTACCTGACCGGAAAACCGCTGCGAGATAACAACCTGAAAGATATCACCGGCGCGAATATATTCCTTGCAACGCTCGACAGCCGCCTTGAACTTTTCTTTTTCGAAATTCGGCACCAGCTCCTGCTTGCCATCGCCACCTGCCGGCACCCCGGCCCAGGGCAAAGGCCGACGCAACGAAGCAATCATCGCTTCGATCTGGCGCTGCGCATCCAGGTACGCAGCCCGGGGATCGTCCCCTTCCTGCAGGTGAACATTGCAAACCAGCTTCACCTTCTGCTGCATGTTATCGAAAATCAACAGGCGCTCAGTCAGCATGAAGCATGCGTCCCAGCTGTCTATCTGACGCGGGTTGCTGTCGGGGAGTTCTTCGACGAAGCGGACCATATCGTAACCGAGATAGCCAACGGCGCCTCCAAAGAAACGGGGCAAACCTTCAACTTCGACCGGCTCAAACTCGGCCATCAGTTCACGAAGCTTGTTCAGCGGGTCGTCGCATTTTCCGCTGACAACCGTTTTGCCGCTGGAGAGGACTTCGTAGTAGTCATCACGGCTGCGAAATACCCGCGCCGGACCGCTACCGAGGAAAGAATAGCGCGCCCACTTCTCTCCACCTTCAATCGATTCGAGCAGGAAAGAGGTTTGACCGTCGTCTATCTTGCGAAAAGCGGAGACCGGAGTCTCCATATCGGCGAGAATCTCCCGATAAACCGGGACAAGGTTGCCTTGAGCTGCCAGTCGGCAGAAATCATTTTCTGATGGGAAGTACATGACGTCCAACAAGCTTGAGAAATAACCGTGTAAAAATAGCGTTTTCTACCATTAGACTCCGGCTTTAGTCAACAAAAGAGCCGCCAGCGACGATAAAGAAAAAGTCCGCGCCACACAGGCCCCCATGCAAGCAACGAGAATCGATCTCGCCTGGTCGCCACAAAACCAGTAAAACACATTTATACAAATTTAAAACAAAAACAAGTTCCAGGCAAAACAGGACATTTTCAAGCCTTCACTATTAACGCAAAAAAATACAGATCATGTAGGCACCCTCAAGACAGCAACCCTGGCAACAGGAAAGAAGTAAAAATAAAACCGCTAAAAACAAGTTTATAAAACATTGTTATTTAGACAAAAATAGATCTATTTTTTATGTTTTCATGAATCATATCACACACTTACAGAACTAATAAAAAATACAAAATCTTGCATATAGTGTGACCCTATAGCGATAAAACAAAAAAGCATATTGACAACTTTATAACGCCGTATTACTGTTTGATCACAAAAGAATGGAGAGAAAATTAAAAGTTGCTAAAACGAAGAGCCGGTTTAAAATTTAAACGCGGCCCATAAAAGGGATAAGCAATGCCGAACAGGGAAAAAGATACTTACTGCATAAGATCAGTAGAAAACGCCCTGCTCTTGCTGGAAGCGCTGGCCGAAGGCGATTCCAAATGCAGCCTGTCCCAACTGAGCAGCAAACTTGGCATGACCAAGGCTAGCCTGTTCCGCCTGATGGCAACATTTGAAAGCCACGGCTACGTTGAACGCGGACAAGGCTCCAGTGAATACAAGCTGGGCCTGGCAGCCTTTGAAGTCGGGCAAAAACTACTCTCCCGCATGACCCTCCTCCACAAAGCCCGCCCGGTCATGAACCAACTGGTCCGCCAGTGCAACGAAACCGTCTACCTTGTCGTTCAGCGAGACGACGATGCTCTCTTCCTGGAGATGACCGACAACGACCAGAAGGTCAAAGTCGTCTCCCTCAACGGTCGTCGCTACCCCCTGGGCGATTGCGCTGCCGGCAGAATCCTGCTGGCCTTTGACGATGCCACCAACAAAGAGCGGTCAGAAGAGCTGCCGCACAACATTCAGGATGAAATAAAGCATTGCCGCGAGCAAGGCTTCTGCATTGATCGTGACGGAATCGGCGAAGGCAGCACCTGCATCGCCGTCCCTTTGTTCAACGCCGAAGGCAACTCTTGCGGCTGCCTGGCAATGGTCGGACCGAGCTTCCGCATGGACAACGAGCGGATCAACAACCAGCTGCTTCCCGCAATTAAAGCAGCTGGCGAAATGGCTTCAGCCCGGCTCGGCCACATCGGCTTCGGCCTGAAAAGCAAGCAGCCCGCTGCCGCCAACTAGGCAAAAGCGAAACACCGTAAAGAAAAAAATAACGGGGTTCTATTTTATTATTGACTAGATTTTTTAAAAAGCATACTTTTGAACAAATACAAGAATAAAACACTGTATTATAAAAGTTAAAAAACGTAGCAAGACTGCAACAGCAAAGCTTTTTGAAACAGGAAATTTAAAACTTTAAAAGAAAGGAGGCAAAGTGGCACAAAACAACGTTTATCAAGGGCCGGGCACTTGACCCACCCTTCAAAGGTTCATTGTTAAAAGGTTTGAGTTACAACCATTCATTATTTTGAGGAGGTTTTTTCTATGTCAACACACACACACGACTCAGTAGCATACTGGAAAGAATGCTTAGCACTGATCAGAAACGTTCTGATCGTATGGTTCCTGTGTTCTTACGGTGCGGGAATCCTGTTTGCTCCGGCACTGAACAGCGTTAGCGTCGGCGGATATCCACTCGGCTTCTGGTTTGCCCAGCAGGGCTCAATGTATATTTTTATCGCTCTGATCTTCATCTACGCCAAGTTGATCGGAAACATCGATAAAAAATATGACGTTCACGAAGATTAAGGAGGATATCTTATGGGTCTTCAAGCTTTAACATATCTTGTTGTCGGGCTTACCTTTGCCCTCTATATCGGCATCGCCATCTGGGCACGTGCCGGTTCCACGAGTGAATTCTACGCCGCTGGCGGTTCGGTTCACCCGGTCCTGAACGGTATGGCGACTGGTGCTGACTGGATGTCGGCTGCGTCCTTTATCTCGATGGCCGGTCTGATCGGTCTGTTCGGTTACGGTGGTACCGTCTTCTTGATGGGCTGGACCGGTGGCTACGTCCTTTTGGCGATGCTGCTCGCTCCTTACCTGCGGAAGTTCGGTAAATTTACCGTTCCGTCCTTCTTCAGCGCCCGCTACTATTCAAAAGGCGCCGGTACTGTTGGTGTTGTCTGCCTGCTGATCGCGTCCCTGACTTACATCATCGGTCAGATGACTGGTGTTGGTGTTGCATTCTCCCGTTTCCTCGGCGTTTCCAACGCAACCGGTATCTTCATCGGTATGGGTATCGTCTTTATGTACGCGGTTTTCGGCGGCATGAAAGGCATCACCTACACCCAGGTTGCTCAGTACTGTGTTCTGATTCTTGCTTACACCGTTCCGGCGATTTTCATCTCGCTGAACCTGACCGGCAACCCGATTCCTCAGCTTGGCCTCGGTTCCGACATGGCCGGTACTGATGTTGCCCTGCTCAGCAAGCTTGACCAGGTCGTTACCGATCTCGGTTTTGCCCAGTACACCACGAACTTCCGTGGCAGTATGTTGAACACCTTCGTTTACACCCTGTCGCTGATGATCGGTACCGCAGGTCTGCCGCACGTTATCATGCGCTTCTTCACCGTTCCGACCGTTAAGGACGCACGTTCCTCCGCTGGTTGGGCACTTGTTTTCATCGCGATCCTTTACACCACCGCTCCTGCAGTTGCTGCAATGGCAACCATGAACCTGCACGCAACCGTTAACCCGGGTATCGTCCAAGACGCTAACTTCGACGTAATGGCTCCTGGTTCACAAATCGTATATGACGAGCGTCCGGCATGGATGAAGCGTTGGGAAGTTACCGGCCTGCTGAAGTTTACCGACAAGAACGGCGACGGCCGCATTCAGCACTACAACGACAAGTCAAAAGATCCTAAGTTTGCTGCTGCCGGTTGGGCAGGCAACGAGCTGAGCGTTAACAAGGACATCATGGTTCTCGCGAACCCGGAAATCGCCCTGCTGCCGAACTGGGTTATCGCCCTGGTCGCAGCCGGTGGTCTGGCTGCTGCACTCTCGACCGCTGCTGGTCTGCTGCTCGCAATCTCCTCGGCTATCTCTCACGACCTGATCAAAGAGAAGTTGATGCCTGACATCTCTGAAAAGGGCGAGCTGATGGCTGGTAAGATCTCCATGGCGTGCTCGATCTGCGTCGCCGGTTACCTCGGCCTGAACCCGCCTGACTTCGCAGCTGGTACTGTTGCCATCGCCTTCGGTCTGGCAGCCAGCTCGATCTTCCCGGCGCTGATGATGGGTATCTTCAGCAAGACCATGAACAAAGAAGGCGCGATCGCTGGTATGCTCGCCGGTATCGGCGTCACCATGCTCTACGTTTTCGCTCACAAAGGTATCTTCTTCATCAAGGGCACCGAGTTCCTCGGCCTCTTCGGTGGCAAGTCGAGCTTCTTCTTCGGCATCGAGCCGAACGCCTTCGGTGCAGTGGGTGCGGTTGTTAACTTCGCCGTTGCCTTCGCAGTGAAGAACATGACCACTCCGGTTCCGGAAAACATCGCTCAGATGGTTGAGGATGTCCGGATTCCGAAGGGCTCCAAGGCTGTTGACGGCGCCCACTAATAAGTCCATGTGCCATTGTTGATCAGGCGACAATCTGATCTGTTTCCCCCCGCCGGGCCCGGCGGGGGGAAGATTTTTTCACCAGACTCAATGACACAACCGCCTGTAACCGGGCGATAGGAGCTTAAAGATGGTATTCAACCCAAGCATTGCAATGACATGGATCCTGTTTCTGGCACTGTTCCCGATTTCCTTCGTCTGGCTTCGCCGGGCGTACAGAATCTTCATCAAGAAAAACTACTCAGAAGTCGCCCAGAAAAAAGGGGTGGCGCCGAAAAACCCGCAGAAGTGGGCACCAGTCGTCGGACTGCTCAACCTGGTCGCAGGTGCTGTCTGCGTTTACACCATCTATACTGTCCTGATGGGACTGGCTCCGTACGATGACTGGAGCGCCATGGCTGGCACCACGATCTGGACGAAGCTTTTTGCTGACTTTATCATCCGGCAACAGGCTCATCCGTTCCAATTCGGCAAAAAGAAAAAGCAGGAAGAGAAGAAAACCTGCACAGCGTAAACAAATTAGGGTTTAAGGCACGGCAAACTTTAAACCTACCAGTTCATGTGTTAACATCCCGGCATAAAGTAAAAGGCTTCCATCTTGGAAGCCTTTTGCGTCAGCGCAAAAGCAGTCCTCACTCGGGAGACGCAGAATGGGCCTGATCAACACACTAGGCGACACCGAACCCTTCAACATGCTGCCGGAAGATGTCGTCGAGACCATCATCCGCTCAGCAATCCTGCGCAAGTTCCCGGCCCGCTACCATATTTTCAACCAGCATGATCCCCCCAGCGGCTACCTTTACGTCATCAAGGACGGTGAGATCGAAATCGTTGCCCTGTCGCCCGGCGGTGTCGAAATGGTGGTTGACCGTCGCCACCCCGGGGCTTTCTGTGGCGGCACCCCGGTCTTTACCAACGAAGACTACACTGCCGGTGCCCGGACCGTAAGCGACACCGAATGCTACCTGATTCCGCAACAGCTGCTGCAGGAGATTGCCGCCGACTATCCGCAAATACGGCAATACTTCACCCGCCGCATCCACTCGCAGCTGCGTAATCTCTATTCCGGGATCATGCAGGACCATGTCAGCGACCAGGAAAGCAAGATGGAAGCCTACCCGTTCCAGAAGCGGCTGGCGGAAATCATGAGCTTCCCGGTACAGACCTGCCTGCCCGATGCGACGGCTCAGCAGATCGGCCGGCAGATGCTGGAGCACAAAGTCGGCACCGTGCTGGTTGTCGATGAGAAGAAGCGACCCTTGGGCATCGTTTCAGAAAAAGACCTGGTTGCCAAAGTCATCTCCCCCGAAGGCATCAACAGTCGCACTGCACGTGCACAGGACCTGATGGGGGCAAAGCCTCACCAGATGACGGTGAACAATTACATGTACGAGGCGATGGCGTACCTGGAAAGTCACCAGGCCAAGCACCTGACGGTAATGAATCAGGGCGAACTGGTCGGGATCGTCACCCTGCGCGACCTGATGCGCTACCGCAGTCAGAAGGCAATGCTGCTTGTCGGCAAAATCCGTGACACCAAATCGATTGAAGCCCTGGTACAGATCCGTCTGGAAATGGTCAAGATCGCCAAAATCCTGATGCATGAAGCACGCACGACCGTCGAGACAATGGAGATTCTCTCTTACATCCACCACTGTATTCTGCGTCGTGGCTACGAGCTGGTGCAGGCAGAGATGGAGGAAGAAGGCCTGACCCCGCCAGACATCAGCTACTGCTTTATCATTATGGGCAGTGGCGGCCGTAAAGAGATGCTGCTCGGACCCGATCAGGACAACGGCTTTATCTACGAAAACTTTCCGGATGAAAGGAAAGAGGAAGTCGACGCCTATTTCATTCCCTTTGCCAAACGCCTGGTCGAAGCCTTCGACATCATCGGCTATCCAAAGTGCAAGGGCAAAGTCATGGTCGACAACCCACTCTGGCGTGGAAGATTGGACGAATGGCACGATCGGATCGCCGACTGGATCAACAGTCCCAAACCGCAAAAGGTGCGCTACTCCACCATCTTTTTCGATTTTATGCCACTGGTCGGCGACCCCTCACTCTGCCGCAGCTTGACCAACATCGTTCACCAGCAGATTCGCAAATTTCCGCTGTTCCTCTACCACATGATGGAGCTTGATTTTAAACACAAGGTTCCCCTCGGCCTGCTCGGCCGCTTCATCATGGACAAAGAGGTCAAGGGGAAAATCTCCACCAAGCAGACCGGCAGCATCTTCATCGTCGATTGCGTGCGCATGTTTCTGCTGGAAAAACAAGCCGAGGCAACCACGACCTTCGAGCGGCTTGACGAGCTGGTGAAGTTAAAAGTTTTCAACCACGACACCGCCGACCATATCAAAGCAGCCTATGAAGCCTTCACTTACCTGCGCCTGCGCAACGAAATCTCGCTGATCGAAGCCGGCCTTGAACCGTCCCACTACCTCGACCCCTATGCTTTGAGCAAAGACGAGCAGGAGCTTCTGAAAGAAGCCTTCCGCGTCGCCAGCAAATTGCAGGACTCCTGCAAACGCCATTTCAACGTCGGCTGATCCGCAAAATCCGGGCAACGAGATTTCCCAGTATTTTATGCTTGAAAAACAGAGACAATACGGCATAATTAGCTGACACAAATCTTTCACCCGGGAGGGGCTATGACCGAGCAGAGCAATTCTCTTGACGAAGCAATCCGCCGCAGCAAGCTTTCCAGCAGCAACCAGATGGAGATGCTGACCTTCCGCCTGACCGATGGCCAGTTGTACGGCATCAACGTTTTCAAAATCATCGAAATCCTGGAGTGTCCGGAACGGATCGACAAGCTGCCGCAGTCACATCCAGCGGTCAAGGGTGTCATCTCCTTCCGTGGTCAGGGCATCACAGTCATCGATGTCTCCGAGTCAATCGGCATGGAGAAGGTCGATTTTCAGAACGAGCTAGCCTACCTGGTGGTCTGCGAATACAACAACCAGCTCAACGCGTTCCTGGTAAAGCAGCCGGAAACGCTGTTGACGCGTGGCTGGGACGAAATCAAGAAGCCGGAGGGATTCCACGCCCCCTCGGTGGTTGCCATCGGCTACGCTGACAACGAAGAGATGATCCTGATCCTCGATATCGAAACAGTGCTGGTCGATGTCATCGGAATGGACGCCAACCTGGATCAGCAGTTTATCACCCAGGCCGCCGCCAAGTGTGCCGGGAAAAAAGTCCTCCTGGTCGACGACTCCAATTCGGCAATGAGTTTGATGCAAAACACCATGGAGAAGTTGGGGATCGAACACAACTCCTTCAATTCAGCGGTCAAAGCTCTCGAATACCTGCACACCCAGATTGATCAAAACCAGCCGCCCAGATACGACCTGATCATTTCCGACATCGAAATGCCTGGAATGGACGGCTTTACCTTTACCCGCAATGTCCGCTCCCTTGACGATATGACCGGAACTCCAATCGCCCTGCATAGCTCAATGAGCAACCCGACCAACCAGCAAAAAGCGGTAGAAGCCGGGGCCGATGAATTTATCCCCAAGTTCAACCCGGAAGCTTTGAGCGAACTGGTCTTGCGGCTGACCGCGTAAAAGGACAGGCCGAGCAAATGGATTTCTCGCATAAAGCGCGAACCCGAAATTAGTGGTCTGGAGATTTTCCTTGCCCGTCGAAAGCCTCGAACCATAAAACGAAGTTATATTTTAACTGGCGAGCAATAACGATCAGGCGGTTAACTTACGTTATCACTGCCAAGGCAATGATTCGCTCGTCGTTAATCACACGAGTCGAACTCAGGCTTGCCGAAACGGCTTTCATTCAGTCAAAGTCATTTTTGCCCGATAGCATTCTGAGCGAATCATATTGCAACATTTTTTTTACTTCGTTAGAGTGGGAAAGAATGAAACTCTGTTTCACTTAGGTGGGCAATGACGCTATCAAGGAAAATCATAATTCTTCTCTGCGTGCTCTTTTTCTTCCTGGCAGGAATCGCTCCTGCACTGAGCGTTGCTGATTATTCTCTCCCCGGAAGAGAGACAGGGCCTGCTGTTCTGTCTGAACTCCAAAGGGATATCCAGCTGGGCGCAGCGGATGGAATTGTTGCCGATTCTCAGCAGATCAGTCATAAGCATTTTCCGGCTATCAAGCAGAGGCGTGGAAAACGAAATACTTTCACCGTCCCAACCATAGACCCAGCGCAAAACAGTTCATGTGATAGGTACTCTCCTCTTTCACCTGAAACCTATCTCCAGGCCTCATTTCCCCGGCCAAAACTTGCTTTAAGGCATCTCCGTACTGTCGTTCTCCTGCATTAAACACAGGCTCTCCGTAAAGATAAATGAATACCGTATAGGGCCGACTTATATCCATGTTCCGCATCATCTTGTAGCTTGCTCACTCCGTTCCATGGCTTGCCGATGGAGGTGTTATGCACGCAATAAATAAGCATAAAAGGCTCAAAAAAGAGCTAAAACTGAAAGACGTCTACGCGATCGCGACCGGCGCGACCTTAAGCGCGGGCTTCTTCCTGCTGCCCGGTATCGCAGCGATAGAAGCAGGCCCAGCCCTGGTCCTTGCATATCTGCTGGCCGCCGTTCCGATGGTCCCTGCCATGTTCAGCGTGATCGAGCTCGCAACTGCCATGCCGCGCGCCGGTGGAGTCTACTTCTTTCTCGACCGATCGCTTGGTCCCTATTTCGGAACCATCGGCGGGATCGGCACCTGGCTGGCTTTAATCCTCAAGGTTTCCTTTGCATTGATCGGAATGGGAGCCTACATCGCGCTGTTTCTGCCGAATTTACCCATCATTCCAATAGCGATGGTGATTGCTCTTTTACTTGGAGCCATCAACGTTGTTGGTGCAAAGAAGAGTGGCAGCTTACAGGTTTTTCTGGTTTTTGGCCTGCTGGCAATTCTGGCCTTTTTCCTGCTGGGTGGAGTAATTGAGTTTCAGCCTGTTCATTTTCAAGGCTTCTTCGCTTCTGGTTTCGATGCAATTATCGCAACCTCCGGGATGGTCTATATCAGCTATGTCGGAGTGACCAAAGTCGCCAGTCTTTCAGAAGAAGTGAGCGATCCCGGGACAAACCTGCCGAAAGGGATGATCCTCTCCCTGGTAACAGCTGTGCTGGTCTATTTTTTCGGAACCCTGATGATTGTTGGTCTGGTCCCGCCTGAGCAGCTTAAGGGAAGCTTGACCCCGGTCGCGGCAGCAGCAGAGGTTGCCATGGGACGCTTCGGTGTCGTTCTGGTTTCGGTGGCCGCCCTGCTTGCCTTTGTTTCTGTCGCCAATGCCGGCTTGATGAGTGCGTCCCGTTATCCACTGGCAATGAGCCGTGACCACCTGCTCCCACCCAAGTTCAGGAAGCTGGGGAAGTTCGGCACGCCACTGCCATCCATTCTTCTGACCCTCGGGGTGATTCTGGCAATCCTCATCCTGTTCGATCCAATGAAGATAGCCAAGCTTGCCAGTTCGTTTCAGCTGCTGATGTTCGCGCTGGTCTGTCTCGCAGTGATTGTCATGCGCGAGAGCCGTATCGAATCTTATGATCCCGGCTACAAGTCGCCTTTCTATCCCTGGATGCAGATCGCCGGCATAGTGCTGCCGTTTTTCCTGATTTTTGAAATGGGTTGGGTCTCGATCGTTTTTTCGATCGCCCTGGTCCTTATTTCAACCTTCTGGTTCATCTATTACGGTAAACAGCGCACGGCGCGGAATGGTGCAATCTATCACGTTTTTGCACGCCTCGGGCAATATCAGCATCGCGACCTCGATAGTGAACTGCGCGGAATCCTGCGAGAAAAAGGGCTGCGAAAAGAGGATCCTTTCGACGAGATTGTTGCCCGGAGTCTGGTCCTCGATCTGGAAAACGAAACCAGCTTCGAAGGGCTCGTAACAGTCGTTGCCTATAAATTACAGGCCAAAATCAACCTGACAGCCAAGGAAATCAAAGATCAGATCATGGATGGAACACGTATCGGCGCAACCCCCGTGACCCACGGGATCGCCCTGCCGCACTTCCGTACCGACCGGACTGAGCAGGCCGAAATGGTTCTGGTTCGGGCGCGCAACAGCGTCGTGATGACCCATTACAATCCTCTGACCCACGAAGAGGAAGGTGAAATCTGCGTTAAGGCGCTATTTTTCCTGGTCAGCCCGGAACATGATCCAACCCTGCATTTACGCATTCTGGCAAGGATCGCCGAACGGGTTGATGAAGACAGCTTTGCAGCTGAATGGGATCATGCCGAGGATGAGCACCAACTGCGCCAGTCGTTGCTGCACGACGATCGTTTTGCAACTTTGACTTTGGGCAAATCCAGTGCCTCCGAAAAATTGATTGAAAAAACCTTAAGCGATGTTCAGTTCCCCGAAGGCTGCCTGGTTGCGATGCTGCACCGAGCCGGACAATCGTTTGTTCCGAACGGCAACACGGTACTGCAAGACGGTGATCGCCTGACGATTATCGGTAGCGCCACCGGATTGGTGCGCTTGAAAGAGGAATGCTCCCTATAAAAATATGACATTCAGATAAATCTGGAGGAAAAACATGATCAACAAAAAAGGTCACCCGGAAATCAAACCGGCAGATAAAATTATCGTAGAGGGGTTAAACTGCGTCGTCAGCCAAGTTTATGGCAAGTTTTCGGTCATAGGAGCCTGCGAAGTCGTCGTTGCTGCAGATTCACCAGTTTGCAAAGATGTGTGCTGGGACGGGAAACAATGGGTTTTTTCTCAGCGCCCCACTTTTGTCGATGCCACGAAAAGCGCTCGCTTAAAACCCTTTATCGAGATGCTATAAAAAACGGGCGAAGCCTTCGCTTCGCCCGTTTCTATTTTGCGGTTCGGCAGGTTTTTAAATCAGTTTTTTAACCGCGTCCAAAGCTGCAGCATAATCCGGCTCGGCGGTGACTTCCGGCACCAGCTCACAATAAGCGACCTTATCGTTCTGATCGATAACATAAACCGCCCGAGCCAGCAGCTTCAGGTTTTTCAACAGCAGACCGTAATTCAGACCAAAAGAGCGCTCCTGGTAGTCTGACAGGGTTTTTACTTTATCGATCCCGGCATTGCCGCACCAGCGCTTCTGCGCGAACGGCAGGTCAACACTGATCGTATAAACCGCAACCGAGTCCGGCAGATCAGCAGCCTGCTGATTAAATTGACGGGTCATGGTGTCGCAAACTGGAGTATCGAGAGAAGGAACAACTGTAATCAAACGAACTTTGCCAGCATCAGTCGCCAGGGTCACCGGGGCAAGACCGTTGTCGACAACCTGAAAATCGGGCGCTGCGTCGCCGACTTTGATTTCCGGGCCGAGCAAGGTTGCCGGGTTACCTTTGAAAAGGACTGCTGCATCACGCTCTTGATAATCACTCATAGTATCCTCCTGGATTTGGGTAGAATTCAATATCTGACAAATTTAGTCACATTTTACTCAGCCGTTCCTATTTGTCAATTAAGAAATATAACCGACTTCTTTTTATCCGCCACTTTTCAAACCGGAAAAAAGAGAGTACTCTGCCGATGGCAGAAAAGTGCGCCCTTTCCGGCTGACGAGGAGCTGCAATGACTTCGGCTAAAAAACTGACCATCGCCTCCGTTGCTCAACTGTTGAAGCGACGCAAACTGCTTGCTGATGATCAACTTGAAACCGTCCTGCAGCACGGCGAGCAGCAGGCGGAGCGATTACTCAAGCAACTCAGCGGTGGCCGTAACCGCAAACGGTTGCCGCATGAAGAGCAGCTCTCCCCGGCTGAAGTGATCAGCTCTTTCAACCTGGAAATACCAGGCAGCAAAAAGCTGCTGACCGAAGACATCATCACCGAAGTCTTAGCCCGCGCCATCGGGTTACCCTACCTGAAGATCGATCCGCTGAAGCTTGACCTCGATATCGTCACCAACCACATTTCCCGCGCTTTCGCTTTGCGTAATCTGATGGTACCGGTCGACATGATCAACGGCAAACTGGTAATCGCCGTCTCTGACCCGTCCGCAAACCACGGCATTGAAGAGTTGCAACGCACCCGTCGCATCGAGGTCGACCGGGTACTGGCATCGCGCACCGATATCCTGAAAGTTCTGGGCGAATTTTTCGGTTTCCGTGCCTCGGTCATCGCCGCCGAAACGGAAGCGAAAAACAGCGCCGACATCAGCAACCTGGAGCAGCACTTCCAGATGCGCACCGGTCTGCATGATGATGAAGGGACCGACAAACACATCATCGCCGCGGTCGATTTTTTGCTGCAGTATGCCTTCGACCAGCGCGCCAGCGATATCCACATCGAACCGAAACGTGACAAGTCGCTGATCCGGCTGCGTGTCGATGGCGTGCTGCACAACATCCACAACATCCCGAAAAACCTGCATCCGTCGATCGTCTCGCGGATCAAGCTGCTGGCCCGCCTCGACCTGGCTGAAAAGCGGCGGCCACAGGACGGCCGGATCAAGACCGAGCACAAAGGCAAAGAGATCGAACTGCGTGTCTCCACCCTGCCGGTCGCTTTCGGCGAGAAAGTCGTTATCCGGATTTTCGATCCAGATATTCTTATGCAGGATCTTGAAAAGCTCGGCTTCGAACCGCGTGAGTTCCAGCTGTTCAACTCTTTCATCCACCAACCGAACGGTATCATCCTGGTGACTGGCCCGACTGGTAGCGGCAAGACCACCACGCTCTACTCATCGCTGCGGGCGCTCTCTTCGCCGGAAATCAACATTGTCACCGTCGAGGACCCGATCGAGATGGTGCTGGAAGAATTTAACCAGGTCGGCGTACAGAGCGCTATCGATGTTACATTTTCAACGGTGCTGCGCAACATTCTGCGCCAGGATCCCGACATCATCATGATCGGCGAGATCCGCGACAAGGAAACTGCGGACAACGCCGTGCAAGCGGCGCTGACCGGGCACCTGGTACTTTCGACCCTGCACACCAACGACGCTCCCAGTTCGATCACCCGCCTGCTGGAACTCGGCATCCCCTACTTCCTGCTCGCCTCGACGCTGATCGGCGTCAACGCCCAGCGGTTGGTGCGAAAAATCTGCACCGAGTGCAAAAAGGAGCGGCTCCTGACTGAAGCGGAACGCGACTATCTCGACCTGGGAGACGATGATGTAAAAGTCTGGGAAGGTGAAGGTTGCAACGAGTGCCGTGGCACCGGCTACAAAGGGCGCATCGGCATCTTCGAAGTCCTCGACGTCAACACCAACATCAAAGCGTCTTTGAGCAGCGAAACCGACCTGAACTTGCTGACCAGGCTGGCGCGCGAAGACGGCATGAGTACCCTGCGCGAATCGGCAATCCGCAAAATGCTGCTCGGTGAAACCACCTTTGAAGAGGTAATTGCGGTCACTGGCTAAGCAGCAAACTTGAATTGAAAAAGAATAAAAAGAGAGGCAGCACTTTAGCCAAGCGCTGCCTCTCTTTTTATTTGTATTTTGTCACTTACAGATATTCGACCGAGGTAGCAAAAAAGGTAATCGACTCAAGCTGCTTTTCCTTGGTTTTCTCCAGCACTTCCGGCTTGGGGCAGCTTTCGCCCTCCTTCATTCCTTCTTCCTGCTTCTTCTCCGTTGCACAGAGGTCGATATACTGACCGACAGCAAAACCTTCAAGTTTTACCTGTCTGCCCGTCGCATCTGTTCTGAACTTGAAGGCATTATCCTTTGCCCAGACCAGAATGACCGGATCACCCTTTTTATAGCGGCCCTCGACTAACCACACTTTGCAACCGCTCCTGCAGGCCCCGGCGATGGTTCCGGTTAAGGCAATTTTCTGCTTTTCAACCGTAACGATATCTTTGGCCAGCTGGGGCACCGTCAACGAAGTACTAGCATAAACCACTCCTGCAGCGATGGACAGAGCGACAAACAGGCTGAGACATACAAAGGTCCGTTTCGACATAATCTAAATGTCCTTTCTCGAATGATTCGATCGTGGCTTTTTTACAAGGTGCAAATAGCATCCTGAAATCGCAAGAAACACCATAATAACACCAAGCAGGTCATAAAAAATACGCCCCCAGAAACCGAAAATCTGCCCGGTGTGCAGATCCTGAATCAGCCACATAACCGGAACACTGTCCTCTTCGTCGGGAAAAAGATTTTCCAGCCCTTGCGCTTTGCGGGTGCGGTCAAGCCGCTCCTGGTAACTGTCGGGAAGATAATCTGTTGAAATCCGTCCCTTTTCGAGGATTTCAAAGTCACGATGATGGTTATAGAGAATGCCGGTCAGCGAGCAGACAATCAGAAAGCTGGAAATAAGTAAAGCCAGCCACTTGTAGTGGCCAAACCCATAGAGATGAATTTTCCGCCAGAAAATAATGGTTTTTCTGCGGGATGATTTTGCAGAGTCACTCATAAAGGTTCACCTTACTCCTGTGCCAGTTGCAGAACCGTATGCAGCAAAAGATCGCTGCCACGGCAGATGTCCTCCATTCGGCTGAACTCGGCGACATTGTGGCTGACGCCGTCTACGCTGGGGACAAAAATCATTCCGACATCGGTCAATCCGACCAGGTTCATAGCATCATGCCCGGCGCCGCTCGGCATCTGCAGGCTGCTCAGATGCAACTGGTCTGCATTCTTCTGCAGGCAATCGATGATCTTTGGCGACAGTTCAACCGGCTGGTCGTTACACAACTGCTGATAGTCAATTTTCAAATCACGTCGCTGTGCAACCCCTTTCATCAGTGCGATCACCTTTGCTACTGCGACATCTTTATCAGCCATCTTGACATCGCGGATATCGATGCCCAGCTCGACCCGGCCCGGAACCACGTTCATCGCCCCAGGTGAAATATGCTGATAGCCGACAGTACCAACGGTTCTCTCACCCGCCTCTTTGCCGCAGATCTGCTCCACGCCAAGAACAATTTCACTGGCGGCAGCAAGGGCATCCTTGCGCATCCCCATCGGCGTGTTGCCGGAGTGATCGGCGCGACCTTCGATTGTTACTCTGAAACGGGTGGCAGCAGCTATCGCCGTAACGATACCGACATCAACGTTTCCAGCTTCCAGCACCGGGCCCTGCTCGATATGCAGCTCGAGAAAAGCATGCAGTTGCCCCGGAGCAATTCGTGCCGCTGCAGGCTCACCACTATAGCCGCACTGGTGCAACGCTTGCTGCAACGTACATCCCTCTTTATCGACCAGGCTCTGCAGGCTTTCCGGCGCAAGTTTACCCGCCATCGCTTTGCTGCCGAGAGTGGCGACACTGAAGCGGCTCGATTCCTCCGCAGAAAAATTGACCACCTCGATCGGTCGTTCGGTTTTAATCGTCTGCTCGTTCAGAACCCGGATCACTTCCAACCCGGCCAGCACACCGATAATACCGTCATAATTGCCGCCTTCCGGCACCGTATCCAGATGCGAACCGATAAGCACCGGTGGCAAATCCTGCTTTCCTTCGCGCCGTCCACGGATGTTGCCGAGAGCGTCGATCGACACGTCCAGGCCGATATCCCGCATCTGCTGCTGCAGCCAGTTGCGTGCTTGCCGGTCAGGCTCGGTAAAAGCGAGTCGGCTGTAACCACCTTTTTCCAAACGGCCGAAACGGCCGATGGCCTCAAGATCATTCTGCAGACGTTGCTGACTGACTCTCATCAAACAGACCCTTCAAAAAAGTAAACGATGCCGTATCCCCTTGGGGGCATGGGAAACAAGCGAAGCGACTAAAAAGACAAAAAGAAAAGCCGGGATTGAAGGAAGGAACTTATGGAAAGCACCCCCGACAAGCGCGGCTTTCAAAAAGGTGATCAGGCCAAACACTTCCCGGTAAAATTGACGATGGCGCAAAGCTTCAAGAAACAGAAGGAGAATTCCGGTAACTACGACAAAAAGAAAGGCTGACTCTGCTGCCGGACTATCAACAGCGAAGAAAAAGGCTCCAATGAATATAGCAACAGCAAGCTGGTGAAACGAGCGAACAAAAATTGACAGATAACGAATCTGATCCGATCGATACCCGATCCGACCGGTGTTCGGCTTGCTGTTTTCATTGTGCTGTGACATGTCGCGCATCCTAGCACGACAAATCGCGATCGTGGCGGCATTTTCTCTTCAAACACAAAAAGGCTCCCGAATTTGGCAGGGAGCCTTTTTGCTGTTATTGGTGACATGCAGGGTATCGCAGTTTTAGTATTCGTCCGTTCTGAACCGAAAAAACTAAATACAATTACAGATAAGAACCATCAGTGATGTCGTGACTGTCGCATATGCTATGACCACAGCAATATCGGAAAGGATTTCTTTAAATGTAAGTTTGGCGTCGTGTTTCAGGATTGCCATCTTTAGCTCCTCGGTCGTCTTTTTATTTTCCTGTAAATCTATAAACGCACGAGGCAAGCAATGGTTGACTCTTTTTTTAATTTTTTTTGCAAACCAACGAAAAAGGCTCTCTTCACGCGAAAGAGAGCCTTTTTAACTTTATACCAATGCCCTTAGCTGAAGTGCCGCTGCAGGTGGCCATTGAGCTGCTGCTCGTAATCGGCCTGGAGATCTTCCTGATAAACCAGTGAAGAAGCAATCTCGCTGGCTAAAATTGCAGCACGGTACTTCTGCAGCAACTGGCTCAGCCGCTTGCGATAACGCGGGGTTTCACGCAGCAGCCGTGGCAGGTGGGCCAGCAAGGCTTTACGATAAAGAGGCTTGCTCGCCAATTCCGGACGACTCTGGAAATAATCGAACAGGCGCGCATAGTGGGCATTGATCTCACCCGACAGTCCGGCTGAGATATCGGTGTAGCTGAGCGTGCTGTCCTCTTCCTTGCGCCGGAAGATCAGTCGCGCTTCGTCAGCGGCTCTTTTTTCCAAAATATCAAGCACGTCGTTGACATACTCTTGCTTGTCAGCGATGAACTCTTTCTCGTTCATCAGCAGGTTAGCAATGATTTCGTAGGACGAAGAAATAACGCCACACTTGTTGGCCGAAGCGTCACGCATGATGATGACACCTGCCTTCTGCAGTTCATCGCGCGCCGCCGGGGTGATGAAAGAGTTGGCACCTTCGATGATCGCCCTGGAGCTCGGTGTGCCGTCTGCCAGCAGGAACTGCTGCCAGTTGCCTGCGTGGATCGTCTCAGGCCGACCACCGGCCGGGATGAACAGGTCGGCCTCAACGGTAAAGACCAAACTGTTGAACAGGCGGTAGAACTCGTCGACGGTGATCCATTCTTCGCTCAGCTTGCCGTTTTCTTTGGTCACCTTGCGATAGAGCTCACGCAGGCCCTCTTTACGGGTACTGCTGCGGTAGAGCATCATGCCGCCGTCATGCAGGGCATCAGCATCATACTGGTCGATATCGCTCTGCAGGATGACTTTTTTCAACGCAGCGATGTCGGCACCCTGCGGATCCACCAGCACCCCGGTGCCGTCCAGAATCATCCGGATCTGCACCTGCTCGCCCCGCTCCAGCAGCAAACGCATAGCGTTGCCGGCGACGTCGCCACCGGGGCCGCCGGTGATCTTGACGCTGTACGGGTCTTTGCGCATATCGATGCCAAGCTGCTCGAGGGTGATATCGGCGAAGGTGATAACGCCGGTCGAGGTGACACCGAACTCCTTGTGGTTGATGCCGAACTGCTTACTGGAAATCACACCGGGGCCGAGCAGATAGCCGCGCTTGGTGGAAATTTTCGCGATCAGCTCGACCATTTCGTCGTGCATATTTTCATCCGGTCCCAGTTCGATCGGCTCATCCTCGCCGTAGTAGTCAACCACGCGTGGATCGCGCGGGTGACCATTTTCAGTAACGTAGATATCCAGAAAGGCCTGAATGAAGCCGTACTGCAGCTTGTAAAGGCGGCGAGTGACGATCTCCGGGTCGGAGAGGTCAGCAGCATCGAGGGCGACCACCATCTTCGAGCCACCTTCGTAGATGTCCTTGTTTTTCAGATGCTGGGTATGGGCCAGCACATAGTTCTCACGGAAGATGGTATTGGCGCTGGTGATGAAATCCTCGCGGTTCTTCGCCATGACGGTGCGCCAGCCGCCCCGGGCGATATCGGAGAAGCCAATGTGATAACCACATCCGTGACGGGCGAAGAAAAAGGTTACGCGGAAAGGACGTTCCGGCGGCAGGTCATCGGTAAATTCACTACCCAGTTCATCGAGGTAGCCCGGATGCAGGCGGAAGACCAGCGCGTGTTTCTCGGTGACGAAGAAATTGGTCTTCAGCGTGTGGGTGACAAACAGCAGGCAGCAGCGATAAACCGCTTTGCGGATACCGTCGAGATAGGCATGGCCCGTGTTATAGCTGCTGATCGCCCGCTCGATAATCGTCAGCTCCGCGTTGTAGTTGCTCTCCCGCTCCGGCAGTTGCGGCTCGAAGCGCAGGCGGAACAATGCGACCAGTTTGAGGGCCATTTCCGGATCGGCGGTAAAGCACTCCTCAACCGTCTGATAGTCGAAACGATCGGGCTGATTATGCCCCAGTGAGGTGTGGCAGAAGCTGGCAAAAGCGTTGATCAATGCTGCATCAACACCATCCAGCTGGCCACGGGTGACCATCTGGTAAGTGTCTCCGGCGGTGGTCAGAATCTGGGTATTGAACAGCTCATGCTCAAGCTGATTGTAGAGAAAGCCATCCTTCGCCAATAGCTGTTTTCCTTCTCCACGGACGTAAAAAGTACCGAGGAAATAAGGATGCAAACCATTGTTGATGGTCAAGCTATACGAGCGGGTGATACCGATCTGCAGACGCTGAAAGACCTCCATGATCTGTTGCAGGAAGTCGAGCTGCGGCGGGTTCCCGGCCGCAAACATGATGCGGTATTCCGGGTATTTATGAGTTTCCTCCGCTTTTTCTACATCAAGGTAAACGCCGCCGTGAGCGACTGCCTGGTGGTAAAGCCAGATGATCTGTGCTACCCGGCGGGCCGGTGAGTGGCGGACATAGGCTTCGTTGTTCAGCCAGATCAGGCGCAACTCTTTTTCAAAACGGTTAAAGTCGTACTGCGGGTAACGTTTTTTCATCACCGCGCGTACTTCTTTCTGAATCCGCTGCGGAATTTTCACCGTTTCGCCCGCATTAATCTCTTCTGCCGACTTGCGGTCAAAATCGAAACGCTGCAGTTCCAGTTCCTCGCCGACACCCGGGATCGCCTCGTAAGAATGGGTAAACTGGGAGTAGGAGATCTCCCGTTCGCGCAGCAGCTTGAGGGTATTGTAAAGTGAGCCCGGCCGGTTCAAACGTGCCAGGATCAGGGTCTTGTCGGTATCATGCAATACCAGCCGCTTGTTGGTTTTCAGCGATGGCAGCTGGAATGCCAGCGAACCGATCGCATCCGCTTCCTCGCGCATGGTGATCGACAGATAGGGATGCATCTGCTCCTGCAGCCACTGCAGGTTCGCCCCGGAATCGAGGCTGCGAGCGGTGATCGACTTTGAAACCTGGCGAAACCAACGGGTCTTTTCTGCGTCTGTCATCGGGATCCTCTTTACCCATTCAGAAAGTATTCAGACAAAAAAAGGCACAGAGGCAGAAGAGAAACCACTCCATTGCGTTCGGTTCTCTTTCTGCAACTCTGTGCCAGGGACATTCATATTCTTATGCGTCAGTGTGTCAGCGGAATCAGTTGAACCGGAATCTGTGTCCGGCGCACAATCTTTTTCGCCACGCTGCCAACGAAACTGTAATCGAGTTTGCCTTTGCCATGCATTCCGATCAGCAGCAGATCGGCTCCGACCTTTTCCACCTCGCTGAGGATGGTCGAAGCAGGTGGGCCATGCAGCACTTCAATACGATCGATCCGCTCCAGGTCTTCCGGATGATCCATCAGCTCTGCACTGGCAAACTTGCGCAGACGCTCGGTCAACTCTGCAGCGACCGAATCCTTGTGGGCGATCTCGTCATCCGCCATTTTGTCTGCGTCGACAAACAGCGAAACATAGTTGATCATCGCCTGATCGATATCAGGCAGCACATGCAGAATTTCCACCTTGGCGTCATGGGCGCGGGCGATGCAGATCGCATGCTTGAGAACCTCCGGAGACACCTTCGACATATCGGTCGCAAAAACTATTTTTTTATACTGAGGAATCATTCTTATACCCCCTTCGGTGCGTTAGCGAGAATAGCTGCTTCATGTTTACGGGCACGCGGTTTCTGTATAGCGTAAATGCCGCCCAGCAAGGCCACCCCGAGCAGGTAACAGAGGTAGTGGTTGCCAATCCCCAAAAGGTTACCAAAGAAATCGGGCCGGAACATGATGGCGCAAACCAAAATCAGCAGAAGAGTTTCGTGGATCTTGTTTTTGGCAATAAACCAGCCCTGCGTCGCTGCAGCGAACGAACAGGTACCGATACAGGTCATAAGGAAGATATAGACCGCCAGCGGGAAGCTGTTGATCCCGACCAGGAGGATGTCGGTATTGAAGATGAACATGAACGGTAACACCGCCGTCCGGATATCGTAGAGAAAGCCCTGCACACCGGTCGGTATCGGTTCGCTTCGCGCGATGGCGCTGGCCGCGTAGGCTGCCAGCCCGACCGGCGGGGTGTCGTCAGCCAGAATACCGAAGTAGAAGCAGAACAGGTGAGCAGCGATCAGAGGCACGGCAAAACCGTTCCAGTCCGCCAGAGTGACGAGCGCCGGAGCAGTCAGGCTGGCCATAACGATGTAGTTAGCCGTGGTCGGCAGGCCCATACCAAGAATCAGACTACAAACGGCAACGATTCCCAGCATCATGTAAAGGTTACCCATCGACAAAGTATCGATAATGTCGGTGACCAGGCCCCCGAGCCCCATGGTAACGATACCAACAACAATACCGGCAGCAGCGGTCGCTACAGCTACGCTGACCATGTTACGGGCACCGGCGATCATCCCTTCGTAGATATCGATCACGCCCTTGACCAATCCCAGTTGCAGCGGAGCACCTTCCCGCTTGGCGGTAAAGACATGCTGGAACAGCATGATCACCAGCAGCACCATGGTGGCGCGGAAGGCAGCCATGTCGGGTGAATGACGAGGTACGATCAATTCGTACAGCAGGTAGAGGATCGGCACCAGGTAGTGAAAGCCGTTTTTCAGGATAGTAAAAAAGATCGGCAGCTCCGCCTTGGTCAAGCCGCGCATGCCGAGCTTGCTCGCCTCGATGTGCGTGAGGAAGAACAGAGCGATGTAAGAAGCAAAGGCCGGTACCGCTGCCGCTTTACAGACTTCGAGGTATGGCAGGTTGACATATTCGGCGATAATGAAGGCCGCGGCCCCCATGACCGGCGGCATCAGCTGACCGTTGGTAGAAACCGCCACCTCGATCGCCGCAGCTTTTTTCGCCGGATAGCCAACCTTCTTCATCAACGGAATGGTGAAGGTACCAGTGGTAACGACGTTCGCGATAGACGAGCCGGAAATCAGGCCGGTCAGACCGGACGAGAGAACCGCTGCTTTCGCCGGCCCGCCCTTGTAACGACCGAGCATGCTCATCGCCAGATCGATAAAGAAACGACCGGCCCCCGCCCTCTCCAGCAGCGCACCGAACAGCACGTAGAGGAAAACGATCTTCGCCGAAACATAGATCGGAACACCGTAAATACCCTCGGTGGTCAGGGATATCTGGCCGACATAACGGGTCAAGCTGACACCTTTGAAGGCGAGAAAATCCGGCATGTAAGGGCCGAAGAAGGCATACAGGGTAAAGAGAATACCGATTACCGCCAATGCCGGGCCGACCACGCGCCGGGTCGCTTCCCAGAGCACCAGCACCAGCAATCCCCCAAGGATCATGTCGCGGGTGTTCGGCATACCGACCCGGCTGGCGATCCCTTCATAATCGATGGCGATATAGAGTGCTAAAACGGTCGCCGCCACAGCGATGATCAGGTCGGGCGTCGGAATCCGATCGGTCGCCGACAACCAGCGCAAGCCGGGGATATTAATTTTGCGTTTGAAGGTCGGGAAGGAGACGAAGATCAGAAAAACAGCGAAAGCCAGGTGAATGGCGCGCACGTAGGTGGAATCGAGCAGCAGCCAGCTGGCCAGCGACAGTTGGAACAGCGACCAGGAGAGCGCCACAATCGGCACCAGGAAACGCTGCCAGCCGACGGCATGACGCAGGCCCATCTCCTCTTCTTCAACCATCTTGCGGGCTTGTTCCAAACCCTCATCAACCGGTTCCTGAATCTTCTCGCTCATTGGAAAACTCCTTGTGTTACTGGTTTAACTGCAACAAGCATTCGAGCAAACAGCCAAAAGCTGCTTAATCCAAGGCTTGAACAGTTTCGGGGGGACAGCTGAGCGTCCCCCCGAAAATTGACTGCTTACTTCAGACCGGCTTCCTTGTAGTACTTCATTGCGCCCGGGTGGATCGGGGCGGAGAGACCGTCGAGCATCTGCTTTTTGGTCAGGTTGGCGTAGGCCGGGTGAAGCTTCTTGAACTCTTCGAAGTTTTCGAAGACTTCCTTGGTGATGGCGTAGACGATGTCGTCGGAGACATCAGCGCTGGTGCAGAGGGTCGCCTTGACACCGAAGGTCGGTACGTTGGCTTCGTTAACGACGCCCGGGTACATGTCAACCGGGATGTCGGCTGCAGCATAGAAGGGGAATTTCTCCACCAGTTTGGCACTGATATCAGCCGGAACGGCAACAAAGTTAACCTTCCGGACACCGGCAACAGCTTCCTTGACCGAACCGTTCGGGTGGCCGACGGTGTAGAAGTAGGCATCGATACGGCCGTCCTGCAGCAGGCTGGCGGACTCGGAAGGCTTCATACCCTCAGTTTTGAAATCATTTTCAGGGTCCATGCCGGCCATGGCGAACAGGTCGAGAGCATTGCCACGCTGGCCGGAACCGGGGTTGCCGATGTTGACGATGTTGCCTTTGAGATCAGCGATAGTTTTGATGTTCTTGTCAGCGCCGGCAACGATGGTGACCAGCTCCGGGTGGATGGAGAAAACAGCACGCAGCTTGCTGATCGGCTTGCCTTCCCACTCGCCGGTGCCGTTATAGGCCTGGAACTGGCGGTCGGACTGGAGGATACCGAATTCGAGATCACCGGCAGCAATGGCATTGGCATTAAAGACCGAACCTCCGGTCGATTCGACAGTCGCACGCAGGTTGTACTCTTTACGCTTCTTGTTGACCATCTTGGCGATCGCACCGCCGGTCGGGTAGTAAACGCCGGTGACACCGCCGGTACCGATGGTGACGTAAGTGGTGCGAGCAGCGAAGCTGTTCATCGGGATGAAGCTGAGGGCGACCAGAGCGGCCAGAGCGACAAAAAACAGTTTCTTCATTCTTTCCTCCGTAGGTAATAGGGATTTAGCAACGGGCTATTCCGCGCATGCTATTCATCACAGAACAATGGTTTAGCAAGGCCGATGCCAGTTATCGTCTACGGAGTAAGAAGCTGAATTAACAACAGGTTTTCAAGTTAAGAGAGGGAACCGCCAGCAGCAGAAGGGATATAACCTAAGTTATGGAGCCTGACCTGGTTTGTCGAAAGATTAAAAGAGTCTGGTGCGTTGAAGCGGATATAACCTGAGCTATGACCATAACCCAAGTTATACCCTTTTTAGTTTTGCTGTCGCCGCATTTTGAGCCGTTTGCTCAGTGCCGGTTGCGAGATACCGAGCAACCGCGCCGCCAGCGACTGGTTGCCTTCAGCGCGTTCGAGAGCGGCGTCGACCAGCAGTTCCCCCGCTTCAGTAAGAGTCGGCAGCTCCCTCATGGTCAAAAAGGGGTTCCCTTCATTCGGCAGTGCCTGAGTCCGCTGGCTACCGATCCGCTCCTGAAAGGTGGTCATCGACAGCACTCCGCCACCATGACGGCTGACGGCATCATGTACCATCGCCTGCAACTCGCGAATGTTGCCGGGAAAGCTGTAGCTGCCGAGCAGGGCTTTCAGCTCCGGCGGATAGGTCGGCAACGGCTTCTCCAGTTCAATCGCGCTCTGGGCGAGGAAATGATCGAGCAGCAGCGGAATATCCTCCTTGCGCTCGCGCAATGGCGGCAACTCGATCTGATGCGCCTGGAGACGGAAGTACAGATCTTTACGGAAGCGACCCGCACTAACCGCTTCGGCTAAATCCTGATGGGTCGCGCAGATGATCCGCGCATTGATTCGGCTGGGCCGATCACTGCCGAGACTGTAATATTCGCCCTCCTGCAGCAACCGTAACAGCTTGACCTGGCTGGCTGCAGAGAGATCCCCGATTTCATCAAGGAACAGGGTTCCGCCGGCCGCCTGTTCGATCATCCCGCCCCGATCTTGATCTGCACCGGTGAAGGCACCCCGCCGGTGCCCGAACAGGGTATCGGAAAAAACATTATCATCCAGCCCGGCAACGTTGACACTGACCAGCGGACCGTCAACCTTGGCCAACCTGTGTGCTGCCCGCGCGATCAACTCTTTACCGACACCACTCTCGCCGAGGATCAGTAGCGGCTGCCGCGAGACAGCAATCGACTCAAGATAAGCAAGCTGGGCAAGCACGCCGGGGTCGCGGGTCACAGTGTCGGCAAAGGCCTCCGGACTCTCCAACTCGCGGCTGACCAGCTTGGCGCTGATGCGGCTGTTCTCCCGCTGCAACTCGATCATCGCCACTGCCCGGCGCACACCATCGAGCAAACGGTCTTCATCGACAGTTTTGACGAAATAATCGAAAGCGCCCTTCTGCATGCACTCGACCGCTGTCTCCAGCTTGTTCATGCCGGAAATGATGATCACCTGCACCTGCGGAAACTCCTGCTTGACCTGCGCCAGAACCTCTTCACCGCTCAGGTGCGGCATGGTCAGGTCGAGCAGCACCAGGCCGATATCATTGTCAGCCAGCAGACCCGTCACCTCGCGGCTGTCGGTGGTCTGCAGCAGGTTACTGAAACCACCCGGCCCCTCCAGGGTGATTCCGAGGCTGCGCAACCAGGGCAGTTCGTCATCAACCATCAGAATGCTGAAATCGGGGTATTTATTCTCCATCGGCCTGTTCTTTCTCCAGCGGCAAAATCATGCTGACACAGGTGCCCTCGCCGGGTGTCGAAGTGAACTCCAAACGGCCGTCATGATCGTGCACAATGCCGGACGAAATCGACAACCCAAGCCCGGTTCCACCGGTTTCGCGCCTGGTGGTGAAAAAAGGGTCAGTCAATTTGGACAGGTTCTCCTCGGCGATGCCGCGCCCCTGATCGCAGATTTCCAGCTGCAAACAATCCCCGTCTGGGCAGATTCTGGTAATCAAACTGATCCCCTGTTCTTTCGATTCCAAGGCCTCGCAAGCGTTCAACAACAGGTTAACGACAACCTGCTCGATCCGCTGGGCGCTCCCGCGAAAACGGGGCAGGTTCTCGGCCAACTGCTGATCAAAATTGTCGGTACTTTTACGCAGCCGGTTGTTGACCAGACGCAAAGCCGCCTGCACGACCAGGTTGAGATCGACCGATTCATCCAGCTTCGAGCTGTCGAGCCGGGCGAAATCTTTCAGGTCCTCGACGATCCGTTTGATCCGTGCCGAGCCCTGCTGCATATCCTCGAACATCTGTGGAATTTCCGTGCGCATACGACTGAAATTGAGCCAGCCGAGCTTGAAGTCACCATGCTTCTGATAGTGCTCCTGAAAGATCGGCTGGGCATCCTGCCAGGCTTTTTTCAGGATTGGCAGGTTCAGCAGGATCAGCCCGTTAGGGTTGTTGATTTCGTGCGCCACCCCGGACGTAAGGGTGCCGAGAGAGGTCAGCTTGTCGGCCTGAATCAGTTGTTGCTGACGGATTTCCAGTTCGCGCATAGCGCGCTCCTTCTCCGCCACCTCCTGCTGCAGGGCTTCAGTGCGCAGTGCCACCTGGCGGCTGAGAGTACGGGTCCAGAAGGCAGCGACGATCAGAACCAACAATAACGGCAACAGGACCAAAGCGCCAAGGCGCAGAATCTTTTCCGTCGACATGCCGGGCGCCGGCAAAACACCCAGCCACTTTTCATACAGTTGTTGATAGCGGCCCGATTTTTTCAGCAAGGCCAGAGCCTCATTGAAACGCGCCAGCAGTTCGCGGTTCCCCTTTTTTACTGCATAGCCGTAATCCTGCGCCAGCAGTGGCTTGGCGATCGGCTGAATATTGCGCAGATCGATCTTCGGCAACAGATATTCGCCCGGCAGCTTGGCCACTAATGCAGCATCCGCCACGCCCGCGGAAAGCGCACGTAACGCATCTTCCAGAGTATCGACAGGGGTAATGCGGGCGTTCAGTTCCGGCCTCTGCAGCATAAAGTCGTGCATGACCGCGTTGCGCATGACGATAACATGTTTGCCTGCCAGATCCTGCAGTTCGGCGATATGCGAACCATCGCGCACCCAGATCGATTGGTAGACCTTGGCGTGGGGAATGGAGAAGTCGACCTCGGACAACCGCTCTTGCGTGGTCACCATTCCCTGCAGGATATCGATTTCGCCATGGGCCAGCATCTGTCGCATGTCAGCCCAGTTGCCGAGACGAATCTCAATCTCCATGCCCATGATCTCGGCGATGGCACGCGTTAGCTCGACGTTGAAACCGGCCGCATGACCATTTTCGTCAAGGAACTCGTATGGCGGATAGTTATGATCGCCACCAACCCGAATCAATCGATCGCTGGCCCAGGCTGGAACGACCGACTGAATGAGCAGCAGCCAGAAAATCGCGAATATCAGGTTTCGCATTGAGTAACTCCCATCCTCCTGTGCTCCATAAATATTACGCCCCGCCCAGAACTTCAACCCCTATCCGCGGACAAAGCAACAAACGGCCGGATTGCTTCGAGTTTTCCGGGTATAATAAAAGATAATCCGGCGATACTGTCCCAACCGACTCGGCAGACACCATGAGAATACGCACCAAAATCCTGATCCTACTGCTGGCGATCGCCCTGATCCCGCTGCTGTTGAATACTTTTTTCCAGAGCTATTCGACCCTGCAGCTGAGCCACAAACTTGGCGCCGAAACACGCGAGCAGCTGCTTGAAAACGCCTACACCCTGCTGCACGTTCTGGTCGATGAATATGGTCAGATCCTCAAACGCGACCAGGCCCAGGTTCTGCTGGCGCTCAACCTGCAGGCTCGCGAGGTGGAGAAGCTGCTCGCCGCCACCGCCGAGGGCGATCCGCCGCTCTACTTTTCCGCCGATTTCGAGCGACCAGAAACCAGCCCCGCGGGAACCGAACCCTCGGATAAACACTTCCGCCCCGGCAACACTGGCAAGATCGAGCCGATCCGGGTCAACTACCAGCAGCAGGTGCTTTTCCTGGCAAACGGTGTCGCCCGCTCGCGCGTCGACAGCTTGTTGCGCAAGCTGGCGTCAATGCCAGCTGTCTACCGACTGGTTCACGACATCCGCCCCGACCTGTTCCTCTGGCAGTACACCGCCCTGGAGCAGGGAGTACACTCCAGCTACCCCGGCAAGGGCGGCTATCCCAGTGACTATGACCCACGTCAGCGAGAATGGTACCGTGCCGCAAAAACAGAAAAACGCCCGATCACCCGGGTGATCACTGACCTCAGTACCCGTAGCCTGATTTTGACCATGGCGATGCCGGTCCACACCCCTGATGGCCACTTCGCCGGCGTTACGGCGATCGATGTGGTCTACCAGTGGCTGCTCGCCGACTGGACCATCCCGCCCTCTCTGCAGGAGCAGACACAGGCTATGATCCTCTTCTACCATCCCGACAGCAACAAGCTTGAGGTCATTTACCGGGGAGATCAGGAGGGGCACTATGGCAACTGGCGTATGCCGGTGAAGCAGCAGTTTCTGGCGGTTGACCTGCCGCAGCAATTGGAGCCGGTATTCGCCGACCTACGAGCTGGCCAAACCGGGGTGCGTATCATCCGGCAACAGGGTGAAGAGGTGCTCTGGGCTTACGGCAAACACCAGCAGGGACAGCCATTCCCCTTGATCAGCCTGCCCTATCAACAAGTCATTGCCCAGGCTGAGCGGGCCGAAAACTACGCCCGAGAACAGCTGCTCTGGAGGTTGCAGATCAGTGGCTTGATGCTATGCGGGGTGGTCGCCATCGTTCTTATTCTGACACTGCTCATCTCAAAAGCTCTAACCCGACCGGTATTGCAGCTTGCTGCCGCTGCGGAGAGTTTGAGTAAAGGAGATTTCGACGCACGGGTTACCATTACCTCCGGGGACGAACTGGAAGCCCTCGGCAGCGCCTTCAACAGCATGGGACCGAGCCTGCACGAGCGGGAGCAACTGAAGCAATCACTGGCGCTGGCCCGCGAAGTCCAGCAGCATCTGCTGCCAAAAGCGGCCCCGCAGGTGCCAGGTTTCGAGATCTTCGGGCACAGCCGCTACTGTGACGGCACCGGCGGCGACTATTATGACTTCCTGGAACTGGGGGAGGGGCGCCTGGGTTTGGCGGTCGCTGATGTCTCCGGGCATGGTATCGGCGCGGCGCTGCTGATGACCACGGTCCGCGGGCTGCTTCGTTCACAGGCCCCACAGCTGGGAAGCGACCCGCAGGCCCTGATAAAATCCCTCAATCAGCACCTGGTGCGGGACAGCCGTGACGACTTTTTCGCCACCTTCTTTTACGCCCTGCTTGACACCGATCAACGCCGCTGCAGCTGGGTCTCGGCCGGTCACGGTCCGAGCTTTTACTATGCTGCCGACACTGCGAGGGCACGCGAGCTTCCCAGTTCCGGAATCCCCCTCGGAATCCTCAACGACATAGACTTCGAAGCGATGGAGCCATTGCCGGTCGCCCCCGGTGACATCCTGCTGATCGGCACCGACGGCATCTGGGAAACCTGTGGGCCCTCGAACGAAATGTTCGGTACCGACCGTCTCTGTGGCCTGCTGCAACGTCAGGCGCATCTTGGTGCTGCGGACCTCGGCCGGTTCATCCTGCATGAGCTTGAGGAGTTTCGCGGCGACCAACTGCAGCACGACGATATCACCATGCTGATTGTCAAAGCACACACCAGCGACCAGCCAGTAAAGAACTCAGGCTAAGTCAGGCCGTGAGACCCCAGGATCTGCATGCCTCCACCATCTGTACCCTCACGACAGAAAGCCTAGAACTTCGCATGCCCCGGTGTTCGCGGAAAAGGAATGACATCGCGGATATTCTCCATGCCGGTGACGTACATCAGCAAACGCTCGAAGCCAAGTCCGAAGCCGGCGTGCGGACAGCTTCCCCAACGACGGATATCGAGATACCACTGCAGATGTTCCTGCGGCACACCACATTCGTCCATCCGCGCCTGCAGCACATCAAGCCGCTCTTCACGCTGGCTTCCACCGATAATCTCGCCGACCCGCGGCACCAGCAGATCCATCGCCGCAACGGTCTTGTTATCATCGTTCAGGCGCATGTAGAAGGCTTTGATATTCTTCGGATAATCGGTGACAAAAACTGGTCCATTGAACACCTGTTCAGTTAAATAGCGTTCATGCTCCGACTGCAGATCGCAGCCCCATTCGACGGCGAACTCGAATGTCTGTTTCGCTTTCAGCAGCAGCTCGACCGCTTCGCTGTAGGTAATGGTTTTGAACTCTGCTTTCGCCAGCGCTTCCAGTTTGTCGATCAGCCCCTTTTCAATTCGCTGGTTGAAAAAGTTCAGATCTTCCTGACAGTTGTCGAGGGCGTATGTCACCATGTAACGGAGAAAATCCTCCCCCAGCTGACAGTTGTCAGCCAGATCGGCAAAGGCGATCTCAGGCTCGATCATCCAGAATTCTGCAGCATGGCGACTGGTGTTTGAATTCTCTGCGCGAAAGGTGGGACCAAATGTGTAAACATCGGAAAAAGCAGTGGCGAACAGTTCGGCCTGCAGCTGACCGCTGACGGTCAAACCGGTTCGCTCGCCGAAGAAGTCTTCGTTCCAGTCGACAGCACCGTTCTGCTTCGGCGGATTGTCGGCGTCGAGAGTGGAGACGCGGAACATCTCACCTGCGCCTTCGCAGTCGTTGGCGGTGATGATCGGCGTCTGCACGTACATGAAACCACGCTCCTGGTAAAATTTATGCACGGCGTAGGAGAGTTGGCTACGCATGCGGAAAACCGCGCCGAAGGAATTGGAGCGCGGCCGCAAGTGAGCGATACTGCGCAGAAACTCGAAGGAGTGGCGTTTCTTCTGCAACGGGTAACTGTCGTCGGCATCACCGAGGATTTTCGCCTCTTCGACCTGCAGTTCCCACTTTTGACCGGCGGCAGGCGATTCGATCAACTTCCCCACAACGCTGAGGCAGGCACCAGTGCCGACCTTACTGATTTCGTTATAATTTTCCAGTTCCGGGCTGAGCACCAACTGCAAGCTGTCAAAACAACTGCCATCGTTGAGCGCGATGAAGCTGACCTCTTTGCCGCGCCGTGCCGAGCGGACCCAGCCTTTGACACAGATAGTTCTTTCCTGTTCGGCATTAATAGCCTGCATAATTCTGGTTCTTGTCATTTTTTCCACCCTCTTCGAGGTTCAAGATATAAAGCGCCCCGCGCGTGATTCGAGGAAAACGCCGTACTTTTTATCAACATTGACGATATGTTCCAGCAGCCAGACACGCAAAAACGCCAACAGTTCCTTCGCCAATTGCTGCGGGTCGCTGCTGTTACGGGAAATCATGTCGTCGACTGAATCACGCAGCTGCTGATGAATCTGCCGGTGTTCCTCAAGCCCCGGAAAGCCGTATTCCTGCATCAATTTTTCTTCGTGCTGAAAATGTTTTTCTGTGTAGTCCTTTAACATTTCGAAGGTTTCCTGCAGGACATCATCCCCCTGCTTGTCGCGAACGGCCTGAAAAAGCCGATCAATCTGCGCAACCAACTGCTTGTGCTCATCATCGAGGGCTACGATCCCGGTCTGATAAATCTCTTTCCACGCAATAGTTGCCATGAACTAACTCCCGCCTAGTTTTCAGCGTTCGACTCGCCTGACACCAAAGGCAGCGTGACAGTAAAACAGGTTCCCTTGCCAACGTCCGAGGTGACCGACAAATGCCCGTTGTGATTTTCGGTTATGAGAAAATAGGCAACAGAGAGGCCTAGCCCGGTGCCAACGCCAACCTCTTTGGTGGTAAAGAAAGGCTCGAAAATCCGGCGACAGGTCTCCTCGTTCATGCCATCGCCGTTGTCTTCGACCTGCAGACAGGCAGCGTCTCCCTGCTGGAAAATCCGCACGACGATTTCAGGTTCTGCCACATTTTTGCTGATCGCCTGCGCTGCGTTTTTCAGCAAGCTCAGGACAACCTGCTGAATCTGGCTGGCTTCGCAGGGCACCAGGGGAAGATTCTGATAATCGCGCGTCAGCCTGATCTGGCGAAAATCGAAACTATGCTTCATATCGTAATCGCTGCCTGCCAGTTCGATGGTCTTGTCAACCAGTTCAGCCAAGGCGTGAGGAACAAAGTCAGAAGCACTTTTGCGACTGAAATTGAGCATGTTTTCAATAATGCGCGCCGCCCGCTGGCCCGATTCAGCAATCGACGTGATCATCTGATCGAAACCACGCAAGCGAGCATAGTCTGCGACCTGCTCGATACTCATGCCAAGCTGTTCAGCCACCTGTTGATTCTTTTTCAACGCCGGTGAAAGGCGCTGCTCCATCACCTGGACATTCTGCAACACCGACGCCAGCGGATTATTGATTTCGTGTGCCATGCCGGCAGCGAGATTGCCAACCGACAGCATCTTCTCGGACTGAATCATGACCTCTTCAAGCTTTGCCTTCTCTGTAACATCGTCAACATGCAGAACTGCTTCTTCTGCCTGCACACCAAGAGGATAAACGACCAGGTCGAAAATTTTCCCTTGCTGCGAGGCACAGCCTTTTAGCCGTTGCAAGCGTGCGATATTGCCATGTGCGAGCGTTTCCTCTACAGCAGACAGATAATCGCGAGGTTCGATCAGGGTAAAGATATCTGCCAACGGTTTCCCGTGGGCGTCTGATTCGGCAACCCCGCTCACTTCGGCGATCCGGCTGTTCCAGAGCGAAACAGTTAAATCGCGTTTGACACTGAGCAGGATTGACGGCATGGCATCGACAACTCCATGCAGGTATTCTTTCAGTTCATGCAGCTCTTCTGCCGCTTTGTGGCGCCGGGAAATATCATCAACAGTACCTTCGATAAAAAGGACATTTTCCTCACTATCCCGCACGAAGTGACAACTTATAGAGCCCCAGAACAGTTCCCCGTTAAAGCGTTTAAGCTGAACTTCGAAATGATTGACGATTTCCTCTTTGTGGAGCCTTTCCAGCAATTGCTGCCGATCTTTCTTATCGGCATAGCAAAATTCTGCGAGCTTACGCGCACCGGAAATGTCGCTCAAACGGATCCCCAGAATTTCCGCCATCGCGGGATTGATATTCAGCAGTTCACCATCGAGCGATGACTGAAAAATACCAACTGAAATACTATTGAAAATACTGCGATAACGGCGCTCGGACTCCTGTACTGTCGCCCAACTTTCCTGCATATCTGACAGCATATCGTTAAACACTGTCTCGATCTCTTTCCACTCGTCTTCGCGGTCGAGGGTGATCGGTGTGCTGTAATCACCTTCGTGAAGGCTGAGAAAGCGGCTGCGCAGCTTTTCCATCGGCATACGAACATAGCGACGATGCAGGGTGAAAAAGATCAGGCTGATCACGCCAGCAAACAGAATCAACGCTCCCCAGGTGATTCTTTTGCTTGTGCTGATTGCCTGGTCGATATGCTTGCGCGCTGTTTCTACTGCATGCAGCTGCTCCTGCTCATCTGCCAGTTCGGGATTTGCAACGGATTGCTGGATCTGCTGCTCGACAATCTCAACTAGTTCGGTACGCACCCGGGAGAAAGAAGAGGTCAGGCTGAAAAGGATGGCAGCAAAAACGACAAGCGACAGCAACGTTCCAAGTACGAACTTCCACTGCAGGTTCAAATTCAGGCGAGCCCGAAATTTCATATTTCATCGTTCCTATCACGGAGGACAGTCAAAGGGTTAAAACTTTTAAAGATTAGCATAGTTATGAAAGAAAAAAAATCGTCCAAAAGAAAAGGCCGACAAAAATTGCCGGCCAGTTCAGTTTTAATGGAAAACCGTTTTTAGCTGTGTTCACGCGACTTGAGGAAGGCAACCCCTTCCCACTGTTCCATAGTGTGTCCAAGCCGCCATTCACTCGCGGCCAGGTACGTCAGGTGACCTTCAGCATCGTGAGCTAGGTGGTGCTGATTTTTGCTGGTGAACTCATCGAGCAGTTTTCTGTCGTCACATTCGATCCAGCGCGCGGTGCTATAATCGACACTTTCGTAGACCGCGTTGACGTTGTACTCGGCCTTCAATCGCTCCATGGTGACATCGAACTGCAACACACCGACCGCACCGAGAATAAATTCTGCCCCGCTGATCGGTTTGAACACCTGCACCGCCCCCTCTTCCGCCAACTGGATCAAACCTTTCTGCAATTGTTTCGATTTGAGTGGATCTTTCAGCCGCACCCGGCGGAAATGCTCCGGCGCAAAGTTGGGGATGCCGGTGAACTTGAGCGGTTCTTTCGGCGTAAAGGTGTCGCCGATCTTGATGGTGCCATGGTTGTGCAGACCGATAATATCGCCCGGATAAGCTTCTTCAACATGAGCGCGGTCCTGCGCCATGAAGATAGTCGCCTTTGACAGGTTGACATCTTTACCGATGCGGTGATGCCTGACCTTCATCCCCTTGTTGAACTTACCACTGCAGATGCGCAGGAAAGCAATACGGTCACGGTGAGCCGGGTCCATGTTCGCCTGAATCTTAAATACAAAGCCTGAGAATTCCTCTTCTGCCGGATCGACCACCCGTTCGGTCGACTCACGCGGCCCTGGAGCCGGAGCCAATTCGACGAACGCATCGAGCATTTCCTGCACGCCGAAATTGTTGATTGCACTGCCAAAGAAAACCGGGGTCTGGCTTGCTTTCAGGTAATCATCCAGGCTGAAAGGATTCGCCGCACCCTCCAGAAGTTCAATTTCCTCTCGCAATTCATCGGCCTGTCTACCCAAGACTTCATCTAGCTTCGGATCATCCAGGCTTTCGATCTTGACAGTTTCTGTGCTGGTCGCCGACTCTCCGGGAGTGAACAGGTTCAGCTCTTTGCGATAGAGGTTGTAGACCCCTTTGAAGCGCTTGCCCATGCCGATCGGCCAGGAGAGCGGTGCGCACTCGATCTGCAGTTTCTCTTCGATATCGGAAAGTATCTCAAGAGGGTCGAGACCTTCACGGTCAAGCTTATTGATAAATGTCAACACCGGGGTATTGCGCATGCGGCAAACTTCCATCAGTTTCTCGGTCTGCGGCTCAACCCCTTTGGCGCTGTCAACCACCATGACCGCGCTGTCGACAGCGGTCAGCACCCGGTAGGTATCTTCGGAAAAATCCTGGTGGCCGGGAGTATCGAGCAGGTTGATCTCGTAGTCGCGATACTCGAACTTCATTACCGAGGATGAGACCGAGATGCCCCGCTCCTTTTCGATGCTCATCCAGTCACTGGTGGCATGCCGATCCGACTTGCGCGCCTTGACGGTTCCCGCCATCTGGATCGCGCCACCGAACAGCAGTAGTTTTTCCGTCAACGTGGTTTTACCGGCATCCGGGTGGCTGATGATGCCGAAAGTCCGGCGCTTTTCTATTTCGCGTTGTAATTCTTTACTCAACTTTCTTTCCTTCTTCTGCTTTGCGTTTTGCAACCCATTTTGGCTTTTCAGCCTTCCAGCGTTCATGCATCCAGAACCACTGGCTCGGATCCTTCCGCACCGCTGCTTCGATAAGGTCTGTCAGCATCTGCGTGTTCCGTTCGAGTGCTGCCTCCCCTTCCCCCTCGAGCATAATCATCGGCAGTGCTTCGACCCGATAACGCCCATCCGGCTGACGCAGACAGAACGTCGGCACGACCGGAATCTGGTATTTCATGGCCAGGTTGGTAATCGCCGTTGTGGTGTAGGCCAGGCGACCAAAAAAACGCGTGGGCACAGCACCTGGCGGCGCAATATGCTGATCAAGCAGAATACCGACGATTTTCTGTTGCTGGAGCGCCTTGAGGATTTTCCGCGCACCTTTACGACTGTCGATTGTCTGCGAACCAAAACTTTCCCGGATATTGGTGAAGTAAACATCTGCCAGAGGATTTTTCAATGGTTTGGTAACGGCGGCGGCAGCGTAACCATTGGCAGCCAGAATGTAGTTCCCACACTCCCAGAAGCCCAGATGTCCCGTCAGCAGAATTGCTCCGCGGCCCAGTTCCAGGGGCCGATCAAAATTTTCAAAGCCGACACACTGGTAGTAGCGCTTGACATCCTCTTCACAGCACCGCAACTGATCGAGAAGCAGTGTCTCAACACCGCAAATACCGATATGTTGAAAATTCGCCCATGTCAGTGTTTTCACCTTATGCAGAGGCCATTGGGGAAAGGCCAGCGCCATGTTTTCCTCGGCAATTCGGTAGCGTTTACGCAGGACCAGGCCAGCCAGAATGCCCAACCGACCTCCAGCCTGCAGAGCCATTTCACGAGGAATTTTTTTCAAAATAGCAGCTAGCAGGCGAATGGCATAGTATTCCAGCCGGTGTTTCCATTTGCTCTGCCAGGTATATTTTTTCTTTCTCTTCATTGTCGTACAACCTTTGGCCACGATGTTCGCGGCAAAATCAGCCGGTTACTATAGCCTAAATCTACGTTCTGATGATAGGCGTATTTATTAAATGGCAAAAAAGCCTCCAACATCAGAATGCAACAACGAACCCGAAGTAACGTCAGAGCAAGATTCAAAACGCTTAATGACCTTGAAAACTGCGCGCCCAAATCGACTTGACCCCGGCAAGTGATCCTCTTATGCTGCGTGGTTGATTGATCTGAATCCACTTTTCGCCCTATCAAAAAAAGTGTCCAAAAAAACAGGATAAAAGGAGCAACAGATGGCCGTTTACGAAGCAACCCACCCCCTGATCAAGCATAAACTGGGACTGATGCGACAGCATGACATCAGCACCAAGGAGTTCCGCGAACTGGCATCGGAAGTTGCTCGCCTTCTCACCTATGAAGCAACCAAGGATCTGGAAACCGAGGCGGAAACCATCGAGTGCTGGAGCGGCCCGGTCGAGGTGCAGCGGATCAAGGGCAAGAAAATTACCGTTGTCCCAATCCTGCGCGCCGGCCTCGGCATGATGGACGGCGTGCTCGACCTGATTCCGAGCGCCCGCGTCAGCGTTGTCGGTCTCTACCGCAACGAAGAGACGTTGGAACCGGTCACCTACTATGAAAAAATGACCGGCAGCATGGAAGATCGCACGGCTCTGATCCTCGACCCAATGCTGGCCACCGGCGGTTCGCTGATCGCCTGTATCGACATGCTGAAAAAATCGGGTTGCACCAGCATCCGCGGTCTTTTCCTGGTGGCGGTGCCGGAAGGGATCGAAAAGGTCGAAGCAGCTCATCCTGACGTCGACATTTACGTCGCCTCGGTCGATGAACGTCTGAACGAAAACGGCTACATCCTGCCCGGCCTCGGTGACGCCGGTGACAAGATTTTCGGCACCAAGTAACCCTTTCGACAAAGGATTGATTGCATGAGCCAGAACGCTCCCACCGACTACAACTTCCGCCCCAAAGATTGCCTGCTCGGCGCCCAGATGCTTTTCGTCGCCTTCGGCGCGCTGGTGCTGGTTCCTTTGCTGACTGGCCTGAACGCCAACGTCGCGCTGTTCACCGCCGGCGTCGGTACGCTGATCTTTCAAGTCATCACCCGTGGCAAGGTGCCGGTCTTCCTCGCCTCGAGTTTCGCTTTTATCGCACCGATCATTTACGGCGTACAACAGTGGGGCATCTCGGGAACCATGTGCGGCCTGTTCGCTGCCGGCTTGATGTATGTCATCATCAGCTTTTTGATTCGCATTTTCGGCTCCGACATTCTGCACAGCATCCTGCCGCCGATCGTCACCGGCCCGGTAATCATGGTTATCGGTCTGGTACTGGCTCCGGTCGCCGTCCATATGGCCTCGGGCCGTACCGGTGACGGCTCGGCCTGGCTGGTGCCGGAAACCACAGCCTTTATCATTGCCGGTGTTTCCCTGGCGGTGACCATCATCGTTTCCCTGCTCGGCAAAGGGATTTTCAAATTGATCCCAATCCTCTGCGGTATCGCTGCTGGCTACTTCACCTCGCTGATCCTTGATGTCAGTGGTTTCACTGCTTCGACCCAGGCCGCATTCGATCCAGGCAGTCTGCAGAATTGGACCGGCCCGGCCCTGATCTCGATGCAGAAAGTGGCTGAATCACCCTGGTTTGCCATCCCCAGTTTCACCTTCCCGACCTGGAATCTGGAGGCGATCCTGTTCATTGTTCCGGTTGCGATTGCACCGGCGATCGAGCACTTTGGCGATGTCCTGGCGATCAGCGGTATTACCGGCAAAGACTACGTCGAAGATCCAGGCATCAAGAACACCCTGCTCGGTGACGGTATTGCCACCAGTGTTGCAGCTTTCTTTGGCGGCCCGCCGAACACCACTTATTCGGAGGTTTCCGGTGCTGTCGCCCTGACCCGTTCTTTCAACCCGGCGATTATGACCTGGGCCTCGATCGCGGCAATCCTGCTCGCCTTCATCGGTAAACTGGGCGGTTTCCTCAACACCATCCCGGTCCCGGTCATGGGCGGTATCATGGTGCTGCTGTTCGGTGCCATCGCTGTTATCGGCATCAACACCCTGATCAAAGCTGGCACCGACCTGATGGAGCCGCGCAACCTGGCGATCGTCGCCATTATCCTGGTGTTCGGTATCGGCGGCATGACCTTCGACCTGGCCGTCGTCAAGCTGGGTGGCATCGGTTTGGCCGGTATTATTGGCGTTGTTTTGAACCTGATTCTGCCGGGGAAATCTGCTGCCTAATCAGTACAGGCACTGAAAACAAAAAAGCGGGGCCGCCGATATGGCAGCCCCGCTTTTTATTTGTCAGCATTATATTTTATGCCAGCTTGATAAAACCGATCTGACGTCCGGTTTGCCCTTCATCCCGCCGGTAGGAGAAAAACAGCTCCGGGTGGCAGCAGGTGCACTCGGCAGTCTGCTCGATCGCATTGATCGGCAATCCGACCTTTTCCAACTGCAATCGGCAACTCAGTGCGATATCAAGCTGCCAATGACCGAGACGGGTTTCGCTCGAGATCTCATCCCAGAAGCCGGTTCCCTTGCGAAAGGCGTCTCGCACCGGGCGGTCAACTTCATATTTATGCGCGCCGATGCCAGGGCCAATGGCGGCAAGCAGATCTTCCGGCTGGCAACCGAAATGCTGCTGCATGGCAGCCACCGACTTCGCCAGAATGCCATCAGCAGCTCCGCGCCAGCCAACATGCACAGCCGCAGCAGCAGTCCCCTCTTTATTCCAGAGCAGAACCGGGTAGCAGTCAGCCACCAGCACACCGATCATGATGCCGGGCTGATTGGTGAGAATGGCATCGACCTCAACCGAGAGGAAATGGGTCAAATCGGGGTTCGGTTGATCGAGTACCAACAGGTCTTTGCCATGCACCTGCTTGACCGTCAGCAGCTGATGGGGTTGCAGGTCAAAAGCCCGGGCAAATGTCGATCGATTGCCATCCACGCTGGCCTGCAGGTCATCGGTATTCAAAGCCAGGTTAAGCGAGTTGTAAGGGGCCCGGCTGACACCACCATTACGGGTGCTGAAACCGGCCACAACCCCCGTACTCAATCCTTTCGGCTGCAAATAGGAAAGCTTTCCCTGACGTACAAGTTTCATGTCTGTCTCCGCAAAGTCCTACCGCACCGGCTGAGCCGGATCGGCATATTTCTTTTCCAGATAGTCAACGACTGCGGCAAAAGCCTGCGGCAGCTCGCTGCTGAATTCCATGTATTTACCGCTGTTCGGGTGCTCGAAACCCAGCACTCTGGCATGCAGCGCCTGCCCCGGAAGCTGCTGCAACAGCGCCCGCAGTTTCGTATCGGACAGGTTTTTCAAGCGGCTCAAGCCACCGTAAAGGGGATCACCGGCCAGTGGCAGATTCATCTCCGACAGGTGCACCCGGATCTGGTGGGTGCGGCCGGTCTCGAGTCGGCATTCGACCAGCGACAGGCCGTCGCTCGGAAAACGCTGCAGCACCTGCCAGTGGGTCACCGCACGTTTGCCGTGTCTGGTGTTGCTGCTCATCTTTTTCCGATGCTGCTGATGTCGACCGACCGGTTGATCGATAGTGCCACTATTGTGCTGCGGTTGTCCACAAATCAGCGCCAGGTAGCGCCTTTTCACCGTGTGCGCCTTAAACTGTGCGGCCAGATGCTGATGGCTCTGATCGTTTTTCGTCGCCACCAGCACGCCCGAGGTATCCTTATCGATACGGTGAACAATGCCAGGGCGTAGCTCACCGCCAATACCGGCGAGGTCGTCACAGTGGTGCAACAGCGCGTTTACCAGCGTACCATGCGCATGTCCGGCGGCGGGATGTACCACCATTCCCGGAGCCTTGTCAACCACGATCAGGTCATGATCTTCATACAGTATAGTCAGGGGGATATCTTCCGGCAGAGCTTCGGTCGGTTCCGGTTCGGGGATGTCGATCTCGATCAGCTCCCCACCTTTGAGTTTCTGGCTGGCCTTGGTCGCAGTTCCGTCGAGCAGAACCTGCTGTGAGTCGATTAGTTTTTTGATTTGCGAACGGCTTAAATCCGGAAACCGCTCCGCAAGAAAGCTGTCGAGCCGCTCAGCATCACGGTCGTCCGGATAAGTCAGTTGTTGCGGCGGGGTCATCTACCAGATGTTGCTCTCGATTTTACCGGCTTGCTTGATCATGACATCAACGATCGCCTTCTCGAACAGGTGATCTCGATTGGTCATATCGGGGGAAACGCGAGAGTAAAAATGCTCACGTCCTTCAGCCAGCTCTTCTTCCATCAGCTCAAAGATGCTGTCTTCCTTGATCCCCTCCGCGACTTTATCCTGATTATAAAGGGCAATATCGGAAACGATGGCCCGCGCCAAACGGAACGCCAAATCAGGGTTTTCCACAAGTCTTGCCATAACGTCAGCCTCCAGCAGGTTATGAACGTAACAGGTCACTGCGAACAAGAACCTTAATTTTATTAACAGATTTTCAAAATAGCAAGCACTAATCTTTTCTTAACACAAATCGCCACTCAAAGCGTCCTATTCCCCTGCCAGGCGCTGAGACAAAAAGTGCTGCAAAGCATTGTGATCGCCGCGTCCATGATAAGGCCACTGCGCCCCTTCCGTCTCAATCAGCCAGGTATCAACAAGAAAGGTCTGCATGCCGATAGCGGTTGCCGCCATGTCCTGGTGGGCGTCGTTACCGATCATCAGGCAGTTTTCCGGTTTTACCTGCAAATAGTTGCTGATCTCGTGAAAGTATTCTGATTCCGGCTTGCAGTAGCAGCTATTCTCTGTACTCGTCAGGTAATCGAAAGGGATATCATCCAGTCCGGCCCAGCGTAACCTGGCCCGAATCATAAACTCTGGGAATACCGGGTTGGTCGCGAGCACCAGGGGCAAATTCAGCTGCCGGCAATCCTGCAGAATCTTTTTCGCCAGAGGAATCGGTCGGACAAACTCACGCAATTCCTCCAATCGCTCGGCAGCATAGCGTTGAAACATTTCGACCAATGCCTGCTCCGGCATGTCCAGTTCAGCCTGCAGGTAGGACGTGATCCGCGCTTCGTTGCTCATAATGCCATCCCCACTGGTTTTCAGCAGGTTACGGATTGAACCGAGTTTCGCCCGGATGAACTTTTTCGGCTTTGCATAGGCGCCGGAGTATTGCGCCAGCCCTTCAACATATGACGGGATAAACCGGCTCATATCGACCCGCAACAAAGTGCCGTCAAGATCAAACAGCAGCGCCCGTACTGGTTTTTTTTTGTTATATCTCATCTCCATAAAGCTGCTCATCCTCGATTCATAAATGCAGCCGTTTTGCTGTCGTTCACTTTCTAACACAACAGACGTCAGAGAATCCAACCGATTACAGTGTTTCTAATTACTTGACTGTAAACGCTGGTGACGTTAAAAATTTATTTCATTTTACAAAACCTGAATCAGAGATTGCAGAGTGGCATTCGCTGACCCGGATAAAAAGGAGAGTCCATGGACGAGTTCAGAGCAGAAGTCAAAGAACTCCAGATCGGTCCACAGATCCGCAAACTACGTCAGGACCGCCGCCTGACCCTGCAGGACTTGTCAGCGGAAACAGAATTGTCAAAACCGCTGCTGTCGCAGATTGAAAATGAACAGGTCATCCCACCGCTGGCAACCCTGCTGCGGATTGCCAAAGCGCTGAAGGTTCCGCTACAGACGTTTTTCGAAGAAGAGGACAACAACCAGAAGTGCCTGGTGGTACGCGCCGGTGACTCCAACCTGATTAACCGCCGACCACAGCAGGGTGGCACTCCACAGCCCTACCTTTACCATTCCCTGGCTTATGGCAAAAAGCATAAGCACATGGAGCCTTTTCTGGTCGAATTCGATCCGAAGCAAACCGTATCATCACAAGCGGTCCAGCATGCTGGTGAAGAGTTTCTCTATGTGCTCGAAGGCTGCATCGAACTGACCCACGGTGGCGAGATTTACGTCCTTAATGCCGGTGATTCCGTTTACTGGGATTCCAACGAGCCACACAGTCTGAAAGCTCTTGGCAATGAAATCGCTCACGGCATTGCGGTCCTCTACACCAGAAATTGAATTTGCTTCCCGGTGTTAAATCGACGTTGATCTGCTATGATTTGTCGATAGCCATCGATTCATTTCAACCATCAGCAATAACAGGAGGAGTCACATGGCAAAAGTAGGAGTTGTTCTGGCGGGCTGTGGCGTTTATGACGGCAGCGAAATCCATGAAGCCGTTGTCACCCTGCTGACCCTCGACCGAGCCGGTGCCGAGATCGTCTGTATGGCCCCCAATATAGAGCAGGGTGTCGTCAACCATCTCACGGGAGAACAAGCCGAAGGGTCCAGTCGCAATGTGTTGGAAGAAGCCGCGCGGATTGCCCGAGGTCAGATCAGCGACATTGCCCAGGTAAAAGCATCCGACTTTGATGCTCTGATCATTCCCGGTGGATTCGGCGCAGCAAAAAACCTCTGCACCTTCGCCTTCAAAGGCCCTGACTGCGAAGTTAACGCCGATGTCGCCCGACTGATTCGTGAGGTCATCGCAGCTAAAAAACCTCTTGGCGCACTCTGCATTGCTCCGGCGCTGGTTTCCAAAGTGCTCGGTGAAGATAAGCTGCCACACAGACTGACCATCGGCACCGATCCGGCAACCGCTGAAGCCCTCACCAGCATGGGTTCCACTCACGTCGATTGCAGCCCGCGCGACTGCGTTGTCGATGAAGCAAACAAACTGGTCACGACCCCGGCCTACATGCTCGCAGGCAGCATCGGCGAGGCAGCCGATGGTATTGAGAAAGCCGTCAAGGCAGTATTGGAGTTGGTTTAGTTTTAAATCAACACAAACTATTGCTGACCATACTTGTCATACTTTGCCCGTTCTGCTAAAGTCGGCAAAATTCAACCCCAAGAGGAGGTTCCGATGGACAAGTACCGCTGCATTATTTGTGATTACATTTACGACCCGGAAAAAGGCGACCCTGACAACGGCGTTGCACCGGGAACCAGTTTCGATGACCTACCAGATGACTGGTGTTGCCCGCTTTGCGGAGTCGACAAGTCGAACTTCGAACCGGTGTAACCGGTAACAGAAATTCAAACTCCAGGGTCCGATGCCACGCATACGGGCCCTGTTTTTATTCCACTTCATACAGGAAACAGCATGCCTGTCAGCAGACAACGAAAACCGGAATGGCTAAAAGTCAAACTCCCCTCCGGGCCGGAGTATGCCCGCATCGACCGCTACCATCGGCAGCAGGGACTTAACTCGGTCTGCCGCAGTGCCGCCTGTCCTAACCAGGGTGAATGCTGGAGCAAAGGCACCGCCACCTTCATGATCCTCGGCAACAACTGCAGCCGTCATTGCCGTTTCTGCAACGTTTCCAGCGATGCACTGCTGCCACCCGATCCGCAAGAGCCACAAAAAGTAGCCAAAGCAATTGCTGAACTGAAGCTGAAGCACGCTGTCATCACTTCGGTCACCCGTGACGATCTTCCTGACGGCGGCGCCCATCATTTCGTCGCCCTGGTCGAGCAGATCAAGCAGCAAGCGCCTGACTGCCGGATCGAACTGCTGATCCCTGATTTGCAGGGTGACTGGCTGGCGCTGCAGCAGATAGTCGAATCCGGCCCCGACATCATTGGTCACAACATTGAAACGGTATCGCGCTTGTATGCCGAAGTCCGTCCAGAAGCGGAATATCAACGCTCACTGCAGGTTCTTGCAAAGATCAAACAAATTTCGGCAGACATTATCAGCAAATCAGGCTTAATGCTCGGCATGGGAGAAACAGAAGAAGAGGTTCTGCAGGTGATGCACGACTTGCGGCAGCAAGGTTGCCAGATCCTCACCCTCGGCCAATATCTTGCCCCGAGCAAAAACCACTACCCGGTACAGGAATACATCACCCCTGATCGCTTCAAACAGCTGGCAGAAGAAGGGCAAAAACTTGGTTTCGAACATGTTGAAGCGGGGCCGCTGGTGCGCTCTTCCTATCACGCCGAAGAACAGTTCGTTGCCCGCGAGGAAAAAGTATAATGGACACTTTTACTCTGGTCCGCACGGAACATTTGAACCACCACGGCTACCTGTTCGGCGGAGCGATGTTGAAATGGGTCGATGAAAACGCCTGGGTCGCAGCCACCCGGGATTTTCCCGGCTGTAAATTCGTCACCATCAGCATGGACGCCTGTCACTTCAAGAGCCCGGTCGAAAATGGTGCCATCCTCCGCTTTACCATCGACAAGGTCGATCAGGGGAAAACATCGGTCAGCTATCTGGTCAATGTCTTTGCCGACGAACCGGGGGCAACATGTGAGAAGGAGGTCTTCAGCACCACCGTGAAATTTGTTCGCCTGGACGAAACGGGTGAAGCCTGCGCGTTACCTGAATAGTCCAGCGCAAAAAGAAACCCCGCCGGAACTCTTTCCAGCGGGGTCTTAAAAAGCAAAGCGTGATGAATCAATCAGGCTTTAACGTCGATATTCAGACCTTTACCAGTCTGCTGTGCAACTTCCATTCTCTGCTGCTCATTCGCCGCGTTCTGATCTGCTTTCTGCATCGTCTTGGTCAAAGCATCATAGCCGGCCTGCAATTTGTTCGTCTGCATTTCTTGAGAAGCAATACTTGTTCCTGTCACTTCCATGATCTATCCCTTTCCAGCACTAAGGCTAATAACGTCCCCGTCAATACGGCCTCGGCTTTTTCAATTGCTGTCACAGTAACATTAGGCAAAATTAAAAATCAAGAGAGGCCGGGTAATTCTAATATTAAAATTGCCGCTAAAAAGAACCTTTAGCTATTCTCGCTGCAATCTGAAAAAAAGATTCTATAGTTATTCAAAGCGCTTATTGCGACTAGACAAGCAACTGTTCTATACTGATCCGGTTATAATTTATCGTCTAACGTTAAATGACTCGAAGGTGAGCACACAGATGACCTCCACAGAAAACGTCAGCCCACAATGGATCGAAGCGCAATATCAAAGTTATCAACAAAATCCGCAATCGGTGCCGGAAGAATGGCGCTCGTTCTTTCAAGGGTTCGAGCTCGGACTCGACCGAAGCACATCGGCTCCCGACCACAAACCAGCCGAAGTGCAGACACTGATCCGACGCTACCGCGAAATCGGTCACCTTTATGCCTGTGTCGATCCGCTCACTCCCTGCGAATTCGACCATCCGCAACTGCAGCTCGACAAGTTCGGCCTTGATCAAGCCGATCTTGAGCGAACATTTGCCACTGACAACTTCATCCTGCCGAACGCCCCGCTGAAGGAGATCGTTTCGGTACTGGAGGAAACTTACTGCCGCTCCATCGGCATCGAGTTCACTCACATTCCGATCATGGAAGAGCGTAAATGGCTGCAGGAACGGATGGAGAGTACGCGCAACAAACTGGACCTGAGTCGCGAGAAAAAACTGGCCACACTGAAAAAACTGCTGCAGGCCACCAGGTTCGAATCATTCATTCACCGTAAATTCGTTGGCCAGAAACGCTTCTCACTGGAAGGCGGCGAATCGGTCATTCCGTTGCTCGACCACTTGATCGAACACGGCGCCGGGCTGGAAATCGAACACGTCATCATCGGCATGGCCCACCGCGGGCGCCTCAACGTGCTGGCCAACATTTACGACAAACCCCTGGAAAATATTTTTGCCGAATTTGCTGACAACGAAACCTTCAAAATTGTTGGCGAAGGGGATGTCAAATACCACAAAGGCTACTCGACTGACCGCAAATACGGCGATCGGAACATCCACATCTCCCTCGCCTCGAACCCGAGTCACCTGGAAGCAGTCGATCCGGTGGTCGAAGGCAAATGCCGTGCCCGGCAGGAACGACTCAAAGGTGACGGCGAACAACTGGTGCTGCCACTGCTGATCCACGGCGATGCGGCTTTTGCCGGCCAGGGAGTCGTTGCCGAAGTGCTCAATCTTTCCCAGCTTGAAGGCTACAAAACCGGCGGCACCATCCATCTCGTCATCAACAACCAGATCGGCTTCACCACCCTGCCGGTCGATGCTCGCTCAACCTGCTATCCGACGGATATTGCCAAGATGCTGATGTCGCCGATCCTGCATGTCCACGGCGACGAACCGGAAGCGTTGTTACAAGCGGCCACCATTGCCCTGGAGTTCCGCCAGAAGTTCCGCAAAGACGTGGTCATCGAGGTCATCTGCTACCGTAAACATGGCCACAACGAAGGGGACGAACCCTTCTTCACCCAGCCGAAGATGTACGAAGCGATCCGTTCCAAACAGCCAACAGCTGAGATCTACCGGACTCAGTTGCTGCAAGAGGGATTTGCTGAGACCGAACTGGATGCGCTGGCGACTGATGTCGAAAACGAACTGGAGAACGCGCTGCAACGTCCACCACATGAGCTGGAAGAAGGCTTTATGAAAAAGTGGGCCAAGATCTCCCGCGACTTCAGCTTCGACCCGGTCGACACCTCGGTCGAGAGGCAAGAGCTGAACCGGCTGATCGCTGCCGCGACGGCAACACCCGACGACTTCACTCCGCACCGCAAAATCGCTTCGCTGCTGAAAAAACGTAAGTCTTCGGTCGAAAGCGGTGAGAAGATCGACTGGGGAACAGGGGAAGCGCTTGCTTTTGCCAGTATCGTCGCTGAAGGAAAATCGATCCGTGTCTCCGGCCAGGATTCGCGCCGCGGCACTTTCAATCACCGCCACGCCACCCTGTCCGACATCGAGACTGGCCGGAACCACACGCCCCTCGACATCTTCGCTCACAACTCAGGTGGTCACTTCACCATCTACAACAGCATGCTCTCGGAGATGGCTGTGCTCGGCTTCGACTACGGCTACTCGGTTGAAACCCCCAACGACCTGACAATATGGGAAGCCCAGTTCGGCGACTTCGCCAATGGTGCCCAGGTGATCATCGATCAATTCATCGCCAGCAGCATGGCCAAATGGGATCGCTCAAGCGGCCTGACCATGTTCCTACCGCACGGATACGAAGGCCAGGGGCCGGAGCACTCCAGCGCCCGCATCGAGCGCTACCTGCAACTCTGCGCCGGCAGCAACCTGCTTGTCAGCAACCCGAGCACGCCGGCCCAGCTCTTCCACCTGCTGCGTCGGCAGGTCAACGCCAGCTACCGGCGACCACTGATCGTCTTCACGCCAAAAGCCTTGCTACGCCACCCGGCCTGCACTTCCAGCGCGGAGGATTTCACTGCCGCAGGTTTTCAGGAGATTATCCCCGATCAGCTGGAAAACAAAGATTGCCGCCGGGTTCTGCTCTGCAGCGGTAAAATCTATTACGATCTGCTAGAGCACCGGCAACAGAACAGCTGTGAAGATATTGCTATCATCCGGGTGGAACAGCTCTACCCCTTGCACCGTGACTTACTGCTGCAAATTCTCGAAGGCTACCCACAGCAGACTGAATACTGCTGGGTGCAGGAAGAGACCGGAAATGGCGGAGCCTGGGATCACCTGCGGCCGCAGCTCGGCAAGCTTCTTGGCAGCGAAATTACCTACATCGGCCGCAAACGTTCGGCCAGCCCGGCGGTCGGCTCGCATCGCGTTCACAAGCTGGAGCAACAACGAATTATTGAACAAGCTTTTGCGGAATAAGTGAGGATCAACATGGATATCATCGTTCCACAGGTCGGCGAATCGATCGTCGAAGCGGAAATCGGAGAATGGTTCAAACAGGACGGGGAGCAGGTTGAGCAGGATGACTTGCTGCTGGAGCTGGAAACAGAAAAAATCAATGTCGAGCTGAACGCCGAGAGTTCCGGCAAGTTGACCATACTCGCTCAGCAGGGAGATATCGTCAAAATCGGCGCGGTCATTGGCCGAATCGACGAATCGGCTGTCGGCACCACAACGACAGCTGAAGAACCGGCCAGCGAAACAGCAGAAGCGGAAACGGCTGCAACCGAACAACCGGCGATGAACCCGGCGGTACCAAAAATCGCCGCCGAACGAGGGATCGACCCGACAACGCTTAAAGGCAGTGGCCGCGACGGTCGGATTTTAGTCGATGATATCCCGGCTGCAACCGAACAGCCTGCACCATCTGCGCCCCCGGCAAAAGAAACTCCGGCTGTCGCCACCACATCAGCCCCAGCAGACGACGACCGCATTGAGCGGGTGCCGATGACGCAGATCCGCAAGAAAATTGCCGAACGCCTGCTCATGGCACGCCAGCAGACAGCAATGTTGACTACCTTCAACGAAATCGACATGTCGCGGGTGATCAGCCTGCGCAACAAGCAAAAAGCCGCTTTCGAGAAAAAACATGGCGTGCCTCTCGGCTTCATGTCCTTCTTCGTCAAAGCGACCGCCGAAGCGCTTAAGGACTTCCCCGAAGTCAACGCCCGCATCGATGGCGACGACATCATCTACCACAACTATTACGACATCGGTGTAGCCGTTGGCAGCAAGCGGGGCCTGGTGGTTCCGGTGATCCGCGATGCCGACCAGCTACGCTTCGATGCCATTGAGAAAACCATCCGCGGCTTTGCCGAAAAAGCACAGAGCGGGAAACTGAGCCTTGACGACCTGCAGGGCGGCACCTTCACCATCAGCAATGGCGGCATCTACGGCTCTGTCCTCTCGACCCCGTTGCTCAACCCCCCGCAAAGCGGCATCCTCGGCATGCACGCGATCAAGGATCGCGCCGTCGTCATCGACGGTGAAATTGTTGTTCGACCGATCATGAATATTGCGCTGAGTTATGATCACCGCATCATTGATGGTCAGCAAGCGGTCGGCTTTCTCAAACAGCTTAAAACCTACATTGAAGACCCGGAAGAAATGCTGCTGGAAATGTAGAGGAGATACGCATGTCTGAAAATAATTATGATCTGATCGTTATCGGAGCCGGGCCTGGCGGTTACGTTGCGGCAATTCGCGCGGCACAGCTCGGTTTCTCCGTTGCTGTTGTAGAAAAGCGGGAAACTCTCGGCGGCGTTTGTTTGAATGAGGGCTGCATTCCGAGCAAGGCCCTGCTCGAATCAAGTGAGCAGTTTGCAAAAATCAATCATGATCTGGCCGAGCACGGTATCGAAGTGCTTAACGCAACGCTGAAGCTGGACAAAATGATGGCGCGCAAAGATGGGATCGTCAAAAAGCTCACCGGCGGCGTCAGCGGCCTGATGAAGAAAAACAAGATCGAGGTTATCTCCGGCATAGCGACCCTCACCGGTAAAGATGGCGAGCTGCAGAAGATCAGCGTTGGCGATCAGGAGTACAGCTGCAAAAACCTTCTACTCGCAACCGGCAGCGAAGCGATTGAGCTGCCACACCTGAAGTTCGACGGCGAAACCATCATCAGCGCCCGCGAAGCTCTCAGTTTGAGTGAAGTCCCTGAGCGACTCCTGGTGGTCGGCGGCGGCGTCATCGGCTTGGAAATGGGTTCCGTCTGGAGCCGTCTCGGCGCGCAGGTCACAGTGGTTGAAATGCTCGACCAACTGATTCCCCTCAGTGATCCACAACTGGGCCAGATGCTGCAACGCAGCCTGAAAAAACAGGGGCTGTCAATTCACCTGAAAACCAAACTGGAGAAAGTTGAAAAAACAGCCGATGGCGTTGTCGCCACCCTGACATCAAAAAAGGGGGAAGAACAGATCACCATCGATAAAGTGCTGGTAGCCACAGGTCGCCGGGCACAAACAGAAGGGTTAGGGCTGGAGACTGTCGGCCTGGAGCCGAACAAACAGGGCCAGCTTGATGTCGATGAAAACTACCAGACCTCTGTCCCCGGCATTTATGCCATCGGCGACCTGATTGCCGGGCCGATGCTGGCACACAAGGCAAGCGAAGAAGGCGTAGTTTTCGCCGAACGTCTGGCCGGACAGAAGTCAGCCGTCAACTACAACGCTATCCCCAGCGTCACCTACACGCACCCTGAGGTCGCCTCGGTCGGACGCAGTGAAGAGGGTCTGAAACAGGACAACATCGATTACAACGCTGGCAAGTTTTTCTTTGCAGCCAGTGGGCGGGCCCTTGCCAGTGGCAGCAGCGATGGCTTCGTCAAGGTGCTGGCCACGCCAGACAGCGGTCGCATCCTCGGGATCCACATCATCGGTCCGCACGCCTCCGAACTGATCGCTGAAGCAACCACGCTGGTCAACTTCAACGCCAGCATCCACGATGTCGCCGTCACCTGCCATGCTCACCCGACACTAGCGGAAGCGATTAAAGAAGCAGCGTTGGCGGTGAATGGTGAAGCAATTCACGCCTGACTATTGCTTGACAAAATCGGCCCCAAAGTCGAGAATTAAAAAACGATCGTGACTGTTTTAAAGTGACAGTTACGATCGTTTTTTTTCGCTCCATTCAAATGACTAATTAGGTACAAAAAACAAAGGACAACAACAGTGAAATCGATCAAAAAACTCTTCCTGATCATCCTTCTCGGTTGCCTGGTTGCGGCGGCCGTTTATTATTTTCGTGACACTGAAGGCCCGACCGTCAGCCTGACCCCGGGAGGTGGGCCGATTTCGGCGAAAGTTCCTCTTTCTCTCAACCTGACTGATGCCGGCAGCGGCCTGAAACAGATCGAGGTAACAGCAATCCAAAACGGCAACCGCATGTCGCTGGTCAGCAAGCAGGCCCCGGTCGGCGCCAAGGAAATCGATATCGAGTTGAACCTCGGCTCGTTGAAGCCGAAGCAGGGTCCGCTTGAAATCGAAGTTACCGCTGGAGACCGTTCGATCTACCACATCGGTAAGGGGAACGTCAGTCAACAGAGCTTTCAGTTCACCTACGATACTCGACCACCGATCATTTCGATCCTCAGCAAAGCTCACAACTTCACCAAGGGCGGCAGCGGGCTGGTCACTTACCGGTTGAACGAAGAGGTGGAAAAGACCGGCGTACAGGTCGGTGACAAGTTTTTCCGTGGTTTCCTACAAGATTCTGGAGCCTATGTTGCCCTGATCGCTTACCCGTACTTTATGAAGGAAAGCGAATTCATACCGCGCGTGGTAGCCGTCGACCTAGCGGGCAACGAGCGGCAGGCGGGCATCTACTATCGCGCCAACAATAAGAAATTTCGCCAGCGAACGATCAACCTGAGCAAAAACTTCCTGCAACAGAAAGCACCGGAATTTGAAGCGATGGTCCCGCAACCGGGCGACGAGTTGCAGACATTCCTTTATGTCAATAGCCAGATCCGCAAAGAGAACCGCGCCAAAATGCTTGAGCTATCGAAAAACACTGCGGAGATGCCGCTTTGGCAAGGTCGTTTCCTGCAGATGAAAAATGCTTCAGCGCTGGCCCAGTTTGCCGACTATCGCAGTTATTACTACGAGGGTAAAAAAGTCGATAATGCCGTCCATCTCGGCTACGATATGGCTTCGGTCGCCCAGGCTGAACTTGAAGCGGCCAACGACGGCGAAGTGGTCTGGGCTGAATATCTCGGCATCTACGGCCTCTGCGTGGTGATTGATCACGGCCTCGGCCTGCAGACTCTTTACGCCCACATGAGTCAGCTCGATGTGATGCCTGGCGACATGGTAACCAAAGGGCAGAAAATCGGCCGCAGCGGCGCAACCGGCATGGCTGGAGGGGACCACCTGCACTTCGGTGTTTTTGTCTCCGGAATCGCCGTGCAGCCGCTGGAATGGTGGGACAGAAGCTGGCTGAAAAACAACATCGACAGCAAGCTGGAAGAGCTCTGATCTACCGGACGGATTTTTAATCCGGCTTTACTTGACAGTGTCGAAATTCCGATCTAAATAGTAATCTTTCAACTGCCTATATTCGGCTTATCCGGAAAGGTTTTAAGTAATGAGAAAAACTGCTCTGTTCCTGATGTTGGTGCTGGTCTTCGCCGTGTGCGGCACTGCTTTCGCCGGAAAAGAGATCAAGGCCGGGTTCATTTACGTTGGCCCGGTTGGAGACGCCGGTTGGACGTACGCCCATGATCAGGGACGGCAGGAGATGGAAAAGCTTCCTTTCGTCAAAGAAAACTCCACCTACATCGAGTCGGTTCCAGAAGGAGCAGAGTCTGCCCGTGTGATCAACGGCCTGGTGCGTAAAGGGGCTAACCTGGTGTTCACCACCAGCTTCGGCTACATGGACGCCACTATCGACGTCGCCCGCCGGAATAAAGACGTGGTCTTCATGCACTGCTCTGGCTTCAAAACCGCCGAAAATGTCGGCACCTATTTCGGCCGCATGTATGAGCCACGTTACCTCTCCGGTATCGTTGCCGGTAAAATGACCAAGAAGAACGTCATCGGCTATGTCGCTGCCTTCCCGATCCCCGAAGTTATCCGCGGTATCAACGCTTTTACTCTCGGCGTGCGCAGCGTCAACCCCGCGGCCGAAGTCAAGGTCGTCTGGACCCAGACCTGGTTCGATCCGGGCATTGAGCGTGACGCTGCCGACAGCCTGCTCGATGTCGGTGCTGACGTACTGGCGATGCATCAGGATGCACCTGCCACTCTGCAGGCGGCAGAAGCCCGTGGCGCTTACGTCATCGGCTATAACTCCGACATGCGCGAGTTTGCTCCGAACGCCTTCTTGACCGCACCAGTCTGGCACTGGGGTGCCCTCTACACCAAACTGGCCAAGCAGGTCAGCGAAGGAAGCTGGAAATCCTCACAGATCTGGGACGGCATGAAAGAAGGCCTGGTCGAACTGGCTGATTTCAATCCTAAGGTCCCGGCTGAGGTTCAGAAAATAGTTGCAGACAAGGCTGCAGCCATCAAAGCTGGGACATTCCACCCCTTTTCCGGACCGATCAAGGACCAGTCAGGTCATGTCGTGGTTGAAGCCGGCAAAACTCACAGCGATGGAGATCTGCTTGGCATGAGCTACTTCGTTGAGGGTGTTCAGGGAACCATTCCCAAGTAATTCCGTTTTCTACCAAGGGCACGTCTGCGCAGGCGTGCCTTTTCTTTTTCACGTGTGGGATTCGATGCCCGATTTGCTGCAGATCGAAAACATCCGTAAAACCTTCCCCGGCGTTGTGGCTCTCGACGATGTTTCTTTTTCCGTCTCGCCTGGTGAGATACACACCCTCCTCGGTGAAAACGGTGCCGGCAAAAGCACCTTGATGAACGTTCTGACCGGCCTCTATCACCCGGACCGGGGCAGCATCAGCATCGACGGAGAAGAGGTTCATTTTGCCAGCCCACGCGATTCTCTCGCACGAGGGATCGGCATGGTACATCAGCATTTCATGCTGGTTCCGGCTCACTCGGTCTTCGAAAACATCCTGCTGGCGCTCGACAACGTACCGAATTTCTTCAACCGTAAAGAGTACAAACAGAAGATCGCCGCGCTGATTGACGAGTTCGGTCTTGACCTCGATCTCGACAGCCCGGTCTGGAAGCTGTCCATCGGCGCCCAGCAGTGGATTGAACTGATCAAGCTGCTGATGCGTGACTGCCGCCTGCTGATCCTCGATGAACCGACCGCAGTGCTGACACCACAGGAAGCGGATCGCCTGTTCACTGTCCTTGAACGATTAAAGAAGCAGGGCAAGAGCATCATCTTCATCTCCCACAAAATGCGCGAGGTAATGAAGATCTCCGACCGGGTGACCATCCTGAAAAAGGGGCATAGCATCACAACGTTGCAACGTGGCGACTACGATGAAAACAGGCTGGCATCGCTGATGATCGGCAATGACAAAATTCCACAGTGGCAGAAGAACCTGCAGATGTCGGACGAGATTGTGCTTGAAATCGAGAAGCTCTCGGTTCGCAACGACCGCGGCCTGTCCGATCTCGAGAGCTTCGATCTGCAGTTGAAAAAAGGGGAAATCCTCGGCATTGCAGGGGTCGCCGGGAACGGCCAGAAAGCACTGGCCGAGGTGCTGACCGGACTGAAAAACGCCAACTCTGGAAAAATCCTGGCCAAGGGGGAGGACATCACCAACTCCGACGCGAAAAAATCTTACATCGCCGGCATTGCTCACATCCCCGAGGATCGCAAAAGCATCGGCATCGCCCCCGACATGAGTGTCGACGAAAACCTGATCATGAAAAGTTTCAAGAGCGGTGCTTTTTCCCGCTGGATTTTTCAGGATAAGGGCGCGATCCGCCGCAACGCCAGCGAAAAAATCGAACAGTTCGCCATCAAGTCAGGACCGGACGGCACCCCGGTGCGCTACCTTTCCGGCGGCAACATCCAGAAAGTCATCATCGCCCGCGAGCTTTCCGAAGCCCCGGCGGTTCTGGTCGCCCTCTACCCGACCCGCGGCCTTGATATCGGCAGCGCCGAGTACGTTCACAAGGTGATTGCCGATGGTGCTGACGAGGGGATGAGTACCATCCTGATCGCCGAAGATCTCGACGAACTGCTGAAACTGAGCGACCGAATCGCCGTGATGTTCCGTGGCCAACTGGTCGGTTACGTCGATCCGCGCAACACCACGCGCGAAGAGATCGGCCTGATGATGAGTGGCGAAAAGCAGGGAGGCGCGGCATGCAACTGATTACCGAACGCCGCGAGATATCTTCTGCCCTGTTTCGCTTTTCCGCGCCGATCGTTTCGATCGCCATCGCCCTGTTCGTTGCCGGCTTCCTTTTGCTGGCAAGCGGCGTCAACCCGCTGGAAGCTTACCGCGAAATCATCATTGAATCCCTCGGCTCCATGTACGGACTGTCAGAGACGCTGGTTAAAACCACGCCGCTTATTTTTACCGGCCTGGCCGTCAGTCTCGCTTTTCGCATGCAGATCTGGAACATCGGCGCCGAAGGACAAATCTACATGGGGGCCATGGCCGCCAGCGGTGTCGCACTCTTCTCAGGCATCGAAAATCACTGGCTGATGATGATCGCCATGTTTTCTGCTGCTTTTTTCTGCGGTGGACTCTGGGCCGGGGTGGCCGGTTTTCTGCGGGCAAAATGGAGAGTAAACGAAGTCATCGTCACCCTGCTGATGAACTATATCGCCATCTTACTTGTCGATTACTTGGTCTATGGCCCCTGGAAAGATCCGAAAGGTTTCAACTTTCCACTCACCGCTCAGTTTACCGATGCCGCACGCTTGGCTGAATATTTCAACACCCGGCTGCACAGCGGCTTCTTCCTCGCTATTTTCTGCGCCCTGGTACTTTATCTCTTCATGGAGCGCACTGTCTGGGGTTTTGAAATCAAAGTGATCGGCAGTAACCCGAAGGCCGCCCAGTACGCCGGGATGAACACCGGCCTGGCGATCTTCATGGTGTTGTTCCTCAGCGGCGCCATCGCCGGGGTTGCCGGTTTCAGCGAAGTTGCGGGCCTGCAGCACCGCCTGCAGCACGGCATCTCCCCCGGCTACGGTTACACCGCTATTATTATCGCCTGGCTGGCCAACCGCAGCGCTATCGGCGTAGTCATCGTTTCTTTCTTGATGGGTGTCCTGCTGGTCGGCGGCGACAGTCTGCAACTGCTCTGGCAGCTGCCAGTCGCCTTCGTTTATGCCTTCCAGGGGCTGATCCTGTTCTTCCTGCTGGCGTCCGATTTCTTTATCCAGTATCGGGTCAAACTGGTCCGGGGAGGTATTCATGGTTGAAATTCTGCTTGATGCCACCGTCCGCGCCGGGACACCGATCCTGTTCGCCACTTTAGGTGCCATCATCAACGAACGTGCAGGGATCATCAATCTGGGGATCGAAGGCTTGATGCTGATCGGTGCTCTCGGCGGCTTTGCCGGCACCTACCTGACCGGATCGCTGCTGACCGGCGTGATGGCGGCCTTCCTCTGCGCCTTCGTTGCTGGGGCCATCCACGGCTTTATCACCGTACAGCTGCGCGGCAACCAGATCGTCAGCGGACTGGCCCTGACCATGTTCGGCATCGGCATGACCGCCCTGTTCGGCAAGGGCATGGTCGGCATGACCATCGAAGGCTTCGAACGCATCGCCATCCCCGGACTGTCGCTGCTTCCGGTGATCGGCAAACCCTTCTTCAACCAGGACTGGCTGATCTACTTCAGCTTCGCCCTGGTCGCCCTGATCTGGCTGTTCTTCTATCGCACCCGCTGGGGTCTGGCGGTACGAACCCTGGGGGAGAACCCGGCAGCAGCGGACACCTGTGGAGTGCCGGTCAACCTTTACCGCTTCCTCGCGGTGACCATCGGCTCCGGCATCGTCGGCATAGGCGGTGCTTACTTGAGCCTGGCAACAACACCGATGTGGATCGAAAACATGTCGGCCGGGCGCGGCTGGATTGCTGTCGCGCTGGTTATCTTCGCCAGCTGGTCGAGCCCCCGGGCCTTGCTCGGCGCTTACCTGTTCGGCGGCATCACCGCCATGCAACTCCGCTTTCAGGCGATGGGCACCTCGGTCAGCGCCCATATCCTGCAGATGCTGCCCTACTTTTTTACTATTGTCGTTTTGGTGGTTTCGACCATCCGTCTGCAGAAAGGCGCCAGCCAACAGCCGGAAAGCCTGGGATTATCCTACGACCGGGAGGATCGTAAATGAGATACGCATCGCAAACCCTGCTGGAGCGGATTAAAAAAGAAGGTCGCGTTGAGGGCAATGTGATCAAGGTCGATCGCTTCCTCAACCACATGGTCGATCCGCAGCTGATCGACCTGCTCGCAACCGATGTCGCCACGCATTTTATGGAGAAGTCGATCGAAAAGGTGCTGACGGCGGAGACCAGCGGCATTATGCTGGCACAGGCGGTGGCCGGGATGCTAGGCGTGCCATTCGTCTATGCGAAAAAGAAGCGGCCGCTGACCATGGGCGATCACTACGCCGCTGCCAGCTATTCATTCACCAAAGAGGAATCGACTACCCTCTATGTCGCCAAAGAGGTCCTGCGGCCGCGCGAGCGGATTCTGTTCATTGATGATTTCTTCGCAAAAGGCTCAACGCTCAAAGCGGTGGAGGAGATTGTCGAACAGGCGGAGGCAATGCTGGTCGGCACTGCGGTGATTATCAATAAGTCAGAACGCAACGACATCTACTCAATCCTGACACTGAAAGAACTGCAGGGTTAATCTGCCTGTGACTACGGTTTTTTCAACAACCTGCTGGGGGATATCCCCCATTTGCAAGGGTAACCGGGGTCCAAGCACTTTTTCTGCGTCCTGCCAATTTTCATGATTCAACAATAAGCTATAGAAAAAACTGCCCTTTTCTCATTCGTCTGCATTTCCTGACATTTTGGCCTGGAGCTTGCTATTTACCACCGATAGTAGACAGGTCACGTCCTGCCGAGGAGGACAACATGAATGAGTCGCTGAAGAAATGGGCAAAAGAAGCAACGATATTGCCACCAGAAAAACGGCCGGTACGCCTGGAAAGCAACCCGATTCTGACCTGTTTTACTGTCTCGAGTTTTGCCGTCCCGACCAAAGCAATTCGCCGGATAGAAAGAATCGGTGATCGCGGACGTTATTTGTAAAAAAGCTGTAAAGTAAATGGAAAGCAAAATGAGAGAAAGGGCTGCCTGGTTTGGCGGCCCTTTTGCTGTTTGCGGCCTAAAAAGGGACAGCTCATGGTACGTTGCCCATAAACAGGCCGTTCCTGATCTCCAGACTGGACAGAAGAACCTGTTCGCCATATGCTGTCTGAACTGTGCAAGCCGATGGAAAAGTAACCATGAGTAACGAAGAAAAAGAAACCCGCTGGATGTGCCACATTTGCGATTACAGCTCGAATGTGGGCGAAGGGATCGCTTGCAGCGAGTGCTACAAAATCACCTGTCGACAACACCTGACAACAACGATGGACTTGAATCCTGAAAGCGGCCTTTACGAGTTTCGTCAGGTCTGTGTTGCCTGTCAACTGAAAGACCAAATCTGAGGATTCAAACTATGGCGAACAACAGCACCCAGGTCTACTCCTGTGAAACCGGGCGACTCTGCCCCAAATGCGGCAAAGCGGCGAAAAAATGTGTCTGCAAACAGCAGACAAATACGCCCAAAGGGGACGGTATTGTCCGTATCCAACGTGAGACCAAGGGGCGCAAAGGAAAGGGTGTCACCCTGATTACCGGCGTTCCACTGGCTGGTGAAGAACTAAAAAAACTGGCAAAAAGTTTGAAGCAGAAGTGCGGTACCGGCGGCACAATCAAAAACGGTGTCATCGAAATCCAGGGCGATCACCGCGACCTGTTGCTGGCGGAATTGCAACAAAAAGGATGGGCGGTAAAAAAAGCCGGTGGCTGAAAACCACCGGCTTTAAATTTACTGCTGAGAACCAATCAGGTTGAGCTTACTGCTGGCCTTGCTCTTCCGTCCTTTTCGATCCTCCACCTGCCAGTCGACATGCAACGTCATTCCAGGCTGAAACAGTTCGGCCTGCTGTGGCCGCAGCACAACGGCCATATCAAACATCCCCAGATAATAGTCTCCTTCGAGCGGATTTCCGGCTTCGCCCTTCAGCTCAAAGCGCTCGACCTTCACCGGGCGATCAAAGTTGAAAAAAACTTCCTCCACCTCTTTTTCACCAGGCTGCCAAGAGCCGACGGCATCAAGCAACAACGGCAACTGAACGTCAGTAATCGCCAGTGGTTGATGGCGATAACCTTCGACCGGCTGTCGTTCTGATGGTTCACCACTGTACAGGATCCGTACCCGATCAACCTCTTCGAATTGGACTGCGGATTCCACCGTTGCCCGTTCGATCCCGGCCAGAAGGTGGGATGGCACATCCCTGGTCAACTCAAGAGATACGATCAGGGTAGAACCAGCCTGATCGAGTTGAGTCAGGCGCACTCCTTCGGCAAAAGGCATACGCAGCTTGCTCTGCTCTGCAACCAGCAAGCGCTCACTGAACAGCTGGCTGAGAATGCGGTCTAGCTGCTGATTTTCACTGAACATAAAGAGGGGGATCGGCCGCACCTGTGCCGAGTCATCAGCCAGCGGAAGATAGCCGACATGGGCAAAAACATAGCCCTGTTGCGGTGCCGGAGCTTCGCCGAAATACTGCAGGTAAGCAGGGCTCGCATAAACTTTGCCCCTGTCCGGAGCTGTTGCCTGTTGCTGCTCACAACCGAACAACAGTGTAATCACGAAGAGAAAAAGTACAATCTGGCATCTCATTTCTGTTCTCCCTGTTATTTTTCAGCTTAAAAAATCCATATGGGAAGCGGAACCCGGACCATTCCAATTTGAATTGACAGCCTGCTGACGAATTGCTCTAATACGCGCATTTAATGCGCAATAAGCTCACAAATCCAGGAGGCCCCATGAAAAAGATCATTATTGTATCCCTGCTGCTGTTCACTGCGACAACCAGCCTGGCCAAAATGGTCAGTGTCATCCATCTGCCGGCAGAACTGCGTGATAAACCGATGGTTTCCGGTTCTAAAATGATCCAGAAGCTGGAGCGTTACGCACCGCTGGAAGTGATCGAAAGCGGTTCCGATTATTACAAAGTAAAAACCAGAAGCGGCAAGGTTGGCTATCTGCACAGGTCTCTGACTGGTGATATCAAGTCGGTCGTTGTCACCGGCGATATCTGCAACGTCCGCACCGGCCCCGGCACCGAGTTCCCTATCGTTTTCAAAGCCTACAAGGGCAACAGCTTCAAAGTTCTGTCGCAAGAGCAGGACTGGGTTGAAATCCAAGGCCCGGACAATAAAACCGGCTGGATCTGGCAGAACCTGGTCTGGGGCGAATAAGTTACAGCAAAAAGCCAAAAACAGCAAAGCCGTCTCCGAACTGGAGGCGGCTTTTTTCGTGTCTCGTAGGCAGCAGCGTTACCGAACGGCGCCTTTGCCTCAATACAAGCGCACCGGGGCGAAGCCACCGCCGACCGTGCGCAGGTTGGTCACCTGTCCCTGATACAGACGAGCGCCAACACCGAGCAACCGGTCTCGATAAACGAACAAGCGCAGATCGACCTTGAACTTTTCGCCCTCACTACTGGTCTCCACCGAAGGGGCCACCAGCGACTGCACGAGGGTCGTTGCAGGATCCTGCTCGGCAAATCGCTTGCGGGTAATTCCTTTGCCCAGCACCACCCCGCGGCTACCGAAGCGGGTGACCGGTTTGAAGATCAATTGTTTGCGCTCCGCCCAGACCTGATCGTCATCACAATCAGCCAGCAAGCGGCTCTGCGGAACCACTTGCAGTAGCAGCTGCTGCTCGGCTTTGGAAAGGTCAAACTCGGTCAGAGTCGCCGGATCAGACCAGAGAATCATCCGCCGCTTGTCGGCCAACAACCCGTAGGCGAAAGGGTTGGGTGACAGGCAGACGGTTTTAGCCAGATAGGCCTGGCGCAAACCTGCCATGACATCATCATCAAGAAAGAAATCACAGTGGCGATTGTAAACCAGGTCGATTTTCTCTCCGTTGAGAAAGACGCCATCACTATCAGTCTGCAACTGTCCCGGAGCAGCGATTTCACTTGAAATCCCTTCGCGCCGCAGCCAATCGCGACAGGCAACCATCTCGGGGTAAAGCGGTTGCTCCTCCGGCTCTTCGTCAACCAGCACAACTCGCTGCGGCCCCCGATCCGAGCCGGAAAATGACCGCCACTCCTGCTTGAACGTATCCAGCAATCTGTGCTGAATTCTCCCCGTCAGTTTGATCGGGTCTTGCCCGCTCGACTGGGCTTCACTCAACCAGGCGATATACCCACCCCCTGCGTTGGTATTGATTTCAATCAACTTCGGCCCGTCAGCAGTCAGATGAAAATCGTACCCCATCATCAGGGCATCGTGACCAGGATCAAAGCTGCAGATTTCTGGTAGCTGCGGGCGCACGAGTTGGCGGTATTTATCTGTCTTACTTAGCCGGTAAACCAGGCGCACCAAAGCCATCATCCGACGCAAATCTTTACGGGCCAGCCGGGCGGTCAGCTTGCTGATCGGCAGTTCGGTCAGAGCAGCCATCAGAAAGAATTTATGCGCCGGATCAGCGCCTTGAGCAGACCGTAGCTGCGCCGATTGAATTCCATCACCAGGCGCGGCATATGCAGCAGGTCGGGTTGATCCTGCTCTTCCGGCAATGCGTTGGAGAGACGCATGCTGCCGCCGGGCGCGAGAATTGCGTTGAATTCGTTCTCCAGAATTTGTAGATGCCCGGTGTCGAGCGCTTTGTTCAGGCGCACAACGAGCTTGTCTTTAACGAAACGCATCGAATGGTAGTTGCGATAGAACTCGTTGATATACTCAAGCGCTTCAACCGGGTCTTTGGTAATGGTGAACAGGGCAAAATCCTCAAAGCTGATGAGCTCGCGTTTGAGCAGGCAGTCGCGGATGAAATCGAAAAACTTGTCCCAGTAACCGCCGTTGTCATCATCGATCATGATCAATGGAATCGGCGGGTTTTTGCCGGTCTGCACCAGGGTCATCACTTCCATTCCCTCATCGAGGGTGCCGAAACCACCCGGAAACAGCACTACGGCATCCGCTTCCTTGAGGAAAGCAACCTTGCGGTTGAAGAAATATTTGTAGTTGATGATCTTGTCGCTGCCCTTCATCACCGGATTCATGTCCTGCTCGAACGGCAGGTCGATGTTGACAGCAAAAGAGTTGGCCTCGCCAGCGCCTTCGTTACCTGCCAGCATGATCCCAGGGCCACCGCCGGTGATGACCATGTAGTTGTTCTCAGCCAGCATGCGCGAGAACTCGACACATTTCTGGTAAATCGGCTCTTCCGGTTTGGTGCGGGCACTACCGAAAATACTCACCTTTTTCCGATCACGGTAAGGTGCGAAAATCTTGTTGGTGAAACGCATCTCCTTCATGGTGGTCCGAATCAATTTCTGGTCGGCCAGATAATCGTTCTCCTGGCCTGACTTCAGGGCGCCGAGAATCATCTGGCGAATCATCTCCGGATGATGCACACCCACCCGCTGGAGCAGGTCATCGATAATAGCGTCAATTTCGCCGTTACTACGATCAAAGCTAATCTTCATTGCAACTCCTGGTCGCGGAAAAGTCAGTCCTGTGGAAGATTTTTACGCTGCAAAAAAGGCCCGTTACCCAAACGCTCACTCTGTAACAACAAGCCGGTCATGCCACCGCCACTGTAGCGTTCGGCAAACTGTCGATAAACGACCCGCAGCTGCTGTTCGCATCGGTAAAACTCCTCAACCTGCGAGGAGGTTAGAGAATGTTCAATTATATCACAAACAAAGCTGATGCAATTATAAGGTCGCCGGGTCACCGGCAGAAGGCAGCCTCGCTCGCCAAGAAAAGGGCAGGTGCGGGAAAAATCGGGCTGCGGAGGAAGGTCATTTCTCTGCAGATAGCTGAGCAGGTTCGCCAGCGTCATATGGTTATGCCCCTTGGCGCAGCAGTCGCCGAGACAATCGGCGCAGGAAGTTAGTCCGTTCCCCTGCTCGAAGAGCTGGTTCAGCTGCTGCTGTAAAGTTTCGACCTGTTGCAGCTGCTCAGCAATCCAGGTCTTTTCCGATGCAGGCAAAGCACGATACTCCTGCGCAATCTGCTCTACCAGCTTTTTCCAGCGTTCGTGGCGCTGCCTGTGCATAAGGCCTCTTAAATAAAGAGCGGCAGTGTGAAATCCCACACTGCCGCCGGAAAAAGTGGCCAAAGAAGGCCATAAGCCGGGTTCTGTCCCCTGCGCCGGTTACCCGCCGCAAAGTGATGATCATTCCTCTAGGGCTGCCGTTGCCGACAGCCTCAAGCAGCCATACCCGGAAACTTCGGACGGACCGCCCTCAAACGTTTCCCTATTCGGCCTTGCTCCGGATGGGGTTTACCGAGCTTCCGACGTCACCGCCGGAACTGGTGAGCTCTTACCTCACCCTTTCACCCTTACCTGCAGCAAAAACTGCAGGCGGTCTTCTCTCTGTGGCACTTTCCCTGGGGTCACCCCCGGTTCCCGTTAGGAACCATCCCGTCCTACGGAGCCCGGACTTTCCTCCCGTTTGCCTTGCCCGAAGGTGGCAAACCGGCGATCATCCAGCCTTCTTCGACCAGCAGATAACTATTGTTGCTGCTCGACGTACAGCAAACGGTTGCAGTGCGGACAGGTCTGCATTTCGGTCTCGCGCAGCAAACTGTTGAACTGCTGTGGCGGCAGCTGCATGTTACAGCCGAGGCAAGCCCCGTTGCTAGCCAGAGCTAGAGCCAGTCCTCCACGACGCTTGAACAGGGTCTTGTACTTGCGCAGCAGCGAAGCAGGCAACTCGGCAGCAACAGAATCGCGGGTTTCTTTGCGCTTCTCCAGAATGCCCTCGCTCTCTGCCAGCAGCTCACTGATTTCAGCACCGCGAGCTTCAGCCTTTTCGTTGATGCCGGCCAGTTCGCCCTGCTTCTCCTGCTGATCTTCCTCCAGTGCAGAGATCTCCTGCTGCTTCGCCTGCAGCTGCTCTTCGAGGTCTTTATTGGCTTTCTTCGCCGCATCGATCTCCTTGAGCACAGCGACATATTCCTTCTGCGTCTGGATCTCTGGCAGGCGCCCTTCGACCCGGGCGATGTTGTCTTTCTCACGCAGCATATCCTGCTGCAGCTGAGCCTCGTCTTTCTGCAGCAGTCCCAACTCGGCGTCCAGTTCATCCAGCATCGCCTGAATGCGCGCTGCGTCAGCAGCGAAACTTTCCTGCTCATCGCGATAGCCCTGCTGGCTCTGCTCGATGGCGCTGATCTCCTGATCGATCTCCTGAAGTTCCTTCAGCAGGTTCATCTTTTCATGCACGTTGTTGCCTCCATTTATGCCTTCTGTTGATAAGTGTGGACAGTTAGCAGGTGATAAAGGGGTCCTGCTCACCTGTCATCTCGATAACCTCTACCGGCAGCTGCCGCTCGGCCAGCGCCTGTCGCACCCGACTTGCGAGTTCAGCGACCATAATCTGTTCTGTTGCGAAGTGACCGGCATCGATCAGCGCCAGCCCTTCTGATCGCGCACGCTGCGCGTCGTGATATTTGACGTCGCCGGTCACCAGGCAGTCGGCCCCCAGGCGGATCGCATCTCCAAGCAATGATGCGCCACTGCCGCCGCAAACCGCGACTTTTTCAATTCCCATTCCTTGGTCACCGACCAGGCGCAACGCTGGCAGATTCAACTGCTGCTTGACCTGTTCGGCAAATGCTTTCAACGTCACCTTTTGAGGTAAACGGCCGATCCGGCCAAGACCGATGTCGCTTCGCGTATTGGCCAGAGGAATCAGATCGTAAGCCACCTCCTCGTAGGGGTGCGTTTTAATCATCCGCGCAACAACTTTTGCCAACGCGGCCCCCGGCACAATGGTCTCGAGCCGGTATTCACTGGTTTGTTCCAGTTCACCCGGCTGGCCAATAAAAGGATCGGTGCTGTCATTGCCACGGAAACTTCCGGTCCCCTCGGTGCGGAAAGAGCAGTGATCATACTCACCGATATGTCCGGCGCCAGCGGCAAACAGAGCTGTCATCATCTCCTGCTCGTGCCCCTTCGGAACATAGACGACCAGCTTGTAATATCCTCCAGCTTGCGGTCGTTCCACCGGGGTGCAGTTTTCCAATCCCAAGCGTGCAGCCAGCCAGTCATTCAATCCGTCAGCAGCACGATCAAGGTTGGTGTGGGCACTGTAAATAGCGATGTTGTTGCGGATGGCGCGGAAGATAACCCGCCCGGGTTCGTCAGCGGGAGTGAGCCGTTTGAGACCTTTAAAGATCAAAGGATGATGGGAAATAACGAGTTTAGCAGCGGCACGTTCGGCTTCATCAAGGGCGCGTTCCTCGGCGTCGAGACAGACAAGAATGCGTTCGATTTCAGTTGTCGGATCGCCCAGCTGCAAGCCGACGTTATCCCAATCCTCCGCCAGGGACGGCGCGTAAAGCCCGTTCAGCAGGCCGACCAGGTCAGCTAAACGCGCTATTTTCTGTTTAGCCATCCGCCCCTCCCTGCAAAAAGAAAGAGTGCACCGGTTTTCCGGTGCACTCTTGATAGTTCTGGTTTTCCCCCTTGGCGATTCCAGCCGCTTTCTTTTCACATCCCCGTAAAAGATCCCCGGGTTGTGTTGGGTGTATCAATCGACTCTCTGCGTTCAACGCAATCTGTCCAGTTTCGCTGCGACGGAATTTTCCGCCGGGGGTTTAGATGGTGGGCCCACGAGGACTCGAACCTCGGACCAGCCGGTTATGAGCCGGCGGCTCTAACCAACTGAGCTATAGGCCCTTGCACAAGCGCACATAGTAAGGAAATCGCTCTTTGCATGTCAAGAGCTTCCTGTGCCCAAAGTAAGATTACTGGTTGCTATCGGTCGATGCAAATCCTTTGAGCCGTTTCGCCCGGCTCGGATGACGCAATTTGCGCAGCGCCTTGGCCTCGATCTGACGAATCCGCTCTCGGGTGACATTGAAGTCCTGGCCAACCTCTTCCAGGGTGTGGTCCGACTTCTCACCAATACCGAAACGCATGCGCAGAACCTTCTCCTCCCGCGGCGTCAACGACGACAAGACGCGCGACGTCTGGTCCGACAGGTTGCCCTTGATAACAGCTTCCAGCGGCGAGACCACACCCTTGTCCTCGATAAAATCGCCCAGCGAGGAATCTTCTTCTTCGCCGATCGGGGTCTCAAGACTGATCGGCTCCTTGGCGATTTTCAGCACCCGGCGGACCTTATCGAGCGGCAGATCCATCCGCTCGGCAATCTCTTCCGGGGTCGGCTCGCGACCGAACTCCTGAACCAGCTGACGGGTGGTACGAATCAGCTTGTTGATGGTTTCGATCATATGCACCGGGATCCGGATGGTACGGGCCTGGTCAGCGATAGCACGAGTGATCGCCTGTCGAATCCACCAGGTTGCATAGGTAGAGAACTTGTAACCACGACGGTACTCGAACTTGTCGACCGCTTTCATCAGGCCGATGTTGCCTTCCTGAATCAGGTCGAGGAACTGCAGACCACGGTTGGTGTATTTTTTGGCGATGGAAACAACCAGGCGCAGGTTGGCTTCGACCAGCTCGGTCTTTGCCTTCTTGGCACGCCATTCGCCCTTGTAGACCTCTTTCAAGTATTCGAGCAGATCTTCCGGTTCGAAACCGGACTCTTCTTTGACCCGCTTGAACTTGCGTTTGGCGGCTTTCAGGCGCTTCTCGACCGACAGCAGGATATCGCCGGAAACCTCCAACTCTGCCGCAACAGCGTGCGCCTCATCATCACTTTTGCGCATACGACGCAGATAACTGCGGATTTCCTTGTACGGCTTGCCGATCTGCTTTTCGCACTCGGCAATCTCTTTCTGTCCCTTTTTAACCTGCTCGCCCATCTCCTTGAGACGATCGACGATCTTGGCAACCTGGAAATCCTTCAAACGCACTTGACGCAACAACTCAATCAGCTGATCGCGCAGCTCCTGTTCTTTCTTTGCCAGCGTCTTCTGTTTGCGATCTGATGGCGGCGGCTCGGCAGCCAGTTCTTCCTGCACCGCCAGTAGTTGCTCGTCGAGCGGTTTGACCTGCTGGGACAGCTCGGTCAAGCGCTCACGCTGTTTCTCTTCCGCTTCCCCGCCCTCTTCTTCGTCGTAATCGCGGGTGACTTCGGAGACACCGATCTGGCCTTTTTCCAGCCGTTGCAGCAGATTGATCACTTCGCGCGCAGCAATCGGGGTGCGCATGACCACTTTGGCCACCTGCGCTTCGCCCTCTTCGATCCGCTTGGCGATTTCGACCTCACCCTCGCGGGTCAGCAGTGCGACCTGCCCCATTTCCCGCAGGTACATCCGCACCGGGTCGCTAGTCCGACCAAGGGTTCCGGCCTCAAGCTCGACATCCCCCTCATCCTTGTCGTCATCGGAATCGCTATCGTCATCATTCTGTGAACCGTCAGCCTTGCTGTCGGAATCGACAACCTCAATATCCATTTCGCCAAACATGCTCATGACATCCTCAAGCTGCTCCGAAGAGACCATGTTGGCCGGCAGAATATCATTCACCTCGTCATAGGTCAGGAAACCTTTTTCCTTCCCCAGATCGATCAGTTGTTGAACCTCTTCAGGATTCGTTTTTTTCGACATTTTCGCGTCTTCTCCTTACGACCTGATTTTCTCAATACTCCAAGTGTAACCGCTACTTCAATTTTTTAAACCGGTCCATAAGATCTTCCGGGACCGCTTGGCCAGATTTTTCCGCCTGACTGATCTGATTGAGCATCTCCTCGCGTTCTTTTCTTTTCAGTTCTCGCACCAGCGAGTCGCGACATTGCTGCAACATCAGCTCGGCATCACCAGCAAATTCAGCCGGGTCTTTATGTGCCAGCGGGCCGACCTGCGGAATCAGTTCCGCGGCCAGTTTACTGACAACCGCTTCCGGAGCCGCTCCGTCCGCAGTCAATTCTTCCAGCAGTTGTTCAGCCAGCTGCTGCGCTCTGGCTGCTGAAAAATATGTTTCCACCCCTTCAGCGGCGATCCTGCTGCGCGCGTCCGGATTGTGCAGCAGCAGGCACAATGCCTGTTCTTCGGCGCGGCTCCAGATTTTTTCCGGTGCAGTCGGTTGCACCGACCTCGCCTCCGGCATCGGCGCGCCGTAAGACATTTCCGGCGGCGGATAATCGTACGGCTGCGGCGGGGCCTCCGACAGATAATCGTTCCGCTCCGGTGCGGCTTTCGGCCGGGTTTGAAGCTCGACCATTTTCTGTTTGAGCAGCTCCAACTCGATGCCGCTGCGCCCGGCCAGTTCTTTCAGGTAAAGATCCTGCTCCATGCTGCTTGAGAGCTCTGCGATCCGCTCGATCACGCTCTCCGCCGCACGAACTTTTTGTTCCACTCCCGCCCCGGCATTCTGCAGGGCGTCTTCCATGAACAGGTCCATAACCGGGCGGGCCTGTTCCAGCCGCTGCCGAAACGCATCCGGGCCTTGAGTCTGGACGAAAGAATCGGGATCATCCCCTTTCGGCAGCTCGATCACGAGCGCCGGGACACCCTCATCCTGCAGTGCTGTCATCGCCTTGAAGGTCGCCTGCTTGCCCGCCTCGTCCTGATCGAACAGCAGGATTGCCTTCTGCACATAACGCTTCAGCATCCGCGCATGCTCGGCGGTCAACGCCGTACCACAGGTTGCAACGACCTGCTGAAAACCGGCCCGGTGCAGGGCCAGCTGATCAAAATAGCCTTCAACCAGAATCACTTCGCCGCTCTGACGCATCGACTGCCGTGCCTGGTACAAACCGAACAACACCCGCCCCTTGTGATAAATCGGCGACTCGGGCGAGTTGATGTATTTCGGCTTACTGTCGTCGAGCACCCGCCCGCCGAAAGCGACCGGCCGTCCCTGCAGGTCGAAGATCGGGAACATCAAACGACCGCGAAACAGATCGTAGTCGTTGCGACCCTGCTTACTTTCGCGGATCAGCCCAAGAGTACGAGCATCTTCGAGGTTGGCGCCCTGCTCCTTCAGATATGTCGTCAAACCTTCCCAGACGTCGGTAGCGTAGCCGATCTGGTACTCACCCGCCGCTTTACGACCGTAACCTCGGCGCTTCAAATACTGCCGACAGGGCTCACCGGCCGGTTCTTCCATCAGCAAACGATGAAAATACTCCGCAGCCAATTCATTCACCCGGAACAGCTGCTCGCGGTGCTTCTGCCGCTGCTCCTCTTCCGGTGACAGCTGCCGTTCTTCCAGCTCGATGCCGGCCCGCTCCGCCAACCGCCGCACGGCGTCGGGAAACGTCAGGCCTTCGATCTGCTGTAGAAACGAAAAAGCATCACCGCCGACGCCGCAACCGAAGCAGTGGTAAAACTGCCGTCCGGCGTGGACACTGAACGATGGCGATTTCTCTGAATGAAACGGACAAAGGCCCATATGGTTGGCCCCGGAGCGCTTCAGATCAACGTACTGCGAGACCAGCTCGACAATGTCTGTCCGCTCGCGCACTTCGTTGATCTTGCTCTCCGAAATCTGTCCGCTCATCGATCACCCAGTTCGGCGATAGTGATGTTGTCTCCACCCTGCTCCGCCGGCGCTGCGTAAAAGGCGCTCACGCCACGCTGCTTGGCGAGAAATTCTCTCACTGCCCGACGCAGAATGCCTTCACCCGCACCGTGAATAATCTCTACCTGCTGCAAATTGCCAAGTAGAGCATCGTCGATAAAACGTTCCAATTCGACCAGCGCGGCATCAACCCGCTGACCGATCAGCTTCAACTGCGTACTGGTCTGGCGTTCAGCAACCTTGCGCGTCACCTGCCCGCCACCCTTTTTATCGCTGGCAAAACGACGCGGGGAGAACTGCTCCAACGCGGAGAGCGGCTGACGCATCCGCTTGCCGCCAACGTTCAGCTCAACACCGTCGCTGAGCAAACGTTCGACTTTGGCCTCGACACCGAGCAGCGCAATCCGTACCAGCTCACCGACCGCCAGCTGCTCCGGCGCCGCGCCCTGCCGTTTGCGCTTCGGCTTGAACGGTTTCAGTTCTTCTCGGGCGGCGTTAAGCGCTTCTTTATCGGCCACCGCCTGTTTCGGCGAACCGTCGGCCTGCTGACGCTTGCGCAGCTTTTTAAGCCGCGATTCGGTAGTCGCGATCAGCTCGTCGGCCTGCTTGGTGGCACGGGCGAGGATTTCTTTCTTTTTGCTTTTCAGCTCCTGCAGCTGCTGTTTGCGTAACTGCTGTGCCCCTTGCGCCAAGCTGCGCGCCTGCTTGGCCAAAACCAGTTCTTTTTCCAGTTCCTGCTTCTGCATATTGAGCTGGGCCAGCAGCGCGGTGCTGTCGTTTTCACCCTCGCCGAGGTAATTCTTCGCCCGTTCCAGCACCACGTTCGGCAAACCGAGCCGCCGGGCCGTAGCCATGGCGCTACTGGCTCCGGGGATGCCGTAGGTCAGCCGATATTTCGGCGCCAGCGTTTGCGGGTCGAACTCGACCGCCGCGTTTTCGATGCCCGGCTGTGCATGGGCGAAATGTTTCAGCTGCCCCAGATGGGTGGTCAGCATCGTCTTCGCCCCCTGAATGCGTAGCTGATCGAGTACAGATTGCGCCAGTGCCGCCCCTTCAGCCGGGTCGGTGCCGGTCCCCGCTTCATCGAGCAGCACCAGGGTTTCGCCATCAGCCTGTTCCAGAATCGACTTGATCCGCATCAGGTGGCCGGAAAAGGTCGACAGGCTTTCAGAAATACTCTGTTCGTCACCGATATCGACATGCAGCTGCTCGAACAAGTGCAGCTTGCTATCGGGATGACAGGGCACATGCAGTCCCGAACGCACCATCAACAGCTGTAAGCCCAGTGTCTTCAGCGCCACCGACTTGCCGCCGGTGTTCGGGCCGCTGACGACCAAGGCGCTGCAATCACGCGGCAGCAGGATATCGATCGGCACCGCTTTCGCCGGGTCGATGCGCCCGTCTGTTTCCATCAACAGCGGGTGACGCGCCTCTTTCAATTCAACCAGTACCGGCTTGACCAGCTCAGGCCGATGCCCTTGGTACTGCCTGGACAATCGCGCAGCGGCCAGGCGCAGATCAAGCCGACCCAATATGCGCTGGTTATTCAACAGCTCGCTACTGTCACGCCGTACCAGGTCAGCGAGCTGCAGTAGAATTTTGCGAATTTCACGCTGTTCTTCCCGCAGCAGCTGCTGCAGGCTGTTATTGCCTTCGAGCACCTTGGTCGGCTCGATGTACAGGGTCTGCCCACTTGAGGATTCATCCTGCACGAAACCTTTGACCTGGCCGCGATGATCCGCCTTCAGCGGCACCACGTAGCGACCGTTGCGCACCGTCACCAGCTTTTCCTGAAAGCAACTGCCGAACTGTTCGCTCGACAGCATCTGCTCCAGCTGCTGCTTGACCCGGTTGCGGGTCTGGCGAATGCGGTAACGCAGGTCGCCGAGTTCAAACGATGCGCTATCCAGCAGCTCGCCGCGCGGACCGATCGAATCGATCAGACGCCGCTTCAGCTCGGAGAGCGAACTCAACTGTGACGCCAAAGCGGACAGCAGCGGCTGCGCTTCCAGTGGCCCTGCCCAGCGTTTGCAATCCTCGGCAACACGCAACGACTGAGCAATTTTCAGCAGCTCTTCCGCTGCTATCAAACTGCCTTCAGCCTGGCCCTGCTCAACCACCTGGCGGATATCGAAACAACCACCGAGCGAAGGGGCTTGACCATCAATCAGCAGGCGAACAGCTTCGTCCAATTCGGACAGGGCCGTTTCAATCTTTTTGCGCTCTGCCAGCGGGGCGAGATTCTCCGCTAACAGACGCCCCGGTTCCGACTGCGTTTGTCCGGCCAGCAGGCCGCGCAGGCGAGGATATTCCAGGCTTTCGAGGGCTGCTTTGCTACAGAGCATCGTTACCTTCGCCCCATCAGCTCTTTACTACCGGTAAAGATCGACTGACCCAACTGCTCGAAAGGCGGCGCCAGCTGTGAATCACCCATCATCCTGCGGGCCGATTTCGGCACTACCGATGAGTTGAGTGCCAGCACGATCATCGACAACAGCACCACACCTTGAACTGTTCCGAACAAAGCCCCGGCCATGCGATTAAAACCGCCGAGAAAAACCAGCTTAACAAAACGATGCAGCAAGAAACCGACCACACTGAAGACAATCGTCACCAGCAGAAATATGGCGACAAAAGATCCCCAGACACATAGCTGCGCCGGGAAACCGAATGCATCCTGAAGAGCTTGTGCCAGCGGCAAATGAAAGCTGAAAGCAAAAACACCGCCCAGCACCAGACCGAGCAGGGAGCAGACCTCTTTCAACAACCCCCGGATCGCTCCTTTGAGCAGAAACAGGCCGAGAATACCGAGAATGCCGACATCAATTGCACTCAACGAAAAGGCTCCGATCAGCCGGACAGTTGTTCGCGCACAAGCTGGTTCACCAGCTTGCCATCTGCAGCCCCCTTGGTTTTGGCCATGACCTGCGGCATCACTTTGCCCATATCTTTCATCGTAGAAGCGCCGGTTTCAGCAATCACTGCAGTGACGATCTCGCGTAGCTCATCCTCGCCCAACTGGGCCGGCAGGTAATCCTGCAGAACGACAAGTTCGGCTTCTTCTTTTTCTGCCAGCTCCAACCGGTCGTTATCGCGGTACATCTGCGCCGCTTCCCGGCGCTGCTTGACCAGGGTGCCGATAACGGCAATCACTGCGTCATCATCCAGCTCTTTACCGAGATCGATCTCTTTATTCTTGATGGCGCTGCGCAGCTGACGGATGGTACTGAGACGCTCCGTCTGCTTGGCTTTCATCGCCTCTTTCATATCATTGGTGAGTTGCTCTTTGAGACTCATAACTTCCCCGTTTCCGGACAGTTGACAGCAAAGAGGGTGCGCAGAGAACTCTGGCACCCGTATTTAAACGAATTTGGCAGTATATTGATTTCAATATCTGCATGCAAGCATTTTTTACTGGTGGCTCATTTCCCGAAAACGATCGCTGCAAGCGGAAAACGGCTGCCCCCTCTTGAAAGAGCCAAGATAAGCGTTATTCTTGAACCAAAGCGGAGGTTATCGTGAAACCTTTGTGCCTCTACAGTTTAATCCTGCTTATCTGCTTCCTTCTCCCTGCCAGCAATTCCTTTTCCGCAGGGGAGAAGTACGCCCTCAACCTCTGGGGCGCAAAACTGACCAGCAACAACTGGGATGACTTCTTCGGCAAACCTCACAAACTGAACTACGTCGATTCGAAAATTTTCATCGTCAGCCTGGCAAAGCGCCTTGGCAAGCAACATCGACGACTCAACTACGAAATCGAGGGTCAGCTGGGAAAACATAGTGGCATTCAGAATCACTGGGAAATAAATGGTTTGGGCGTTGCGCGCTGGGAACCTTTTTTCTGGGATCGCTGGATCGATACCAGCATGGCATTCGGATTGGGCCTTTCCTATGCCACGGAAAAACCGAAAGTTGAAATTCTCAATGAGGGCAGCACAGAGAAATGGATGATTTACTGGATGATGGAGCTGGCTTTCGATCTGCCACAGCACCCGCAGTTTGCGCTGATCACGCGACTCCACCACCGCTCCGAAGCCTACGGACTGATGGCTGAAGAAGGAGGCTCAAACGCGTTGGCGATCGGGCTGAAATACAGATTTTAGAAATGGAGACTTATGCATCATAAACTCGCAATTCTCACCATTTTTCTTTGTGGACTGCTGCTGTCGACGAGCGGGCGCAGCGCCCCGAATGAAATTCGTCAACTGCAGATTGCCGCCAGTATTAACCCGGTGACGGCAAATTTTATCATCGAGCAGATCGAGCAGGCGAACCGGGAGAATGATCGTGCCATCCTGATCCAGCTCGACACACCCGGCGGTCTCGACAGCGCCATGCGCGAAATCATTCAGGCGCAATTGAATTCGCGGGCGCCGGTCATCGTCTATGTCGCACCGCAAGGCGCACGAGCCGCTTCGGCCGGGGCTTTCATCACCATCGCAGCCGATTTCGCCGCCATGGCCCCCGGGACCAACATCGGCGCAGCCCACCCGGTCAACCTCGGCGGTGGTGGTCAGGCAGAAGGAGCGATGGCTGACAAGGCCACCAACGACGCTGCCGCCTATGCCCGCAGCCTGGCCGAGCAGCGTGGCCGCAACCCGGATTGGGCAGAGAAAGCGGTGCGCGAAAGCGACTCGATCTCGGCCGCAACTGCACTTGAACAACAGGTTGTCGACTTTGTTGCCGAGAGCACAGGCGATCTGCTGAAACAGATCGACGGGCTCACCTACCTGCGCAATGGCCAGAAAATGACGTTGATCACCTCCGACGCACAATTGGTCACCGTCGAAATGACCTGGCGCCAGAAAGTACTCAACAGCATTGCGAATCCAAATATCGCCTACCTGCTGATGATGCTCGGCATCCTCGGTATCTTCTTTGAAATCTCGCAGCCGGGGGTCATCCTGCCCGGTGTGATCGGCGCGGTCGCCATTCTGTTGGCATTCTTCGGCCTTTCCGCCCTGCCGGTCAACTATGTTGGGGTTCTGCTGATCCTGCTCGCTTTCGTTCTCTTTATTCTCGAAGTCAAAGTCGTCTCCTACGGCATGCTCTCGGTCTGCGGCGTTATTGCCATGGCTTTCGGATCCTTGATGCTGATCGACAGCAGCGAACCTTACCTGCAGATCTCTCGCGCCCTGATCGCAGCGACCGTCACAGTCAGCGCCGGCTTTTTCCTGTTTGCCGTATCGATGGTTGTGCGGACGCAAAAACGCCCTGCGGTGTCGGGACAGGAAGGAATGATCGGTGAAATCGGCACTGTGGTTAAGGCAATTCACGGGCGTGGCAGTGTTTTTGTCCACGGCGAGTATTGGCAGGCCCAGGCAGAAGAACCAATTCCCGAAGGTACTGAAATCGAAGTGACTGGTATGGCGCGCGGACTTGAATTAAAGGTAAAATCGAGAGAAAACTTGCAAACTAAAAAGACAATGGAGGATTAAACGATGTTTTTCGGCATTAATATTTTCTGGGTGATCGTCCTCGCTTTCGTCCTCGTCATCATCGGCTCTGCCGTACGCATCCTGCTCGAATACGAGCGGGGCGTGGTTTTTCGGCTGGGACGTTTTTCCAGCGTCAAGGGGCCGGGGCTGAAATTCATCATCCCGATCATCGACCAGATGAAAAAAGTCAGCATGCGTACCGTGGCGATGGACGTACCACCACAGGACATCATAACCAAAGACAACGTCTCGGTGAAAGTCAACGCGGTGCTCTACTTCCGCGTCGTCCACCCGGACAAAGCGCTGATCGAGGTGGAGAACTACCTTTACGCCACCAGCCAGCTTGCGCAAACCTCGTTGCGTAGCGTGCTTGGTCAGGTTGAGCTGGATGAACTCTTGTCGCACCGAGACAAGATCAACCAGAACCTGCAGGAGATTCTCGATCGCCAGACCGATCCCTGGGGGGTCAAAATTTCCAACGTCGAGATCAAACATGTCGATCTACCGGCAGAAATGCAGCGGGCGATGGCACGGCAGGCTGAGGCGGAGCGGGAGAGAAGAGCTAAAGTGATCCATGCCGAAGGCGAGCTGCAGGCCTCAACATCGCTAGCCAGCGCCGCTCACCAGATAGCAGAAGAAAGCGGCGCCCTGCAGCTGCGCTTTTTGCAAACGCTGACTGAAATAGCTACCGAGAAAAACTCGACCATCATCTTCCCGGTGCCGATCGACCTGCTGAAGCCTTTTATCGAAAAAAAGGATAAATAAACATCTCCGGCGGCAGATTTGTTCAAATACGGATTTGACAGATCTGTCGCCGGGGGCTAATCTTTACCAGCAAAAGAGGCTTTTCCGCCTCTCACTTCTCCGTAAAGTCGCGGTTCTATATTCAAGCGGGCTTCAGCGCTGAGCCCACCCTTCTTCGACAACGTTGTCTGCAGCATTTTTTCTTATGGAGGTTGCCATGCAACGTTTCGAACCGATCACCCAGGATTTATGCGAACAACTGAAACAGGACATCGCCGAGGCACTCGCGCCCCTGGCGGAAAAGTACGGGCTGGATTTGGCGACTGTGAAAGAGTTCTGTGACGACGACGCAGAAAGCGTTGCGGTCAACCTGCGTTTCTCGCTGCCGGCACGCACGGAATCTGTGGCATCACGCAAAGAAGAGAATGATTTCCGCTGCTATGCCGAAGGCTACGGCATGCAATCAAACTGGCTCGGTAAAGAGTTTACACGTGGGAATTTTACCTACAAGGTGGCCGGGCTGAACATCAACCTGCCGAAAGAGTGTGTCATCCTGCAGCGTTCTGATGGCTCACGCTGCCAGGAGAACGGCAAACTGATCGCCCGCTATCTTGGTTAAGAAGAAAAGGCGGAGCTGCTTTAAAGCGGCTCCGCCTTTGTTCAATTACTCCTGATACCAGCTCGGTTTGCGTTTCTCGATGAAGGCTTTGACCCCTTCTTCAGCCTCGTCGCCCGCACAAATTGCGGCAAACATGTCATCCATGATATCGAGTTTGCGATCATAAGCATCCTCGTACAACCGGTTCAGCCCCTCTTTGCCGATACGCAGGGCAACTGAGCTCTTCTTTACCAGTTTCTTTGCCAGGTCCAGAGCAGCAGCATCGAGTTGATCGTCAGCAACCACCTGGTTGATCAGACCCAGCTTCTCCGCTTCAGCCGCACCGAACATATCACCGGTCAAAACCATTTCAATCAGCTTCTTACGGCCGATGACCTTTGACATCGGTGCCGCCGGTCCAAGGCAGATCAGCCCGACATTAATCGCGGTGGTACCAAAGGTGGTCGATTCGGTGGCAATCGTCAGGTCAGCGGCGAACGCCAAACCGGCGCCGTTAGCCAAAGTGTAACCATGAACGGCGGCAATGGTAGTTTTGGTCATCTTGGCGATAGTGTGGTAAAAGGCATCGATGCCGTAGAGAAATTTGCGGTATTCGGTATGTGTTTTGTTATTGAACTGATCGAGCTGAATCCCGGTACAGAAATGTTTACCGTTGGCATTGATGATGACGACTTTGACTTCGTCATCCTTCTCCATCGCCCAAAGCGCTGCATCGAGCTGCTCGGCAAATTCAGGGGTAAAGGTGTTCATCTGTTCGGGGCGGTTCAGGGTGATAAAACCTATGCGATTTTCCTTGCGGGTTAAAATTGGCTGTGCAGACATTTCTCTCCTCCTCTGGAAAAATAAAACAACGTTTCCAAGAATAGAGCATTTTTCACTCAAAAGAAATGAAATCATAAAAAAAGCCGTCGATCACTTCGACGGCTTCAATTTATTTCAGGGAATCGAGCAGGTTTACTTGCTGCGGTTGGCCTTTTCTTCAATTCCAGACATGCCGAAACGGCGACGCAGCTCAGCATAAATCTTTTCCGGAGGAATATCGTAATAGCCGAGCAATACCAGCACGTGAAAAAACAGGTCGGCAACCTCGTAAACCAGCTCGTCCTTGTCGCCCCCTTTTCCGGCCACGGCAGTCTCGGTCGCTTCCTCGCCGACCTTACTGAGAATTTTATCCAACCCCCTGTCGAACAGCGACTTGACGTACGATTTTTCACCGTCAGCCATCGCTTTGCGTTCAAGGACGATCTGGTAGACCGCTTCTAAAATATCTTCCCTCGGATTGACTTGCTCTGCCATGATTCGCTCCACTAAATCCGCGCCGGCACGCCGTGCTGCTTCAAGTACTCTTTGCACTCGGCGATAGTGTATTCCTTGAAGTGAAAAATCGACGCCGCCAGCGCCGCAGAGGCGCCGCCCTCGACCAGACCTTCGCGGATGTGCTCCAGATTACCGACACCACCGGAGGCAATCACCGGCACATCAACAGCATCGCTGACGGCCCGGGTCAGCTCGATATCGTAGCCCGCCTTGGTGCCGTCGCCATCCATCGAAGTCAGCAGGATTTCACCGCTGCCGTAATCGACCATCTTCTTCGCCCATTCGATCGCATCGATGCCGGTCGGCTTACGACCGCCGTGGGTATAAACTTCCCAGCGCAACGGATCAGAATCGGGCACTCGACGGGCGTCGATAGCGACAACGGTGCACTGGCTGCCGAAGCGCTCGGCCGCCTCTTTGACAAACTCGGGATTGAAAACCGCCGCAGTGTTAATCGAGACCTTGTCGGCGCCGGCGTTGAGCATCTTGCGGATATCCTCACAGCTGCGGATACCGCCGCCCACCGTCAGCGGCATGAAGACACGCTCGGCAGTCCGACGCACAACGTCGACGATCGTATCGCGGTTGTCACTGGATGCCGTAATATCGAGGAAAGTCAGTTCGTCAGCGCCCTGTGCATCATAGGCCTCAGCTGCTTCGACCGGATCGCCGGCATCCCGCAGACCGACAAAGTTGACCCCTTTAACGACGCGACCATCCTTCACATCGAGGCAGGGGATAATGCGTTTGGTCAGCATCTTACTTGATCTCCCCTTTCGTCAGCGCCACCGCTTCACGCAGATCGATAGCGCCGGAATAGATCGCCTTGCCAGTGATTACGCCAGTCACGCCAGAGGCTTCGATCGCCATCAGGCGGCGGATATCATCGAGGGTCGACAAGCCGCCGGAGGCTATAACCGGAATGTTGATCGACTCAGCCAGTTTTTTGGTCGCTTCGATGTTCGGCCCCTGCATCATGCCGTCGCGAGCGATATCGGTATAGATAATCGCCTCGACACCGAAACCCTCCATCTCCTTGGCCATCTCGGTCGCCAGTTTCTCAGTGACATCGGCCCAGCCGCGCACTGCCACCAGACCATCTTTGGCATCGATGCCGACGACAATCTGACCCGGAAACTTCTTGCAGGCTTCCTCAACCAGAGCCGGATTCTCCTTGGCGATAGTGCCGAGAATCACCCGGTCGATGCCGAGTTCAAGGTAGCCCTCGATGGTCTGCATATCACGGATACCACCACCCAGCTCAGACGGGATATCGATGGCATCGACGATCGCCTTGATCGCCTCTTTATTCTTCGGCACCCCGGCGAAAGCACCGTCGAGATCGACAATGTGCAGCAGTTCGCCGCCTTGCTCCTGCCAGATACGCGCCTGCTCGCCCGGGTTGTCGTTGTAAACGGTATCTTTATCCATCAGGCCCTGTTCGAGCCGGACGCACTTGCCTTCTTTAAGGTCGATTGCTGGAAGAATAATCATTTAAAGCTCTCCGAAATTCTTAAAAATCTGCAGGCCGATATCCTGGCTCTTCTCCGGGTGAAACTGGGTCGCCATGATGTTGTCGCGCCACAGCGAAGCACAGAACTCGACATCGCCATAGGTACAGGTCGCAGCCACATCCTCGACATTTTCCGCAGCACAATAGTAGGAGTGGACGAAGTAAACGAAGCTGTCGTCTTTCACCCCGCTAAAGATCGGCGAGTCCTTTTTCAGACTGATATTATTCCAACCCATGTGCGGCACCTTGAGGCGCTCACCGCCTTCAACCATACCGGAAGGAAAACGTACAACCTTGCCCGGGATCAGCCCAAGACCTGCGTGGCGGCCGAACTCCTCACTCTCGTCGAACATCATCTGCATGCCGACACAGATGCCGAGCAGCGGCTTGCCAGCTTCAACGTGAGCCAGCAGCGGCTCGACAAAACCACCTTCACGCAGATTGTTGATACAATCACGGAAGGCGCCGACACCCGGCAGCACGACTTTATCGGCAGTCGCGATATCTTCAGGCTTATCACTGACGCGTGCGTCAAAACCGAGCTTTTCAAAAGCCTTCTCAACGCTGCGCAGATTGCCCATTTCGTAATCGATTATGTTAATCATATTCCTACTCAAGTTTACCTTTTGTAGACATCACGCCCTGAATACGGGGATCGATGCTGGTCGCCTGATCGAGGGCACGGCCAAAGGCCTTGAAAATCCCCTCAATGATATGATGCAGGTTATCACCGTAGGCCAAATTGACGTGGATGTTGGCACCTGAGTGATTGCAGAAGGCGACGAAGAACTCTTCAACCAGCTCCGTATCAAAAGTACCGACCTTGGCTTTAGGCAGATTGACGTTAAACACCAGAAACGGCCGGCCGGAGAAATCGATCACCACCGAAGCCAGTGCTTCGTGCATCGGCATGGTCTCACGACCGAAACGGCGCACGCCGGCTTTGTCGCCGAGGGCCTGCTTAAAGGCTTCACCGAGAACTATGCCAATATCTTCAACCGTGTGATGATCATCAATTTCAGTGTCACCGGTCGCCTTGACGGTGAGGTCAAAAAAACCATGCCGAGCCACTGCCGAGAGCATGTGGTTGAAAAAAGGCACCGGCGTTTCCAGATGATGCTGTCCGCTGCCATCCAGGTTCAGTTCGATACTGATATTGGTTTCTTTGGTTTCACGGTCGATTTTTGCTGTGCGTGACATAGCAATCTCCCTGCTATTTTTTCAAGCGGATCGAAACAGACTTGGCGTGCGCTTCCAGCCCTTCCAGTTCGGCGATATGAACAATCTCGTTACCGAGCCGCTGCAGGCCGGCTTGCGAAAAAGAAACGATGCTCGATTTTTTGACGAAGTCATCGAGCGACAACGGCGAAAAGAACCGCGCTGTTCCGCCAGTCGGCAGAGTGTGGTTCGGCCCGGCCAGGTAATCACCGGCGGCTTCCGGGGTGTGATGCCCCATGAAAACCGCCCCGGCATGTTTGATCTGCGGCAGAATATCAAACGGGCTATCAACCGCCAGTTCCAAGTGTTCCGGCGCGATACGGTTGGAAAACGCAATCGCCTCGTCCAGATTCTGGGCAAGTATGATGGCGCCGTAATCGTCGATCGATTTCCGTGCGATCCCTTCGCGGCTCAGTTCCGAGAGCTGCTTCTCGACTTCGGCTTGCACCGCAGCTGCCATCTTTTCGCAACTGGTCACCAGCACTGAAGAAGCCAACTCATCGTGCTCAGCCTGCGAAAGCAGATCGGCGGCGATGTGAGCGGCGTTACCGCTGCCGTCGTTGATCACCAGGATTTCACTGGGACCTGCGATCATGTCGATGTCGACCTGACCAAATACCAGCTGTTTGGCGGTTGCAACGTAGATGTTGCCCGGCCCGGTAATCTTATCGACCCGCGGCACGCTGTCGGTGCCGTAAGCCAGCGCGGCAACCGCCTGAGCCCCGCCGAGCTTGAAGATACGATCAACGCCGGAAATCTTTGCAGCCGCCAAAACGTGAGGATTCACCTCGCCGTTCGGCATCGGCACCACCATGATCACCTCTTCGACCCCGGCCACCTTGGCCGGCACTGCGTTCATCAGCACCGATGAAGGATAAGTCGCCTTGCCGCCCGGGACGTAGATACCGACCCGATCGAGGGGCCGCACCATCTGGCCAACCAGCACATCCGACTCGTCGGTGGAGATCCAGGTTTCCTGTTTCTGTTTGGCGTGATAGTCGGCGATCCGCTCGGCAGCCAGTTGCAGCGCACTGAGCGATTCGGCAGAAATCTGCGCCATTGCGGCTTCGATTTCCTCCTCGGTCACTTCGAGGGAATCGACATCCAATTCCAGCTTGTCGAACTTGGCGGTCAGTTCGAACAGCGCGACATCACCCCTCTTGCGGACATCGGCGATGATATTTTTAACCGTCTCTTCAATGCCGGCCGGAACCTCCTCCGCCCGCTGTTCGATGCGGCGGAATTCGGTGTCAAAATCGCTATCGGAAAATTTCAAAATACGCATCATTTTTATTTGTCCCCCAATGACTACATGGAGATTTTCACATCGTCGCCGATCAGCGGCTCCAGCCCATCGATGATCTCGCTGATGCGCTTATGCTTGGTCTTCAAACTGGCGCGGTTAACGATCAGACGGCTGGTAATCTCGGCAATGGTTTCGACCTCGACCATGTTATTCGCCTTCAGGGTCCCCCCGGTCGAAACCAGGTCGACAATCCGCTCGGAGAGACCGACCAGTGGTGCCAACTCGATTGAACCATAGAGCTTGATCAACTCGACCTGCACTCCCTTGCTGGCAAAGTAGCGTTCGGTGACGTTCGGGTATTTGGTAGCGACACGGATATTCGACCAGTTGGTCGGGTCGTCATCCGCCTGCAGCGCTTTCGGCTCGGCGACCACCAGACGGCAGTAACCGAACTTGAGATCAAGTGGCTCGTAGAGGTCTTTGCCCTGCTCCAGCAGAGTATCTTTACCGACCACGCCGATATCGGCGCAACCGTACTCGACATAGGTCGGCACATCGGTGGCGCGCACTGCCATGACACGGACCTTTTGCTCCTTGTTCTCGAAAACCAGCTTGCGCGTGCCCTTCTCGTTCATCTCCGGGCAGCTGATGCCGATCTTGCCGAACAGCTCCATCGAATCCTGCATGATCCGCCCCTTCGGCAGGGCGAATGTGATCCAATCGCTCATTTACTTTTCTTCCTTTTTCCACCCCATGAGGTTTGGAGTCCTCACGGAAAGGGTATCTGTCGCCCGGACGGCGACAGCTAAGCTCCAAGGATGGATTCATGCGTCCCTTGGAGTGAGGACTTCAAACCGACTCAGCTACTCTTTTTCCCGCCAAACATTGGCACCAAGCGCAGCCAGTTTCTTTTCAATCTTCTCATAGCCACGGTCAAGATGATAAATCCGCGACACCTCAGTGGTATTCTCCGACGCCAACCCAGCCAGGATCAACGAAGCGCTGGCACGCAGATCGGTCGCCATCACCGGCGCGCCAGTCATCTGCTCGACGCCACGAATGATGGCACTGTTACCATCGATCAAAATATCGGCTCCCATACGCTGCAACTCGCCGACATGCATAAAACGGTTCTCGAAAACCGTTTCGGAGATCCGGCTTGAGCCTTCGGCCCTGGTCATCAGCGCCATGAACTGGGCCTGCATATCGGTCGGGAAACCGGGAAAGACACTGGTGCGGATGTCGACCGAACGAATTTTCCCCGGCCCGACCACCCGCAAACCATCCGCCTCTTCCTCAATCCTGACACCTGCTTCGACCATCTTGCCGATCAGCGCTTCTTGGTGCTCACGCACGGCTCCTTTGATCAGCACGTTACCACCGGTAATCGCCGCAGCGATCATGAAGGTGCCAGCCTCAATGCGATCAGGGATGACACTGCATTCGAGCGGCTGCAGTTTCTCAACCCCCTGAATACGTATAACAGCAGTCCCGGCCCCCTCAATCTTGGCCCCCATGCTGTTGAGTGCATCCGCTAACTGGACAATCTCCGGCTCACGGGCTGCGTTCTCCAGTACTGTTTCACCTTCAGCCAGCGCCGCCGCCATCAGCAGGTTTTCTGTACCACCGACCGTTGGCATATCAAAATTGATTTTCGCGCCGACCAATTTTTCAGCCTTTGCTTCAACATAGCCGTGATCGAGAGTGATTTCCGCACCTAGAGCTTCAAAACCTTTCAAATGCTGATCGATCGGGCGTGCACCGATGGCACAACCGCCAGGCAGCGAAACTCGGGCATGACCGAATCGCGCCAGCAGCGGTCCCAGAACCAGCACTGAGGCACGCATGGTTTTCACCAGATCGTAAGGAGCTTCAATACTTGCGATCTTGCACGCATCGACCCGAACGCAATCTTGCACCCGCCCAGCATCCGCCCCCAGTTCACAGAGCAGCTTGACCGCGGTGTTGATATCGCGCAGATCAGGAATGTTGCAGATCTCGCTCTGCCCTTCGGCCAACAGCGTGGCGAACAGCAGAGGCAACGCCGAATTCTTAGCCCCGCTGACCTGCACTTCGCCGTTCAGCGGCACCCCACCTTTGATGACAATTTTATCCAACTTTATTCACTTTCTCATTTATTACAGCCACCAACCACGCGGGGTTGACCGGCATAATCATCACGCACAAAAACATCCTGCAGACCGGCATCCCGGAACAGTTGCGACACATTTTCAGCCTGCCGGAAACCGATCTCTACCAGCAACCAGCCACCCGGCTGCAGACGGCTCCGCGCCTGCGCTGCCAGCTTGCGGTAACAATCAAGGCCGTTACCCGCCGCCAGCAAAGCCTGCTGCGGTTCGAAGCAGCGTACTTCCGGCATCAGCTCATCCCACTCGTCTCGGGCAATATAAGGGGGATTGGAAACGATCAGATCATACTGTTGCTGCGGCAATTCGGCAAGGTCTGCCTGCAGAAACTGCATTTGTCTGGCGACGCCATTTTTCTCAGCGTTTCGCGCCGCGACTTCAAGCGCGTCAGACGAGATATCAAGTGCTGTGACCTGCCAATCGGCAAGCTCAGTTGCCAGGCTGATGGCGATCGCCCCACTGCCAGTGCCGACATCGAGCAAACTGCCGTTTGCTGCATCAGCGTGATTGAGCGCTTCCTCAACCAGAATCTCGGTATCACCGCGCGGAATCAGCACCGCCGGAGTCACTTCAAACGGCAGCGACCAGAATTCAGTCTGTCCAGTCAGATACTGCAGTGGCTCTCGCTGCCCACGCCGCTTGACCAGCGGCCGGATAGCATCAAGCTCGTCAGCATTCAGCGGTCGCTCAAAGTTGAGATAGAGTCCGACCCGGTCCAGCTTCAGTACATGGGCCAGCACCAGTTCGGCATCAAGTCGCGGATTGTCGATGCCCTTTTCGCCGAAATAATCGGTCGTCCAGCGCAGCAACCGGAGCAGTGTCCAGGTCTCGGCCACTTATCCCTCTTGTTGCTGGCTCATTTGCGCCGCTTGCTGATCGGTGATCAATGCCTCGATGATTTCGTCGACATCGCCCTGCATGATGGCGTCCAGCTTGTAGAGCGTCAGGCCGATGCGGTGATCGGTGCAACGCCCCTGTGGATAGTTGTAGGTGCGGATCCGTTCACTGCGGTCGCCGCTGCCGACCTGATTTTTCCGGTCAGCCGCCATGGCGGCGTTCTGCTCCGCCTGCATCTGATCAAAAATGCGCGACTTGAGCACTTTCATCGCCTTGGCCTTGTTTTTGTGCTGCGACTTCTCGTCCTGGCAGGCAACAACGACCCCGGTTGGGATATGCGTCAGACGCACCGCCGATTCGGTCTTGTTAACGTGCTGACCACCGGCACCGGAAGCACGGTAGAGGTCGGTGCGGATATCGGCCGGGTTGATATCGATATCGACATCCTCGGCCTCCGGCAACACAGCCACGGTGCAGGCCGAGGTGTGAATCCGTCCCTGCGTCTCGGTCTCCGGCACCCGCTGCACCCGGTGGGTGCCGCTTTCGAACTTCAGCCGCGAGTAAACCCGCTCGCCGCTGATCAGGGCAACAACCTCTTTGAATCCACCACCATCGGTCTCCGAAGCACTCATCATCTCCACCTTCCAGCGGTTACGGTCGGCGTAACGGGAGTACATACGGAACAGGTCGGCAGCAAACAGGGCAGCTTCGTCACCACCAGTTCCGGCGCGGATTTCGAGAATGATATTCTTCTCGTCGTTCGGATCCTTCGGCAACATCAAAACTTTCAGCTCTTCTTCCAGCTGAGCCTGCTGCTCTTCCAGTTCCGGCAGTTCGGCCTTGGCCAACTCCTTCATCTCCGGGTCGGAATCCTGCAGCAGTTCGCGGTTGCCCTCGATATCGCTGCAAACCTGCTTGTACTTACCGTAGACGCTGACCACCTCGGTCAGGTCGGCGTGCTCTTTTGTCAGCTCGCGATAACGTTTCTGATCGGAAATGACCGACGGATCAGAAAGCAGACCTTCGACTTCGCGGAAGCGATCAACAACATCTTCAAGGCTAGAAAACATATCTTTTATCCAAAGTTGGCAAATTCTTCGCGTACGGCAGCCGCTTCGCCACAGGTCATTTTCCCTTCCGGACAGGGTCCGGAGAGACAACCTGGACCAGCTTTGTCGAACAGGGTCGGCGCGATCGGCTTGACCAGTTTGAGCATCTGCTTGGCCATTTCCTGAATCTCCCACTGTGCGCGACGACAGCAACGCAGGGCAAAGAAGTGGCGCAGCTCACGGCCGTTCATGGTGACAACAATTTTTGTCGTCGCCGCATTCGGCAAAAGAAAACGAGCGTCCTCGGCCGGGATATCAGCATCGAGCATCTCGCCGTAGAACTGATGAATTTCGTCGAGCAACTGCTGGTAGCGCTGGTTCAATTCGGGTTTGGCGGCGATGCTCTCCGGGGTTACGGAGGAGAAACGCTTCTTGTGCGAAACGTAACGCTGGCTCTGCTGCGAGTAGGACGCCAACCGATGCCGTACCAGCTGATGCGAACAGGCTCGGCTGATCCCTTCGACACCAAAAGAGAAGCTGACATGCTCCATCACCGAGTGATGGCCGAGAGAAAGAATCTTCTCGAGAAACTCCTGGCGGTCGATTTTGCTCTTTTCCATCAGCTCATCGATAGACGAGTTGGAGTAGCAAAGCCGGGCCGCAGCAGCAACAACCTGTTCGGGGTCGGGAGTGTGTATCAGCAGTTCGACATGCATGATTTGTATCCGTTATAAACGAAAAAAGGCGGCCCACTGGGCCGCCCGATTCCTTTACCCAAATATTTACTTCTGGGCGTACTTTTTGCGGAAACGCTCGATCCGACCAGCGGTGTCGATCAGCTTCTGCTTGCCGGTGTAGAACGGGTGGCAAGCGGAGCAGATTTCCGTATGGATCTCTTTCTCCAGGGTCGAACGGGTTTCAAAAGTGTTCCCGCAATCGCAACGCACAGTGACATCGTTGTACTTAGGATGGATTCCTTCTTTCATCTTTTTTCTCCTTGGCGGCCTGGCTTTGTACAGGCCTGTAGGTATTGGGGTCAAACAAACCGCTTAAATAGCAGATTTGTCTCCCGCAATCAAGCTCTTATTGATTCATTGAATCGAGGAACTGTTGGTTGGTCTCTGTTTCCGCCAATTTTTCCAGCAGGAACTCCATGCTATCGACAGTATTCATACTGGACAGAACTTTGCGCAACAGCCAGGTCCGCTGCAGCTGGGTCTGGTCGACCAGCAGGTCTTCTTTACGGGTACCGGAACGGTTGATGTCCATTGCCGGGAAGGTCCGCTTATCCGCCAAACGCCGATCAAGGTGCAGTTCCTGGTTGCCGGTCCCTTTGAATTCCTCGAAGATAACCTCGTCCATCTTGCTGCCGGTATCGATCAAAGCGGTCGCGATAATAGTCAGGCTACCGCCTTCTTCAATATTCCGTGCAGCGCCGAAGAAGCGCTTCGGCTTGTGCAAGGCGTGGGCATCGACACCACCGGAGAGAATTTTACCGGAGGATGGGATGATGGTGTTATATGCGCGGGCCAGACGGGTGATCGAATCGAGCAAAATAACCACGTCGCGCTTGTGCTCGACCAGTCGCTTGGCTTTTTCGATGACCATCTCAGCGACCTGGACGTGACGGTTGGCCGGCTCATCGAAGGTCGAGGAAATGACCTCGCCGTTGACGCTGCGCTGCATGTCGGTGACCTCCTCCGGACGCTCATCGATCAACAGAACAATCAGGTAGGCCTCCGGGTGGTTGGCCGAGATCGAGTTGGCGATGTTCTGCAACAGAACCGTTTTACCAGTACGCGGCGGTGCCACGATCAGGCCGCGCTGACCTTTACCGATCGGCGAAACCAGGTCGATAATCCGGGTGGCAGTATTCTCCGATCCATTCTCCATCACCAGTTGCTCATCGGGGTAGAGCGGTGTCAGGTTATCGAAGAAGGTTTTCTCTTTCATCTTCGCCGGGTCTTCAAAATTGACCTCGGAAACCTTCAGCAGCGCGAAGTAACGCTCGCCCTCCTTTGGAGGACGGATCTGACCGGAAACGGTATCGCCGGTGCGCAGGGCAAAACGACGAATCTGCGATGGCGAGATATAAATATCATCCGGCCCCGGCAGGTAGTTGGCGTCTGGCGCCCGGAGGAACCCGAAGCCGTCAGGCAGAATTTCCAGCACCCCCTCGCCGTAGATCGCTTTTTTCTGTTTTGCGGTCGCATTAAGGATGGCGAAGATCAGGTCTTGGCGACGCATACCACCGATCTCTTCCAACTTCAGATCTTTGCCGAGCGCAATCAGGTCGGAAATTTTCTTTTTCTTCAGTTCTTTTAGGTTCATAGGTTCTCCAGGGGTGCCAATCGGTGCGCAGGGACCTTACTTAAGGGTTTGCACAAAAGAGGTCATGAGGAAATGAATGGATTGTTTTTATTTAGAAACTCAATACAGATTTTAAATGTATATTCTGCAAAAAAGGCAATTCGGCAGCTAGGTAGACGTTTATTTTTGAAGGTTATTTCAACCTGACTATCGGCAGGACAACTATCACAGGCGGCCGCTTAGCGCGTCAGCACACCGTATATGAATCTGCTTTTACCCGCTTTCACCCACGGTGTCAACCGGGAATTAACATTTTCTATCCATTTTACCAACAGATACCTTGACCGGAGACTGCTGCTTCCGGTCAAGGTATCTGCACAAATTACTATTCGAACAAGCGGGGGCTGATTCCTTTCACGATCCGCTCGATCAGCTGCTGATAAGGCTGTGGCAGTTCGCCTTCCTCCGCCTCCAAAGCACGTTCGATGCCAGCCAGACTGATATTCTTCACCTTGACAACATCGGTCAGGTTGTAGTGTGCCTCATCAAAATCAGGGTACTGCAACAGCAGCATGCGGACGGCCTCTTTTCCGCTCAAACGCCAGAGAACTTTGCCGTTGCGATCGACAACCTCAGCAGTCGCGACAATATCATTGTAAGACGTTTCAAGGGATTCCAGCAGTGTTCGAGACCTGCGGGTTTCTGTTACCTGCGTGCCTGCGATCACGACAACCAACAGTCCGTCAACAACATTCTGCTCAGCCAGCTGCCGAACCGCTTCAGCGTTGTACTGATAGCCGGTCGGTCGCCCATCGTCCACCCGCGGCAATTCAGCTGACAGCAGCGACAGTCCCAGCAGCTCGGCGTTGCCAGGCAGGGCGCGAACATCGAAATAGCCCTTTTTCTCACGCAGCTGTTCCACCAACGGCATCTGCTTGTCCGCAGCTGAACGTACGATTAGATCGATCAAGGTGTTTTTCTGCGGGTAATCGAAATGAGCGGCTTGGTCGACCAGAATCGGCAAAACCCCCAACACTTGCACCTCGGCACGATAATTTTCTTTCGGTACCTGGTACTGCCCCCAGCTACAGCCGGCCAACAACAGGATCAGTCCAAAAATCAGATTTTTTTTCACGTCTGTCCTCCTTTTCATTTGAATCATCGTTGCTGACATTCTAATGATTCCCTGCAACGATGCAAATAAAAGCAGTCAAAAAGATCATACCAGTTCAGGAGCCGGCCGGGCCGAAGCACCAACGGCATCAAGGTCAAAGTTCTGCAGCCCCCATTGCAACAGCTCTCTTGTCGATCCGCCACGCATTTCAGACGGCGGATTCTGGCCAAGAAAAGAAAATGCATACCACAAGGCGCGGTCACAATTCAGCTCGTCAACAACACCTGACTGCCCGTGTCTCTTGCTTAACTTCTCACCATCCGCCCCCAAGGCCAGAGGGAGATGAACATAGTCGGGTGGCCGCTGCTGCAAGCAACGATAGAGATAAATTTGCCGCGGCGTTGATGACAGCAGATCGGCGCCACGCACAACCTGAGTGACCGCCGAATCGATATCGTCAACCACCACCGCCAACTGGTAAGCGTAAAGCCCGTCGGCCCGGCGCAAAACAAAATCGCCGAGCTCCTGTTGCAGATTCTGCTGCAAACAGCCGAACACCGGGTCACACCAACCGACCTCCTCGTCGACAACCCGCAAGCGCAGGGATTTTTCTGCCCTATTTCCAACCGGGCCGGACCGACATGTCCCGGGATAAATCGGTCCATCATCACCTGAATGCGGCGCGCTGGCGATTAGTTCACGTCGAGAGCAGCTGCATTCGAACACAAATTGCCGCTCAATCAACCAGTCGATAATTTCTGCGTAGCGATCGAAACGCTGGCTCTGATAAATCACCGGGCCATCCCACTCGAAACCGATCCGCTCAAGCAGTGACAGAATGCTGTCTGCCGATCCGGGAACGACTCGTGGTGGATCGAGATCTTCAACCCGCAAAAGCCAGCGTCCTCCAGCCTGCTTCGCCAGGAGATAACTTCCGACCGCAGCGACAAGAGAACCGAAATGGAGTGGCCCTGTCGGGCTCGGAGCGAAACGTCCCATCGGGGATCGCAATGATTTATCAGCCATTTTTTCCACGAAAAAGACCTTTTCAGAAACGAAAACTCGGCAAAATGATGCGTCCAGAACGGTGCACTGTCAAGAACTGTTAATCCTTTACCTCAGCAAATAACTTCATTGACAATATCCAAGCTTCCGTGTATCTGTAACTCAATAAGTAACCATTGGAGGTAATGCGGTGGTCATAACGCGAGCAACAGAATACGCCATTCGAACAATCATTTATCTGGCCCAACAGCCGAAAAATGAGATCGTCCTGAAAAAGGACATCTGCCGGACCCAGAATGTCACTCCGGCCTTCCTGACGAAAATCCTGCAGCCACTGATCAAGGCAGGCATCGTCAGCTCTCAACGCGGCGTCGGTGGCGGCTTCCTGCTCGCCAGAGATCCTGATGAGATAAACCTGCTCGATATCTTGCAGGCCGAAGAAGGTGAATTGAGCCTGAACCACTGCCTGATCGAAGAAGGCGTCTGCCGGCGCGACCAGCACTGCTCGGCCCACGAAGTCTGGCACGAAGCTCAAGATGAAATGATCCGGGTGTTGGAAAAATACAGCGTTGCCGAACTGGTTAAAATGGAACAGGAAAAGCTGGCGCAACTGGCGGCCAGGTAGCAAGTTACATTTCCACGGAAAAGGGGCTGCAGATTTTGTCTGCAGCCCCTTTTTATTTATCGTCAAAAAATACCCTGGTGACCAGGAGGGATAAGGTCGCCAGGGCAAAGCAGAGGGCTGCCACTGCCCTCTGTAATCTTGCTTTTTAACCCAGTCTACAACCCGTAAACGGCCTGTCAATCCTCTCTGGAATTAATTTTAACTCATTATTTTACGCTCTCTTCAGGGTAGGCACCAATCTGGTGCACGCTCAAATCGGAACCGTTGAATTCACGCTCTTCATCCAAACGGAAACCGGCAACCATATCGATCAGTTTATAGACAACAAAACCGGTAGCCACGGCGTAGACAACCGCCAACAAGCTGCCAGCCAGCTGGGACATAAAAGAAACGCCACCAATACCACCGAACGCCGAAGTGCCGAAGATGCCGGCAGAGATTCCGCCCCAGGTGCCGACCACACCATGCAGCGGCCAAACGCCAAGAACATCATCAATCTTCAGTTTCTCCTGCTCATACTGGAAACCGTAGACAAAGATCAGAGCGCCGATACCGCCGACAAAGAAAGCGCCAATCGGATGAACCAGGTCAGAACCAGCGCAGATGGCGATCAGACCAGCCAGGGCACCGTTGTGGACAAAACCAGGGTCATTCTTGCTGGCAACCAACGCAAACAGAACACCACCAACCATCGCCAGCAGAGAGTTGACTGCAACCAGGCCGGAAACACCGCCCAACGATTGAGCACTCATCACGTTGAAACCGAACCAGCCAATCGCCAAAATCCAGCTACCAAGCGCAAGAAACGGAATGTTGCTGATCGGAATCGCCTGGCTGCGACCACGTATCCAGCGCCCCATTCGAGGACCGAGAATGAGAACTGCAGGCAGAGCCAGCCAGCCGCCGATTGAATGTACAACGACACTGCCGGCAAAATCGTGAAACGGGGCTCCGAAGGTGTTCTCGAAGAAACCTTGCAGACCGGCACTGTTTTGACCCCAGATAATAGATTCGAATATCGGGTAGGAGATGCCGGCAAAAATAGCACCGGCAAAGACCTGTGGCCAGAACTTGGCGCGCTCGGCGATACCGCCAGAGATGATCGCCGGAATACAGGCAGCAAAGCAAAGCAGGAAGAAAAAGCGAACCAGCTCGTAACCCTGATTGTTGCCCATCAAATCGGCAGCGGGCATAAGGAAATGCACACCGTATGAGATCGGGTAACCGATCAGAAAATAGACAACGGTCGACACCGACCAGTCGGAAAGAATTTTCACAAAAGCATTGACCTGGTTTTTACGGCGGACAGTGCCGACTTCCAGGAACGCAAAACCGGCGTGCATGGCGAAAACCATGACAGCGCCGAGCAACAAAAACAGAACATCCCCACCTTTTTGCAGGGCAGCAAGCGATGCTTCCATCGGTAAGACCTCCTCGTCTCCTATGTCGCGTCAACATCATTGTTAAACCTCCGCTTACCGCTTCAAACCCCGTGCCGACTTTCTTCCTCCCATTAAAATGGGCTTTTGCCAGCAGGTCAACGTCACAGCTGATTACTTTTCAGGCAGTGGCGCCCAAAAAACAGGCAGCCTTCACCGTTTTTTCAATCACCGAGGAGGTAACAGCTTGCTTGCATGTTTTCCATTAACGATATACAATCTGCAGATTCTATTAATTCTCTAATTCTGCTACTTTTTTTGAATTATTCCCTAGCACACGAGGGTCGAATGCGAAACATCATCAGCATCCGCTGGAAAATCCTGGTCGCCCTGCTCATTCTGGCCGTTCTTCCGATGCTATTGCTCACCTATCTCTTTTCCGACATTGCCAGCAGTCAGGTCGAAGATCAAATGGAGCTGATGGCCGACCAGGCCGGGCGTTACATCATGCAGGGCGTGTCGCAAAAAGAAGATTCGCTGCTAGAAGACATGGAAATCCTCGGCAAAGATGAGGAGATGCTCAACGCTATTTATTTTGGCCAGATCACTGGCGACCCCGAACAGTTGCACCACCTGATGAAGCATAACGGCACCCAGTTCGGCTTTGACCTGCTTGAGCTGGTTCACGCTGATGGCCATCGCCACGTTCTGGAAGCTAATGGGAAAAATGCCGAACCAAAAATCATCAAAAAAGTTGAAGGAAAGAAGGTCGAATTCAGCACCGAAAGCGACAGTCAGCTCACCGTGCAAAAAAACCGGCTCGCCATCATTGCCACTGTTCCACTCAACTTCCAGGGTTCCCTGATCGGCAACCTGCGCGCCTACCACTACATCGATCAAAAACACTCTCTGCAGCTACAGGACATGATTGGTGCTGATATCGCCTTCCATGATGGCAAAAGAATCGTCACGACCAGCCTGGAAGAACTGAAAAACCTGCAAAAGGACCTGGACCAGACTCTGGACGAAGATGCAGTCCATATGTATTTGCGTGGGCAGGAACACATCGTCTACAACTACCCCCTCAATCATGAATCGGCGGGTTTTTTGATTGCTCTCGACAGTTCCTCGATCCAGATTGCCAACAAGAGCATGCAGCGTACACTGGTGTTGATTTCTTTAGCCGTGATGACCATCGCCATCGCCCTTGGCATCATTATCTCCCGCAGCATTGCCCGGCCGCTCGACTCGGTCGTCGCCAACCTGCAGGAGATTGCTGAAGGCGAAGCAGACCTGACAAAAACACTGGATATCCACTCCAACGATGAAGTCGGCATGCTTGCCAACAGCTTCAACCTCTTTGTTGAAAGGCTGCGCGGTATCGTCGAAAACAGCCGCAAAGCGGCAACCGGGCTTACCTCTGCCACCGCCACCATCCGCTCCCGGTCAAGCGAAGTCAGCGCCGCGGCAGTACAGCAGACCAAAGCACTGGAGCAGACCCATACAGGGATTACCGAAATCGGCGCAACGTCAGGAGAAATTGCCGACAATGTCTCCAACCTCGTCGCCGCTGTGCAGGAAAGCGCTGCTGCAACCCACGAACTGGAGTCAACCACGTTTAGCATCGGCGAACAGATGGAAAACCTGTTCGGCATCATCAGCGATATCTCCAGCTCGATCCACCAGCTCTCATCTTCCAACGAGCAGGTCGACGGGAACATCATCGAATTGACCAGCAACGCCCGCGAAACTTCGAAATCGGCAGACGAACTGGAGCAGGCGACCAGCGTCATTGAAAAGAGCGCAAAACGAACCAGCCAGCTTGCCCAGCAGGCAGCAAGCGACGCGCTGGAAGGGAAGGCAGCGGTCCAGGACACCATCCGCGGCATCAGTGACCTGGAAGAGATGATGGAACAGGCCTATATGACGATCCAGGATCTGGGCGAGCGCTCCGATGCCATCGGCAACATCATCAACGTCATCGCCGAAGTCGCCGACCAGACCAATCTGCTGGCCCTGAACGCAGCTATCATTGCCGCCCAGGCGGGTGAACACGGCCAAGGCTTCGCCGTCGTCGCCGAAGAAATCCGCAACCTGGCCGAACGCACATCGGTGTCAACCAAAGAGATAGCCGAGATCATCGAGAACCTGCAGCAGGGAACCAAAACTGCTGTCTCGACCATCGAAGCAGGAACCTTACGTGCGCAGCAGGAGGTTGCACGCTCCGCCGCTGCCGGTGAAGCGCTGGAAAAACTGCACGAAAGTTCACTGATTTCAACCGAGCAGATCACCGGCATTGCCAAGCAGACGCAGAAGCAGTCGGCGGAAAATCGCAACATCGCCAAAGCGATGCTCGGCATTACCAAGATGCTCGATCAGATCGCGACATCAATCGGCCAGCAGACAGCCAGCACCCGCAACCTCTCGGAGGCTGCCGAGTCGATGAAGAACATCGCCGCAAAGGTTAAAAACAGTACCGGCGAACAGAACCGCGGCAGCCAGCAGATCTCGCAGAGCATGGAGCATATCCAGCAGATGATCGAACGGATCGACACCGCGACCCGGCACCAGGACGAGCGCAGCAACGAAGTCGTCAAATCGGTCGCCATGGTACACCGGATTGCCGAAGAGAACGCCGACCGCGCCAACGGCATGGACAGCGTCGTCGAAAGCCTGATCGAGCACACTGATCTGCTGCAAAAAGAAATGGGTGCGTTCAAAATCGATAACGAAGAGCAGAAAGAGAGTTGAGCAGCAGTTCCGATTGACAACGGCCGACCCGTACGCTAGAGTCGCCGAGCAAGCAAACAGCAACAACGTCTTTATCCAGAGTGGTGGAGGGAAACGGCCCTGCGAAACCACGGCAACCGGTCGGTTGAAAAATCGGCGCCTGGTGCCAATTCCTGCCCAGTGGAAATTTTCCAGGGGACAGATGAGGACGGAGCCACTGATACAGCCATCCCGTATTCAGAAGGCCCTTTCCCATCGTCCCGGGAAAGGGCTTTTTTAGTTTTCGAGAGGGACTTCGCTTGAACGATTCGGTTGGTCTGGTCAAAACTGAATACGCTGATTTTGATGTCGAACTGCGGCTGGAGAGCGGTCGTCTTCTGGGGCCGCTGACCATCGCCTTCGAGCGGTACGGCCAACTCAACGCAGCCAAAGACAACGTCATTCTGGTTACCCACGCCTGGACCGGCGATGCCCATGCAGCCGGCGTTCATGATGAGGAAGACCGCAAGCCGGGCTGGTGGGATAATATGATCGGCCCCGGCAAAGTATTCGACACCGATAAGTATTTCGTCCTCTGCAGCAACGTTATCGGCTCCTGCAAAGGTTCGACCGGGCCAACCAGCATCGACCCGAAAACAGGCCGGCCCTACCGGCTGAAATTCCCCTCACTGATGGTGCGCGACATGGTCCGCGCGCAGAAACTACTGATCGACCATCTCGGCATCACATCGATCCACGCTGTCGTCGGTGGCTCGATGGGTGCCATGCAGGCGATCGAGTGGGCAATCCACTACCCGGAAATGATCCGTGCCATCGTACCGATCGCCGGCACCGGCCGCACCTCGCCGATGGCGATTGCCCTCAACGCTCTGGCACGTCAGGCAATTTTCAACGATCCACTGTGGAAAAAAGGCAACTACAGGCCGGAACACCCACCGGCTGACGGGCTGGCGCTGGCGCGCGCAGTGGGACATATTTCGTTTCTTTCAGATGCCTCGATGTGGTTGAAATTCGGACGGCGTTTTTCGGTACGGGACGGGATGTTCGACTTTTTCGGCAAGTTTGAAATTGAACGCTACCTCGATTACAACGGCGGCAACTTCGTCGATCGTTTCGACACCAATTCATTCCTCTACCTGGCGAAAGCGCTCGACCTGTACGACGTCGCCTGGAACTTCGATTCTCTCAGCGAAGCACTCGACCGGCTGAACTGCCCGTCACTCTGGTTCGCCTTTACGTCCGACTGGCTCTACACGCCGCAGCAGACCCAAGAAGTGGTCGATGAGCTGCGGCGGCTGAATAAACCGGTCGATTACCACCTGATCGAATCGGATTATGGCCACGATTCCTTCCTGGTCGAACCGGAAAAATTCATCCCGATTTTGCAGACATTCCTTGCCGAGGTTCCCCGATCGGCCTAGGCAACTGTCTTCAGGAACTGATAGACGGCTTCGCTATCCATCTCCACCGGGTTGCCACTTAAACTGTTCCCCTGCGCTTTCTCCGCCAACAGGCGAAGATCTTCATCAAGTAGTGGCAACAAGCGCAAACTGCTTGGCACCTCCAATGCTTTCAGTAGCTGTTTGAGCTTGGCGATGCCACGATCCACCGTCTCACCTGTCACCTGCTTCTCTCCCAGCATCGCGGCAAAAGCCTGCGCCATCTCATCCGCGGCCCCGGACTTGTTGTACTCCATCACGTGCGGCAGCATGACGCCACAGGCGATTCCATGGCCGACCCGGTGAACGGCACCAAGAGCAGAAGCAACAGCGTGCGCCAGCCCCAAACCTGAATTTGCCAGGCAGATGCCACTGACAGCCGAAGCAATCATCATCCGCTCACGTGCAACCAGGCTGTACGGCTGACGAAAACATGTCAGCAAAGCCTCTGGAACCTTGACCAGCGCTTCACACGCAAGCGCTGTCGTCGTTTCTGTGCGACGCCTGGAGATCGCCGATTCAAGCAACTGTGTCAGAGCATCCAGCCCGGTCGCAACAGTCACTCCGGAAGGCAGATCGGTGGTCAATTCGGGATCGAGAATAACTGCGTCCGGAATCATCCGCTCATCGCGGAAGCTCTTTTTGTACTGCTTGCGGTAGTTGCTGATGACCGCGTTTTTGGTCATCTCTGCACCGGTCCCGGACGTGGTTGGAATAGCGATCATCGGCAGAGGGTCGGCTTCGATTTTCCGCCCGCTGCCCACGCCTTCCAGGTAATCCTCGACCATGCCGCCGTTCGTCGCCAGCGCCGCACCGGCTTTCGCGGTATCGATTACGCTGCCGCCACCACAGGCGATCACCAGCTTTGGCTGCAGTTCGCGCACCTGCTGCGTCGTCGCATCGACAGATTCGTTTGTCGGCTCACCGCTGATGCCAGAAATCAGCTCACACTGCACTCCTTCCGCTGCCATCCGGGCCTGCAACTGCTCAAGCAGGCGCTTGTAGCTGACTCCCCCTAACAGGACAACGGTTGCACCAGGGGCAACAAAGCTTCTCACCAGCTCAGGCAAATCCTTGATTCGGCCGCGGCCGAACCGAATGATCTCGGGAGCTGCCAATTGCAGTTTTTTTGTCGTTTCTGCCAACAGATTCAGATCGTCAAGATACATGAGCTTCTCTCTAACGGATCAATTATCATCAAACAGGTCCAGCTGCTGAAACCTGTGCTTTTCAGATTTAAACGGCCGAGGTTGAAAGCGTGGACATTCCAGCATCTGAATTGCTATCGGTTGCTTGCACTGGCGGATGCAACGGACACACAGCTTGTTGAACTCTTCGGCTTTCTTTTCAGACATAGATAAAAACCTTTTCACTTTTGGGCAGTCTACTGCAGGAAAAGGTGACAAGCAAGTGATCAAGCACAAACAAAGGTTGTTCGGTTGCTGGCAAAGTGCTAAATTATTAAAACATTCTCTTAATTCTAACCAATAATCGATACCGATGTCAGCAACCACCCTCGACATAACGATCCTCGGCTCCGGAACCAGCACAGGTGTTCCTGTCATTGGCTGCGATTGCGATGTTTGTACGTCAAATGATCCGCACAACAAACGCACCCGCTGCAGCGCACTGCTCAGTTACGCTGGCCACAACCTGCTGATCGACACCGCCACCGACCTGCGACAGCAGGCGCTACGCGAGGGTATCCGCCAGATCGACGCGGTACTTTACACCCACAGCCACGCTGATCACATGCACGGCATCGATGATCTGCGCAGTTTCAACTTCCGCCACCGGGGCTCAATTCCGCTTTATGGATCGCCACGCACGCTGGAACGGGTGCGGGATAATTTCGATTACATTTTCGCTAACCTGGAAAAACCGGGCTACGTCCCCCGCCTCAGCCTGCATCCGATCGAGGATGATTTTTACCTGTTCGAGCAGAAAATCGAGCCGATCGCGCTGGAGCATGGCGGCATGCAGGTTTATGGTTACCGCTGCGGCCCCTTCGCCTATTTAACCGACTGCAACGGCATCCCGGAAGCATCGCTGCTCAAACTGTCCGGGCTGAAGCTGCTGGTGCTCGACGGGCTGCGCTTCAAACCACACGACACCCATTTTAACATCAGCCAGGCGATTGAAATGGCGAAAAGAATCGGGGCTGAACGGACCCTGCTGACCCATCTCAGTCATGACATCGATCACAGACGCGACAGCAAAACACTGCCTGCAGGGATCGAGTTCGCTTACGACGGATTCAGCTGTTCCCTCCCCTTGTCGCCGGAGGCGCGCAAATGAACACCGAACTGCGGCTGCACGGCCGTATCAACGACAGCATCGAATATTACGCCACTGCCGCCGGAAAACGCCTGCTGCATCATCACTTCTACCAGATTTCCGAACAGCAGCTGCGGCTGTTCTCTCCCGGCAACGAGCTGACCTTAAGCAACGATGGGATCAAGCAGGTCGGTAACGGCGGCACCTTCTGTGAATACATGTTCGGTGTTGATCAGCCGCTGGCAGACCTGACCAAGGGGGGCATCCTCAACCGACTGACCCTGCATGGCGCCAGCTACAACGAAGACGGTCGCCTTGAACTTGGCAAGCAGAACAGCAACCAGAGCAGCTACTCGCAACTGTTTTTCGAAGGACATGCGGTCTTCAACTATGCTTTCTTCGTGGACGGCATCAGCGGCAGCAACCATCCACAAAAGCAGGAGCAGATCCTGCGCCTGCTCGGTCGTCGGTTGAAGCGCCTGCCCCACCTCAACCAGAGGGACGATTCCGAGTTGGCAACCGAACTGTTGAAGGTTTTGCCGGAACAGGCGACACTCTACCTGGTTCGACTGATCAACATCCGTAACAAGCGCTACCAGCAGCAGTTCCAAAAACTCTACTACCAGCATCGCCAGATTCCGGACGAGCAGTTCAGTGAGCTGCAGGTGCTGGCCAACGACCTCGGTATCGACCGCTACCAGCAGGAACGCATCCGCGTCGACGTCATGTACCGGCACCGTGACAACTACCGCATCATCGACGAATACCGCCGCACCCTGATTCAGTGCTACCGGCAGGGCTACCTCGAACCGGAACAGCATGCCCAGCTGACCCGGTTAAAAACCCTCTCGGTGCGCAACAAGATCCCTTCACCACTGTTTTTGACGCTGGACGACCAGTTGAAGATTCCGGCCAGGCAGCTGGCTGACGAGCCGGAATACATGTCGACCACGCGGCAGATTCTGCAGAAAATCTTCCAGCCCTATCGCAGTGGCTCCGGTGTTGACAGCATCGACATGGAACAGCTGTTGTTCGCCAAGCAGCAGGCACAGCGCAACCGCGACCACGGCTTCGAACAGCTGCTGCTGGAAACCGGCAAAGAGTGCGACGAGGCGATCCGCGACGGTGCGCCGCTATCGCTGCTGGAAAACTTTTCCTACATCATCACCTTCTTCGACCGCTATGACAGCAGCCTGAACATGCTCAGCCAGATGGCCTTCATGGAAAATTTTCGCCTGACGGACAAGATCCTGCGCAGCCTGCTCGGCAACCAGCAGGCATTCAACAGCCTGTCGCGCAACCTGTTCGGCCGTCTGTTTTTCGACGACATCCTCGGCAACGGCTATCTCGGTCGTTTCGGCCGACGCAAACTCGATTGCCTTGAACGCGGGTTGAACGAAACCTCCGCCGGGCAGCTGACACTGGAAGAGCTGGAAAACCGGTTGAAACAGCTCGATGCCGAAGAACGTCTCTACAACACCGTGCTGCACAACGCCAAGGAGCGTATCCGCAACCGCTATTCGCGTTACGAAACCGATTCGGAGCAGCAGCAGCTGTTCAACGAGTTGAGCGACGAACTGCTGGTCCGTGGCATCATCAGCGACCTGCTCGATCCCGGCCTGTTCCGCAACGTCATCCACGACATCAAAAAGGAAGCGATTTACCTGCACAGCCTGCTACCGGAAATCATCTCTTCACAGGATCGCCACCTGCGCGAGGATTTTCTCAGCAACAGCGGTCTCGACCGTTTCTACGTCGAAGAACTGGAACGAGAGTATTTTACCCACAACCAGATCGACCTCGACCACCTGTCGCGGCTGCGGTCGGAAAGCGCATGATTTTTACCTAAAGCGGGCAAAGCTCTGTTATGATTAGGGTTCATGTAATAATTTGATTGCCGTTTCAGGGGAGCTCATCATGGCTGATGTCAACCGCAACCAGATCCGCAACTTCGGCATTATCTCGCACATCGATGCCGGTAAAACCACCGTTTCCGAACGGATTCTCTTCTACACCGGCGAAATCCACAAAATGGGCGAAGTTCACGACGGCATGGCGGTCATGGACTGGATGGATCAGGAGCAGGAGCGCGGCATCACCATCACGGCATCGGCCACCACCTGCAGCTGGCGCGACTATACCTTCAACCTGATCGACACCCCTGGCCATATCGACTTCACCATCGAGGTTGAACGCTCGCTGCGTGCTCTCGACGGCGCCGTCGCTATTTTCAGTGCGGTCGAAGGCGTCCAGCCGCAGAGCGAATCGGTCTGGCGCCAGGCCGACCGCTACAGCGTTCCGCGCATCTGCCTGATCAATAAAATGGACCGCATCGGCGCCGACCACCGTGACGTATTGATCGCCATGATCGAAAAACTGCACGCCAAACCGATTCTGCTGCAGCTGCCGATCGGCCACGAAGACGCCTTTCGCGGCGTCGTCGATCTGGTCAACGAGAAAGCGATCCTGTTCGATGAAGAAGATTTCGGCAAAACCCTGACTGAAGAAGACATCCCTGCAGAGCTGCTGGAAGATGTTCACCAGGCCCGCGAACGGATCATCGAAGCGGCCGCCGATTACGACGACTCAATCCTCAACGATTTTCTCGAGGGCGAACCGATCAGCGGCGAGCGCCTGATGCCAGCACTGCGACAAGGCGTCATCGGCTGTCATATTTCGCCGGTATTCCTCGGTTCGGCACTGCGCAACAAAGGTATCCAGCCATTGCTCGACGCCATCTGCTCTTTGCTCCCGTCCCCCTTGGACATCCCCCCTGCCGATGCCATGCGGCTCGACAACGAACAGCAGGAAAAAATCGAAACCGACAGCAAGGGGCCACTCTGCGCACTGGCGTTTAAGGTTCTGGCCGACGAAGGGCGCAAGCTGACCTATCTGCGCATCTACTCCGGCAGCCTGAAGCCGGGCGATGCTGTCTACAACAGTCGCACCCTCGGTGAAGAAAAAGTCGCCCGGCTGTTCCGCATGCATTCGCACAAACGAGAGCGGATCGACCGTGCGGTCGCCGGCGACATTGTCACAGCCACGGGGCTGAAAAATGTCCTCACCGGCGACACCATCAGCCTGGCGGAGACGCCGCTACAGCTGGCCGGGCTGGAGTACCCGGAGCCGGTGGTCTCGCTGGCGGTCGAGCCGAAAACCGTCGACGACCGCGACAAGCTACCGCCGGCGCTGGAAAAGCTGCAGTGGGAAGACCCGACCTTCCTCGTCAAAGAAGACCCGGAGACCGGTCAGACCCTGCTCACCGGCATGGGCGAACTCCACCTGGAAGTTGTGGTGCAGCGACTTGAAACCGACTTCGGAGTCGGCACCATCACCGGCCGTCCGCAGGTCGTCTACCGTGAAACCCTGACCAAAGAAAGCGGACATCACGAACTGTTTGAACGCGAGATCGATGGCAAAATACATCAAGGTGAGGCACACATCAGAATCGTGCCGACCCCACGCCGCAGCGGCCTGCAGATCGAGATTCCTGCCGAGGTGCTGGAACAGTGGCCTGAGGAGAATCGGGAAGCGTTGCAGCTGAAATTGGAAGCAGCCTGCCAGTCGGGACCGGTCGCAGGCTACCCGCTCACCGACATGCAGCTGACCCTGAGCAAGGCTCCATACGACGGCAACAAAACCACCGATCTCGGCATTTCAGCGGCAATCAACCGCGCTGTGTCACAGGCATTGAGTAGCGGCAAGCCGACCCTGCTGGAGCCAGTGATGGCCTTGGAACTAACCGCCCCGGCAGACTACACCGGCCGGGTAATGGGCAGCCTGCAACAGAAACGGGGACAGGTGGAGGGGGTTACTTCACGACCGGGGCAGGACGTGGTACGGGCAACAGTGCCGCTGCTGGAGATGTTCGGTTACATGACCGAACTGCGCAGCGCCACCAAGGGGCAAGGCAGCTTTACCATGGAGTTTTCCCACTTCGACCAGGCACCGCTGGAAACCTTGCAGAAGTTTGGCTTTAAATAGCAAAGGGCCTGATCAGTCGAGCTGGCGTGCCATCATTTTCACCACGTCCATCGGTGTCGCCGGCTTATAGACAAAATTGGTCCCCTCTTTGAGCACCCCGTCTTCGAACAGGCTGCGATCGGTATAGCCCGAAGTGTAAAGCACCTTCAGCTCCGGATCTTTTTCCAGCAGACGCTTCGCCAGTTCGACACCGCCGATATGCGGCATGACCACATCGGTCACCAACATATCGACCCGCTCAGCCGCGGCGTATTTTTCCAGTGCGTCAACACCATCCTCAGCCGGAATCACCCGGTAGCCGAGTGATTCGAGAAATTCACAATGCATCTGCCGTAATGCGTTTTCATCTTCAGCAAAAAGAATCGTTTCATTCCCTTTACGCAGATCCTTTTTCTGTGTTTTTTCTTTTACCTGCTCTGAACCCTGTTCCGAGCGTGGCAACAGAATTGTAAATGACGTTCCCTTCCCGACCTCACTGTCAACCTGCAGGTCACCGTTGTTCTGAGTGATGATCCCGTAGACCATCGCCAGACCGAGGCCGGTGCCTTTGTCCTTCTCCTTGGTGGTGAAGAAAGGTTCAAAAATATTTTCCAGAAGCTCTTCTGGGATGCCACAACCGGTGTCGCTGATCGTCAAACAAACCGTATCCTTCTGTTGCATCTCCGGTAAAAAGCCAGGACGGCACTCGCAGTCGACCGGGCAGTTTACCAGGTTGATTTTCAGCTGCCCGCCCTCCGGCATCGCGTCTTTGGCATTGACCGCCAGGTTGACAATCACCTGTTCCAGCTGCGATTTATCCATCAGCACCGGCCAGAGGTTATCACCCACCTCGATCTGCAGGTCGATCTGTTCACCAACCAAACGGCGCAACATATCGGACAGGGCCAAAGCTTCGGCGCCAAGATCAAGGGTCTGCGGGGTGCGCGTCTGCTTGCGGCTGAACGCCAGCAGCTGCTTGGTCAAACCTGCCGCCCGCTCACCGGAGTTGCGGATTTCCTGAACATAGCGGAAGCAGCTGTGCTCTTGTTCGAGTCGATGCGTGATCAGCTCGGCATAACCGATGATCGCACTGAGAATGTTATTGAAATCGTGCGCAACACCACCCGCCAGCCGCCCGATCGATTCCATTTTCTGCGAATGCTGCAGCCGCTCCTCCATCTGGTCGCGTGCTTCGCGGGCTGCAACCAGGGCCGTAATATCGCGGTCAACGCCACGGAAGCCGATAAAATTCTCATCTTTATCGTACAGTGGCGAACCACTGGACATCAGGTACTTGATACTGCCATCGGCACAGGTAATCCGCCGTTCAACATTGACAAAGGCTGTCCGCTCGCGAAAATGCCCTTCGACCTCGGCAAAAACCGATTCCTCTTCGCAGCCTTTCGACAGTTCCAGGTACTTGCGCCCCAGCATGCTGGCCTGCGAGTAGCCTGTGATCGACTGCTCGGCTTCACTGCAATAGGAGAAACGGTGGTTAACGTTGGTTTCCCAGATCCACTCGTTCAGGCTTTCCACCAGCGAACGGTATTTCTTTTCCGATTCCAGCAGATCCGCTTTTTTCGTCCGCAGTTCAACCGCCAGGTCCTGCATCGTGCCGGTCAGTTCGCCCAGTTCATCTTCGCTCTGCGGCTCCATTTCAAAGAATTCGGCATCGGTCTGCAGTGCCTGCATCACCTGCTTCTGGTTGAACAGGAAACGACGGATGTAAACGCGAATCCGGTACCAATAGAATCCAGCCGCCAAAACACCGACAAAGCTGATCGCCAGTGAGAGCTGCGAAACCAGTCGCTGCTGAGCAGCATTCTCTTCGTTCAGTGCGCTCAGAATCTCTCTGCTCATATTGGAAAAGTTCAGCGCCGAGGATTCGACAAACTGCTTGCGATCATCCAGTTCCAGGTTACGCTGATAATATTTTTCCAGCATCTGCACCAGATGATCGAGCTGCGCCGTTAAAATGGGATCGGCTGTCACGGAGTTCAGGACAGCGATCGATTTTTTAATTTCGGGCAACCGCTGGTACTGGCGATGATGGACATATGAGGACACCTGGAACTGCAGATTCAGATCGAGCACCAGGGTCTCATTCGCCTGATCGTGGCTGTGCTGCAGACCTTGCTGATGTTCGGCGGAATGCTCGGCGCTCGCTGCGCCATGGGCATGCAAAGTCCGCAACGAATTATGAATCGCTGCTTCCAGCCGTTCGGTGGCACCGCGTACCTCTGCCAGTTCATGCAGCGCCTGGCCGAAGTTCTCCAGGTGGAAACTCAAGCCACCGAGCTTTTCCTGCAGGTATTGCGAGGTATGGGCCATCTCTTGCTGGATAATTGCGCAGGTCGCGGTGCTCTCTTTGCGCAGACGTTCGAACTTCGCCCGATCGAACCACTTGCCCTGCTGAAACAGGGCCAGGTGCAGGACATCAAGTTCTCGCACCTGTGTTTGCAGAAGGCTGATGTGATCAAGAACCTGCCTGTGCCGCTGCTGGGCGTAGTAGGTCAAAAACTGGCTCATAGCCAGAATCAGGGTGACGAAAGTGATGCTGAAAAAGATCCAGAAGACCTTTTGCGAAAGTTTCATCGGCTATCCAGCAGCTCGCGAACCTTGTCGTAGGTTGGCTGATGATAGATCAGATCGGCAGCGTTGTCGGCATCACGCTCTTTGCCAAGGGCCCCATCAAAACTCCCCCGCTCCTGCATGTTTTCGATCCAGACATCGATACCACGCTGCCAGTCGTCAGAGAAGTCGGTCAGGTAATGGATTGTCGGCAGGGACATCAACTCCACTTCGAGCGGCTTGCCGAGCCACTTCGCCACCAATTCCGCACCTTCCTGCGGATGCTGCTGCAGGTAGAGGTTGGCACGCATCAGCAGTGCAGTCAATTTGCTCAGCAGTTTATCCTCCCGCATCAGCAGGTTGCCATTGGCAGCAATAGCGCAGCAGGGATGATCGACCCACTGATGTTCCGGCGGCAGATCGCGCAACCGGGCGACCATCTTGCCCACCCGCTGATACTCCGCCAGCGCCGCAAAGGGCTGCATAACGACAAAGCCGTCGATCAAACCGTTCTCTAACGCCGGAATCAGGTTTTTCGGCCCGTGCATGTTGAGCACCAGGACCTCGACGCCAGCGTTGCTGTTCTCCTTGGCAAAGCTGATCCCTTCGGCGTTCAGCGCCTGCTCGAAGATCAGGTTCTGCACTGAATTTTTGGTTTTATAACCGATGCGTAACGGTTGTTTTCTTTGTTTGACCAACGCAATAAAGCCGGCCCAGTCGTTGGCAGGCAGGCTGTTGTGCAAAATCAGGCCGGCTCCTTCGGACATCAAGGGGGCAACGATTTTCAGACTGCTGCCGTCATCGATCTGCGCCAGCATCGCCGGAACGCCACCCAGCACAACATCGAGCTGCTTTTCGCTCAACTTGCGCACCAGCTGCGCCCCACCTGTTGAGCCCTGCACCAGAAGAGTCGCAATCGGCTTGCCGTTTTCGATCAACCGATACTCTTCCTTGAACTTGACTTCCTGCAAATAGATACCACCATGTTGATGAAAATATTCCGGCAGCTGGGCTGCAATATAAATTGCGGCATGGTGGTCATGCGGCGCATGCCCCAGGCGGATAATCGGCAGGGGTTCAGGCTGCTGCGTGCAGGCAGGCAGGAACAAAAGAAGGCTGATCAGTAACAGGAAACATTTCTTCATCGAGACACCGTCTGTAAAAAAACATTCAACATACTGCGGCAACAGAACAACTGCCCCCTCGCAAGCCGGAGAACGGCTCAGAAACAACCTGCTTAGTATACTCTAATCCTGGACAAGATCAACAGGAACAGCGAAAAAATAACCGATTTCTAACGGAAAACCAGAAACAGGGAGACGAAAAAACGTATACGAAAAACGGCGGGAAACGTCTGGCAAATGATCTTTGCCGAAAGGTTCAATATTCCTGATAGATGGCGTGCCCCTTCTCGACCAGCAGATCATTGACGTTATGCCAACTGTCATCGACGCTGTCCTGCAACCAGATTTCTGCAATATAGCGGCCGTACTTGCCCTTGCTGTCCCGCAACGTCTGCAACATCACCTCTTTATCCAAAATCAGGCCACGCAGATAGTCGCGTGAAAGGCGTCCGGCCTCTTTGCTTTCACCGCGAATCTCCGGGGCATTGATCCGGGACAGGCGTAACGTTTCTTTCTTCTTCCAGATGCCGAAGCCAAGGTCCAGATCGGCATGGCAGGTATCACCGTCGTACACGGAAACAATCTTCGCCCGGTAGTAATAACAATTCTCTGTCATCGCCCCCCACTTTCACGCTCAGCCTTGCTGCACTTCTTTAACCGCGCTGCCCAGTTCGCGCATGCTGTATGGTTTTTTCAGGTAGCCGCTGGCCCCTGCCTTCTGGGTCAACTTGACCTCGTCGCTCTCAGAAAAACCGCTGCTGATCAAGGCTTTCTGGCCCGGTCGCAACGCCACGGCACGCTCATAGGTTTCGCGGCCATTCATCCCCGGCTCCATGATCATATCGAGCAAGAGCAAATCGAATTGCTCTTCCCGCAACATGGCCAAAGCCTCTTCCCCACTTTCGGCAACAGAAACAGAGTAACCGAGGGTGGTCAGCATCTGGCTTGCCAGATCACGGATCTGCTCTTCGTCGTCGATAACCAGGATTCGTTCGCCGTTCGCCTGCAGCTCTGAACAGTCGGCGATTTCCTCGGCAGAGATTTCCCCGCGGCAGACCGGCAGGTAGATTTTAAAACAGCTGCCTCTCTCCGGCTGGTCCACGTCGATATAGCCACCATGATCCTGCACCGTGTTCCAAACCACCGCCAGCCCCAAGCCGGTGCCACTATGCCCCAGCTTTTTGCGCGTGAAGAAAGGTTCGAAGATATGTTCGATATCTTCCGCAGCGATCCCGGGACCATTATCACAAATCTGCAGCCGCACATATTCGCCAACCGCAACCTCTTCGTACTGACCGAAAGGGCTGTCGATATAGCAGTTCTTCGTCTGCAACAGAATATTGCCCTCTTTGGTCGCTTCGGCGGCATTGAGAACCAGATTCAAAATGGTTTTCTTGATATGCACAACAGAGCAGGAGATATTCAGTAGTTCTTCGTCAAGCTTTGTATCGACTTTTACCTGCGGGAAACGCTTCTGCAGTTCGGCGTGCTCCGGTGAAAAAAGGTACTCTTTGACCAAGCGGTTGAGATTGATGGTCTTCTTGTCGGACGCCGCGTTGCGCGAAATCGTCAGCATATCGGCGACAACGGCCGCTGCCCGCTCACCGGAATCACGCACGGCGGAGGCATGTTTGCGACAGGGACTGTCCTCCGGCAGCTTCATCAGCATCAGTTCCGCGTAGCCGCTGACCCCGGCGAGGATATTGTTCAGGTCATGCGCGACTCCACCCGCGAGCAGGCCGAGCGCCTCCATTTTCTTCGATCGATTGACCTGTTCCTGCAATTTTCTCGTTTGCAGCTCCGCAGCTTCACGCTCTTCCAGCTCTTTCTGCAGCTCCCCGGTCCGCTGCGCAACCTGCGTTTTAAGGCTGCGGTTCCACTGCAGAACCAGTAGCAGAATAAAGAGAAACAACACAACGACAACGGTCAGAATAAAAGTCGGCGAAGGTCGCCAACCCTCCTTGCCAAGTGAAACCCAGTTGTCGAGTATTTTTTTGCGCTCCTGCGGCGTGATCGTTGCCATCCCTTTGCTCAGAATGCTCTGCAACACCGGCCAGTCGCTACGGCAGGCAAAGGAAAGATCAAAGATGAAATCGGTGTCTTCAGTGACCTTCAGGTTGGTGATGCCATCTTTTGCAATATAGTAGGAGGCTGAAGCGATATTGAGGATCATCGCATCGACCTTGCCGAAAGAGACCTGGCGTAACCCGGCAGAGATATCAGGCATAACCTCCAGGGGGATTTCGGGATGCGCCCGCTTCATATATTCGTGGTCGGCGTAATTCGCCACCACGGCCACCCGCTTCCCCTGCAGATAATTCAGCTTGGGAAAGTCCTGCTCCGAATCGCGCACCAAGACCACCGCGGGGAATTCAACGAACGGCTTGGTGAACAGCATGTATTCAAGCCGCTCCGGCGTCGGTACGGCGGCTCCCCACATATCGATGCGCCGGTCTTTCGCCGCCTGCACCACGTCACTCCAGTTGTCCATGCGGACGATTTCGAACTTCAGCGGCAACTTCTTTTCCAGCAGAGCGACGAAATCAGCAGCGATCCCACGATAGTTTAAATTGTTGTCTAAATATTCAAGTGGCGGGAAGTCGGGGTCGGGAGCAAGTCGGACAACGGGGTGAGCCTGAATCCATGCCTCTTCTTCAGCAGTCAGGGCAAGGGGGCCTGTCTCGCCGGTGTATGCCTGGGCCCAGCCGACGGGAAGGCAGACAAAGAGTGCACTACAGATCAGCAAACATGCCGATCGCAGAAAATGCAGCATGGTAAAAACCCCGGTTTACAAAGCAGTTAGCAGCAACAAACAGCAACGACTTGTTAGATAATACCAAGGTTTTACAGAAATTAAAGTTTTTTATCGATTGATTTACTCTTAAACATGGCCGTGGTCGCGACCACTTTTCTGCAGGTAATATTCGTAATCTCCCTCATAAGAGATCATCTCCCCGTGGTCAATCTCAAAAACCCGGCCGACCAGCGAACGCAGAAAGTGGCGGTCGTGACTAACCAGCATCAGGGTTCCGGTGAAATTCTGCAAGGCCTCAAGCAGCACTTCGCGCGACTGGATATCGAGGTGGTTGGTCGGCTCGTCGAGAATCAGCAGGTTGAGTGGTCGCCCGAGCAGCGTTGCCAGCACCAGCCGTGATTTTTCCCCGCCGGAGAGCTTGTCGACCCGCTTGTCGACATCATCCCCCTGAAACAGAAAAGCGGCACAAAGGTTACGCAGCACGCCGATTGTCTGCTGTGGCAGGGCATCCTGTACGGTTTCGAAAACTGTCTTTTTCGGATCGAGAAGCTCCATCGAATGCTGGCTGAAATAACCGAGATGCACGTTCGCACCGATGGTCGCACTACCGCTGGTCGCTTCAGTTTCACCGCTGATGACTTTCAGGAAGGTCGATTTACCGGCGCCGTTGACACCGACCACGGCAATCTTTTCGCCCCGCCGAACCATGCCTGAGATGCCAGAAAAAACCGGCTTTTCGCCGCCGCCATCGAGCGGCCAGACTTTTGCCAGATCATCAAGCGCAACAACATCGTCGCCGCTGCGCGGCGGCTCTGAAAACTCGAACTTGACCACCTTCTGCTCCGGCGGCAGCTCGATCCGCTCGATCTTCTCCAGCTTTTTCACCCGTGACTGTACTTGAGCCGCGTGCGAGGCACGGGCGGCAAAACGGGCAATGAAATCTTCTTCTTTTGCCAACATCTCCTGCTGCCGGTTGTAGCTGGCCACCAGCTGCTCGCGGCGGATCTCCCGCTCACGCAGGTAGAAATCGTAGTTGCCGCCGTAGCTGGTGATAGAGCCACCGGCCACTTCAACGATGCGATCGACCAGTCGGTTCATGAAATCACGGTCGTGGCTGGTCATTACCAGCGCGCCTTTGTACTCTTCGGCCAGCCAGTTTTCCAGCCAGACGATTGATTCGACATCCAGGTGGTTAGTCGGCTCATCGAGCAACAGTACATCAGGATTAATCGTCAGAATCCGCGCCAGGGCAATACGCATTTTCCAGCCACCACTGAAAGATTCGACCGGCCGGTTGTAATCGTCCGGGCCGATGCCAAGGCCGGTCAGCACAGCCTGCGCGCGGCTCTCCAGATCGTAACCGCCACGATGCTCGAACTCCTGCTGGGCGTCGCCGTAGCGTTCCAGCAGTGTCGCCATCTCGTCATCCTCCAGCGGCTCGCACATCTGCGCTTCCATTTCAGAGATCTGTTCACCCAACGCGACCGTGGCCTCAGAAGCGGCGACCACCTCTTCCAGCGCACTGCGGCCCGACATGTCGCCAACATCCTGCGAAAAATAGCCGATCACGGTCTTTTTGCCACAGCTGATTTCACCGGCATCGAGCGCTTCTTCCCCGGTCATCAGGCGGAAAATGGTCGACTTGCCGGCACCGTTCGGGCCGACTAGGCCGGTGCGACTGCCGGGCAGAACCTGGAAGCTGGCGTTTTTGAACAGCACCCGGTTGCCGTGCTGTTTGCAGATATCGGTCAGATGGATCATGGCTACCTCACAGAAGCGGCCCGGATCAATACGATCCGGGCCGGGAAAAGTCACGCAGTGGTAGCATGTCAGGCAGGTTGGTTCAAGATTTTTCGGCTGCAGGCGTTACCAGGGTTTGATCGCTCCGGACTCCAGTCCGGCCCGTTCAACAGCTGCGGTCACAGCCTGATGCACTTCGGGATGCAACAAGCCCGGAACCAGCTCGTTCTCCTCCGCACACTTGGCAATGGTTTGAGCAGCGGCAATTTTCATCTTGTCGTTGATCCGGGTCGCGCGGATGTTCAGTGCCCCGCGGAACAACCCCGGAAAAGCCAGCGCGTTGTTGACGCTCTTGCCATCGGCAGCAAAGGCGGCACCACTTTCCACCGCCAGTTCCGGCTCGATCTCCGGGTTCGGATTCGACAGCGCCAGAATCACCGAGCCCTTGCGCACCATCTCCGGCTTGATCAGTTGCGGGCAACCGGTGGTGGCGATAACGATATGGGAATCTCTCATCACATCGGTCAGCGAACAGGCTCGACCGCCGATCGACTCAAAACGTTTGCAGGCATCAGCATCCAGATCGGTGCCGATCAGGCCGCTGACACCGTAAGAGGTCAGCAGCTTGCTGATCCCCATACCGGCAGCGCCAAGACCGATAACACCGACCACTGATTTACGCAGCATCAGACCGGAGAAGCGGGTGGCGTTAAGCAGAGATGCGAGCACGACAACGGCGGTGCCATGCTGATCGTCGTGCAGAACCGGGATATCGAGTTCGCCATCGAGAGTATCTTCGATCTCGAAGCACTCCGGCGCTTTGATGTCTTCCAGCTTGATGGCGCCGAAAGTCGGAGCGATGTTGCGCACGGTGTCGATAATCACCTGCGGGTCGTGATTCTGAATCAGAATCGGCACACCGCTGACGCCAACCAGTCGGTCGAACAGCGCCGCTTTGCCTTCCATCACCGGCATCCCGGCAACAGCACCGATATCGCCAAGCCCGAGGATCGCCGTGCCGTTGGTGACAATCGCCACCTGGTTGGGGATCGCGGTGTACTGGTAAGCCAGCTCCGGACGTTGCTCTATGTCTTTACAGATTGCTGCGACGCCAGGCGTGTAGATTTTGCGCACATCGGAGATGGTGTTTATGTCGACGCGGCTTTTGGTAGCAATCTTGCCGCCCTTGTGGATAGCCTGCACCAGGTCAAAGACATCTTCGACGATCACACCCTCAAGCAGCGTCAGGGCGTCGATGACATCTTCGAGCTGATCTTCACAAGAGACGAAGATCACCAGCTCTCGGGTACTATGCGTGCGGCCGGAACGAATCAGCCGGATATCACCGATGCGCACGTTCTGGTTACCGATTTCAGTCGCAACCCTTGCCAGATGGCCCGGCTTGTCGTACAACATCAAACGCAGGCACTTGGCGATATCTCCGGTGCTATGCTCGCTTCTCATAAACACGGTCTCCCTGATGCATTACAAAGTAGAACTTGATAAAGGTGACTCAGCCGGTCCATTATAGTCACTCGACATTCTTGTGCAATCACTAAATACCCACAAAAAAGGATGCTTTGATGTCTGATCTTTCGACCCGCTACCTTGGCCTTGAGTTAAAAAACCCATTGGTGATCGCCAGCTGCGGCCTGACAAGCAGCCTGCAGGGCATACAGAACTGTGCCAATTCCGGCGCCGGGGCCATTGTCCTGAAGTCGCTCTTCGAAGAGCAGATCAACGCCGATATCGCCGCGTTGCGTGAAGCCGCCGGCGAATTCGCCCAGGCCCACACCGAGGCATTCGACTACCTGGAAGGCTATGCCCAGGCTTGCGGGCCGCAGGAGTACCTGCAGTTGATCCGCGAGGCGAAAAAATCGGTCGACATCCCGCTGATCGCCAGCATCAACTGCATCACTGCAGAGCGCTGGGCAGAGTACGCTGCGCAGCTGGAAGCTGCCGGTGCGGATGCGCTGGAAGTAAACGTCGGCTTCCTCGCCAACAGCATGGATCTGTCGAGTACAGAGGTGGAAGCGCGTTACCAGCAGATCCTGCGCGCGGTCAAAGAGCAAGTGAAGATTCCGGTGGCGCTGAAAATCGGGCCCTATTTTTCATCCTTCGGTCAACTTGCGCAAATGCTCAGCACCGGCGAGCAGGCGGCTGACGCGCTGGTGCTGTTTAACCGTTTTTACCGTCTCGACATCGATGTCGACAAATTGCAGGTGAACGCCGGAAATCCCTATAGCAGCGCTGATGAGCTGCATACATCGCTGCGCTGGATCATGCTGCTGGCAGGGAAGCTCGATTGCCAACTGGCCGCCACCACCGGCATCCACAGTGGCAAGGATGTCGCCAAGCAGTTGCTGGCCGGGGCCGATGTCACCCAGATCTGCTCGGTAATTTACGAACAGGGATTTGCCCAGGTACAGGCCATTCTCGATCAGCTGCAAAGCTGGATGCAGCAACAGGGATTCAACCGCATCGACGATTTCCGTGGCAAGCTGAGTCAGCAGCAAAGCAGCGACCCGGAAAGTTACGAGCGGCTGCAATACATCAAGGGTTTAACCGGGCTGGAATAAATCCCCCCTCTCCCTAAGGGAGAGGGTTGGGGTGAGGGGGAAGTAACGCGAGGAAATAATCCCCCTCATCCGGCCTTCGGCCACCTTCTCCCCAAGGAGAAGGAATCAAGTGAAAGCAAACGGCCCCACCAATTTGGCAGGGCCGTTCTTTTTTCGAATGTTCTTTTTCAGCTAGCCAAGCAACATCATGCCGAGGGCGTAACCGACCAGCGTGGCGCAGAGCACCCCGACCAGACCGGGCATCATGAAGCTGTGGTTGAAGTACCACTTACCGATCTTGGTGGTACCGGTGCTGTCGAAGTTGACGGTGGCGATATCTGACGGGTAGTTCGGAATGAAGAAGTAACCGTAGCAGGACGGCATGATCCCGATCAGCAGCGCCGGCGAAAGTCCCAGACCCAGGCCGACCGGCAGCATCATCCGGCAGGTCGCAGCCTGGCTGTTGATGACGATCGAGACCACGAACATCGCCAACGCGAAGGTCCAGGGGTACGCGGTGACCATCTCGGTGATGCCACCTTTGAACGCCGGCATGGCAAACTTGAAGTAGGTGTCACTCATCCAGGCGATACCGAAGATAGCGATAGCGGCAACCATACCCGATTTGAAGACGACGCCTTCCGGCACCTTGGAGGTCTTGGTCTTGGTGACCAGCAGGATAATGCCGCCGAAGGCGAGCATCATCATCTGGATGATAACCGACATCTTGATCGGCTTCTCACCGACTGCCAAAGTGCGAATTTCAGGCACCATGGCGATAATAACGATGACGACCAGGGCGAGGATGAACAGCAACACCGAGTTGCGTGCCGAAGTCGGCAGTTTTTCATCCAGAGTGGTGGCGGTCGTCTCTTCAATCCGCTCTTTCCAGACCGGGTCCTGCAGACGCTTCTGGTATTCCGGATCATCTTCCAGCTCGACACCACGCCGCAGACTGTAGAGCGACATGGCGACAACACCGATCAGGGTCGCCGGGATGGTCACCGAAAGGATCGAGACGAGAGTGATCTTGTCGGAAATGCCGGAGAGCTGGGACAGGTAATAGACAACCGCGGCAGAAATAGGGCTGGCGGTGATGCCCATCTGCGAAGCAACCGAAGAGGCAGCCATCGGCCGTTCCGGGCGGATGCCATTTTTTAGCGCGACGTCACCGATAATCGGCATGATCGAGTAAACGGCGTGGCCGGTCCCGAGCATGAAGGTCATGGTGTAAGTGACCAGCGGGCCGAGGATGGTGACCATTTTCGGCCGCGAGCGCAGCAGCCGTTCGGCTACCTGCAGCATGTATTTCAAACCACCAGCCGCTTCGAGGATCGAGGCACAGGTGACAACCGCCAGAATGATCAGCATAACGGTGATCGGCGGGCTGGTCGGCGGCATCTTGAAAATAAAGACTTCGATCGCCAGACCGATGCCGGAAACAACGCCCAGACCGATGCCACCATAACGGCTGCCAAGATAGAGCATCAACAACAGGAAGAGGAATTGGATATACAACATAACGAGACTCCTTTCGAAATGGCGGCACCGCCGCCCTGCTTTTAAGGAGACTCTAACCCTCTCGTAACTAGCTGTATATAAAACGGATTTAAAAAGGATTTATTCTTTTGTGGAGATTTTGGTGATTGTGCTCACGGCAAGAAATCAGTCATTCCGCAGATACCTGCGCTCCGGTCTGCCGACCACGCCATAAATCAGATCGGCTTTCAAAAAACCCTCGGTGGCGAGGAATTCCAGGTAGCGGCGGGCGGTCGAGCGACTGATGCCGACCGCCTTACCGACCTCTTCAGCGTTCAGGTCAGTCACGGACGGATCGTCGAAGACGTTGCGGACTTTGGTCAGGGTCAGCGAATCGATCCCTTTGGGGATAGCGCCGGTGTCGACTTCCGGCGCGCGATGGGCATGCAGCAGGCGATCGACATCCCTCTGATCCAAGGCCCCACCTTTCTGCAGTTGGCAGAAGTAGTCGTAATACTTCTGCAGCGCTTCCTGAAAGCGGGGGAAGAAAACCGGCTTGATGATGTAATCGAAAACACCGCGCCGCAACGCTTCCTGCAGCGAACTCATTTCACGGGCTGCGGTAATCAAAATGACATCACAGGGCTGCTCGCTGCTACGGATCCGTTTCAGCAGGTCCATACCGTTGCCTTCGGGGAAAAACAGGTCAAGCAGCACCAGGTCAGGCTGGAGAATTTCAACCATCTCGGCAGCATCGGCAATAGCGTTGGCGAGACCGACCACCTCGAACTGCGGGAGTTTCTCGACAAACCGCTGATGCAGCTCGGAGATGCGCATGTCGTCTTCGACCACCAGCACCCTGACTTTATTGTCCGCCATCGCTCGTCACCTTCACTTCGGAATAATCACGGTAAACAAAGCGCCGCCCAGTTCACCATCGCTGAAAGTAATTTCACCGCCAACGCTCTCGACCGCCCGCTTTACTAGCGCCAACCCGGTTCCGCGTGCGCCGCCCTCTTTCGTGGAAACACCACTATCGAACAAAGTCGCTGCAACCTCTTCCGCCACCCCCGGCCCGGAATCTTCAACTTCAATAATCAGGTCGGGTCCGAGGTCTGTCAAATAAAGCCTCACCAGTGGCTTGTCGTTCGATTCGCGCACGGCATCGAAAGCATTATCGATCAGGTTGCCGAGGATGGTCACCAGCGGTTCGCGCTCCAGTTCCGGCGGCAGGTCGGCAAAAGAATTCTGCGCATCGAATTCCAGGTCGATCTTCAGCTCGCAAGCGCGGTTGTATTTCCCCAGGATCACCCCGGCGATCACCGGATCGGGGACGGCCTCGGCCAGGTTGCGAATCAGCTGCTGATAACCGCTCGCTTCGTTGATCACCAGGTCGAGGGCTTCCTGCTGCGCGCCTAACTGCAGCAGACCGGCGATGGTGTGCATTTTGTTGGAATATTCATGGGTCTGGGCGCGCAACAGCTCCGAATATTCCTGCGCATGCGATAGCTCGCGCGCCAACCGGTCCAGCTCGTCCTTGGGGCGGAAACTGGCGACCAGTCCGCCCCGCTCCGCCGCCAGCGGGAGAATGCTGACGATCATTGGCCGGTCCTGCAACACCATCTCCTGGTCTAGAAGCTTTTCACCACGCTCCAGTGCCAGGGCCAGTTCAGGACAGGGGCAAACATCTTTCAGCGGAACCCCGCGTAGTTTAAGATCAAACTCTTCCCCAAGATATTGGCGCGCAGCAACGTTGACAAAAGAAAGCTTGCCATCGCCATCAACAGCAATAATCCCTTCGCGGATTGCACCGATAATGGCGTTACGCTCATGGAACAGGGCCGCAATCTCGTGAATCTCCAGCCCCATGATCGCCGATTTCAAGCCATGGGCGATGGCGGTTGCGCCGAACACGCCGAATAACAGGACGATCCCGACATAACCGAAAATTTCCATCCGCTTGTCCTGGATCATCGATTCAATATTGCTGATCAGGTAGCCAACAGCGACAAATCCGACCACGTCGCCATCATCACCGCGAATGGGCACAATTCCACGCAGCGAAGGACCGAGAGTTCCGACCGCCTCGGATGCATAGGACCGTCCCTCGCGCAACGCTGGACCGAGGTCTCCGCCGACAAAGCGTTTGCCGATATTCTCCGGATCGGGATGGGAGAAGCGAATCTCGTTATTGTCGCCGACCACCACGTACTCGGCCCCGGTCGCCTGCCGGATCGCTTCCGCAACAGGTTGCACCATGTCAGCATCCCGCGCCCGCAGGCCCTGGCGGATCTGCTGATTGATCGCGACTGATTGCGCTACTTCCAACGCTTTTTTCCCGATCTGTTCGCGTAACAGTTTTTCTGCTGAATCGGAAAAAAGCGCACCGATCAAGCTGACCAACAGGATCAGCAACGCGGTCACCAGCAGGCTCAGTTTGGCCTGCAGTCGTCGAGGCAGGAAACGATCGATCAGTTGATAAAAAGGCACGATACTCTCCGGGGGACAGAAACAAAGCTCTGCAGGTTAGAATAACACACCAATCACAACTGCGGGATATGGCCATTTTCAATACAAAGTGATGCTTTTCCGCCACACGAATTGTAAAATAAGTTGAAAGATAGCCATAAAATAGGTCTTACCAATTGGCACGAGCCTTGCCTGCAATATTATTTGCATTATTCGTAAAGCTCTACCCCAAGGAGATAGAAACAATGGGAAGAACCTGCATTGGCAGCCCAGCCAAACATATCGTGTCAACCCGCATTAACGAAGAAGAAATGCAACTGCTACAGCAACTGGCAGATCAACAGGACGTGAACATATCCACACTGCTGCGGCAGAGTCTCAACCTGATCGTTGAAGATGCACTGAGCAAATCTCAAGTCACGCTGGAGGATGCCCCGGAAGGGCGACTCTTCAGCTTGACACAGACTCGCCAGTAGCAAAATTGCCCAATTAAGCTATACTGCCTCTTTCATTGACACCAAGGAGGCATGTGATGAAAAACTACTCTCTGACTGTTCTGATTGCAGCCATTGTTCTGCTGACGTGCGGGGCATCGATGGCGAACGATACGTGCCTCGACTGCCACAGCGAAACCTCTCCCGGGCTGGTGCAAGACTGGCAGATCAGTAAGCACGCAGCCATGGGAATCGGCTGCACAAACTGCCACGGCGAAGCGCACAGCACAGCAGATGACTACAAAAAAGCCACGCTACCAGACGAAAAAGTCTGCGCCCAGTGCCACCAAGAGCAGTTTACTTCTTTTTCTCACGGCAAACACAATTACGGCTGGACCTCTCTTAACGCCATTCCTGCCACCCATTTCGCCCCGGATGAGTTGATCGAAGGTGGCCGCGGCTGCGGCGGCTGCCACAACATGGGGATCAAAACCGATGAGCAGAAAGCCGATCAACTGGCGAAAGGCTACCGCTACCAGAACAACTCCTGCGACGAGTGCCACACCCGTCATGCGTTTTCACTGAAAGAGGCGCAGAACCCGAAAGCCTGTCAGCAATGCCATATGGGCTACGATCACCCGCAGTGGGAAATGTGGTCCAGCTCGAAGCATGGCACCCGCTACTTCATTCAGAAGGAAGGCGGCCTCCCGGACGGCGCCGCCGCCCCGACCTGCCAGACCTGCCATCTGCCGGATGGCACTCACGAAAACCGTACGGCATGGGGATTTCTGGGCGTCCGTCTGCCTCTGCCCGAAGATCAGCAGCAAGCTGCCGACCGGGTCACCATCCTCAAAGCACTGGGTGTACTCGATCCGGAAACCGGCAAACCAACGGCCATCTTCGAGGCCGTTAAAGCGGTCGACATGGTTCGCCTCGATCAGGCTTCCTGGCAGAAGGAACGTGACAAAATTTTGAAAATCTGCAGTCAGTGCCATTCGACTGCGTATGCCAAGGAGCAGCTGGACATGGGCGACGCCATCCTCGGCAAAGCCGACCGACTGATGGCTGAAGCGATCAACACCGTCGCTGCACTGTACAGAGAAGGAATCATCAAGAAACCGGCAGGATATCCGTTCAACTACCCCTTCCTGCTCTCTTTCATGCACACTAACGGTGCGGCCTGGAATGAAAATCTGGACGAGCTATCCTACATTGATCAGGTCCTGGTGCGGATGTATATGAAGCATCGGATGCGTGCCTACCAGGCCTTCTTCCACGTCAACCCTGATTACGCCTACTGGTATGGCTGGAACATGATGACCGAGGATCTGGGCGAAATTAAAGCGTTGGCAAAAACACTACGCGCAGAGCAGCAGAAGTAAACAAACAAAGATACGGGCCGATCCCCAAAAGGAGAGGCCCGTTATTTGTATTCAACGAAATCCCCAAAAACGCTTGCAACTTGAACAGATTGGCAAACTGACCTATAAAAGCGACATGACCTAAATTCTTTTGATCACAGGACACGCCGGAGGTGCTGGTGGAGGATAGCAAAATATCTATTGCTCAAACTTTCAGCCCTAGAGCCTTGGCCCCAAGCAAGCTCTTTTCCCTCAATCAGCAACTGTCGGCAATCCTGCTGCCATCCACGCCTTTAACCCCCCTTTCAGCGGAAAGACATTAAAGAAACCGGCTTTTATCAGACTTCGCGCCAGACCGGCGCTTGCACTTTCATCCGGTCAAGTACAATAGACGACAATCGTTTTATCCTTCGGCAAGTCACGGCTGAGACGGTCGATCGTTTCTGTCGGGTGATAAAGCTCGGCGCCTGGGATCTTAACTTTGAGGGACGCCCCGGCCAAATTCGTTCGCGTGTCGAGGAAAAAAATGTCTTTACCGCCCTGCAAACTTTCCTGAACCTCTGAAACAAGGACCCTGGGAGGCTCGTTAAACCTGGACAGGCCGTAGCCGGCAACCAGCAGCAGTAAAAATGCGGACGATAAAATCAGGAAAAGCTTCATGCCTCCTCCTTTTAGCTGGAAATCATTACCGATCCAGTCATCTTATCAGCAACCTTGCGTCCTCGGCCAGTCCCGCGCACAAAAAAAGCCGCTCCAACGGGAGCAGCTCTTTGAGTTACGATGCAATGCATTCAGCGCAATCTAAGTCTGCCCAACAATTTACCCAGATTGCGATTGAGAAAATGATCACGCGACAAAGAGGAAAAAACCGGCGAACGGCGCAATTCAAAGCGTCGTAATTCCCGCATCAGCTGTGGATGAGGGCCCAATTTTATCCCTTTACGAAAAGCCTTTAACGCTGGCCCCCGCTTGCCGCCCAGCAGGTATATCCGCCCCAGATGTAAATAATGATCGGCCTGCGTCGGCTCAGCGTTAATAGATTCCATGCAAATGCGAACGGCGCCGGTAAACTGATTTCGAGCCTTGGCCCGGCAGTACGCAAGAGCCGATTGCAGCTTCGGTGTGCTGCTTATTTTCTCCGCCTCTTCTAAAAGATGGAGCGCTTCAAGCTCATTATTTGCATTCAGAGCAGTCATGGCGTCATCGAATAACTCATAATACCTGCCTGTGGAAATCCCTTTGTCTTCCTCAGTTTTCGGCTCTGGCTCCGGTTCCGCAGCGATCACCTCTTCCTGGACAGGAACCTCTGCGTCCGGCAGTGAACTATCAGCAGCTTCTTCTAGCGGCTGAATAGCGTCCTCTATAGCAAAGATTTTACGACAGCTGGGACACTTGCACTGGGTCGAATTTTCAGGAATATCACTGCGGGAAATTTCTTTGGAAAAAGCGCAGTCAGGGCAATAAAATTTAACCTGCGGCATAAAACCCCCAAGGGACAGGAGAACTGGAGTAAATGTTAAAAATAGCTCATACGAGCAAGCAAAGCAAGGGGCAAGACAACTCTTCGAAGGCCGCCCAAAAAAATACCCTGTTCCAGTAGGAGGTCCGGAACAGGGCAAAGCACGTGGGAGAGAGAAGATATCCACGTGTAAAGGATTTGTGTGTTTTACTTTTTCTGCCTCAGCGCTTCTGCGAGAAGCTCGATGGTATGCTGTGCGCGCACCTTCGAATCTTGTTTTTCCAGACCACCGCGAATCTGCATCATGCAGCCGGGGCAGTCCATGGCAACGCAGCTGGCGCCGCTTTCGGCGATATCTTGCAGTTTGTCACCAAGAATCCGCTTGGAGATCTCGGGGTGACTGGTCAGCGAGTAGGACCCGCCGAACCCGCAGCAGCGGTCCGCGTGATCCATCTCCACCAGATCATGTCCGGCCGTTTCGATCAACTGGCGCGGTTCTTTCCAAACTCCGGCGCCCCGCTTGAGGTGACATGAATCGTGATAGGTCACCTTCTCACTGGCCGCCAGTTGCTTGAACTGATCGGCAGCGCCGAGCTGGTTGACGACAAAACCAGCTGCATCGACAGTGATTTCTGCCAGCCTTTCCGCCTTCGCCGCCCAGGCCGGGTTGTCTTTCAGGTGCTCGACGAAATCACGTTGCAGCGCCATGGTACAGGTCGGACAGGTCGTGAGAACAAAATCGGGATTGCCTTCGAGCATGGCATCGATATTCTGTTTCGCCAGCTCGATAGCGGTCTCCTTGTCGCCGGAGTAGAGCGCCGGAACACCGCAGCAATTCTGCTCCTGTGGGTAGAACACTTCAACATCGAGCGCATTCATCACCGTCACCAGGTCAAGCCCCAGCTCCGGGTAGAGGAAGTCATTAGCGCAGCCGCCGAACAGGGCAACCCGGTAGCGCGGCTTTTTTACCTCCTGTTCCTGCTGCAGGATAACATCACGCAGCGGCTTCTCCGCCACCGCAGGCAGGGTGCGCCATTCAGTCAGCGAAGAGAAGAACAGCGGAAGATGACGGATCGAGCTTTCGCCGCGGGTCACTGGTTTCTGCATCACGCTGGCAGCGCGGATCAAACCGTGGAACAGCTTGCGGTTGCGCATCACCTTACGGAAAACGATATCCTTGCCAGCGCCAATCCCCTCCTCTTCACCGATGGTTTCGCGCAAGCTGAGAATAATTTCTTCCAAGTCGATCTTGCTCGGGCAGATCGCCACGCAGGAGCGGCAACCGATACAGGCCCGAACGATTTCCGCAGCGTTTTCCAGCCCGTGGAAAAAGGCCGTCAAAATAATACCGATAGCGCCGATATAAATATGACCGAAAACATGACCACCAACGGTTTGGTAAACCGGGCAGACGTTGGCGCAGGCGCCACAGCGGATACAGTTAAGCGCGTCCTGGCATTGCGGTGATTCGGCCAGCGTACTGCGGCCGTTATCGAGCAGTACGATGTGCAGATCTTTCTCCTCGCCGTCACAGGGCACCGCACCGCGAATCCAGGTCACGTAGGAAGTCAGCGGCTGACCGGTCGCATTTTTAGGCAGGACCCGGACGACCTTGGTCGCATCTTCCAACGTCGGTACAAGTTTCTCGATACCGACCAGCGCGACGTGGGTTTTCGGCAGCGTCGACGCAAGCCGGGCATTTCCTTCGTTGGTCACCAGTGCGATCCCGCCGGTTTCGGCAACCGCAATATTGGCGCCGGTGATACCGATTTCGGCATCGAGGTAGCCTTGCCTTAACTGGTTCCGCGCCACTTCAACCAGGTGGGCAATTTCAGCTTGTTCGGTTTTGCCGGTTTCCTTGCTGAACAGCTCGGCGACCTCTTCCTTGAACATGTGGATCGCCGGCATCACCATGTGGCTGGGGCGCTGCCCGGCCAGCTGGATAATCCATTCGCCAAGGTCGGTCTCCAGCGCCTTGGTGCCGGCCTTTTCCAACGCGATATTGAGATGGGTCTCTTCGCTGGCCATGCTCTTGCTCTTAACCGCCAGCTTGGCCCCCTTCTTTTTCGCCAGCTCGGCGATGTAGTTATTTGCATCCTCAGCCGTTTTGGCCAGATAGACGGTCGCTCCTGCTGCTTCAGCGTTCTGAGTGAACTGCTGCAGCAACTCGGCGTGATTTTCCCGGACAGAGGTTTTCATCTGCGAGATTTCATCCCGCATTGCCTCAAAGTCGTATTTTGCGAAAGCATTGCCGCGCGCAACCAGGAAGGCATCGCCAAACTTGTGCAGAGCGTCCTGCAGCTTGGGAGTGGCGAGGGCCTTATCGATCCGCTGGCGATAATCTTTGCTTCTCTGCTTGTTCATCATATCGCTCCTTACATTTCCAACGGATCGTTTGAAAGTTTCGGTACCAGCAGGATATGCAGCTCTTTCGGGCCATGCACGCCAATCGTCAGCACCCGCTCGATGTCTGCAGTGCGACTGGGCCCGGTAATGTAAGCGATATAGTTGCGCGGATCGCGCTGGTGTAGCTGCCGCAACGGCTCGACCGCCTCAAGGCTGTCGGCATAAATTTTCGCTGGATCAAGCAGGGCGAAGTGAACTTCCGGCAGCGTGGTCGCCAGGCGGATATCTTCCGCGGTGCTCTCCAGCGCCAGCGTGCCGGTGTCTGCCATCGCGAAGTTCACGCCAGTGATCCCGGCTTGAGCGCTGGCAGCCTGGTTGCGAAAATCTTCGGTCACAACCTTTAGCCCCGCTTTCTTCAATTTATCAGCCAATCCATTCTTTTCGCCGCTGACAAATGTCGGGCACAGTAGAGAACCATCAACTCTCTCTACTAAGTAATCGACGGCCTGTTTCAGGCCTTTACAATCGACCACCTGCGCGCCGACAACTTCTGCAGCAGCGACAAAACTCTTTTTCAATTCTGGTAAATTCTTCATGATAATCCCAAATTGGTCTGACCACTTCAAAAAGGTTAACTGCAATCAACAGAGCCTGTCAAGCAAAACAGCACCAATACTCAATAGCGACAGGTGGCAAAATTAATTTTCCCAAAAAAGTTTACCACAGCTGGACGATACTTCTAACACTCTGATTTAAAAATAGATTTTTTCTGCATCTAGCGTTCATTTCCAATTTCATCCGGGAGCTCGCAAATCACCGCTACCCCCTGTAAACCTGTATCACCACGTATACGCCCGGTGGCGCAAAAGCGCCTGACAGACCAATACAACATAAAACATCTTTTGATTTTTTCCTTGACTTATTAATTTAAACAACACTATTTTCAACTGGTCTTACCAGTATACAAATTTATACAGCATGCCATTTTGGCAATTTATCAAAGCGTGGATGTATAACAGCATCCGAAATCGACCACGGAACAGAGAGAGGAGCAAGAAACATGAGAGCAATGAAGCTGATCGTCAGCCTGCTGGTTATCGCCAGCCTCTGCATCGCCCCGAACGCGTTCGCTGCCAAACGCGAGAAATTCGGTACCGACAAACGTCACGAAGAAGTAAAGCGCGAGCTGCGTAAAATCAAAACTTCTGAGGACGAAATCAAGTGGAAGATGGTTATGCCCTGGAGCAAGGGCCTGCTCTTTTACGATATCGCTCAACACTTTGCCGACAGCGTAAAGCTGGCTTCCGGTGGCCGCCTCGACATCAAGCTGTTCTCCTCCGGTGAACTGGTCGGCGCCAACGAAGTGTTCGATGCTGTCTCCAAGGGTTCGGTTCAGATCGCCCACTCCTCTCCTCTGTACTGGAAAGGCCGTAACGAAGCTTTCGTCGCTTACGCCTCGGTTCCTTTCGGCCTCGACGCTGAAGGCTACAACATCTGGCTGTACGAGCGCGGCGGCCTGGAAATGTTGCAAGAGCTCTACAAGCCGTACGGCATCTACGCTCTTCCTGCTGGCCAAACCGGCCAGGAAATGGGCATGTTCTCCAACAAAAAAGCCACTAAGATGAGCGATTTCAAAGGCATGCGCGTCCGGACTCCGGGCTGGAACATGGATATCCTCAACGGCCTCGGCGCGTCCGTTTCCCCGCTGCCCGGTGGTGAAGTTTACCTCGCCCTTGAGCGTGGCGTTATCGATGCTGCCGAATACTCCACCCCGGCCATCAACTACCCGATGGGCTTTGACGACATCACCAAGTACGTCATCGAGCCTGGTGTTCACCAGCCTGGTTTCCAGTGCGACCTGATGATCAATCAAAAAGCCTGGGACAGCCTGCCGGCGGACCTGCAGTGGATCGTTAAAATTGCAGCCAAGGAAACCCAGCTCTGGTCGAACGCCTGGATCGAAAACCTGAACACCGAAGCGATCAACAAGTTTAAGGAAAAGATCGAGTTCGTCACCCTCGACAAAGACACCCGTATCGAATTCGCCAAGACTACCAAGGCTTACCTCGACCAGGTCAAAGCAAAGCACCCGGACGTGAAGGCTGCTCTCGATTCTCAGGAGCAGTTCAAGAAAGACTTCGCCGAGTGGCGTCGTCAGCGTAGCGGCGTGACCCCGTGGCCGATTGATGAGTACATCGCCGGCGAGCACATGCAGTAGGTCGCTGCGGCTTTGGTCCCAGTGCTGCGTTGTCGGCTCTCCGGAATGCTCGCTTATGCGCTGCATAAGCTGCGCTTCCAACTAGCCTGCCGCCTTGCTCTGGAACCAAATCCACACCGCTATCAGTAGCCGTTAAATAACAATGGCGGGAGTTAACACTCCCGCCAATCAAAAAAACAAAAGTTCGGGCAAAAGGTCTTTGTTCGCCCAAGTCAAGGGTGTTTGTCGCCAGGACGGCGACAACAAGTCCCAGGGAGGGATTAACACGTCCCTTGGATTGGGCGAGCAAAGACCGGCCCGAAAAGCAAAATCAAAGAGGTGCAAAATGCAACCTTTAGCAACTGGAATCAACCGCCTGAACAGCACCACCGGCCGCTTCATCTCCTACCTGACGGTGCCGCTGATTCTGGTGGTTGTTTACGAAGTTTTCATGCGTTACGCCTTCAACGCCCCGACCGTCTGGGCTTTTGAAGCAACTACCCTGATGTACGGCTGCCACTTTGTGCTCGGCTTCGCTTACACCCACCAGCATAACGGCCATGTCGCCATCGACGTTTTCGAATCGAAGCTGCCGCTGAAACCGCGCACCATCTTGCGCATCGTCGTCAACCTGCTGTTCTTCATTCCAACCATCGGCATGCTGTCCTATTACGCGATCCGTTACGCCATCACCTCCTGGCAGGTTCTGGAGCGCGCCTCCACCTCCTGGGCACCACCGCTGTACCCGTTCAAAAGCATTATGGCAATCGGCTTTACCCTGCTCTTTCTCCAGGGCGTCGCCAAGCTGATTGAAGATTTTAAAAGTCTCGGTAGCGCCGACGAGTAATCGTCCGCGTGGTTAATTTGCTAGTTCGTTTCCGGCAAGCCTGCCGGAACATGGAGAAATAGATGAGCGCTGAAATTCTCACAATCCTGATGTTCTGCACCCTGATGGCGTCGATCGCCCTGGGGCACCCGCTGGCCATCACCCTGGCTGCGGTCGCCACCCTGTTCGGCCTGATCGACAATGGCGGCAACATCGAAGGCCTGTTCGACCTGTTCGTCAACAACGCCTGGGGCCTGGAGCAGAACTACGTCCTGGTGGCCATTCCGCTGTTCATTTTCATGGCCCAGATTCTCGACCGGTCTAAGGTCTCCGAAGGCTTGTTCGACGCCCTCTACATTGTCCTCGGCGGACTGCGCGGTGGCCTGGGGATGGCGGTTATCGTCGTCTCGACGGTTTTCGCCGCGACCACCGGCATCATCGGTGCTTCGGTTGTTGCCATGGGCCTGATGGCCGGCCCAGCGCTGCTGCGTCGCGGTTACGATCGCGGTCTGGCGTCCGGCATTATCTGTTCTTCCGGCACCCTCGGCATCCTGATTCCGCCGTCGATCATGCTGGTCGTTTACGGTGGTCTGACCGGGATGAAGGAAACTTCGGTCGGCAACCTGTTTGCTGGCGCCATTCTGCCAGGACTTCTGCTCTCCGGTCTCTACCTTGGCTACGTGGCGATCCGCTGTGCCATCAATCCGAGTCTGGGCCCGCCGATCCCGGCCGAAGATCGCACGGCCACCGTCGCTGAAAAAGTGATGATGACTGCCAAGAGCTTCGTGCCTCCCTTCGGCCTGATCCTCACCGTTATGGGGACCATCCTCGCCGGTGTCGCCACCCCGACTGAAGCGGCAGCCCTCGGCTGTCTCGGCGCTATTGTGCTGGCAATTGCCAACAAAAAGTTTAATGTCGAGGTCCTGAAATCGTCCTGTGAAGCGACCCTTCGCACTACCGCGATGATCATGCTGCTGTTCGTTGGGGGCAAGCTGTTCTCGGTGGTCTTCCTGTCGATGGGTGGCGGCGACGTGGTTGCCGACCTGCTGCTCGGCATGGACGTTAACGACTACGTCATCCTCGCTATCATGATGGCAGTTGTTTTCATGATGGGTATGTTCATCGACTGGGCGGCAATCCTGCTGGTGGTTGTGCCAATCTTCACCCCGATTGCCAGCGACCTTGGTTTCGATCCCCTGTGGTTCGCAATGCTGGTCTGTGTAAATTTACAGACCTCCTTCCTTACCCCTCCCTTCGGTTATGCGCTATTCTATTTCAAAGGGGTGGCACCACCGGAATACACCATGGGTGATATCTATCGAGGGATTATCCCTTTCGTCATCATCCAGGTTGTCGGTCTAGCGTTGATGGTGACCTTCCCGGAAATCATCACTTACCTGCCGTCGGTCTTCTTCGGCGGAGGCTGATTCGAGGCGAAAGGAGAGAACTATGCTTCCAAAAATCAAAACCATTCTCTATGCAACTGGCATGGGAGCGGGAGCCCCGCACGTCTATCGCTATGCACTTGAAATGGCCAAACAGCATGACGCGAAAATCATCGCGGTTTCTGCACTGGAGAAACTCTCTCCTTTTGCCCAGAACCTGATTGCCGCCCACATTCCGGAAAGTACGCAGAATCAGATCCATGATGACGCCCACGAGTACGCCAAAGAGAAACTTCAGGAACGAATTTCTCTGCTCTGCAGCAAGGAATCTGGAGGCGACACACAGGCAGCGGAAAGATTGAGCGAAATACGAATCGAAGACGGTGCCCCGGCAACAGTCGTCCTCGAGGTTGCGAAAGAGATCGGGGCCGATCTGATCATCATGGGTTCACATCGGCACACCGTCATCGGCGATGCCATGCTCGGTACCACGACCCACAAAGTGCTGCACAGCACTGATATTCCGGTACTGGTCGTGCGCATCCCTGATGGCTTCCACGAAGAAGGATTTTGAGCACAACCCTAGCGAATTTTCAGGAAAACATTATGATTTCAGCAACAGTCGCGCAACAACTGATCGATAAACTCGGCAAAGAAAATGTCATCGCGGAAAAAGAGGACCTGCTGGTTCTCGGCTACGACTCCACCCCGGGGCTGCATGCCATGCCGGATGTGGTGGTCTATCCAACTGACAGCGAGCAGGTGCAGGCGGTGGTCGAAATCGCCCGCGACAACAAGATCCCCTTCACCCCGCGCGGCAGCGGTACCGGGCTGTCCGGCGGCAGCATCCCGGTCAACGGCGGCATCGTCATCTGCCTGAACAAATTGAACAAGATTCTCGAGATTGACGAGGAAAACCTGACCGCCACTTGCCAAGCGGGCGTCGTCACCCTCGATCTGTTCAACGCTGTTGCTGAAAAAGGCCTCTTCTACCCGCCCGACCCCGGCTCGCAGAAGATCTCGACACTCGGTGGCAACGTGATGGAAGACGCCGGCGGCCTGCGTGGCCTCAAATACGGCGTCACCCGTGATTACGTCATGGGCCTCAAGTGTGTCCTGCCGGACGGGACCCTGCTTGACACCGGTGGTAAGAGCGTTAAAGATGTTGCCGGTTATGCCTTTAAAGACCTGCTGATCGGTTCCGAAGGCACGCTTGCAATCATCACCGAGCTGACCGTCAAGCTGATTCCGCCGCCGCAGGACAAGCGTACTTTCCTCGCCTACTTCAAGAACATTCGTACTGCGGGTGAGGCGGTCTCGAAAATCATTGCTGCCAAGATTATTCCCTCGACCATGGAAATAATGGATAAAGCGACCATCAACTGCGTCGAGGACTATGTCAAAATCGGTCTGCCGCGCGAGATGGCTGCCCTACTGTTGATCGAAGTCGATGGCCACCCGGCGGTCGTTGCCGAAGAAGCAGCCGAGGTCGAAAAAGTGCTCAAGGCAGTCGGTGCCGACGACGTGCAGATGGCAAAAGACGCAGAGCACGCTGGCGAACTGGCTGCAGCTCGCCGCACCGCACTCTCTGCACTGGCGCGGGTCTCTCCAACCACCCTGCTGGAAGATGCCACCGTACCCCGTTCGATGTTGGCCAACACCTTTGACCTGATCGAAAAGCTGGCGGAAAAGTACAAGCTGACCGTCGGTACCTTCGGCCACGCCGGGGACGGCAATCTGCACCCGACCGTCCTTTGTGACGAGCGCAACGAAGACGAAATGAAGCGCGCCCACGCCTTTTACGACGAGCTTTACGAACAGGTCCTGGAATGGGGCGGCACTGTTTCCGGTGAGCACGGCATTGGCATTGCGAAAAAAGGCTACCTGGCCAAACAGATCGGCCCCGGAGGTGTTGCCGTAATGAAACGGATCAAGCGCTCCTTCGATCCGGATGGCTTGCTCAACCCGGGAAAAATCTTTGCCGACGATCAGGAGTAAGATGATGGCCGACAAAGAAAAACTTGGCAACTTTACCAAACAAGACGCACCAACCTACGAATCGGTTCTGCAGTGCATGCGTTGCGGTTTCTGCCTGCCAACCTGTCCGACCTTTGCCCTGACTGGCCGGGAACGTTCCAGCCCACGTGGCCGGGTCGCGCTGGCACGCGCTGTCGCAGAGGAAAAGCTCGATTTCAACAAAGCGATGAAAGAAGAGGCGTTCTTCTGCCTCGATTGTCGAGCCTGCACCACAGCCTGCCCGTCCGGCGTTAAAGCTGGCGAGGTCATGGAAGTGTGCCGCAGTCAGGTCCATCAGCAGATCGATCAGCCGAAGTGGCAGAAGCTGTTCCGCAGTTTCGTCCTTGAAAAGATGGTGCCGAATCCGGACCTGATGGAAACCTCGATGCTGCCAGCACGCCTCTACCAGAAGCTTGGAGTACAATGGCTGGTCCGCAACAGCCATATATTAAAGATGGCGCCAAAATGGATCGAAAAAGCGGAAGGGATGATGCCGGAGCTGCATCAGCCACTGCGCCAGAGAGTTCCGGAATTAACCCCGGCACGAGGAGAGAAACGTGGCAAGGTTGCTTTCTTCCTCGGCTGCGTCATGACCCTGATGTACGCTGAGGTCTCGCGTCAGACGGTGAGAGTTCTGAGCCATCAGGGGTTTGATGTCATCACGCCGAAGGATCAGAAGTGTTGCGGCGCACCACATTTGACTGAAGGCGATCGCGAAACCACCCGGCAGATGGCAACACACAACCTTGACCTGTTCCTCGATCTGGATGTTGATGCCATCGTTACCGATTGCGCCGGTTGCGGCAGCGCTTTGAAAGAGTATGAAGAGTTGCTCGCTGAGCGACAGGACCATGCCAAACTGGAGAAGTTCCACAGCCTGATCAAGGATGTCAGCGAGTTTCTGGTAGAACAGGGCATCCGCACCGACGAGTTGAAGACGATCAACAAATCGGTCACTTATCACGAGCCTTGCCACCTCTGCCATGCGCAGGGAATCAGCAAGCAACCGCGAGACTTGATCAAAGCGATCCCCGGCATCGACTTCCGCGAGATGAACGAAGCGAGCTGGTGTTGCGGCTCGGCGGCGACCTTCAGCCTCAAATTCACTGAGGAAAGCCAGAAGATCCTCGACCGCAAGCTTGACAACGTCAAAGACACCGAAGCCGACATTCTCGTCACCGCCAATCCCGGCTGTCACTTGCAGTTGGCCTGGGGCTTGCGGGAAGCGGGTATGCCGCAGCCGGTCATGCACCTGATTGAGTTACTCGGCGAAGCGACACCGGAATAAAACAGACAGGGGCGACCACAAAGGTCGCCCTGCTTTTTGCCAGCAGTCTGCCTCGGGCTACCCGAGACAGCTCGAGGCGCCCGGTTCTCCGTAGGGGAGCCGGGCTTTTATATTGCTAGCAAACCAACCGATTCCGTCCTGCCTTTTTCGCCCGGTAGAGCGCCTGGTCGGCGGCCTTGAGAACCTCTTCTGCGGTATCGAGCTTGCCGCCACGCTCGGCGGCACCGATACTCACCGTCACTCGCAGTGTGGAAGCCTGTACTTTTTTTCCCGCCGGCCTTTTCTTCGGTTTCTTTTTCGGCCGATCTTTGCCACGCGCAACAAAGCGTGCGTCTTCCACGGCGACCCGCAACACTTCGAGAAAAGGTGCGGCCTGCTTGACACTGCGCCGCGGAAACAGCACCGAAAACTCCTCGCCGCCGTAGCGGAACACTTTACCGCCACCACTGACCGTCGCCAATCGCGATGCGACCATCTTCAGCACTTGGTCACCAACATCATGGCCGTGGGTATCGTTGAACTTTTTAAAGTGATCTATATCGACCATCGCTAGAGTGTATCGGCTGCCGAGGCTATCCAAGGCTTCGTTGAGGGCCCTTCTACCCGGCAACCCGGTCAGTTCGTCACGGTAAGCCAGGGAATACGAGTTCTCCAGCACACCGAGCAACAAAATCAATCCGGCACCCGCCAACGACAATCTCAGCGACTGGCCACCCGGGTTGGCAAAAGTACACAGCAGTAACAGCTGGCTCCAGAAGAAGGCGACTTCAAAGGGCGCCGATCGCCGCAGCATACGCCAAAGAAAAACGACCAGAGCAAGCAAGTGAGCCAGCAATGCCGGCTGCTGTAAAGCAGACTTCTGAATCAAGGAAAAATCAGCAAAAGAATGATCAAGCAAAGATAGGTAGGGAAAGTTTTGTCCCTGCCGAAACCAGAGAACAGCTGCCACCTCCGTCCCCAGCAAAAGCCACCAGATCAGGGCGCGCAAGTTCAACAATCCCCGCTCGCGAAAGCAGGCTAAGATCAATAAATTAAACGGCAACAGAATGGCGATCAGCTGGAAGAGCTGGGTATCGTCGGGAAGGTATCTCAACCCGGCATCGACCAGCAAAAACAGAGCTACGGCATAAACCAAACGGCTGCGGTTAAAACGCCACCCCAGGAGAAGCGCAATGACCGTCACTGCGAGGGGAAAAACCTGTAGCAGCGCAGAAAGCTCAGCCGGGAGCAGCTCCCGGCCGAGACCGTAAATCAACACCCCGCAAAGCAGCCCGTTCGGCAAAAGAAAAGGGGTGATAATTTTTTTCAGTACGGGACTCAAATGTGCTCCAGTCAGAAGAAATGTTCGACTGGGGGATTATAGCCTATTAATCCGGCAGGATAAAGTGTGGGCCTTCGGCAGGTTGGTTACTGAGGATATCGAGAGTGGCCTGAGCTGGCATTGCTTTGCCGTAAAGGTACCCCTGCACTTCGCTACACCCAAGATTACGCAGGTATTCCAGCTGCAGCAGGTTCTCCACCCCCTCTGCCGCCATATGCAGGTTCAGCCCTTTGGCCATCATTGCAATGGCGTCAACGGCACAAACTTTCGGCAACTCATCTTCAATTTCACGAACAAATGAGCGATCGATTTTCAAAGTATTGACCGGGAAGTTCTGCAACGAACTGAGCGACGAGTAGCCGCGGCCAAAATCGTCCAGCGCTACGGAGATTCCATATTCACGCAGTTGGCGCAGGTTCCGCACAGCCATCCCCTGCCCCCGCAGCAGGCCCTGCTCGGTCACTTCAAGCTCAAACACAGATGCCGGCAGATTGTGCTTCTGCAGGGTCTCGATAAATTTCTGGACGTAGTTAGGCCGTTCCAGTTGAACCGGGGAAATGTTCAAGGAAATTTTCAGCTGCGGCAGTCTCTGCTTGCGCCAGCGCACCAGCTCCTCGCAAGTGCTTTCGAGTACCCAATCACCAATCGGAACAATCAGCTTTGACTCTTCGGCAATCCAGATAAAATCTCCGGGATAGATCAGGCCCTTTTCCGGATGATGCCATCGCAGCAGGGCTTCCATGCCAACAATGATGTGGCTAAAGGGATCAACCCGCGGCTGGAAAAAAACCTCGAACTGATTCTGCTCCAGCGCCAGGTAGAGATCACGCTCGACCGACAGGTAACTCGAGTCCGTGCCTTCCATGGCATCACTGTAGAAGCAGTAGCTGTCTTTGCCGTTCGCCTTGACATGGTACATGGCTATATCAGCGCTCTGTAGCAGGCTTTCTTTGCTCTGGCCGGCGTTGGGATAAAGAGCGATACCGATACTGACGCTGAGGAAAAGTTCGTGATCTTTGATGCAAAGAGGCTCCCGTACCGCGCGGCCGATCTTCTCCGCAACCGCGGCCACATTCTCCTTGCTCTCGACGTTCGGCAAAAGCAGGGCAAACTCGTCGCCACCGAAGCGGCAGAGAGTATCCTCAGCACGCAGACATTCAAGAATCCGCTGCGACACCTGTTGCAGGACCAAGTCACCCATGGAGTGGCCGAGAGTATCGTTAATCTGCTTGAAGCGATCGAGATCGAGAAAGAGCAGGGCAAACTTCTGCCGGTTGCGACGGGCGTGAGCGAACACCTGGCTGATGCGGTCGTCGAACAGCACCCGGTTCGGTAAACTGGTCAGCAAATCGTGATATGCCTGGTAGCTGATCTGGGCCTCACTGCGTTTACGCTCGGTAATGTCACGAGCGCAACCGAGAGTGCCGGCAAAAACTTTCGCCCCGGTTTCATCAATTTCATAAATACCGATGGCGTTCAACTCGACGATCAATTCGTAATTATCAAGACATTCAACCTGCTGACTCGACTGGTTGACCAGCAGACGGATTTCTGTATTGCTGGTCGCCCGCTCGCCGCTGCGCTGCTCACAAAAGAAATTGTAGCTGTCGTCAGCATTATGCGGGTGTATCAGTTTCGAGAAGTGACAACCGATCAGTTCGCTGCGCTTGTAGCCGAGCAGTTCTTCAACCTTGTCGTTAACGTAGGTAAAGACGCCTTGCGGGTTGAGCATGTAAATAAAATCGGGCGAGTTGTTGACGATGAAGCGATGGATCTTCTCCGAACGCTCCAGCGACTCTCCCGTGTGCTTCAACCGACGTGTCTGCCAATGATGTTCCAGTGCGTTATTGACCGTCGTCAGCAACTCTTCCGGATTGTACGGCTTGCGGATGAAATCATAGGCGCCGTTGCGCATGGCACTTTTGACAGCAAAAAAGGAAGACTCACCACTGACCACGACAACCTCGACCTCAATCCGCTGCTGCATGATCACACGCAGCACTTCCTGGCCATCAAGGCCAGGCATCTGCAGGTCGAGCAACACCAGGTCGTAACTTTCCTGGATGAGCAGATCGAGGGCGACGGCGCCACTACTGACCGTCGTCACAACATAGCCGTTAATCCGCAGCAGGGCCTGCAGACTTTCCAAGACAGCTGGCTGATCATCGACAATCAGTATTTTCGAGCGCTTTATCCGCTCCGGCGTCAACCCGGAGTCAGCTCTTTTCACCTGCATAGTCCCCCCCTATATCAGGCTCGCAGCGGAAAAATCATCATCTCCACAAGGTATCTGCAGATGAAATCCTGTTCCCGCTGCAGGTGAGCTATGATAGCTGATCCGTCCTCCCAGATCATCGACCATTCCCTTGACGATACTTAAACCGACACCGGCATGCCCCGGCCCTTTCGTGCTGACCACCGGGCGAAACAGCTGGTCCTTGACCTGCGAATCGATTCCGCCGCCATTGTCCTGCACCACCACCTCGACAAAACGACCACCATCGGAGCAGTAGCTGTCACGGGTCGCCAGCTGAATTTCACCGCCTTCGGTAACAGCTTCGGCTGCATTTTTGAGCAGGTTGACAAGAATTTGTTTCACCAGCACACCGTTGGTTGACACCTTGGCCAGATCGTTTTTCAGGTTGAAGCGAACATCGATCCGGCGCGGCTGCAACTCCCCTTCCTGCAGTGCATCGACCGCCTCGTAAACCAGCTGGTTGAGGCTGATATCTCGATCCGGGAAGGGCGGTAGCTCCTGCTGGTTGAGATAGTAATTGAGCACATCATCAACCCGGCGCACTTCCCGTTTGATCGCATCGGTAAACTCGCGGTGCTCATCATCCGGCAGCAAGTGACCGATCACTTCGGCATAATTACCGATGATCGTCAGCGGATTGCTCAACTCGTGGCTGACCCGCCGTAACTGGGCGCTGCCTTCAAAGAAATTATCGGGCACATCGTTCGACAACTGCGCAATCGACTCACTGACGACTTGACCGAACATACGCAAGCGCAGCAGGTGCAGCGTACTCATCTCTTCTTCACGATCGACACTTAGCACCACGGCGCCGAGCAAGCGGCCATCGAGCAGAAACGGTTGACAGAAAAAACCACGTTTTCCGCCGATGCGCAGCAGCAACTGGTCGGTCACCGACAACGGCTGTTTGGCACTGAAACTATTGTTGGTTTCACCGCTGACCAGCGCCTGCACCACCAAGCTGAGCGAAGCATCGAGCGGGACCTTCAACTCGCTGATCAGGCGTGCCTGGCCTTCAGCGACAATGCCGGCGAGCTGATTATTTTTATGATCGACCAGCATGAAAATCGCTTCCCCTGCCGGGCTGTTTTCCAGATAAAGATGGCGCGCTTCAGTGGCCAGCAACTCTGGTCGATTGTTGCCAAGCAAACGCGCCCGCGCGCCCTCCTGGTCTGCCAGCGCGAAGATCAGATCGATTAAACGGCCGCGCGCCTCTTTCAACTGCTCGCGCAGTTTTTCCGGATCCTCAAGTGCTGGAATGGCGCCCTTATACAGCCCTTTAGCCCAGGAGAACAGGTAATCGATCTCACTCCGGCTGAACTGAAATAATCGTTCCGCCAGTTGTCGCACGTCATCCGTCAGTTCAAGTGGATGCTGACAGATCTGATGTGACAACCGGGCAATTTTTAATAACTGGCTACTGTTTTCAATCTGCACGACATCCTGATGTAAAAAACGGACGGCATCGATCAGAAAGGAATCCAGTTTCCAGGGCTCGATCACGTCTTCTGCGACATGCAGGTGATCCTGCTGATAGCTTTGCAGTTCGCGCTGACTCAACGCAGGTGAGCTTTTGCTTTCCGCTGCCAATTCAGCGTAGTCGTCACCATGCTTGGAGAACAAGGTATATAAGCCAAGGTTAAGCAGCAGGCCACTGAGTTGAGCTTCCTCAACATGAAGATAACTGACAGTCGGCGACAGGCAGCGCGCAAATTGACCGGCGACACGCGAGGAGAACCAGAGACTATTGAGAAAATGTAACGAGGTATCAGTAAAATCGTGAGCGACAACCTGCTTGGCGGCCTGCAGTGCAATACCGGTAACGACTGGCAAACCGAGCTGCTGGATGGCTGAAGTAACCGGTTCAGCGGCATCGATGCGCGTGCTTCCTGCCTTGCTGGCAGCATTGATCACACGCGCAGAGAGAGCCGCATCCTGAAGGACGATTTCAGCCAACTCCGGGACACCTGCTCCCGAAAGGCAAGACTCGATCAGCGTCACCAGTGTCTGTGGCATGCAGAACAGGTTGGCAATATCCTGTTCGCCGTATTTAATCGCAGCAACACCCATAACAACCTAAATAAAAGAAGAACGAGACTAGGGCATTTCACCCATAAAAACCGGACTTAACACCCTCTTTGTCACTATCGATTATCAACCAAAAAGCTCAAAACAGCAACTGAATAATCGATAAATTCTCTTAATATCCAAGCACTTAGCAGATCAGCAAAGTGCCAGCCGAAACCTCATTAGAAAAACAGAAGGGCAAGATTAGCAAAATAGGTGAATTTAACTAGCAGGACTTTTTAACCGACTGAAAAAAGGGGGCTATTGAAAAGGAAAAATCCCAGTCTTCTCATTTTGGATGACAAATCAAATGGCAGAAAGCCGATTTAACAGCAAGAGATTTGAAAACAATCATGAATAAAAGCGCCAATCATGGAGTCCGAAAACTATCTAAAAGGGAAAAAATCGCCCTTATTTCCCCTCAAAGCTCAATATTACGGTATTCATTGCTGATCGCAGCGAAGCGTTCTTCGCTGGACAGAAAGGCTCGAACAATCTCCGGGTCGAAAAGCTCACCACTCTTGCTCAGGATATATTCCCGTGCCTGCAAATGGGTCATCGCTTCTTTATAGCTGCGCTCGCTGACCAGCGCATCATAGACATCAGCCAGCGCCATCAAGCGGCCCGCAAGCGGTATCTCCTCCCCTTTGAGCCCCTTCGGATAACCGGAACCATCCCAACGCTCATGATGCGTCTCCGCCATCTGTCGTGCGTAATGCAAATAAGCCGAATCCTCCGGTAACTCCAACGCATCAGCCGTGCACCCCAACGCCATGGCACCAAGCTGCGGATGCTCCCGCATCACAACGATCTCTTCGTCGGTCAAGGTGCCGCTTTTCAACAAAATCCGGTCAGGAATACCGACCTTACCAATATCGTGCAACGGTGCCGACTGAAACATCATTTCGGCATCTTCCTCACTGATCTCTGACGCATAACTGGAGTCTGTACGCAACTGCTCTGCCAGCTCGCGGACAAAACGTTGAGTCCGCAGGATGTGGGCACCGGTATCGCTGTCCCGGGTCTCTGCCAGCGTGATCAGGCTGACGATAGTTGCATCCTGCGCTTTCAGTAACGACCTGCTGCGTTTCCGCAGGTTTTTTGCAGCAATGCCATAGCGCACCAATCCGAGCAGACCAGCGTTAAGCAAAAGTACTAAAACAGGCATCGTCGGCGAAACAAAATAATGACCGGAGCGAAACAGCATCATCGAGCCCCAGAAAAACAGGCCCGCAACGACGGCCGACAGAACAAGTGGCACAGTCAAACGGAAACGGCTGAGCAACCAGGCTGAGCAGAAACCAAACAACAGCACTGTCCAGAATTCGGCCCCACGTGCCCAGACCGGGTGCGAATACCAACTTGAATTAAGCAGGTTTGATGCAATCACAGCATGAATCTCAACTCCGGGAAAGTTGCGCTGGAGCGGAGTAACGTGGCGATCCCCCAATCCTTCAGCAACGGCACCAACAAAGACCACTGCCCCCTGCAGCTCACCATCAGGCAACGTACCTTCAAGCAATTCGGCAGCAGAAACATAGCGGTAACCACCGGCCCCCGAGTACCCAAGCAACATATTACCGCCCTGATCAAGAGGGACTGTGCGCCCGGCAAATTCCAGAGCGGCCTCCTGCTGCCAGACATCGAAATGCAGCTGCCCGCCGCCAACGGCCTGAAGCACAGTCGCCAAGGCCAGGCTCGGATAATAGCGCCCGGCAAAGCCCTGCAACAGGGGCATCCGCCGCACGACCCCATCGCGATCGGAGGCAGCATTAACAAAACCTGACGCCGCTGCAGCCGACTGCAACACCTCAAGGCTGCCCAGAACCCCTTGTGGCTCGCGCCAGGGCATTTCCCCTCTTTCATTGCGAATGACAACACCGGGCAAAGCAGGTGGCAATACGTCGACAGGCTCCGCGTCAGCATGGGAAAGAAACTTGAAACCGAGAACGGAAGACGTCGCAGCCAAGACCCTGGCCAGCAAGAGATCGTTACTCTCCCTTTCCTGCAGAGCAGGGAGCAGACCGCAATCTTCCCCTAAATCACGCCTGCGCTCGCGCAGAATCAAATCGAGAGAGGTGCGGTCTTCTTCCGGCATCAGAAGGTCGACCCCGACCGCAGCCACTCCATGCTGCTGCAATTCATCCAGAAGCTTTGCCAATCGGTAACGCGGCCACGGCCACTGGCCATAACGCGCCAAACTCTGTTCATCAATCCCAACGACGACCGGTTGCTGTGACAACGACTGTTCCGGTTGGCCGGAAAGCATAAGATCGTAGATGCGGAAATCGAAGAAACGAAGAAGTTGCGGGGGATAAAAAAGGAGAACAACAGCTGCCAGGGTGATCAACAGACCACACGCCAACACGCCGGAGCGTGCCTCCGCTAAAGGACTGAGGCGGAAAGCGGCTTTTTTCTGTCGACGCAGGCTCATACGAACAGGCTCATACTAGCGAACGATCACCTCGACCCGGCGATTACGCGGCTCGGCAACACCATCAGCAGTTGGTATCAACGGGTTGCCTTCACCATGAGAATCGAGATCGATCGCCTTCACGTCGACCCCGCGCTCCTGCAACAGGTCACGAACGGCCTCCGCCCGCTGCAACGACAAGCGCAGATTGTACTCATCAGAACCGGTGCGGTCACTATGACCATAAATACCGAGAGAGTTCGCGTTTCGCTCGGCGACTTCATTTACAATCTGCGTTAAAAGCCCCTCGGAAGCTGATGTCAAATTGGTTGAGCCCTGTTCAAAGTAAAGTAAAAAGCGGGCGGGTGCTTCCGGCTCGACAGCCAGAACCTGTGCATATTTCTGCTCAATGTCTTCGCGACTGACAATAACGGGTGCCGAGGGTGCCGAGGCACCGCTGACGACAGTCATTTGTCCTGCCTCCTCAAGCAGTGCCACTCCTTTTTCCGTCACCACCTCCACTTTACCAACCGAGCCATCAGCATCAGGCAAAAGCACAACTTCGCTCTGCTGACCGGAATCGAGCAGAATTCCGGCAACAAACACAGCAAACAAAACCAACGGGGCAGCCCCCATAACTCACCTCCAGCAGCAGTAAGAATATTTGAGAATCAGTTGCTCACCTTGATGAGAACCCGGGTACCACGTACAGCAATAGTCGAGTCTGGCGTCTCCAGTTCGATCGAATCGGGCGCCAATTTGCCGATAACCCCGGAAACATAAAGGAACGTCCCTTTCAGCATTTTCAGGATCATGGAAAAACGATTCTGCTTCGGCTCAAAAACAAAGGCCCGCAAAAGCAGTTCACTGTCCGGCCCGAGCGAGACAGTCGTATCGTCCTGCAGAATCAGCCCGAGGCTGCCATCGGCACGTGTCACCACCCTGTCAGCGACCTGAAGCGGGGCGCCGACTTCCAGCTCAACCACCTCCCCCTGACGTTCAACAAAAGCCGAACCTGTCAGTGTCTTCACCGTTCCGATAGACTGTGCCGCCGATAGCGTTGCAGCAAAAAACAAAACCAGCAAAAGCCCAAACACGTAACGCATCAGAAACCTCCGAGCAAAACTAACAGACAGGCTTAAATGTTAACAAATTTCAAATATTTGTCAGCCCAAAAGGCAATGTTTCTCAAAGATTGACAGCAACAAAACACGCAGATAAACTCAGCCGAGTAAAAAAACTACTTACTCTCAATGGGGCAAAGTATGCTAAACGATACCTCGTCGCAGGTTGAACAGCTCATCAGCCAGATCGACCGTTTCGGCAAAGAAAATCTTGAGGAAATTCTGCACAAGCTGATCGAAGTGGTGCAGCTGCTGACCGAGGGCCGATACCGCATCTATCTTGAAGACCTGACGCACGGCGCCCTGAGCTGCGTCGCTGCTGCCGGTGGCGAAGTGGGACGGGTACGGGAAAAATCCTTTCCAATCAACGACAGCAACTACCTCGTTGTCCAGGCATACCAGAGCAAGGAAGATTTAGCGGTCGATGATCTGAGCCTGCACCCAGACGACCTGCCGATCACAAGCGGCCGCCGTGCCGGAGCAAGCTACCTGATGCCGCTGATCCACCGCAACCGTGCCATCGGCGTGCTCTGTCTTGACCGCAGTCGGCCAATGCACTTTCCCAGCGAAAGCAGCCTACAGCAGATCAGGCAACTGCTCACCATTGCCACCCCCACCCTCGACCGGGCGCGGAAGTATCACCAGCAGCTGCAGCTGGCACGCCGGGTCGATGAAGCGAAAAAACGAGAAGCTGCACTCTTCATGGTCAAATCAGCGGCCCAACTGGTCGAACAGGTGGCGCTGGCCTCTGTGCTGATTCCGACGACCGCAGGGGAAGACGGCGAACGCACATTGCAGATCCTCGCCGCATACTCAAAAGAAACTGAAGCTGGCAAGCTTTACAAACAGGATCGCCAGATAAATTTAAGCCCCGGCCAATCGTTAATCTCACGCTTTATCGACCGGGCGGGAGTGATTGTCGATGACAATCTGCTCTCCCCTCTCTACATCGCGGACCTGGAAACGGAAACCCTGCAGAAGCAATTCCTGACTGAAGAGCTGGGGCTGAAATCGATTTACATGGTGCCACGTTTCGACCAACGCAGCCGCCGCCTGATCTGCCTGGTCAACTACTACACCAAAGAGACCTATCAGTTTACCCCCTTCGAGAAAGCATTGCTCGAATCTCACGCCGAGATGGCACAGCGCGTTGTCCAGGAGATCGGCGACGAACACCTCGAGGTGCAGATTCTTTCCGAGATCGGCGACCTGCTGCAGCAATCGAGCGACGGGCTACAGCCATTTCTGCGCCGGGTGCTATCAAAAGCGACCCAGTTGATCGGTGCCGACACCGGCAGCATTGCCCTGGTGCGTAAGAAACAGGGCGAACGCTGGCTGCTGGTCGATGACGAACAGGGCAACCTAATCGGCGCGAAAAACAAGGACTGGTTAAAAAAATACATTCCGCCAATCCGCGTGGGTGGGGAAGAACTTCCGGAAGGTCAGCGCAGCCTGACCGGCTCGGTGGCCGCGTCCGGAAAGCCGGCCATCATTTCCGACACACACGAACTGAACGCGAACAACGGCTATTACCTGCAGGTCACAGAGGCAATCCGCAGCGAAATTGCCGTTCCGGTGATTTACGATGAAGAGGTGCTGGCTGTTATCTGCCTCGACAGCCTGCGGCCCTACTACTTTACCGGTGAGCACCGACGGATCCTGCTGATCATCGAGCGAATGATCGGCCACCACCTGGCGATTCTGCAAAAAGTCGAGCAGCTGACCGGGGAAATCGACCGCCTGCGGCAGGATGTCGATTACAAAGACCCGAGCATCTCCTCCTACCGCCTCGGCAACATTATCGGCAACTCGGCGAAAGCCCAGTCAATCATTGAAACCATCCAGCGCATCACCCCGCCCCTTTGTCAGCGGCTGGCCATGTGGAAGCAGTCTGACATCCACGAAAAAGGGGAGTCGCTCGGCCTGCCCTCGATCCTGCTGACCGGCGAAACCGGCGCTGGCAAGGAGTTCCTGTTCAACAACCTTTTCACCCAGCTCAACCGCATCTATCGGGAGCTGCTGCCGGGCCAGGGCTCGTTGCCGCTGAAAAAAACCAACATCGCTGCCTATAGCGGTGAGCTGACCTACTCCGAGCTGTTCGGCCACAAAAGAGGTGCCTTTACCGGGGCATCAGCAGACCGTCGCGGCATTCTGGAAGAAGCGAATGGCGGCGTGGTCTTCCTCGACGAGATCGGTGACGCCGATCCAAAGACCCAGGTCCAGTTGCTTCGCTTCCTCGACAGCGGCGAATTCGTCCGTCTCGGCGAAAACATCACTCGCCACTCACAGGCGCTGCTGGTCGCCGGAACCAATCGCGACCTGCGTCAACTGATCGCCGCAGGCAAATTCCGCGAAGACCTTTACCATCGCCTGTCGGAATTGATCATCGAAGTACCATCGCTCAACCAGCGGCGCGAAGACATCCCCGACCTTGCGGTCCACTTTTTGGGCCGGTTGTTTCAGGTCTACCGGCAACCGGAGCAAACCAGCGAAGACGCCCCGATCCTCACCCCCGACGCCAAGCAGTGCCTGTCACAGCACCACTACACCGGGAACATGCGCGAATTGCGCAGCATCCTGCTGCGAGCAATGCTTTTCCGTGGCGGCCGTTTTATCCAACTGGAAGACATCGAGCAAGCTCTGCAGCCACACAGCAGCCAGCCACAAGGCAGCAAGCAGGCACTGGAAAAACAGCTTGGTGATGAAATCGTCGAGAAAATAGAGCGCGAAAAGCAGGATTTCTGGCAGGCGATCTACCAGCCCTATACAAACAAAGAGATCACCCGGGAAGTGGTGTTGAAAATCATCGAGGACGCCCGAAGCAAAGGGGCGAGCAGCATGCCAAAACTGGCCCGGCAGTTGCGCGCCTGCGACCCAGCCGACACCTCAGCCGAAGGGCGCAAGCTGTTTTTCCGCTTCAAAAACTTCCTTTACAAGACGATCAGGATCAGCTAGTTCCCATTCTGTCTCTGGCAGCAGCAACAAAGGTTTCGAACAAGCGAACGTAGTGCGGGAAACGCTTGGTCAAGGCTTCCGGGTGGGCTTGGATACCGATAATAAAGGGAGCAGTTTCCGACTCAATCGCCTCGATGACACCATCGTCCGAGTAGGCCGAGGCACGGAAACCGGGAGCCACCCTTCTGACCGCCTGGTTGTGGAAAGAATTGATCTCCAGTTTTTCCAGCTGGAAAATCTCGAACAGCTTGCTCTCCGGCGCGATATTGATGAGGTGATGCAATTCGCACATCAACGTGGTTGCTGTATAGTGATTACAGCAGCCCTCAATCTGGTCGCACACGCTTTGGTAAAGACTCCCCCCTTCCGCCACGTTGATCACCTGGCAACCGCGGCAGATACCGAGAATCGGTTTGCCTGCTGCCTTGAAGTGCCGGTATAGAGAAAACTCCCACTCATCCCGCTCGGGATTAATCTGACAGAGCGCTTTACAGATCGACTCACCATAGTTCGCCGGATCGATATCATCATCGCCACCGGAAATAATGATGCCATCAAGCCGGGCAACCAAATCTTTAGCTAAACTCTGGTTATCGAATATCGGCAGCAGAATGGGCAAAGCTCCTGCCAACTCAAGTGAGTTCCCGTAATAGTTGGTCGCTTTATTATAGGTGCGCGTTTTAATTTTTGCGGCACCGGTGGTAATCCCGATCAATGGTCGCATAAATCCCCCACTACTCCTGAATATCCCGCCAGTAATGGCAGGCAACCTGATGCTCTTCCCCTGCGCACTCGAGTTTTGGGGCCTCGCTGCGGCAACGATCTGTTGCATGCGGGCAGCGGGTTTGAAACTTACAGCCGGGCGGCGCGTTGAGCGGAGACGGTATTTCCCCCTGCAACGGTACCTTCTCCGAGCGTTTGCGCGGATCGGGGATCGGCACACTGGCGAACAGAGCTTTAGTATAAGGGTGCAGCGGCTTGCGGTACAACTCTCCCGTCTCGCAAACCTCCACCAAACTGCCGAGATACATGACGCCGACACGGTCAGAGATATGTTTGACAACCGACAGATCGTGGGCGATGAACAGGTAGGACAGTCCGAGTTCGCGCTGCAGAGTTTTCATCAGGTTGATGATCTGCGACTGGATGGAAACATCGAGGGCGGAAACCGGCTCGTCAGCGATAATGATTTGCGGCTTACAGGCGAGTGCGCGGGCGATGCCGATACGTTGGCGCTGACCTCCGGAGAACTCGTGCGGGTAACGCAGCAGGTACTCTTTGCGCAGCCCGGCCATCTCCATGTATTCGACAACTTCCGCGCTGACATCTGCCTCCGGCCGATGAAAACGGATCGGCTCGGCAATGATATCGGCGATGGTCATTCGCGGGTTGAGCGAGGAATAAGGGTCCTGAAAAATCATCTGCATGCATGAGCGCAGCGGCAGCATCTCGAGTGGGCTCAGGTGGGTGATCTCCCGCCCCTGGCAGAAGATTTTGCCACCGAAACTTGGCTCCAGCCGGACTATCGCTTTACCGGTGGTGGTTTTGCCACAACCCGATTCGCCGACCAGGCCGAAGGTTTCTCCTCGGCGCAGCTCGAAACTGACGCCATCGACCGCTTTAACATGGCCGACGGTGCGCTTAAGCACCCCCTTCTTTACCGGAAAGTAGACCTGCAGATCCTCGACTTTCAGCACGCAGCTCTCAGGCATCGGTGCCTCCCTCGGCGTAAAGCCAGCAGCGTGCGTAGTGAGTTTCAGAGAATGAGATCGCAGGCGGTTCTTCGCAGCAACGATCCATCACCTGCGGACAGCGTGGGCGGAAGGGGCATCCGGACGGCAGCTTGAGCGGGTTCGGCACCATGCCTTCGATAGTGTACAGCTCTTCCTCTTCAACATCGAGGCGCGGCATCGATCTCTTCAAACCCTCCAAGTAGGGATGCTTGGCCTGATGGAAGATTTCATCGACGCTGCCGTACTCGACAATCCGGCCACCGTACATTACCGCCACCGAATCCGCGGTTTCCGCCACGACCGCCAGGTCGTGAGTGATCATGATGACCGACATGCCAAGCTGCTGCTGCAATTTGCGGATCAGATTCAGAATCTGCGCCTGGATGGTGACATCGAGGGCGCTGGTCGGCTCGTCGGCAATCAAAACACGCGGATTGCAGGCGAGCGCCATGGCGATCATCACCCGCTGCTTCATGCCACCACTGAGCTGATGGGGGAACTCGTTGATCCGCTGTTCGGCCGAAGGGATACCGACCAACTCCAGCAGCTCGATGACCCGCGCCCGGGTCGCCGCTTTGCCAAGTTCTGGCTGATGCAGTTGCAGCGACTCGCCGATCTGCCGACCGACAGTCAGCACCGGGTTAAGAGATGTCATCGGTTCCTGAAAAATCATCGCGATCTGGTTGCCGCGAATCTTACGCATCTGCTTTTCCGTCGCCTGCACCAGATCGATCCCGTCGAACAGAATCTGTCCGCCGACAATCTTTCCCGGCGGCTCGGGGATCAGCCGCAGAATCGACATCGCCGTCACCGACTTGCCGGAACCGGATTCGCCGACCACCGCGAGTGTCTCACCTTTTTTCAGGCTGTAACTGACGCCGTTGCAGCCTTTCACCACCCCCTCCTCGGTGATGAAAACCGTCTGCAGATCTTTGACTTCGAGTATCAGGTCGCTGCTCAAAATCTTCCCTTTACTGGGTAATGCGCGAGTCGAGCGCATCGCGCAGACCATCGCCGAACAGGTTAAAAGCGAGCACGATCAGCAGGATGACACTGCCAGGCACGATCGACATGTAGATATTTTCGTACAAAAACTGCTGGCCGTTGGCAAGCATGCTGCCGAGACTCGGCATCGGCGGCTGAACGCCCAACCCGAGGAACGACAATCCGGCAATGGTCAGAATGGTTTCACCGATGCGCAGGGTCGCCATGACGATGATCGGCGCCAGGCAATTCGGCAGAATGTGACGGCGCAGAATCTGCCGGTTGGGAATCCCCATCACCCGCGCGGCATTAACATAATCGGCTTTTTTCAGCAGCTGTGAATCGCCGCGAATGATGCGGGCGAATTCGAGAATACCAGTCAGGCTGACCACCAGTACAAGATTAAACAGACCGCTGCCGAGCGCCGCCATCAGTGCGATTGCCAGCAGGATAAAAGGAATCGAATTCCAGAATTCGAGCAGACGCATGATGATATTGTCGGTCTTGCCGCCGTAATAACCGGCCAGCAAGCCGAGGCTGGTGCCGAGCAACGAGTTGAGCACCACCGCCAGCAGGCCGATACCCATAGCAACGCGCGTGGCGTAAATGGTGCGCGCCAGCGTATCGCGGCCCATCTCGTCGGTGCCGAGCCAATGGCCTGCAGTCGGGCCTAAAGACATCGCCCCCCAATCCATATTGTAGGGATCGACCGGCACCAGGAAAGGAGCCAGGATCGCCACGTAGCAGAGCGCCGTGACCACCCACATGCCGGCCATCGCCGATTTGTTACGCCTGAGCTTGCGCCACATCAGATCCCAGGCAGTGCGGATATCGTCCTCACGCTGCTTTCTGCGCCGTGACATTACCAACTGCATCACTCCGAGCAGAACCGTCAGCAGCAGAAAGATGCCATAGGAGACGATGGTATCGGTGTTGGTTTTCGCTTCGCCCACGAACCAGAGCAGCAGGACGACATTGAAGATCAGTACAAATCGCAGCATCTCGTCCTCACTAGTCGTAACTGATTTGCGGGTTGAGGAAACCATAGAGCAGATCGACCAGCAGGTTGATCACCACGTAAACCACCGCCATCAACAGCACGCAGCCGAACACCAGCGGCTCGTCACGGCGGAAGATAGCGTTTACCGCCAAACGGCCCACACCGGGCCAGGCAAAAACGGTTTCGGTCAAAACGGCCCCGGCGAACATCCGTGCGACCTGGTTGCCGATGTTGGTGGCAATAGGAATCAGCGCATTCTTGAAGGCGTGGAACATCACCACCATGAAGCGGCTCACCCCCTTGGCGCGCGCGGTACGGATGTAATCCTGATGGATCACTTCGAGCATCGCCGAACGGGTCAAGCGGGTGGTGGACGCCATCAGCACGAAGGAGAGCGACAAGGCCGGCAGGATCATGTGGCGCAAACCTTCAATTGTCCAGAAGTGGCCACCGTAGCCGGACGCGGGCAACCATTTGAGGATGACGGCGAACAGGTAAATGAGCAGAATCCCGGTGAAAAAAACCGGGATGGAAACGCCGAACATCGCCATCGACATGGAGGCGTAATCGAAAAAAGAGTTGCGCTTGACCGCTGAAATGATACCGACCGGGATCGAGACGATCACCGCGATCAGCAGCGACAGCAGACCCAGCTCCAGCGTTGCCGGCAAGCGATGCAGCACCACCGAAAGCACGTTGTCTTTGTGGAAAATCGATTGCAGGTCGCCGTTGAAAAAGTTGGCCATCATATGGACGTACTGCACCGGCAGCGGCTCGTCCAGCGCGTACTTGGCGCGCGCCAACGCGATCGCTTCTTCGGTTGCCTGATCGCCGAGCAACGCCGTTGCCGGGTCGCCCGGCGTCAGTTTGAGAATGGCAAAAACGAACAGCGATACGAATATCAACAGGGGGATCAGCAGCAGCAGTCTTCGGATCGCGTAATTGAGCAAAGGAAAGCCTCGTACAAGAAAATCCGGCGCAGGCAGGCCACGCCGGATCGATTTAGTACAGATTGAAACTTATTTCAGGTCGACGTTCCGCTTCGCTGTCACCAGGTGAACGTACTTCTCCGGAGAGGGTTCAAAACCAACCACTTTTTTGCTCATAACATTGGTGGTGTTGAGGAAAGCAACCGGGATGTGAATGAAATCCTCAACCAGAGCTTTGCGCATGGCGGTCTTATAGTACTCGGACCGTTTTACCGGGTCGCTGGCGGAGCGGCCCTGTTTCAGCGCCTCGGTAACGATCGGCTCGTCATACTGGGAGAAGTTCATGTTGGAATCGGGGATGAAAATCTTGTAGGTCCAGCGGTCCGGGTCAGGTACCGAACCCCAGCCCATGGCGTACATGTCGCACTGGCCCTGCTTCAGCATCGGGAACAGGGTGGCCCACTCCGGAGTCTCCACCTTGACGGTAATGCCGAACTGACGCAACTGGGTGCTGACCACGGTGGCAATCTTCTTGCGCTGCGGATCCTGTGGGCTGTAAATGGTGAACTCGAACTTCTCCGGCATCACGCCATCTTTTTTCAGCTCATCGAACAGCGCCTTCGCCTTGGCCATGTCGAACGGCAGGGTGCGGCTCTTCATGTAATCGACATCGTCACCGAGGACACCGACCGGAATCCAGGAGTAAGCACGGTCGCCCGCTTCACGGAAGATACCGGGGATCGCCTGATCGAAAGGCACGGCGTGGTAGACCGCTTTACGGAAACGCAGGTCGGAGAACGGCTTACGTTTGGCGTTGAAACCGAGGTAACGGGAGGTTAAACCGGGAACCGACTTCACAACCAGCCCCTCCTTCTTCATCCGATCGATATCCTGCGGCAACAGTTCGCCACCAAGGTCGAGGCCACCGGAAAGCAGCTCGGCTGCCATGGTTTCCGGCTTGGGGATGGGCCGGAAAACAACTTTATCCAGCTTCGGCTCAGCAATGAAGTAATCCTTGTTTTTCTCCAGCACGATCTTGTCATCAGGTGCCCACTCGACAAACTTGAACGGGCCAGTCCCGATCGGTGACCGGCTGAACTTTTCCATACCGACCGCTGCCGCAGCCCTGGACGGCAGGATGCCGCAGGTCTGGCTGCCAAGAGCAAGCAGGAAAGGCGCGTAAGGCGCATCCAGGGTAATGACGATGGTCTGTGCATCAGGCGTTTCGATCTTTTGAATCGGCTTGAAGAACTGTGCGCTCGGCGAGGCGTTTTTCTCGTTCATAATCTCGTCGAGAGTGTATTTGACATCAGCGGAAGTGAAAGCATCGCCATTATGAAACTTCACATCGTTACGCAGTTTGAAAGTATAAACTTTGCCGTCGGCGGAAATAGTCCAGCTTTTCGCCAGCAAAGGAGCCGCTTCCTTTGCACTTTCTTTGAAAGAGACCAGCGTATCGAAGATATTGCCGGCAATCGATTCACCGTAGACACCATGAATCAGCACCGGATTCAGGTTGGCCGGTTCCTTGGAAATACCAACCTTCAGCACTTTTTCAGCCGCAGCGTTGCCGACAAACAGACTGGTTACCAGCAGCATAGTTGCCAAAACGGCAAAAATCTTTTTCATTCGCCATCTCCTTTACCAATAAACAGGAATAAATACGGGGAAAAGCCGCAGAGAGTAACTCCGCGGCTTAAAGAAAAAGCTTAGCTAAGGGAGGCTGCTAATGCAAACAGGTAAACAGAAAAACAGCTGTAAAATCTTATTTGTTTGCAGAGAATTCGTTCAGCATTTTTTCAACGACAGGCTTGTCCGCCGGATTCCATGGTCCGGTCACCACCAGCTTGAGACCTTCTCCATGAAACACGTCTTTGGCAACTTGTTGCAAACGTTCCGCTGTCAACTGCTGCAGTTCATGGCAATCGACATCCAGCGGCCGTAAATAGTCGGCCTGCAGACCCCAGCCATAACGGATCGCCATCGCTTCGGTCTGATCTCGAGAGAAATCCAGATCAAACTTATAGCTGCGGAGAACGGCTGCCAGCTCCTCCTGCGGCACTGGCAGTTCACATAACTCGTCCAGCACGTTCAGCAGTTCGGCCATGGCCCTTTGCAGGTTTTCCGAGGCCACTGCCAGATCGATAGCGAGGTAACCGGTATCGTCCAGCATCGAGCAATTTGCCTCGACCGCGTAGGTCAGGCCCAGTTGTTCCCGTAAGCGAAGCGGCAGGCGCGCCCCACCTCCCCAGGAAAGCACCCTGCGCAGCACCCGCAACGGCAAGGTCCGTTCATCCTTGCGGCCGTGCAGAGGGAAAGCCAGCTGAACACTCACCTGCGAATCAGAGTCGGCAACCCAGCAACACTCAGGCGCACCGCTGGCAATCTCCGGTGCCGGCAGGGGCTTCGCTTGCTCTCGCACCGGCCAGTCGCCAAACTCAGCTTCGGCCATTTGCCGAAACTGTTCCCGGTCCACACGGCCACAGGCACAGATCACCAGGTTCTGCGGCAGATACCACTGCTGGTAATAGTTTTCCAGCGCTTTTCGGTCGATGCGGGCCAAGGTTTCCGGGGTACCGATCAAGGAGTCACCGAGGGGGTGATCAGGCCAGAGCATGCTGACCATCAGGTTGTCGAGATTGATCTGCACGCCCTTCTCGTTGTAATCCTCGCGCGCTTCTTCAAGGATGATACGCCGCTCGACATCGATATCCTGAAACAGCGGCCGCCTTAGCATCGAGGCAAACAGGGCAACCCCTTCGCCCAGATAATCAGGATGCAGACGGGAGTGAAAGCAGGTGGTTTCAGCGTCGGTCGAAGCATTCACAGCACCACCGATGGCCTCGAAAGCACGCTCAAGCTCTGTACTCGTCGCGTATTCAGCAGTGCCGCGGAAAATCATATGCTCAAGGAAATGGGAGATGCCGGAAAGCTCCTGCGGTTCGTTACGACCGCCGACAGCCATATAACAAACCAGTTCAGCAGCGTGCAGCTGCGGCATCGGCACCGTCACTAGGCGGATTCCGTTTTCAAGGGTATCAATGAAATAATCGGGCATAAATTCCAACAGTTGAAAAGGTTACCGGCGAAAAGTAAAACAGCCCGGCAAAAAAAGCCAGCAAAACAGAAAAAGGCCCCTCAACCGAGGAGCCCTTTTCCGCAGATGTTTTACCAGATAGGTTTAGCCGTTCAGCAGCTTTGCCGCCTCTTTGGCGTGATAGGTGATAATCAGATCGGCGCCGGCACGCTTCATCCCGAGCAGAGTCTCCATCATCACCCGGTCACCGTCAATCCAGTCCTTTTCAGCGGCGGCTTTGACCATCGAGTACTCGCCGGAAACATTGTAGGCAACCAGCGGCAGGTCGAAGTTATCTTTCAGCTCGCGCAGCACATCGAGATACGCCAATGCTGGCTTGACCATCAGAAAGTCGGCCGCTTCGGCGACATCCTGATTCGCTTCACGCAGCGCTTCCATGCGGTTGGCCGGGTCCATTTGGTAGGTACGGCGATCACCGAAAGCCGGGGTACTCTCGGCGGCGTCACGGAAGGGGCCGTAGTAGGCGCTGGCGTACTTGACGGCGTAACTCATCACCGGGATGTGCTCAAAGCCGTTCTCGTCGAGGATGTCGCGCAGGGCGGCAATGCGGCCATCCATCATGTCGGAGGGAGCAACGATATCAGCCCCGGCCTGAGCGTGGGAGAGAGCCTCTTTTGCCAGCAATTCAAGGGTCGAGTCGTTGTCGACATCGTTATCCTTGATGATGCCGCAATGGCCATGGTCGGTGTACTCACACATGCAGACGTCGGTGATCACCGTCAGCTTCGGCACCTCTTTTTTAATCGCCCGGATAGTGTTCTGGATGATGCCATTTGCGCAATAAGCATCAGAACCGACAGCATCTTTCTCTTCCGGGATACCGAACAGGATCACCGCCGGAATACCGAGCTCGTAAACCTCTTTTGCCTCGGCGACAATATGCTCGATCGACTGCTGATAAATACCGGGCATGGAAACGATCTCTTTTTTGATGTTTTCGCCGAAAGCGGAAAACATCGGGTAGATCAGGTCATCGACACGCAGGTGAGTTTCACGCACCATACGGCGGATATTTTCGTTACGACGCAGACGACGAGGACGGTAACTGGGAAAATACATAAATTGTCTCCTATCTAATTTCTTCCCCTCCCCTGGAGGGAGAGGAAACAAGATCATTTTTGATAATATTCGACCATCGCCGCAACCAAATCGTCAATGGTAAATTTCTCCGGCTGCAACGCTACTTCGAAACCATTTTTGCGGATGGTCTCCGTGGTGATCGACCCGATGGAGAAAAACTCCGCCCGCCCCTTCAGCTCTTTCAATTCATCACCGAACATCTTGAGCAGGTTCTCGAAAGTAGACGATGAGGTAAAACAGACTGCATCCAGTTCACTTTCGCTGAGCAGATGCCGAATCATCTCTTCCTTGCCAGTCGGCCGCACATTCTGGTAGGCAACCGGCGCCACCACCTCGGCCCCTGCACTTTTCAACCCTTCGCTCAGCACCGGTCGCACAACTTTTGCCCGCGGATAAAGGAAACGTTTCCCCTCAACACCTTCGGCCAGCAGTTCTTCCACCAGGCCTTCGGCCTGATAGCGTTCCGGAACCAGGTCGGGACGCAGCCCGTGCTTTTCAATCGTCTCTGCGGTTTTCGGACCGACCGCTATCAGCTGGATTCCGGCCAGACAGCGTACATCTTTTTTATTCTCCGCCAGGCGTGCGAAGAAAGCCTCAACACCGTTGGCCGAAGTCAAAATCAGGCTGTCAAAATCAGAAATGTTGCTGATCGCGTCATCAAGCGGCTGCAAATCGTCCGGCGGGGCAATTTCGATGGTCGGAATGCAGATTGTCTCCGCCCCCTGCTGCTGCAGCTTGTAGATAAATTCTGTCGCCTGCGCGCGTGGACGAGTGATCAGAAAACGTTTACCAAATAGCGGCAGGTTGTCGTACCAACGCAGGTTTTCACGGTAGCCGACCACTTCACCAACAATGATCACTGCCGGCGGCTCGATGCCCTCGCGGACAACGTCATCAGCAATAGTTTCCAACGTCCCGACCAGCGTCCGCTGGCGTGGCAGGGTCGCCCACTGCACCACCGCCACAGGTGTCTTGGGTGAGCGGCCGTGCTCGATCAACTGCTCGCTGATCATGCGCAGATTGGTCATGCCCATGTAAAAAATCAGCGTGCCGAGACCGGTCGCAAGTTTTTCCCAATCGAGGCTGGAGAGTTTGCGTTCGGGACGCTCATGGCCTGTCATCAACGCCAGGCTAGTGGTGATATCACGATGCGTCAGGGGAATACCGGCATAGGCAGCGGCGGCAAAACCAGCGGTGACACCGGGCACCACCTCGAATGGAATGTTTCGCTCTTTCAGGTAGGCCGCTTCTTCGCCACCGCGACCAAAGATGTAGGGGTCTCCCCCTTTCAGCCGCACCACCTGCTTACCTTCGGCAGCTTTCTCCGCCAGCAGGGCATTGGTCTGTTCCTGCGGCAGATGATGATTGCCACGCACCTTGCCAACATAAATCTTCTCGGCATGCTCCGGGGCATAACCAAGCAGCAGCGGATTGGCCAGATAATCGTAGATAACGACATCGGCCTGAGTCAGGCAGAGCTGGCCCTTGATGGTCAACAGGCCGGGATCACCCGGCCCGGCCCCGACCAGATAGACTTTTCCATTTGCCAAGGAAATTATTCCTTCTCTTCGAATGTCTGGCAGCCGTAGACCTCGTTGAGAATCGGACCGGCACCCTCTTCCAGCAGTTGCTTGGCCAACGCGACGCCAGTCTCATAGGACTGGTCGACATGGCAGGTGACAGTCTTCTTGATCATCTGTTTGCCTTCAACATCTGAAACTAGAGCAGTCAATTCCAGCTGATCACCCTCGACGGTACCGAACGCGGCGATCGGCACCTGGCAACCGCCTTCGAGGGTTGAGAGCACGGCACGCTCGGCGGTCACAGCATAAGCTGTCGGCGGGTGGTTGAAGAAATCGATCAGCTCGTTGGTGACATCATCATCGATCCGGCTTTCCAGCCCGAGTGCGCCCTGGCCGATCGCCGGCAGACAGGTTTTGGCTTCGAAATACTCGCCGATCTGATCGCCGAAGCCGAGGCGGTGCATCCCGGCAGCTGCCAGAATAACAGCGTCGAGGTTATCGCTTTCCAGCTTGCTGATGCGGGTCTGCACGTTGCCGCGGATGTCGACCATCTCCAGGTCGGGGCGCATGTTCAGCAGCTGGGCCTTGCGGCGCAACGAGCTGGTGCCGATGCGACCGTTCTGGCGGATTTCGCTGAAGCTTGTGACGCCTTCTTTCAGTACGGCGATATCGCGCGGATCTTCCCGTTCTGTGATGCAACGCAGCCCGGTTCCTTCCGGGAAGAAGGTCGGCACGTCTTTCATCGAGTGCACGGCGATGTCAATCTCGTTGCGCAGCATCGCCTCCTGAATCTCTTTGACGAACAGCCCTTTGCCACCGACCATCGCCAATGGCACGTCGAGGATCTTGTCGCCCTGGGTTTTGATTTTCGTCAAGGTGACGGTCAGGTCAGGATATTTCTTTTCCAGCTCCTGCTTGACCCAGTTGGCCTGCCAGAGTGCGAGGGCGCTTGCGCGGGTACCGATACGAAGGGTACGGGACATAAAAAGCTCCTTATTATTTGTCGTCCAACTCTTCAGCGACGTCCTGCTGATCGTTGGTATTTTCCGGCAGATCGAACAGAGTCCGCACAGCATCGATATAGATATCGCCGCCGCTGCCTTCTTGTGATTGTTTCAGGATATTTGTCGGGTGGTGCAGGATCTTGTTGACGATCGCGTTGGCCATAGCCTCGATCGCTTTCTGCTCTTTCTTGCCCAGCCCGTTCAGGTTGGACAAGGTCTTCTCAACTTCAGCCTTGCGCACTTCATCCAGCTTGCGCCGCAGGCCGACGATAGTCGGTTTGACTTCGAGGCTCGACATCCACTTCTGGAACTGGACGATCTCACCGTCGATTATCTTCTCCGCCTTGGCCGCTTCTTTTTCCCGCTCTTTCAGATTGGCCTGGACAACGCCCTGCAGATCGTCGACATCATACAGGTAGATGCCATCCAGCTTGTTGGCCAGAGGGTCGATGTCGCGCGGTACGGCGATGTCGATCAGAAACATCGGCTTATAACGACGCGCCTTGATAATCTCTTTGACCTTCTTCGACTCCAGCACGTAATCGGGTGCGCCAGTCGAGGAAAGGACGATATCGACCCGGTGCAACTGCTCGCGGAAGTTCTCGAAAGAGACCGGGATACCGCCGTCAAACTCGGCCGCCAGCTTTTCGGCACGGGCGAAAGTCCGGTTGGTGACCATCACCTTTTTAACGCCGTTGTTGACAAAATGCTTGGCCGCCAGTTCACACATCTCACCGGCGCCGATCAGCATGACGGTTTTATCATCGAGGGTATCGAAGATTTTCCGCGCCAGTTCGACTGCGGCAAAGGAGACCGAGACGGCACTGCTGGCGATGGCGGTTTCCGTACGCACCCGTTTGGCAACAGAGAAGGCCTTGTGCAGGAAACGGTTGAGGATCACACCCGCAGTTTTGAACTCGGTGGCGTAACCGTAAGCGGTTTTGATCTGGCCGAGAATCTGTGGCTCGCCAATCACCATCGAATCAAGGCTGGCAGCAACCCGTAGCACGTGGCGGATGGCGTCCTCACCTTCATAATCATACAGATGCGGTGTCAACTGTTCCGCAAGCAGCCGATGCTGCTCGGCCAGAAATTTTTTCAACTCGATGATCGCCGACTCCGGCGTACGGCTGGCAGCATACAGTTCAACCCTGTTACAGGTGGAAACAATGACTGCTTCGGAAATCGCCGGCAGGGCCAGCATCCTCCGCAAAGGTGCTTCCATTTCGGTGGGGGCAAAGGCGACTTTTTCTCGAATTTCGACTGGAGCCGTTTTGTGACTCAGTCCCACTACAACAATATTCATGGTCTGTCAGTCAGCTCCGTTTAGAGTTTAGTAAAAGCGTCAAAGGTGTGCTGCCCCCCAAGCAGCAGGTTGACACCAAGATAAGTGAACAGCAGGAACATAAAACCGATAATGGCATAAATTGCAGCCCTGCGACCACGCCAGCCGACAGTCAAGCGACCGTGCAAAAGTCCGGCGTAGAGGAACCAGGTGATCAGCGCCCAGGTTTCTTTCGGATCCCAACTCCAGTAAGTCCCCCAGACGGTATTGGCCCAGACTGCGCCACTAATAATGCCGAGCGTCATCAACGGAAAACCGACGCTCAGGCAGGTGTAGTTAACCTTGTCCAGAGTATCGAGAGAGGGCAGCAACTGGTAAATCCCGTTAAAACGTTTACTTTTCAGCATCCGGTCCTGAATCAGGTACATTACCCCGGCACCGAAGGAGAGGGCGAAGGCGGCATTGCCTAAAAAAGCGAAAGCGATGTGGACCGGAAAAAGCCAGCTGCGCAGCATCGGGTTGAGCTGCACCACCATGTCGGGGCTGAACGCACTGCCGACCATCAGCAAAAAAGCCACGGGCGCAGCAAAAGCCCCCATTACCGAGAGGCGGAAACGCAAATCGAGCAGCAGGTAAAGCAGCACCAAACACCAGGCAAAGAATGATAATGATTCATGCAAGGTGGTCACCGGCGTTCCACCAGCGGTCGAATGGCGCACACCAAAACTGGCAGCGTGTAGCACGACACCGGCAACCAGAACCCAGCGCCCGGCTTTTCCGGCCTGCGTCTGCTTGCCGATCATGGCGACCAGGTAAAGGACACTAGCAACCAGGTAGATCAGAAGGGTTGCATTAAACAATAACGGAAGAATACTCATGACATCCCTTCCGGCAGCTGCACCTGCAACTGCTCAAGAGAAAATTCCTTCCCAAAGGTTTCAATTAACAACTGATTAATTTTATTTCTGTTTTTCTGTTCCAGCTGCGGCAGCAACTGCTCCGCCCAGAAACGACGTAAAACCTGTTGATTATATTGAGCCCCGTTCGGAAGCGTCAACCACTTTCGCCGCACCGCTGCCATCAGATCTAATGAAACGCCCCAGCAGTCTGGAACATGACGCTGCAGCCGATCACGCATCTCTGCAGCCAGGGTCGGGCTGCCGCCCCCCGTGGAAACAGCAACGGTCAGTGCTCCTTGACGAAACAAAGCCGGTAAAGCAAAATCTCCATCCTCCGGCAGATCCGCACGGCAACAAAACACTGACTGTCTCCTGGCTGCGTCCGCAACCTGTGCATTGATATTTTTCTTGTCGGTGCAGGCGAAAACCAGCGTTGCCCCTTGCAGATCGGATTCTTCGAATTCACGTGCCAGAAACTCCAGGTTATCCATGCAGCTTACAGGCTCCTGCGGATCGATCAGCCGCACCTGTGCTCCCGCCTGCAACAGACCATCGACTTTTCTGAGCCCGACTGGTCCGGCGCCAACGACAACAGCTAATCTCCCCTGCAGGTCGAGAAAAATCGGATAACCGAACGACGCCCTGGCTTCAGACATTCAAACCCCGAACAATTCCGACTCGACCAGCTCACAAAGCAACTGACCGGCAAACAGTGCCAATTCAAGCTGTCGCGGACGAGATCCCGTTGGCAGGGCCAGGCAAGTTTCAATACCGTCACGGCAGAGAGCATCCGCAGCGCCCGTGGCGGACACCAGTGCGACCAACTGCTCATTCTCCAGCACCTCGTCCCGTAAAATCTGCAGCGCGGGAGAGTTTCCTCCATCGCTGAACAATAACAGCAGCTGCTTGCCGCCAGTCAGCGAGCGATAGTGACGCACCAGGTGCTGATCGGCCTCTCCGCTGCTGACCATTAACGCAGCCAAAACCGGATCACTACCGATAGCAATTGCCGGCAACGCAGGGCGGTCAAAACCGAGGCGATAGGTGAAATGGCCAGCCAGCAACTGAACCACCGGTTGAAAGGCCGCATTTCCCGCCAACAACAATTGCCCGCCGCCGGCAAATAAAGAGGCCACTTGCTGTGCTAATCGCGTCAGCATATCTCCCTGCTGATTGCAGAATTCATCCAGCAAACCCTGTAATTGACTGCGGGAGGCAGATATTTTTTGATTCATGATTGTCCTCTAAAGCTGACTGTTTCACCATGCAGCCCGAATAAAGAATGTCGCATGATATGAAGCAGCCTGCAGACTGTCAAGCAACAGGCTTGCCAAACCAGATTGCTTCTTGATATTTTCAGAAAGCTCTATATATTTATTTGAATATCGATTCTGTTCCCTCCAAGACCGAAAAAGGAGAACCTAATGGCTGGAGATAAAGTCGTAGAATTCACTGATGACAACTTCGATGCTGAAGTCCTGAAGTCTTCCGTTCCTGTTCTGGTTGATTTCTGGGCCACCTGGTGCGCGCCCTGTAAAGCGATTGCCCCGGTCATCGACCAACTGGCCGAAGAATTTGACGGTAAAGTCAAGATCGGCAAGGTCAATGTTGACGAAAATCCGGCGACCCCGGGCCAGTACGGTGTCCGTGGCATCCCGACCATGATCCTGTTCAAGGATGGTCAGATTGTCGATCAACTGGTTGGCGCTGTGCCGAAGAACCAGCTTGAAGGGCTGCTGCAAAAAGCTCTGTAAAAAATGAGGGGCTCCGACCGGAGCCCCTTTTTCATTTATTTTTTATGTCCTGCAAAATCGCTTCTATTTCTTGGCGATCCTGACTTGCGAGGTTCTGCTCTTCTATTTCCAGCAGAAGCTCCTCTTTCTCTCCCACCAAATCAGCCAGATCAATTTTCAGCTGCTTCAGTTTCTGCCGCGAACGATTATCCCAGATGCGCCGTGCCCGACTCATCTCATCTTTTATTTGCAGATAATTCCGATGTAACTCTTCCGCCTCTTGCTTAAACCGTGCTGCCGTTTCAGATTTCAGACGCTCTTCACGCTCGACCCGGCGAACCGCACGCTGGAAGTCTCGATCGGCTTGTGCTGGCAACTTTGTTGCGGGAACATATTGCAGGTTATCGATCGGACCCGGTTTAACTACCTGCTCTTTACCGAGACATTCCTCGGGCAGCCCCTGCAGATTGTCGGAAAAGTGGATCTGCCCGGCACTGTCACGGCATGAGTAAGTTTTCGCCGCCACAGGCAGCGACAAACAGAGAAAAATGGAAAGCAGCAACAAAATACGCATAGCGACCTCCCCCTAAAACAACCGATGACTGTCAAGCATAATAGTGACCGGCCCGTCATTAACCAGATCGACCGCCATTTCAGCGCGGAAGCGGCCAGTTTGCGCCGGCAGGCCCTGCTTGCGCAAACGCTCGACAAAATAATCGCAAAGCGGCTCGGCCATTTCCGGCAACGCTGCTTGACTGAAGCCGGGGCGTCGCCCCTTGCGGCAATCCGCCAGCAGGGTAAATTGTGACACAACCAGGAGCTCTCCACCGATGTCACTGACCGACAGGTTCATTTTACCAGCCTCGTCCTCGAAAATCCTTAAATTCGCAACTTTATCAGCGATATAATCGGCTGCCTTTTCATCATCCCCCTGTTCGACTCCGAGCAGAACCAGCAGGCCTTGACCGATAGCAGAAATTTTTTCACCATCAACGGTCACTCCGGCCCGGGTCACCCGCTGCACGACAGCACGCATTTCACACCTCCTCGCCATTTGCCAAACGGCGCAGAAACGCCAAATTGGCAAAATCATCACAATGATCCTCACCCGGCGGTGTCTCGATAATCTTTGCCACGGCTGTAAAACGCCAGTCCTGCATCAAGGCGGCGAAGCCATCTGGGCCAATCAACCCGCGCCCGACATGATCGTGCCGATCGACCCGCGAACCGAGTGGCTTTTTGCTGTCATTGGCGTGAAACAGGGCAATCTTATCGCAACCGATCAGGCGGTCGAACCGGTCCATGGTTTCTGCGTAGACCTCGGCGGAGGTCAAATCGTAACCGGCGGTGAAGGCATGACAGGTATCGAAGCAAATAGCAAGCTTGTGACTCGGCAAACGATCAAGAATTTCAGCTAGTTCTTCAAAGCGGGCGCCCAAACAGGTTCCCTGTCCGGCGGTGTTTTCCACCAGCACACGGACATCATCAGGAGCCTGAGAAAAAATTCTGTGGAAACTTTCGATCAGCGTGTTCATACCCGATTCCGGGCCGGCACCGACATGGGCACCTGGGTGCATCACCAAATCCTCGATACCAAGCTGCGAGCAACGCTCCATCTCATCGATAAATGCAGCGATCGATTTATTGCGCAGCTCGGGGTCGGGGCTGGCGAGATTGATCAGGTAGCTGTCGTGGGCAGCAACGTACCCGATATTGCTTTCTTGACGGGCATCATGAAAAGCGACAATCGATTTTTCCGTCAGTGGTTTCGCCTGCCAGCGGCTGGCATTGCGGGTAAACACCTGGATTGCGGTGCAGCCGACGGCTTCACCGCGCGCGAACGCTTTTTCGATGCCACCGGCGATAGAAACGTGGGCACCGATCAGCAAAGGGGGGGCGCCCATCAACGACTCCAGCTGTTGAGCAGAGCCCCGAGTTGCGCCGGTCGGGCCAGTTTGGCATCGACGTAAGAATAATCGTTTTTGCAGTATTCGCCGACCAGTACCGTCTTCATTCCCAACTCTTTGGCTGTTTGCAGGTTCTGCGGCTGGTCTTCAACCATCACGCACTCCGCACCCGACAGGCCGATTTTCCCGAGCACCTGCAGGTAGGGGTCGGGGTTCGGTTTCGGCTGGTAGTTGGCGATACGGATATCGAAAATATCGGCAAACACCCCATCCAGTCCAAGAGCAGCCACCACCCGATCGACATGGCAGCGAGAGCCGTTAGTGAACACGTAACTCGGCACAGGCAAGGCTTCAATACTACAACGCAGTTCATCATCAGCCGACAAACGGCTGCCGACATCGACCTCATGGACATAACTCAGGTAGTCCTCGGGATCGACTTCATGGTGGCGGATCAAACCCTGCAAGGTCGTACCATAATCTTTCCAATACTTCCGCCGCAGGCCATCAACATCCTGCAGCTTGATACCGACCTGCGTCTGCATGTAATGATTAATGCGCACGTCGATCAGCGAGAAGAGATCCTTCTCTGCCGGGTAGAGCGTATTATCCAGATCGAAAAGTACCGCTTTCATATTGCTATCCTAACGCGGATTGAAGTCGCCGGAAAAAACCTCGACCGCCGGGCCGGTCATCATCACCGGGCCCTCTTCCAACCATTCCATCTGCAGGTCCCCCCCACGCAGATGATTGATGATTTTTCTTTCCGTGCGCCCGGTCAGCACCCCGGCCACCGTCACCGCCGAGGCTCCGGTGCCGCAAGCCAGGGTTTCTCCGGCACCCCGTTCCCAAGTCCGCTGGATCACTTCCGTGCGATTGACCACCTGGACGAACTCGACATTGATACGGTTCGGAAAATACTCATGATTTTCCAGCAAAGGGCCGATGGTTTCCAGCGCGCAATTTTCGACATCATCAACAAAAACCACGCAGTGCGGGTTACCCATTGAGAGGCAGGTCGCTTCGACCTCGCCCTGCGCCAAGGGAAGGGTGACGGCGATCGCCTGCTCATTGGCAGGACCAGTCATCGGCAGCTCGCTCCGCATCAGTTTTGGCGGCCCCATGTTGACACTGACCCGCTCAACCAAGCCGGAGCCCCCTGTGAACAGATCGAGTGCCAACACACCGTTGCCGGTTTCAACATCAATGTTCAGTTTCTTGACCAGGCCGTGATCATACACATATTTGGCAACACAGCGAATGCCGTTGCCACACATCTCACCCTCACTGCCATCCGGGTTGAACATGCGCATGCGCACATCGGCTTTGTCGGACGGCATGATCAGAATCAGCCCGTCTGAACCGATACCGAAGTTGCGGTTGCTGACCCGTTGGGAAAGAATCACCGGGTCATCGACCTTCTCTTCGAAACAATTAATATAAACATAATCGTTGCCGGCGCCGTGCATTTTGGTGAATTTCATTTATTTCCTCCGGTTGTTGTTGACCTGAAGTCTCTGATACTATAAACACCCACAGACAGGCTCACAACTGAATTTACGGAGATGATATGGCTTTTAACCTGATTACCAAAGTCTGGCAAACCGGTGCCCTCGATTGGTGGGGAATGATCGATGGTGAAGATGTTTACCTCGGCAACCGCGAATTCCCCCTGCCACCGGAAAACGGTGATGAATGGCTGGTGCGTGCTACCGGCGACCGCTTCAAAGTCATTGAAGGCGAGATCAAACTGATCGCCAAAGAGGAGCCTCCTGAGCCGTGGAAGAGTTATTGATCGTCCAGCTGGATGCCAGTGAGATGGATAATTTTTCCTACTTGGTCTACTGCCCCAAAACCATGCAGGGTGCAGCGGTCGATCCTTCGATGCGTCCAGAAGTCCTGCTGGCGGAGGCCGAACGTTTGGGCGTCCATTTGAACCTGCTGCTGAACACTCACGGTCACCAGGATCATGTCGCCGGAAACCCAAAAATTTTGGCGCAGGGCAATATTAAACTGGCTGCCAGCCCAATTGATGTCGAAAATCCCGACATTCCCCTAGCGGAGGGAGCCAAAATTCCTCTCGGCGCGGGCGAGATTGACGTGCTGCATACCCCTGGCCACACACCCGGCTCAGTGGTGTTTAAAATCGGTCGCAACATTATCACCGGCGACACTCTCTTCGTCAGTCGCTGCGGCCGCGCAGACCTTCCGGGCAGCAAAGTAGACGATTTGTACACCAGCCTGCTGCGTTTGAAAAAACTCCCCCCGGAGACGAAAGTTTATCCCGGTCACGACTACGGCCCGACACCGACCTCGACGATCGGTTGGGAGCTACAAAACAACGATTTCCTCAAATGTCCCGATCTCGACAGTTTCATCAAACTTCGTCTCGGGTAAACGAAAAACGGCTCTGCAATAAATCTGCAGAGCCGTTATCTTTTCAAACGTTTAAATTCCCGTCACCGTCACCCGTCTTCTGCAATCGCTTTGAGTGAAATCAAACGGGTCCCCGCCAGTCGATCGTTCCAGCCACGCCTTTCTGCGCTCGTGAGAATCGCTAGATAACCGAGCCCAAAGGGTAACAGCTGCAGCAAGCCACCGACACTGCGAAGGAAGGCCTGCGAAAACAATAATGATTCGCCATTGGCCGATTCAACCCGCAAACCTGCCAGCATCTTCCCTGGAGTTTGTCCGGCGAGAAAATGAAACAGCGTAAAATAGCCAAATGCGAGAGAGAACAGCACAAGAAAATAAGGGATGGACAGGGCGAGCAAACTCTCGAATGTCGGCAACAGGCCACCAGCCGGGGAGATTGCCGCCTCGGCTGCAATCAGGAAGCTGATGGCAACAAAGAGCAATAAAGTTAAATCACAAGCAAAAGCAACGACCCGCGTACCGGTTGCTGGCAACAGGGGATCAACGTCCTCCTCTGCATTTTCAACGATCGACTCAGGCTCTTCGCTCTCCCCCGCCACAGCACCGATGGCAGCAACAGACACTGCAGTCGCAGCGGCAACTGCCCCAGGCTCACCCATCTCTGTCTGGGGTGTGGATAGAGCAACAGTTCCATTCCCCTCCAGCAATTCGTCTTCACCTGCAGGAGTGACGGCTGCATCCTCAACCGGCTGCGGAGGTGGGAAAAAATCACCCTGGAGGGAATCTTCGTCATCCTGAAGGTATTCGTCCAAAGAAAGTGATGACGCTTCAGAACGCACCTCAGCCGACAGAAAATCGTCCTCTTCTATGTCAGCGACTTCTGTTTCGGTATCGAGAGAATGGGGCGTTGTAATGGAATCCGATTCCGGAGCCTCCTCATCCTGAGAAGACTCCGGTAATTCAAAAGGGTCTTTAGGGTCCTCCTTGGCCCCTGCGCCCTCTTCTTCATCATCAAAATTAACGGTGTCAGGCTCAAACGAGAGATCGTCCTCGATAGGCTCCTCAATTTCTCCACCGGGATCAAAACCGAAATCATCTTCCAGTTCATCACCTCCACCGGCGACTTCGCTATCACTATCCACATCGAAGCTGAAATCATCGCCGCTCGCGGCCCCTCCCTCCTGTTCGGGAGAAGGTAGAGTCTCTTCGACATCTTCATCGGCAGAAGCCTCTTCAAACAGTTCGTCGAAAGAGAGATCTTCCTCTTCTTCGCTATCGCCCATAAAGTCAAAGCCGAAATCATCGCCTTCGTTACTGTCTTCAGCACTATCGGCCGCCTCGTTGACGGCCTGTTCTTCAGCGACAGCTTCCGGTGCAGCTGTGGCCGCAGCAGCGACCACTTCTTCAGCAATGCTGTCGTCTGCTTCAGACGGAAGTGCTCCTGGCGAAGCCATCTGCCCTGGAAAAAGGACACTTACTATCCCGAAACGTTGCTTGTGCTCAGCCAGATCCTTACCGCACTTTTTGCAACTGTCGAGATAGTCAAAACTGTTGTAGCCGCATTTAGGGCATCTCATGACTCATCCTTTCCTTGGTCCGCAGCTCCTTCGCTGCCCCAGCCTTTCGCTAAATCACCATAAAGATATTGTAAAATTGTCATAATCGCAAGTCCAGCGGTCTCGGTACGCAAGATTCTCGGCCCCAGACTGACGGCCTGATAGCCCGCAGAGCGAGCCTGCTCAGCCTCCTGCTTACTGATTCCACCTTCAGGTCCAACAAGAACGGCAACGCTTTTCGGCAAGCCTTTTGTCAACAGCTGGCCGAGCGGTTGCTGGCTTTCTTCCCACAACATTAATTTGAGATCGGCATCAACCGCATGAAGAGCCGACAACAGGTTCTGTTCGAGCTGCAGCTGTGGCAAATGTGGCTGTCCCGACTGTCGAGCTGCCTCCTGAACAATTTTCCGCCAGCGGGTCAGCCGTTTTTGTTCGCGTTCACCTTTCAGCTTACCGACACTGCGCTCCATCTGTGTTGGCAAAAAATGATTGACGCCCAGCTCGGTTCCTTTTTGCAGCACCAGTTCCAGCTTCTCCCCCTTCGGCAGCCCCTGGATCAATTTCAGCCGGCATTCAGGTTCCGGACACTGGTGACGTGAAATGATCTCGGCACTGAAATCCTCCCGGATCACCACCCGCGCAACCTGGCCACGGCCGTCAAAAAGATCAACTTCAGTACCGGGCGAGATCCGCAGTACGGTGCGCAGATGCCTGAGAACATCCTCCGGAAGCTCAACCCGTGACTGCACTGTGCCGGGCAAATCTTCGACAAAAAATCGCTGCATCTATTTCCGCCGGTAGAGCAAACAAATCCACTCGTCCTGAAACTCTGTCGGGTACGACTCTAGCGGCAGATCAGCAAAGCCCTGTCGCACCAGGCTTTCTTTCTCTCGCAGAATCCCGGACAACACCAGCCAACCGCCTGGCCGCAGATGCTCGAGAAAATCATTTTTCAAACGGATATTCTCTTCAGCCAGGATATTAGCGACCAGCAGATCATATTCACCCGGCAGTTCTTCCAGTGGCTGAGAGCTGATTTCGATGCAATCCTGATAGCCGTTTTTGACCACATTTTCCGTCGCCACCCGGCAGGCCAACGGATCGATATCATTCGCCAAGATTTTAGGGCAACCTAAAGCCGCAGCCCCTAAAGCGAGGATCCCGGAGCCGGTGCCAACATCAAGCATATCGCTTGGAGGGTTGTCAGCAGCGAGCAGATCAGCAATCGTCTTCAGACAGAGCATGGTGGTTCCATGCGTACCGGTGCCGAAAGCCATACCGGGGTCGATCTCGATGGCTACTTCTCCGTTCTCAGTCTGGTAATCCTCCCAGCTAGGGTGAATCACCAGGCGCGATCCGATTCGCATGGTAGAGAAATTCTGCTTCCAGTTCTCTGCCCAATCTTCCATGTGAACCTGCTTCGGCTCACTCACATTAAACTGTTCGGCCAGCAATGCCGGCAGCTCTGCCAACTCCTGTTCAATCGTTTCCTTAAGCGAAGAAATATTAGCAATCTCTTCAAAGTAAACTTTCAGGCAGTAACTTTTTTCCGGGTCGAGATCTTCATCCGGGACAACAAAAGTGTCCAGCTGCCGCTCTTCAACAACAGTCCCTCCGGCACCCAATTCCGCGACGACCGCGCCTGCAAGCTCGACCCAGCGACCCGGCATATCAATTTCTATAACAACCCACTCGTTATCCATAACGACCTAATGAATAGTGCAAACAAGATTGATAACGGAGCAAACCAAGAAAAAAGTTGACACAATCGGCAAACTCCGGCTATTCCTAAATTTAGCCCAATGAGACGGCTACTCCTTTTTGAAATCAGGAGTTTATCACATTTTTCTAGCAAAAAAAGCAGATAATTAAAAAAATTTATCATCTTGCTTGCACTTATTAATCCTCTCTGTTAAAGTTAGGGCTGATTTTCATGAGCAGACCCTATAAAAAATCAGAGCCATCGACGCAAAGTCGATGCAACACCTTGAAATATTAAGAAAATAGTAGCTGTTTCAGGCAGCGATCAGAATCTGATAAAAATTGAGACGCGAGGCGCTGCATGACCTCGACATCTTGCACTGAAGGAGAATTCAATGCGCATCCTGGTAGTTGAAGACGAAAAGAAGGTTGCCAGCTTTATCAAGCGGGGTCTGGAAGAAGAAGAATTTGCCGTCGACGTTGCCTACGATGGCGAAGAAGGCGTCTACATGGCGGAAAACAACACCTATGATCTGATCCTGATGGACGTCATGCTGCCGAAAAAAGACGGTTTGAGCGCTATCAGGGAGATCCGGGAAAAGAATATCCCGGTACCGATCCTCTGCCTCACGGCAAAAGATACGGTCGATGACATCGTTTCTGGCCTCGATATCGGCAGCGACGACTACCTGACCAAGCCGTTCGCCTTTGCCGAACTGGTCGCTCGCGTGCGCGCCCTGATCCGCCGTGGTTCGCAGGACCGTGGTGCTGAGCTCTATTTTGCAGACCTGCGGCTCGACCCGGTTGGGCACAAAGTCTGGCGCAGCAGCAAGGAGATCGATCTCACTGCTAAAGAGTACGCCCTGCTCGAATACTTCATGCGCAACCCGAACCAGGTCCTCACCCGGACCATGATTGCCGAGCACGTCTGGGACTACACCTTCGATTCCTTCACCAACATTATCGATGTGTACGTCAACTACCTGCGTAAGAAGATCGACCGGGACTTCGACAAAAAGCTGATCCACACCGTACGTGGCGTCGGTTACGTGCTCAAGGAGTCAGATTAATTGCCGACCGGCACTAAGCTGAGAAACCGCCTCACCCTCTGGAGCTTTGTTCTGCTTTCCATGCTCCTGGGTGTGGGCGGTTTTTTTTGTTATAACGCTCATCAGCAGGAGCAGCTCCGTAATCTGGACAGGCAACTGCTGTTTATCGCCCGAAATTTTGCCTGCAGTTACCGCGAAGTTGCACCGCTGGAATCTGTTCAGAGCGAGTTCTGCAGCGACTTCAATCGGCTGGCGATCCACCAGGCAGGTGCGCAGGCAATAGCCCTTTACTCGGCCGAGGGGAAAATCCTCTGCAGCAATCGGCATCCCGTATCCCACCTGCTACAGCTGGACGAAAATGCACAGAAGAACTCATCGACAGGCAAGGCCTACTTTGAAACTCTGAACGATATCGACGAGCAAAAAATCCGCCGGCTGACCTTTCCAGTCATCCAGCAGGACCAGGCCTTTTATCACCTGCAGCTTGGCCATCCCCTTGATCAGCTCGAAGCGGAATTAGCCGGATACGGATTAATCCTGACGGCCATCGGCCTTTCTTTCGCCTGTTTGCTGACGCTGGCCCAATGGCTTTTCCTTGGCAGCCTTTTTTCACCGATCCAGCGCTTGTCAATACAGATGGATGAAACATCCGAAGAGAACCTGAGACAAAGGTTCAGACCGCCTTTTTTAGCAGGGGCCGAAATACAACAATTGGCCGCCAGCTATAACGGCTTTACCGAACGGATAACCAGCATCCTGAAGCGTTCTCGCCAATTTGCCACTGATGTCACTCACGAACTACGCACCCCCTTGACCATCATGCGCGGAGAAACGGAACTTGCTCTGCGCGGTGACAAAACGGCCGAAGAGTTGAAGCAAGTCCTCAACTCCAACCTGGAAGAACTCAGTCGCATGGGGCACCTGGTCGATGACCTTCTGCTGTTATCGAAAAGTGAGCTTGGCGAAATACCGTTGAAAATGGAAGCCCTCAATTTGAACGGACTGCTCGAAGAGCTGCATTTTCACGGCACCATTATCGCCGAGCCGAAACAGATTACCGTCAACTTAAAGGGGCCGGAAAAGCAGGTCAGCCTTTTCGCCGATGCCAACCGCATCCGCCAAGTCTTCCTCAACCTGCTGACAAATGGTATCAAATATACCCCTGAAGGCGGCAGCGTCACCATCGACTGGACAGTCCAGGAAGAAACCGCACGGATTATTTTCCAGGATACTGGCATCGGCATCGACAGTGAACATCAGCAACATATTTTCGACAGATTCTACCGCATCAACAAAACTGGCAACCGCAACGATGGCGGCTCGGGATTGGGATTGGCCATCGCCAAGTGGCTGGTCGAGGCCCACGGCGGCTCAATCATGGTCTGTTCAGTTCCGGGCGAAGGCAGTAGCTTCGCCATAACGCTGCCGCTGACTCACAAGCCGGACAAATGAAAATAGGCGAGTAATCTCAGAATATTGCAAAGCGAGAATTAAATAATCATTTTTCAGTTCACTTTTACCCGCAGGTATTATATATCTCTGCAGATGAAACCTCTTACGAGGTTTCGCGCCCCGAAGACCTCCCCCCCCTCCAGGTCTTTGGGGCGTTTTTATTTGTCCTTCGTTAAATCGTCTTCCTTATCTTTACCGCAACGAGCCTCCACCGCTATGATGCAGAGAACCTTTGCCTTTGGGAGGAAAGATGAAACGCACATTCCAGCCTCGCCCGGTTTTTCTGGCCGACTCCTTCATGCTGCCGGTCGGCAAGTATAACGGCAAGCACCGCGAAAAACTCAGTTTTCTGGAATTAGTAGACGCCCTCACCCCACTGATCGACAACGCCCCTGTTGAAAAGGAAAAAATCAGCTGCGTAGTGGTCGGAAGCCAAAATCCCTTTGCATTTTCAGGTATCGACAACGTCGCAGCGAAGGTATGTGGCCGTCTCGGCATCAGCGGAGCGAAATCGTTGCTGGTTGACACCGCCTCATCGTCTGGTGCCAGCGCTTTCGAAGCGGCCTATCTGGAGGTTGCATCCGGCCAGCATGAACACGTCCTGGCTATCGGTGTACAAAAAATGAGCGACGTCAGCACGCTCGATGCGACAAAAATCGTTGCCGGAGTGATCGATCGCGATGAAGCGGAATACGGCCTGACCATGCCAGCCTGTGGTGCACTGGTCGCCCAATCGCTGATGACTGAATTTGGTCTCAATGAAAAAGAGTGGACAGATTACTCGGCTCGCTGGACCGAGCGGGCACAGCATTTTGCTGCGCAGAACCCAAACGCTCATTTCAATTTTGAAATTCCGGCGGAAAAATATTTCGCGGATATCGAAAGTGGCAAAAACTACCTCTACTACAACCCACTGCGCTATTACGATTTCTGCCCCATGTCGGACGGCATCGCAGCCTGCCTGCTCACTGCCGCTGAAAACCGGGTGCGGGTAGCCGGAGTCGGCTCCGGCACAGACATCCCAACCATTGCCGACCGCCTGACCTTCACAAGCTTTCCGGCCACCCTGATCGCACTGCGGCAAGCTCTTGGGCTGGCCGGCCTTGAAAACCTGCAGCAACTGGAAGGAAATATCCACATCAACATGCACGACCCGTTCAATGGCTTCGGCCCGATCAACCTGGTCGATCTGGGCGTGGTCCCGCGCGAGCGACTTTTCGAAGGACTTCTCGACCCTGCCCTGACCGGACCAAACGGCAGCTACCCAACCAACCTGACCGGCGGGCTGAAAGGTCGGGGGCATCCACTCGGCGCAACCGGCATGGTGCAGATCGTCGAAAATCATCAGCTTCTGTGCGAAGGCCGCTACAAAGCCGCTCTTTCTCACTCGATCGGTGGCCCAATCAACAACAACGTGGTTGTCCTGCTGGAAGAGAATCAGCACTACCAGCAAAGGAACGCAGAACCTTATCAACCGGAACGCCTGCAGCAACTCGGCCACCTGAAACCGAGCGAAATCAACCTCGAAACGCTGCTTGGCAAAGACCAGAAGTTTACTGGCCGTTTGTTGGCAAAAACCTCAAAATTCGATTACCGCAGCGGTGAACCAGAGCGGACTCTTCTGCTTTTCTCCACCAGCTACGGAAAAGAAAAGTACCGTTTCCTGATCGGCGTCGATCCCCAGGCGACCGAAGCCCTTGACGGATTGTCAGCGGGTGAGAAAATTCAGTTGCAGCAGGTTGATGGCGAGCTACGCGTCAACGACGTTCCGATTCGCCGCTTCTACCGCAAAACAATTTCCGGCGTGGTCGAACTGGCTGACAGCGCGTTCCGCCATCTGCGGCGTAAAAAGCGATAATTATTGGCTGAACAGGCAATCGCAGACTGCGTATCTGCACAGTGTATTTCGTCTCTTATCGTGTTAGGCTGCGCCAATGCGCATAACGATTAAACAACAAGTCCTGCTCGCCCCGGCGACCGTGCTGCTGCTGCTGATACTGCTGCTCGGCTTCATGCACTACACCTACTGGGACCTGTCGAGCAAACGGGAACAGGCGAAGCAAATCGGCAATACTTTTGTTGCCGTTGCTGAAGCCGACATGGCGGCCCGACGGCTGCATGTGCTGATCCGCACTCTGCAGCATACCGGCATGGCGACACCGGAAGACATGGCGCTGGTCACGGATCTTTACGACCGACTGGCATCCGCGGTCGACCGGATTGAACCTTTCGGCCCCCTGAAAGAGACCAATGATGTTGACGAGTTGCAGCGCCTCGTGGAAAAGCTCAACCCGTCAATCAGCGTTGAACCGGAGTTGACTGCAGAATTGTTTGCACATTTCCGGGGCAGGCTCTCCAATCTTTCCAACACAACCCAGCTGCATCGCAACAAATTGCGCCACCTGCACAGCCAGGACATCAACACACTGATGGAACACACGGTGCTGGTATCGATCAGCGTGCTGGTGCTGGCGATCCTGCTCTGTTTGCTGATTGCCACCTACTTCAGTCGCCGAATCATGGTACGGATCCAGAAATTGTCGGACAATGCCGGCCGGATTGCTGCGGGGGATCTGGAGTTGCCACCAGCGCCGAAACGGATCAATGACGAACTGGACGCGCTGGCATTATCGATCAACCGGATGACCAATCGCCTGATTCAGGTGGTCGGCACGGAAAAGCTGCTGGAAGGTGCTGAAGAGGAACGCAGGCGGATTGCCATGGACCTGCACGATCAATCACTGGCGGACCTTTCCTCGGTGCTACGCGGTCTGCAGAACCTTTCGGCGAAAGCTCCCGATCAGCAAACCGAACACAGCGTCATAACCCTTGAACAGGACCTCGACCGTGCTATTACCAACCTGCGTGACATCATGAACAACCTGCACCCGCAGGCGCTCGACATTCTTGGTCTGGGTGCAGCAATCGAGGCCCATCTCGATCAGCACTGTTTCCGTGAAGGTTTACCGGAATACAATCTCTACATCGACCCACGCAGCAGTGACCTTGACCTGAGCCGCGTGCAGAAACTAAGCATTTACCGCATCGCCCTGGAAGCGATTCAAAACGTCCTCAAGCACGCCGCTGCCAGCCGCTACGAAGTCAACCTGGAGGTGCGTGACAAGCTGCTGGTGATGTCGGTTGAAGACAACGGTAAAGGTTTCGATTGCAACCGAGTCTCCGATGGGGGACGCGGCCTTAACAACATCCGCGAACGTGCCCGTGCCATCGGTGCAGACGTCAGCTGGCAACCATCCCGTTTTTCCAGCGGCACCCGCTTCGAACTTGCCCTCCCAACCACTTGATTCTTGGAGATCCTGATGGAATCACTGGAAATTCTGATAGCAGAAGACAACCCGAAAGATTTTGAATTTCTCGAGCAGGTGCTGGCCGAATGGGAAGAAGAGGTGAAGATCACCCGTGCTCCAAACGGCAAGGTGGCGCTGGAGATGGGCTTGGAACGAAGCAACCCGCTGGTGATCAGCGATATCCAGATGCCGGAGATGAACGGCATCGATTTTGCCCGCAGCCTGTGGGAAAAACAGCCGGAAGCCCGTATCGTTTTCTGGAGCCAGTTCAAAGACGAAATGTACGTCCGCGCACTGGCAAAAGTGGTGCCGCCGGAGACGGTCTATGGCTACATCCTCAAATCGAGCGCGCGCGACCGTATCGCTTCGGCTATCCGCACCGTGCTGTTGGAAGAACAGTGCTGGATCGCGCCGGAAGTACGCAAGGTGCAAGGGCGGGCGGGACACAGCTTAACTGCGCTGTCCGACATTGAATACGAAGCGCTGCTTGACATCTCTCTCGGCCTCACCGACAACCTGATCGCCCAGCGCCGCTACCTTTCCCGACGCGGCGTCCAGAGCCGGCTCAACTCGCTCTACAACAAGCTGGGGCTGGATCAGGAGCAGTTCCACTGCAAGAAAGTCGGTGACTCCTTCAACCTGCGCAACCGCGCCGTCGCCGTTTCTCTGGCACGCGGGCTGATCAATGCCTTTGAAATGGAGCGGGAAGAAAAAGATTTCCAGCTTTGGTTCAAACGCTTCCAGCAGAGCAACACACCCAAATAACTCCTGCAGCTGAACTGGTATGACCGGAAAAGAGGACTTTCTTCGAGCAAGAAAGTCCTCTTTGCGCTCTCACTTCTTGTTATTTCTCCCGAAGCTATGGTAAAAGGTCTTACCAAGAAGCTCGGAGGAGAATATGGCCACTGTGTTTAAACCGATCCGCCCCAAAAAACTGTCTGAAGAGATCGTCGATCAGATCAAAGAACTGATCTCCCGAGGAGAGTTGAAGCCGGGCCAGCGCATACCATCCGAACGTGAACTCGCATCCTTTCTCGGCGTCAGCCGCCCATCGGTTCGTGAAGCGATCATGGTTCTGGAAGCGATGGGTTTTCTCGAGTCGCGGCAGGGCGGCGGCACCTACGTCCGCTCTCTCGCAGATGTCACCATGGCCGACCCGCTGGCCAACATGGTCGAACGGCGCGACCCGCGCATGCTGCACGCACTCACCGAAGTTCGCATCGGACTGGAAACTTGGTCGGCATATTTAGCTGCGAAGCGAGCGGAAGATTCTGAAATCGAGCGCTTGCGTGAACTTTACTCCATCATGGAGGATCAGGCACAAACCGGCGGCTGGGATGCCGATATCGATTCGCAATTCCACCTGACCATCACCGCAGCGACCCACAACACGCTGCAGGTGCATGTTCTCGATACCATCCAGTCACTGTTCCAGACCACCATCATGGTTGCTCTGAGCGAATTTTACAGCAAGGAAGGTTACATTGAATTGCTGCTGAACCATCACCGCGAAATCATGGAAGCGATCGCTGACCGTGATCCCGAACGTGCCCGCGATAAAATGATGGAACACCTGACGCTGGTGGAAGAAAAACTTGCCCTTTTCCTGCAGAAAGAACGACCGGACACGGTTTAGAAAATACATAGACATGAGAAGAGGCTGCCAGAACCGGGCAGCCTTTTTTACTTTCACTGCAAAACGAGAAAAATCAGGATTCTTTCTCCGGCAGGAAAATATTAGGAGCCGCCACCACCCTGTTGCGTCCCTGGTCTTTCGCCTGGTAAAGCGCTTTATCGGCCTGCTTAAGCAATTGCTGGGAACTGGTTAATTCAGGCGCCAGCGTTGACACACCGATACTCACCGTCACCTGCAGGTCCTCTTCCAGGTCAGACTCCCCCTTTTTCACTAGGACCGTATTTTCAATGGCAAAACGTAAGCGTTCCGCCAGCAGGTGCGCGTTATCCCCCCTGGTATGCGGAAGGATCAGCAGCAGCTCCTCGCCACCGTAGCGCGCCACGACATCCGATTCCCGCACCGTTGTCACGATCAATTCAGCGAGCCGCTTAAGCACAATATCACCTACGGGGTGGCCAAAACGATCGTTCACCAGTTTGAAACGGTCAATATCAACCATAAGCAGTGACATGGGAAAATCGTAGCGCTTGGAACGAAAGAATTCCTCGTGAAGCCGTTTCTCCAGAAAACGGCGATTGTAAATTCCCATCAGAGAGTCGGTTGTACTCTCATATTCAAGGGTGAAAATACGCTTGATATCGTTGGCGGTATTAAGTGAAAGATTACAGACCAGCAGCACAAAGAGTGCACCGAAAAAGAAAATCAACGGCACGATCAGGTCAACGAACCCCTCATAAACGCCCCAATGCAAAATGGCGTAGCTGACATACCCGGCAACGAAAAAGGAGATCAGAATGGAGAGAGCCTGCCACCAGGTACGAACCGGACCCGGCGGAAGCTGCAGAATCAATCGCCCGACCGGAACAACTGCCGACAACAGCATCAGGGTCCCGCCCAGCAGCAGAACACTTATCAGTAAACTCATCCCCATAGAGCTGTTATAACCTCACAATCATCCCCCCGGCATTGTTGACAAGAAAAGTATATTAATGCGAGCCAATAAAATCAAGTTCCTTCATAAAGATCTTTGAAAATATTCCCTGCGCACACCAGCCGCCGCATGCTAAAGTGCTTCGACTTCAGATAGCGATAAAGAGGAAAGAATGGAACGTGAACAGCTCTATCAGGCGACGATCAAAAAATGGGGCGAAGATGCCCAGTATGATCAGGCAGTTGAGGAATGTGCCGAACTGATTGCCGCACTGAAACATTTCCGTCGCGGTAAAATCGACAAGCAGTCAGTGATCAGCGAGCTGGCGGACGTCAGTTTAATGCTCGGCCAACTCTGCTGGATGTTTGGACAAGCAGAGGTTGACGACGCCATCCGGGAAAAATTGAAAAAACTGGACAAGCTGCTGAGCGACGAGGAAGGAATCTGATGATGACAACTGCCGCAATTGCCGAGCTGCTTAACTATCTGCAGCCTCAAATCGGACAGGAAATTCATGTCGGCCCCTGGTTGGAGATCGATCAGCAGCGAATCGACAAATTTGCCGAGGTGACCGGCGACCTGCAGTGGATTCACATCGATCCCGAACGGGCGGAAAAAGAATCGCCTTACGGCAGCACCATCGCCCACGGCTACCTGACGCTGTCACTACTGCCCTTCCTGACCGAAAGCAACCATCCTGACTTTTTCCAGAAGAACTATCCTGGCATGAAATACCGGGTCAACTACGGACTGAACAAAGTCCGCTTCCCCTCGCCGGTCAAAGTCGGCAGCAGGTTAAGAGCACGGACAGTCATCGATCAGGTCGATGAGGTTAAAAAAGGGGTGCAAATCTGCTACCGGATCACCGTCGAAATCGACGGCAGCGAAAAACCGGCCTGCGTCGCCGAATTTCTTGCCCGGGTTTACCCATAAAAAGAGGAGAGGCACTCGGCCTCTCCTCTTTTCTCACTATTTCTGCAGCTGATAAATCTCGGCGTAAAGTGTATGTGGATCGATACCGTTGGCAGCAGCGATATCTTTCATCTGCTGGTCCAGCTGCGCACTGATGTTTTTCGCCGCCAGTCCCTGAATGATCTCCGCCGGGTTCAAACCGTACATTTCACAGATTTGTGCCAGCGTTCTCTTGCCAGTGCCTCCCAGGGCTTCTTCCGGCATCGTCTCAGCTGCACTCTGCTCGACCTGCGGTTTGATCGTCAGGTAAATAGCCTGCGGCGACAGGCCGTTGGCATCGGCAATCTCCTGCATCGGCTGCTGCGGGCTATCCAGCTTGATCCCAGCCTTCTGCAGCAACTCCAGCGCAATTTCCAGCTCAACATCAACTTTCTTGGCAAAGTCTGCCAACGGCGATAATTCAGCGTGTCCATAAGGCGGCTCGCCGTACGTCAGGTTCGCTTTTTCGCTGATCGTTTCGCCCAGATGAATCACCGAGCTCATCGGTGGAATCCCGGCCAGTGTCCCCCAGAAAACGACGAGAGTGACCAGCAGCGAAACATTGAATTCGGGTGTAAAAACCCGGACCTGTTTCGACTTGTTCTTCATGTAAGTGACAATCGGTGTCCAGTTGTAATAAATGTGCAGCAGAATAGAAATCAGGAAAAGGACACCGAGGTTGATGTGGACGTTGCCCCACTCAACCTTGCTCATTCCCCAGAGCTGGTAGCCGGACCAGTAGGCCACCCGACCCGCCGGTACGATGTAAAGCACCACGCTGGTCAGCATCAGCAGGACGAACGAGATCAAAGCGGTCAAAGAAGTAATTCTACGCATATTCATAAATAATCCCCTGTAGAAGTTTTATTTTTAGGAATTATATCAATATCTACATGTTTAGATGTGTAAAGATTTGTAAAAATTTTACCTTGCAAAAATATCAGTTTCTAAACCGGCTTCAAGCGTCCACCACATTCACGATGCAGATATTTTCCCCGCCGGTTCAACCGCCGCAACCGGCGCAGCTCAAAACCGCATCGGCTGCAGACGGCAACAACCTTCAAGCGCTCAGCATACAAGCTGTCCAGTTGTTCGCTGCGACCAGTGACCTGCGGCTCTATCCCCAGGGCTAGCGCCCATCGACACCACTGCGGGCCGTGCGCGCGAGAATACTTCCCCCGCCCTTTGCGGGAAAGATGATCGCAGGCGTGAGCAACTTCGTGCAGAAAAGTTTCCGCCAGCAGCTCCGCTTCCTGGGCAAATTGCAGGCGGATGCAGACCGGCTTCCCCAAACGGGAGACATAACAACCGAGCCTGCGCACCGCACGACTGCGATGGACAGGCACTGATTCCAGCTCCAGCAACAATTCTTTTGCCGCCCGGCGGTCAAGCTGTTCATCGAGCGCGCGCAGAATCTGCGACCAGAGACCTGATTTAATTGCGAATGTTTTTACCGTCATAGTGAACAAAAAAAGCTGATGACCATACCTGCCGCTTCTGCCAAGATAGCCGTATGGATCAGGAAGAAATTAGCGTTGAACAGCTCGACTGGATTCCCGTCCCGTCCCAGTTGCGCGACGGCTTACAGAATCAGCCACTGTCGAAACGCCAGATGCGTAACTGGAGTCTGGTGCTGCAGTCCCGTCGTATCCGCTTCCGTATTCGCCGCGTGCAACAGGGTTGGCAGCTGCAGGTTCCAGTCGAACGATACCAGAAAGCGCTGGACGAGCTACGGACATTCGAACAGGCGAACCGTAACTGGCCGCCACCGTTGCCGCAGCTGCCACAACAAAAAGAGAATACCGCCAGCACCATCTGGGTGCTGATCTGCCTCGGCCTTTTCCATATTCTAACCCAGAAACAGGTCTCATTGTTAGGCCATGCAGCTGTCGACTGGTACGGGCTCGGCAACGCCGATGCCGGGAAAATTCTCGACGGCCAGTGGTGGCGGCTGGTCACCGCCCTCACCCTGCACTCCGGCGGGGTGCACCTGACCGGAAATATTGTTGTCGGCGGCATCTTCGCCAATCGGCTTTGCCGTGAACTGGGCGGCGGAGTAGGCTGGAGTCTGCTGCTGCTCTGCGGTGCAGGCGGCAACCTGCTTAACGCCCTAATGCAATCCCCCAGCCACCGCTCGATCGGCGCGTCAACTGCGGTTTTCGCCGCCGTCGGCCTGCTCGCCGCCATCAACATGATGCGATACCGCGGCAACCTGCGCCACCGCTGGCCGCTGCCGGTCGCTGCAGCGCTTGGCCTGCTGGCACTGCTCGGCGTCGGTGGCGAAAACACCGATATCGGGGCCCACCTGTTCGGCTTCGCCTGCGGCACCCTTGCAGGCATTCTCTACGGAAAATTTGCCAGCGACACCCCGCCATCCGGCAAGGTCAACCTGTTACTGGTTTTGTTCAGTCTTCTGCTGCCGCTATCCTGCTGGCTGCTTGCCCTGCTATTCGGCTGATTGCAAGCCCCTCTTCGAACGGCAGTTCCATCTGCAACGACTCAACGACCGGGATATCTGTCGTCAAATGGGAGATGGTCAGGCCCAACAAACGCACGGCTCGTTGCCCGGCTGCTGTCTTTTTCAGCAGCTCTTCAGCCAACGGCAGCATCTCAACTGCATCGGAAATCGGTTCATCCCGGGTATAAGAACGGGTGACAGTCTGGAAATCGGCGTACTTCACTTTCAGGGTGATAGTCTGGCCGCTGGTTTCTTTCGCCTGCAGCAGCGCAGCAACCCGTTCGGCAAGATCGCCGAGGATGGTTAGCATCTGGCCGATATCGGCAACATCTTCGCTCAGGGTCGTCTCTTTACCGATCGATTTGCGTACCCGGTTCGGCGTCACCGGGCGCAGGTCGATGCCGCGGGCGATGTGATAATAGTAGCCGCCCGCTTTGCCGAAATGGCGGTCCAGTTCCTGCCGCGAACGCTGCTTGAGATCGACCCCGGTCAGAATACCGAGGTTATTCATCCGCTTCTCCGTCACCCGGCCGATCCCGTGGAACCGGCGAACCGGCAAAGAATCGATTACCTGCTGCGCCTGCTCCGGCGTAACCACGGTCAAACCATCGGGCTTCTGCATGTCAGAGGCAAGCTTGGCGAGAAACTTGTTGTATGACACCCCGGCCGATGCGGTCAGTTTCGTGACGTCCCGAATCGACTGGCGGATCTCCTGTGCCACCCAGGTCGCTGATTTTATGCCCGGCTTGTTTTCACTGACATCGAGATAAGCTTCATCGAGGGAAAGCGGTTCGACCAGATCGGTGTAGCGATGAAAAATCTCGCGGATCTGCATCGATGCTTCACGGTAGGCTGCAAAACGCGGGCGGACAAAAATCGCCTGCGGGCAAAGCCGGTAAGCACGAGCACAGGACATGGCGGAGTGGATGCCGAACCGACGAGCCTCGTAGGAGCAGGTCGCCACTACCCCCCGACCTCCGGGGTCGCCACCTACGATTACCGGCCGGCCACGCAGTTGCGGATTGTCCCGCTGCTCAACCGAAGCGTAGAAGGCATCCATATCGACGTGAATGATTTTTCGCTGCGTACTCATGTGCTTATTGGAAAAAGCAAAAGAAAAGCTGCCTCCAATGTTGGGGCAGCTTCCCGCTAAGTTAATCAGAAATCGCTACTTGACCCAATCCTGATACATATCCAGGTTGAACCCGACGACATAATCGTTGCCAACACGGTAAGTCGGTGCCCGCAGGTTGCCACTTGGGCCCATAACATTTTTAAGTACCATCTCTTTTTCTGCAGCGACATCCTCGAATCGCTGCACCTTCTTGCCCTTTGCCACGCTGATCGAATCCGCACCCTGTATCATTGCCCATGCTTGATCGGCGTCGATCCGCTCTTTGCGCGCATCGGTCACTTCATCCGTCTCTACTTTGGCGTTCTCAAGAAACTCTTGAGCATTTTTACAGGACGTTCAGCCCTTTCTCAAGTAAGCCCAATCAATTTTCATCACAACCTCCTTCGGTTCTAGTTCGAGAAAAGATACCACACCCGGAGGCCAAAACAAAAACAGGCACGGTCACATTTTGCAACCGCGCCTGCAATATCAGCCTGAACTTCTCTGCTTAGAGAATTTCCACCAGCTCCAGCTCAAAGTTGAGATCTTTCCCCGCCATCGGGTGGTTGGCATCCATAACAACCTTGTCGCCATCAACCTCTTTTACCACCAGGTACATCGGCTGGCCATCCGGGGTTTCCGCCTGGAACTGCTGACCAACTTCCGGGGTTACACCTTCTGCAAACTGACTCATGTCGGTGGAGAACATCAACTCCGGGTTATGGGGGCCATAAGCATCTGTCTCAGGAATCCGCACTTTTTTCGTTTCGCCGACGGCCATGCCGACAATCGCTTGGTCGAAACCGGGAATCACCTGCCCTGCGCCGAGTTCGAACTCGAGCGGATCGGTCTGGCGGGAGGAATCGAAAACCTCACCGTCATCGAAGCTACCGGTGTAGTGAACTTTGACTTTTTTTCCTGCTTCTGCAGTCATGATATCTCCTGATTTGTGTTGAATCGGCCCACTTCGGCCCGACTTTTCTAACCTTGCCCTGCAGACTTGCATTGCCGGCCGATAAAATCAACCGGGAAAAGGAAAAAAACTCTTTCATCTTTTTCTCATACAATGCTCACTCTAACTAAAAACATTTATCCAAACTAAAAGCGTTGCTGGAATTTCCACAAAACTTATGCTAAAAATTAAGAATTAAATGTAAACGCAGGAAAGGAGAGAGAACCGTGAAAAAAGAAGATCAAGAACGCAGAATGGCTATTCGTGCAATTAAAGAAAATACCCCCAAAGAGGTTGAGGCCGAGCTGCTCAACCTGATCGAGAACGGTTACAAACTGAACGACCTGCATAAGTCTGGGTATTCACAACATCTGAACAGATAAACTCACAACGACTGAAAAAACAGGTTTCAACCGAAATTCAAAAAGGGCCACGTGATCATAGATCGACGTGGCCCTTGGTTTATCACCATCGGACTGGTAGCCGGAACAAATAAAGGACCTACCTTTTTTGTTTACGGCTTATTGCGTGAATTGCGGGTCTGCATCGTCAACCAGCGAAAGGAACGTTTACTGCGCCGGGAAAACCTCACCTGCGGTTCTTCGTCATGAAACAGTTTGCTGGTCGCTTGCTTGATTGTCTGATACAAGTTCATTGCTTACCTCTTCTGGCTTTTCTGTTTTCAATTCCTACTTCAGTAGTCAGCAAACAACATACCAAGATGGATAAAAAACGAAAATTCAATAGTTTCAATGAGCTTGGAGCTATCAATGAAAAAGGTCTGCAATTCCCGAGTGGACAACTTGTCATTTGGCCGAAATTAGACTGGCCAAATGACAGAATCAGTCAACAAACGAAAAAACTGCGATCATTAAAAATATTGTCCTACAATGGCTTTCCATATATATTGAATGGATAATTTTAGTTTTTTAATGTTTGTTCCAAAAACAATGCCCCGAGAGAACAGTCCAGATGCCGCGCAAGATTGAAAAATTAATCAAAAAAGAAATTCAATTTCCTTCGCTACCGGCAATTGCCGTCGAAATTCTCGATACCGTCAACAAGGACGATGCCACCCTTACTCAACTGGGTGACCTGATCGCTCTCGACCCCGCCCTTTCGGCAAAAATGCTCAAAATTGCGAACTCCGGTATTTTCTCCGGCGCACGCGAGATCAGCAACCTGAACCGGGCGATGGCTATTCTCGGAACCAACACCATCCGCAGCATCGCCCTGTCGTTCGTCATATCCTCCGACCTGTGCAGCAAAAGACCGGGATACAATATCGAGGATTTCTGGAAGCGGTCAGCGATTTCTGCCGTGGCCGCGGAGCTGATCGCCAAATGCGTCCAACATCGGGATGAAGACCTCTTTTTGACCGGCCTGCTGCAGGACCTGGGAGTCCTGACGATTCTACTGACCAAGGGGGATGAGTACCGCATCCTGCTCGACAGTTATAAAGATATGCAGCAGGATCTGAAAACTTTGGAACAGGAGAAGTACGGCTTCGATCATCAGCAGGTCGGCAATGCGTTGTTGAGCAGCTGGAATCTACCGGAATCGATCACTACACCAATCCGCTATCACCACTGTCCAAACGAAGCGCCAAGTCAGTACGAAACGTCCACCCGCATCCTCGATTTTGCCAATAAGCTGGGGGAACTCTACACCAGCAACGAAGACTCACAGAATGTGCGCATTATTCAGAATGAGATGGCAGAACAGTTCGACATCTGCCCTGACGACACTCTGGAACTGATCGACCAGGTGGCAGAAAAAGGGCGCGAGCTCATCGCCATGTTTGACCTTGATCCGAGCGATATCAAGCCTTACACCCAACTTCTACAGGATGCGAACAGGCAACTTGAACAGCTGAACCTGACCAATGCACAGATGATCTTGGAATTGCAGGATGCAAAAAAGAAAGTCGATCGGCTGGTATTGAAGCTGCAGGAAAGCAACAGCCGTCTGCGGGAACTGGTTTACCAGGACGCCCTGACCGGACTGTACAACCACCGCTACTTCCAAGAAACCCTCGAGAGCGAAATGGCACGCGCCAAAAGATACCAAGCTTCGCTGTCTCTGGTGCTGTTCGATATCGACAATTTCAAAGCTGTCAACGACAGTTTTGGCCATCCGGCAGGAGACCTGGTGCTGATGAATATCGCAACAGCGGTCAAGGGCGCGGTGCGCAACAGCGATGTGGTTGCCCGCTTCGGTGGTGACGAGTTTGCCATCATCCTCCCCTCGACCAATGCCGCCGGGGCAAAAACTTTTGCCGAGAATCTACGCCTGGCGGTCGAAGGGATCGCCAGCCTGATCGACGGCCAGGCAATCAGCGCCACCGTCAGCCTAGGGGTTGTAACTGTCCTGCCGAGCCAGGCCAGTATGAGCAAAAGCGAGCTGATCGAAATCGCCGACAACAACCTCTACCAGGCAAAGCAACAGGGCCGCAACCGGGTCACCTGCTCAACCGTCGGCAGCTAGGCAAATCACAGCCCGACCGGCAGAAAAACAGCTGTTGCTGCGCCGTGCACGACTTGGTTGATCACCCGGTTCCACTTTTCTGCCGACACCTGCGCCAGCAAGTCCTGATGGGCGATCAGCTTGCCAAACAGCCTCTCGAAGCTTAAATTACTCTCCTCTTCCGGCAAACTGTTGGTCAGCAACAGAGGCCGGCCGTCAGGACCGAGACGGCTCTTCAGCCGCCAGACCAGCACCTCGATGTTGCGCGCACAATTGTAGAGCTTCTGTGGCTCCAGGCTGTCAAGCATGAAAAATTCAGGCTGATCGTTGTAGGCGCTGCGAATCATACTGGTCAGGCCGACCATAATGGCGAAAACCCGGTCACCGGCATAATCCACTTCAAGCGCAGGAAGAATCGCCGCGACGCCGCGGTTGTATTCCAGCTCTTCAAACTGCACGTTTCGATCGGCGGAAAAAAGCTGCTGCAACCGGCTTTCGATGGTCGCCCCGGCAACCTTTTTCAGTTCATCCGGGTTGCGCCGGTAGAGCTTTCCGGTCAATTCCTGCAGCAGTTCTTCGCTGCGATGCAGGTGGGCATCGACCACCATGTCGATATCCGACTTCAGCAGATTTTTCAGTTGTGGCTGGCGATCGCCACATGCAGTTAAAACAAGCAGGCACAGAAGCAGGGCAGGTAAAATAAATCTGTTCGCAGGCATCAGCAATCCAAACAAATATTTAAGCTTTAATTTCAACGTTGCTTTCTATTACAATTTTTTCCCGTATTCGACAAGCAACAAACAGGAGGAGGTCATGGACGAGGAAATCCCCAGCTGTGCTTTGTGCGGTCAGCCGTTGACGGAAGAAGAAATAGAGCAGTGCGAAAAACAAACGGAGCGGTTCTCCAACCAGTACCTCTGTTTTGCCCACCAACGCCGCTTTTGTGGCTGTCCCGGCGTGCGCAGCCAGACCCTGCCCTAAGCAGAGTCTTCATCCAGCAAACGCTGCCGGTTGCAGGCAGCATGGGCTGCGCGAATCGGTTCGGGTAAACGATAGCGAGTGCAGCAAGCCAGCGCCAGCTCGGTCGCGCTGGCAAGCGAAACCCTGTGCCCGGGTGAAATGTAGAGCGGTTTGACCTTGTTCCGCGTACGCAGCAAGCTGCCAATTTCCTCGCCGTCTTTATCACGCAGCGGCGTCTGTGCCCCCTTCTCATCCCCCACCTCATCATGTTCACCGTAAAGACGGCTTTTGCCGCAGCCGATCGTCGGCAGATCAAGCCACAGCCCAAGATGACAGGCCAGGCCAAAACGGCGCGGATGAGCCAGGCCCTGGCCATCGACCAGCAACAGGTCTGGACTGCGTTGAAGCTTTTCCGCCGCCTGCAGAATCACCGGAAGTTCGCGGAAAGAGAGCAATCCGGGGACGTAAGGGAAATCGATGTCGAGACTTGCGGTAACCGTCTCCAGCAGCTGCATTCCGGGGAAACCGAGAAGAACCACTGCCGCGTGAAAACGGCGACCGTGCAATCGGCAGGAAACATCGACCCCGGCAATGGTTTTGATCGGCCGGGGCGAAGTATCCTGCAGAAGCACGCACTGCGCCAGCTGCCGTTGTAACGCGATCGCTTCGGCAGGCGCCAGTGACCAATCATGCAGTACGGGAAAATCCATCTATCAGCTTGCACCTCCCCCAAACCTGCCTGTGGCAGCTATACTTGACGGCATGACGACAGGAGATAAAAATGAACGCGAAAATCGAAATTATTCAGGCAGATATTACCACACTGCAGGTCGCGGCCATCGTCAATGCCGCCAACAACAAATTGCTCGGCGGCGGTGGCGTCGATGGTGCCATTCATCGTGCAGCCGGGCCTGGGCTCCTGGAAGAGTGCCGAAGCTTGAATGGCTGCCCGACCGGTGAGGCAAAAATGACCGCGGGTTACCAGCTCCCGGCCAGGCATGTTATCCACACCGTCGGTCCCGTCTGGCATGGTGGTGGCAAAAAGGAAGCTGAATTGCTGGCCGGCTGCTACCGCAACAGTTTGCATTTGGCGACGGAAGCAAAGCTTGACAGCATTGCCTTCCCTTCGATCAGCACCGGTATTTACGGCTACCCGATCGAGTAGGCCTGCCGTATTGCCCTGACGGAAACGCTGAAGTTTCTACGGCAGCCAGGTTCACTTCAACGTGTCATCTTCTGCTGCTTTTCAATCGAAGATTGCGCTATTTACCGACAGACACTGGAAGAGTTGTCAAATCAATTTGCTCGATAACTGTTGCGATGGATTTTTACATCCGGCAGTGATTCGCGACTGTGCCCAGCTTTCTCTTCATCCGGGTAGCCGATGCCGATCACCATCGGCGCCTCGAAGCCGTCCGGCAGGTCGACCAGCTTGCGTACGTACTCCGACGCACTCGCCTCGCCCTTGTGTGGCCGCAGTCGCAGCTGCGCCCAGCAGCTTTTCAGCCCCAGCTCCTCCGCTGCCAGCTGAACGGTGAAGGCCGCAATCGAACAATCCTCCACCCAGACATCTGATTTCTGAGGGTCGGCAGCAATGACGATAGCCAGCGTTGCGGATTGCAAAAAGGCGGTGCCGTGCGCTTTTGCTGTGGCCAGTTTCTGCAACAACCCCGGCTCATCAACAAAAACGAATTCGCAGGGCTGGAAGTTGCGCGAGGTCGGAGCTCGGAGGATCGCCTCGCAGAGCTGATCAACTTTCTCCGCCTCAATTTTTTTCTCCGTAAATTTACGGATGCTGCGGCGTTGCCGTAACAGGGTGAGCATCTGTCTTCTCCTCCAAGTGTTCGATTCGTCTCAGGCCGGATCGCAGACTTCGACCGGCTTACCGCCGGTCAGTTGTTCCAGTTGAGCAAAGGTGACCGGCACTGCTGAGTAATCGTTGCCGGCAGCCGCATATACCTTTTCAAAACGTTGCATCGAGGTGTCAAGCAAAACCGGCAGATCGGCCCGCAGCAGGAAGGGGCAAACACCACCCGGTGCGTAACCAGTGTATTCGAGCACGTCCTCCGCCTGAGGCAGTTTGACTTTGCCGGAGAGCCCGGCAGCCTTTTTCAGCAGCGAACTTTTCACCTTCATATCACCACAGGTGACCACCACGGCGGGTTTGCCACCAACAAGAAATAATAACGTTTTGGCGATTTCCGCCGGGGTGCAACCGACTGCCGCTGCAGCGGTTTCACAGGTCGGAGTTGGCTGTTCATATTCCCAAACGTCAACCTGATGACCGGCGAGATAGTTTTTCACATCGTCAATGCTCGGCATGAGCTACCCCTTCTGCGCCGCCAGCCATTCCCTGGCTTCCTGCTGCAGCTGTGGCTCGAGATTCGGATCATCGACCACCCTGCTCAGCAGATCGACGCCCTCTTTTTTCCAGTTGCGAGCAATGTAGGTCTGTGCCGCACGCAGTTGCCAGCGAGGGTTCTGCGGATCCTGGCGACAGGCCGCATTAAAGGTGTCGAGGACTTTTCCCAGTTCACGTTTCTGCCGCAGCAGGAACTCGGCGAGGTGCAGGTTCATCCCACTCCCCCCGCAACTACTCCCGGCGGGGATGCGGCGCAGCAGCGCTTCCGCCTCGTCCAGTTCTCCGGACTGCTCCATCAGCGACGCGGCCAGCTGCATGAAACCGGGATCAGCTACGCCGATTGCCAACGCATTGCGGGCGTGCTCCAGGGCCTGCGGCAGTTTCTTTTGCTGCAAGCGCACCAGAGTCATCTGCACGTGACAGAAATCAGGTTGCTGCCCTTCGTCCAGCATCTTCTCCAACCGCTTCAAAGCAGCATTCGCATCGCCGAGGGAAACCTGGACCTGAATCAGCATCTCGGTCGCCGGGATCATGGTCGGATTCAGCTCAACCGCTTTTTCCAAACTTTTTCGCCCCTGTTTCGGCTGCCCGGCCCGCACCTGCGAGGCCCCCAGTTCGAACCAGTACAGATCATCACGCTCTTTATCCGGCACCTGTTTCCAGAAATCGATGGCACCTTTATCTTCGCCCGACTGGGAGTACATGAACGCCTGCAGGAAAGCATTGCCCTTTTGGCGATAGCGCTCGGCAATTTCCGGCGGATAGGAAACCAGGGTCAGCTCAAGCTGAGTTTCCAGGTCAGGCAGGTCGATATCATCACCACTCAAGGGGGTCATTTCCTGCGGGCCACAGCTGGCACAGGAACCGCCAGAATGCTTTTTCACCGGGGCTTCAACCTGCGGCTTCAGCGGCGTCTCTTTTTGCGCTTTTTCGATCTCTTTTTTCAGCTCGGAACTGAACACCTGCTGCAACGCCAGCTCGAAATGTTCGCTCGCCTGCTCCGCGTCACCGTTACGCTGACAGCCACGCGCTTCATCCAGGTTCAGCTGCGCCAACCCATCACCGGCCGCAGCCTGCAACTGCTCGACCTCGGCCTTTTCGGCCAGATCATCCTGCTCCAACAGTTCTTCTGCCATCACCCTGGCATCGGCAAAACGTTTTTGCGCAACGGCTTTGCGCAACCCCTCAAGAGAGGTTCCGCCGCCGAACAGTTTTGAAAAAAAGCCCATAAATACAAATCCTTTAAAACATGAAAAAGTAGATCAGAAAAGCGAATCGATGGTTTCGAAATCGAGGTCGTTCTCGGCCAGGCGCTGCACCAGGCCGATCTTCTGGTCATCATCGGCGCGAATTTTCGCGACATCCGCCTGAATGGCTGTGTAAACATCCGCCGAGGATTCAGTGGTGCGCATATAAGGCACTTCGGCATCCTCGAGCACCCGCTGAACGATATCGGCCACAGGCGATATGCCGGCGATCAGCAGGCCAGCAATCTTTCCTTTGAACTCAGGCAGGTGGTAGAGGGTCGCCAGCATGACAATCACCTCGTCGCGGCTGCTGGTGACAATGATCAGGCTCGATTCCGCCAGTTTGTCAACCACTCGCTGGGTCGAAGCGGCTCCAAGCTGGACATTCATGACAATGCGGCTGCCCTGTTCCTGATCAGCGTGCAGCTTCAACTTCAGCAGTGAGGCCAGGTAGCGTAGGGTCGGGTTGGCGAGGATCGGAGAATAGTTGAAGCCACCAACCACTTTAATGCCCAGGTCGCGGAAAGCCAGATCGAGATAATGCAGAGTCATCTCGCGCTTCGACTGTAGCAGCTTGTTCGGCAGGATCGCGCGCACTTCGGCACCGGCTTCACGGAAAGTCGACAAGTTGAGATGGATATCATCGATGACACTGCCGACACCACCACCAGAGACCATCAGCACCGGTGCGTTTAGTCTTTTAGCGACATGGGCATTACCGAGGCCAACCACGGAACCGACGCCGGAGTGACCCGCGCCCTCGATGATGAGAAAATCACACTGTTCCTCCAACGCTGCTACTGCCTCTTCGATCTGCGTCAGGTAGCCATCAGCGCTGATCCGGCCATCGAGCACTTTCCGCGTCGTCTGCGAGTGCAGTACCACCGGAGACATCAGCTGCAGGTCATCTTCCATGTCATAAACATGCGCCACCAGCGCCGCATCGACATCGACATCCTGCCCCAGGTAGTTGATCACCTTCGGCCCGAACGGCTTGATAAAACCGATCCGCTGGTATTTCTTACGCGCCAGGTGCAGCAGCGAAATGCTGGTGGTGGTCTTGCCAGTGTTCTGGCCGGTCGAAGCGACGAAGATTTTTTTGCACATACCGGTTCCCGCAAAGCATAGAGTGAAGTTCTTAAAACATCATATGCGACAGCAGTGAAACTATCACGCCTGCGCATACCGCATCAAGATATGATGACTCAAGGGACTGTGAGCCAAAACGAAAACAGCCCCAGCGGATAAATGCCGGGGCTGTTCCATGATGTCTTCCCTGTAAAGCGGCTTTAGTGCAACGGGCCTCCCTCAAGGGCTGCACTAAAAAGGGGCGGAAGCTCTTTGGGGGGATCGGTATTAACGTCGAGCATCTCGATCTCAAATGTCAGCGTTTTGCCCGCCAATGGGTGATTGGCATCGAGAGTAACCGTCTCTTCTGTAACCTTGTTGATCATGAGCAGCAACAGGCTGCCATCCCCCTGGGTCACTTCCAGCTGCCTGCCTTCAACCAGTTCGACATTGTCCGGCAGAGCAGCACGTTTAATTTCTTCGATCAGTTCGGGCTTGGATGCCCCGTACGCCTGATCTGGCTCGATGACGACGGTTTTCACCTCGCCCTGGGCCATATTCAGAACCGCGGCCTCAAACCCCTTGATCACCTCTCCCCTACCGATGATGAATTGCAAAGGGCTGTCTTCGGGGGAGGCATCAAAGATAGTTCCGTCAGCAAGTTTGCCGGTATATTTAACCGTTACAGTGTTGTTGTGGGCTGCGCGAATCATATTCACCTCTTTCAATCTGAGCGTCAATTCTACCGGGGGACAAAAAGCACCCCCGCAAAGGCTCTATGCTTAACAAGACCCTCCGCATTGGTCAAATGTTTTCAGTAGATGGCAACGACCACGAATGGCCTGATGTGGCCACGCAGCTGCCTGTTCCCTTCGCCAAAGCTATTTTTTTTGCCCGAACCGCCAAAAATAAATCCCCGTCGCAAACAGCATGATCGCTGTCACCAGGAACGACCAGCGAAAAGAATAAAGGTAACCGTAAAGGGTAAAAGACCAGTCGTGCAAACTGTTGCCGGCCGGGTCAAACTCGTTGGTCGTTTGCAGCAGGTCGAGTGCAGAGACCAGCCAGCCCATCAGTGGAATCAGGCAGAGAGTCGCTGCAAAGACAGAAATCAGCACGGCATAAACAACGTTGACTTCGTACTTTTGCAGATACTTCGCCATGCGCGGCTTAAACCAGAAAGGCAGAAGAAACATTGCAGCTGCAACTAAAATGGATACCAACAGAAAAGGAAAAAAGAAAGTCGTGTTCATACAGCAGTCCCTCACGGAAGAAATTTCAAGACAGCAAACCGTGCCAGTATCAGGGAGAGGTCTTTTTTTGTCAAAACTTTGCAGACGGAACACGCCGTCAACTGCTTCGCTGATACAAAACTTGGTTTGTTTATTATTCCCCAGCGGTTCCACACATCATTTTCAGCGCTAGGTCTCGCTGCTTGCAGGCCACTGAAATCATCTTTTTCGGCCCCTCTAGAAGACTGCCGCTCCATACTCTAACTCACGGAAAAACAAACTTAGCAGGAAAATTAAATTGATTGACAAAACTTTATTGATATATGCTAATATTTAATAAAACAGTATTTTACCTAGACCCTCTCCTTCTGAGGTTGCCGACATGAATTTTTTCGTAGCTCTCTACCAAGGACTTGAAAGTCGCTTTTTCAACAGCCTGACAAAAAAACTGGGGGGAAACTTCCTGTTCCTCGTCGTCCTGCAGGTCTGTATCGGGATTATCCTGTGGCGCAATATCAACAAACTGGAAAACCCTGCCGGGGCAACCGAACTACTGCAGCAGGCCGCTGAAGTCGAGGCCGCGAGCGGGATGCTCTGGCTTTGCTTCTGGCTTTGCTTGGTCTCCGCCGTCGCCATGATCATCGCGTTCCTGTTTTTGCGCTACATGATCGTCAGGCCGATCCGGCAACTGAACCGGCAACTCAAAGAAATGACAACCGACAATGCCGATCTGTCGGTAGAACTTCAGGCAAACAGCCATGACGAGCTTGCAGACTTGGCCGAAAGCTACAACCAATTCATTTCCCGGTTGCGTAAAACCATCCTGACCATCCGCAGGATGGGTATGGGCATTGCCGTCAGTTCGGCCAAAGTTGTCAACAGCGTCGATGATTCCGCCGACAAAGCAGCCAACCAGGGAGAGTTGGCGAATATCATTTTCCTTTCAAGTGACGAAGCAACCCGTTCGATCAACACTATCTCCGACAACACCCAGACGATTTCATCATCAACTTCTGACAGTCTGGAGAACGCGCGCAACTCGTATCAATCGTTACAGGAACTCCGCAGCGACATCGGCCGGATGCAGAGACAAATCAGCGATCATGACTCAACGATTCAGCAAATGGGTGAGCGGTCGCGCGATATCAGCAAGATTATCCGGACGATTCAGGAGATCTCCTTTCAGACCGGCCTTCTCGCCCTGAACGCCGCTGTCGAAGCCGCCCGTGCCGGGGAAGCCGGGCGGGGCTTTTCCGTTGTCGCCGGAGAAGTGAAAACCCTGGCCGAGCAAGCGAGTAAGTCGAGCGAAGAGATCGCCATGCAGCTGAACTCGGTCATGGAAATGGTCGAAACCGCGACCAAAGAAGCGGCCAACATCAACCAGTACGCCAACGAAACCTCAGCTGTTGCCGAATCCTCCTGCCAGAGCTTTGACGCCCTGATCCAGGAATTCGAACAGAACCATACCCGGCTGACCGACATCAATAGCTCTGCGCAGGAGGTCACCGGGGCGAATGCCACCATGCATGATAATGTTGGTCAGATCCGTGATCTGAGCCATCACGTTCATCAGCAAATGCAGGAATCGACACAGGTTGCCCGCGATCTGCAGCAGAACACGGAAAAAATGCAGCAGCTTGTTGCCTGCTTTAAAACCGGCAGCGGCCCCTTCGAAAAAGTCCTGGCGGCTGCACAGGAATTTCAGCGTCAGGCAGCAGAACAGATCGGTAGACTGCAACAACAGGGTATCAACGTGTTCGACACCAACTACCAGATGATCCCCGGCACCGAGCCGGCCAAATATCACACCTGCTACGATCGCCACTTTGAGCAGAACTTCAAGCAACTCTACGACCATATCCTGCAGCAGGTCGCCGGCGGAGCCTTTGCTCTTTGCGTCGACAGTAACGGTTACGGCCCGACCCATAACAGCAAATACGCTAAACCGATGACCGGCGACCCACAGGTCGACCTGCTCAACAGCCGGGACAAGCGGATTTTCAACGATCCGACCGGACTGCGCAGCGCAAGAAATCGCGAAGAGTTCTTGCTGCAAACCTACATGCGCGACACTGGCGACATCCTCAGCGACCTCTCGATGCCAATTATCCTGAACGGACAGCATTGGGGAGCCATCCGCATCGGCTTCGACTCCCTGGTGATGCTGCAAAGCTAGCGCAGATCAATTTCGACACGCAGAATCCCGGCCACTTGCCAGTCCTCGCTTCAAGAGGTTTTGGTCAGTGGCCTTTTTTGTTGGAGATAATTCTCGGCATCCGGCCCTTATTGCAAGCCGATTCGCCAGTTTGTTCTCAGGCGTGAGCGAGCTACCGACTGAGCGTGACAGGCAAAACAGCCCTGGTTCCAGCAGCGGCTGGGTGTCGTTTTCTTTATTTGTTGCGGGGAATGATCAGGAAAGGAAAAGTGTACGTTCTTTGACGAACTCAGAGTAAAACTTGTCGAGCATCTCATCGACGACCATCATGTTGGCTTCCAACGCCAGCGTCCCTCTGTTCATCGACAGGTCGGTTTCATCATCAGAGCCAGCGCAGCCGATACCGTAAAAGCGACAGAAGTCACTCGCCATGGCGAGCACAGCGCAGAGCGTGAAAGCTTCTGGATCTTTTTCACGCAAGCTTTCAAATTCGTGATGGTGCAGGGTCGCTTTAACGATCACCTTCGGATAATCCCAGTAATCCAGCAACGCCGCTCCGACCAGCTCATGCGAATAGGCAAACAGGCCGCGCTCGACATCACGCAGACTGCCGAGGCCAGAATCAGCGATACGCATCACTTCTTTGTAGAGATCCTTATCCCGGTTCACCATCACCACTTTGCCGATGTGATGCTGCAGACCACAAAGATAGGCTTCGCTCGGGTCGATATCGGTGATCCGGCCTGCGATCATACGACAGGCAACGGCACTACCGATTGAGCCCTCCCACAGCCGTCTCTCCAGCAAGCCATAGGTTTTGTGCGCGCCGCGCAGACTGCACTCCATCGCCAGGTTTTTCAGGACATCTTCACCGATAACGATGATCGCCCGATCGACAGAGTTGATCTGCTTCTGCTGGTCGTAAAATGCTGAGTTGGCCATCCGCAGCAGACGCGCGGAGATCGCCGGGTCGAGGGAAACAGCATTGGCGAGATCTTTGATCCTCAGGTCGGGGTCACGCAGCAGATCAAGGATTTTCTGTGCCACGATCGGTGAGGGGGGCAGATCCCCCATGTTTTTGACGATGGTGTCGAAGTCGGTAAAGTTTCTCATTTATCTGCTTTTCAGCGACAGCCTGATTAAAGAGAGGCTGCGAGTTTTTTCAGTTCGGTCCCAAATTGCAGGATATCATCTTCCTTGCTCTGCCAGGAACACATAAAACGCGCATGACCAGAGCCGATGAAGGTATAAAAATGCCAGCCGGCAGCATGGAGCGCCTCGACCAGAGTTTCAGGCATCTGCACAAAAACAGCGTTGGCCTGCACCTGGTGCATCAGTGTGACACCGTCGACGTTGAGCAACTGTTCGGCCAGCAACTTGGCGCATTTGTTGGCGTGCGCGGCATTTTTCAGCAAGGTCCCCTGCTCCAGCATGCCGACCCAGGGTGCCGCCAGGTAACGCATCTTCGAAGCCAGCTGCCCCGCCTGCTTGCAGCGATAGTCGAACTCCTCGGCCAATGATTTGTCGAAAAAGACGACCGCTTCGCCAACCGGCATGCCGTTTTTGGTCCCGCCAAACGTCAGCACATCGACACCGGCCTTCCAAGTCAATTCAGCTGCCGGAACCCCGAGCGTCGCCAGCGCATTAGAGAACCGTGCACCATCCATATGCAGTTTCAGCTGATGATGTTTCGCCAGTTCGCCAACAGCCTGCAGTTCATCAATCGAGTAGACCGTCCCCAACTCTGTCGCCTGGGTGATGGAAAGCACCTTCGGTTTGGGGTAATGGATATCGCTACGCCGCTCAACCGTATGGGTGACTGCTGCTGGATCAATCTTGCCCTCATCCCCGCCAACCAGCAGAACCTTGGTGCCGTTGGAGAAGAATTCGACAGCCCCGCACTCGTCCGTTTCAACGTGAGCCATGTCGTGGCAGATTATGCTGTGGTAGGAGCGGCAGAGTGATGCCAACGCCAGAGAATTGGCCGCAGTGCCGTTGAAAGCAAAAAACACTTGGCAATCGGTCTCGAAAAAATCGCGCAGTGCATCGCAGGCCTTTGCCGTCCAGATGTCATCTCCGTAAGAGTTGGCGTAACCGTCGTTCGCAACCATCATCGCCTGCCAGGCCTCCGGGCAGACACCACTGTAGTTGTCGCTGGCAAACATGTTCTTGTCCATGGGCAGATCCTCCATTAGCGCAACATAACAAAGCGTCACTCTTGGGTATACTAAAAAAACCGGAGGCGAAAACCAAAGACAATAATCGGTCTACTCTAATCAAATCGGGCAGGTGCAGAGAAAGCCTTAAAAAATCCTTTTTTGATTATATCAAACAATAGATTGAACCCATAAAACGGCGTTATAAAGCCCTTGATGAGAATCTGATGCGCTGATATTATGGCCGCTCTTTTTTAGCCTGATCAAACTCAGGTTGGACACTACTGTCTTTTTCTGCACTGTTTTTGAAGGACGAAACATTCATGCCCTCGGCACAAACACTACTTCAGGTTGACGATATTTCCCTTTCCTTCGGCGGCGTCAAAGCCCTGCAGGGAGTCAGCTTCGATGTCAAAGCAGGGGAATTGTTTTCGATTATCGGACCTAACGGCGCTGGCAAAACCTCGATGCTCAACTGCGTCTCCGGCCGCTACCACCCCCAGGTCGGCAGCATCCGTTTCCGCGAGAAAGAAATCACCCGGCTCAAACCGAACCAGCGTTGCAACCTCGGCATCGGCCGGACCTTTCAGAACCTGGCCTTGTTCAATCACATGTCGGTCCTCGACAACATCATGGTCGGACGGCATCACCTGCTGAAGAACAACTTCCTCACCGGTGGACTCTACTGGTTGACCGGCGCGCGCAAGGAGGAACTGGAGCATCGCCGCCAGGTCGAGGAGATCATCGACTTTCTCGAGATCGCTCATATCCGTAAAGCGCAGGCGGGTACCCTCTCCTACGGTCTGCGCAAGCGGGTCGAACTGGCCCGCGCCGTCGCTCTCAAACCGGACCTGATCCTGCTCGACGAGCCGATGGCCGGGATGAACCACGAAGAGAAAGAGGACATGGCCCGTTACATCATCGACCTCAACGAAGAGTGGGGGATGACAGTGGTGATGATTGAACACGACATGGGCGTGGTCATGGACCTGTCCCACCGGGTGATGGTGCTCGACTTCGGCAAGAAGATCGCCGCCGGACTACCGGATGAAATCATGGCCAACGCGACGGTGAAAAAAGCCTACCTCGGTGAAGAGGATGACGACCTCGTCGATAGTGAAGGAGAGGTCGCCTGATGACACATCACCATCCCGACATTAGCGTCTACGATACCTTTCCCAAGCTGCTCGCCTACAACGCCGAGCAGTATCCGAACGACATCGCCATACGCGAAAAAGCCTTCGGCATCTGGAAACAGTTGACCTGGACTGATTACAATGAACTGGTCCGCAATATGGCCCTCGGCCTGCAGTCCCTCGGCCTCAGCCGCGGCGATTCCGCCGGACTTATCGGTGACAACCGGCCGGAGTGGGTCGCCGGCGAAATCGCAGTCCACGCCGTCGGCGGCATGATCTTCGGTATCTACCAGGATTCGCTCAACGACGAGGTTGCCTACCTGATCAACTACGCCGGTGCGAAGGTCATCCTCGCCGAAGATGAAGAGCAGGTCGACAAGGTGCTGGAGATCACCGAGCAGTGCCCCTGCGTCGAGCACATCATCTACAGCGATCCGCGCGGCATGCGCAAGTATGATGATCCGCGTCTGATGCCGCTGGAAGAACTGCTGAAGCTGGGAGCTGAGCTGCACGAAAAAGAACCAAACACCTACAGCGAGATGATCGCCGTCGGCAAAGGCGATGATGTCGCCATTCTCTGCCCGACCTCCGGCACCACCAGCAAACCGAAGCTGGCGATGCTGCAGGCCGGTGCTCTGCTCGACCACTGCGTTTACTACCTGCAGGCCGACTCACGCCAACCGGGTGACAACTACGTCTCGGTGCTACCGCTGCCCTGGATCATGGAGCAGGTCTACGCCGTCTGTCAGGCGCTGATGGTGCGGCTGATCGTCAACTTCGTCGAAGAACCGGAAACCCAGATGGACGATCTGCGCGAGATCGGCCCGCACTTTGTGCTGCTGGCGCCGCGGGTCTGGGAATCGCTGGCTGCCGACGTGCAGGCGCGGATGATGGACGCCTCCCCGTTCAAACGCAAAATCTATGATTTCTGTATCAAGCGCGCCATCAACAGCTTCAAGAAAACCGGAAAACCGTCGAAGCTGGCTTACTGGCTGATCTTCAAACCGCTGAAAGACCGGCTCGGCTTCAGCCGCCTGCGCTCGGCAGCGACCGGCGGGGCGGCACTGGGACCGGATACCTTCAAGTTTTTTCTTTCGATGGGTGTGCCGCTGCGGCAGATCTACGGCCAGACCGAACTGGCTGGCGCTTACACCATCCACGCCGCCGATGACGTCGATTACGACAGCGTCGGCGTGCCCTTCGAAAAGAGCGATATCCGCATCGACAACCCGGATGAAAATGGTGTTGGCGAGATCATCGCCCGTAACCCGGGAATGTTCTGCGGCTATTACAAAAACGAGGAAGCGAGCAAAGAATCGCTCGATGAGGACGGCTGGATGGCGACCGGCGACGCCGGTTACTTCAAAAAAGAGAACGGCCACCTGGTGGTCATCGACCGGATCAGCGATATCGCCGTCACCGCTTGCGGCAACCGTTTCTCGCCGCAGTTCATCGAAAACAAGCTGAAGTTTTCGCCCTTTATTGCCGAGGTTGTTGTCCTCGGCCACGGACGGGAATTCCTCACCGCGATGATCTGCATCCGCTTCGACATCGTCGCCAAGTGGGCCGAGAAGCGCGGCATCGCCTTCACCAACTACATCAACCTGTCAGCACAGGATGAAGTCTACGAGCGGATTCAACGCGAGGTCGAAGCAGTTAACGCCACCCTGCCGGAAGCGCACCAGATCAAAAAGTTCCTGCTGCTCTACAAGCAGCTCGACGCCGACGATGGTGAACTGACCCGAACCCGCAAGGTCCGCCGCGGCGTGATCCGCGAAGTCTATAGCGACATCATAGAGGGGCTTTACAGTCTGGAGTCACAAATCCCGGTCGATACCATCATTACATTTCAGGATGGTACGACTTCGAGGGTGCAGACAAACTTGCGGGTGGTGGAGTTGCAATAAAACTCTGCACAGCAGGTGAGTTAATTCCTTCTCCCCAGGGGAGAAGGTGCCGAAGGCGGATGAGGGGGATTTTACAGAACGTCGCCCCTCACCCCAACCCTCTCCCAGTGGGAGAGGGAGCAAACGCAACAACCGTGGCAAACACCACGCTGGAGATATTAAATGAACACTGAACTGCTCATGCAACTGGTCGTCAACGGCCTGATCGTCGGCACCCTCTACGGGGTGGTGGCGATGTGCTTCGTGCTGATCTACAAATCAACCCGGGTGGTCAACTTCGCCCAAGGCGAATTCCTCTTGATCGGTGCCTGGACCTGCTGGTGGCTGTTGATGAAATTCGAGCTGCCCTTCTGGTTCGGCTTCCCGCTGACACTGGCCTTTATGGTGGTCTTCGGTATCGCCCTGCAGGTGATCGTACTGCGGCCGATGATCGGTGAACCGATCATCTCGGTGATCATGGTCACCATCGGCCTGTCGATCTTCTTCCAGGCGCTGATGGGCCTGCTGTTCGGCCACGAGACTAAGTCCTTCCCGCAGGTGTTCGAGACCACCAGCGTCAACATTTTGGGCATGCAGGTGCAGTCGGCCTATATCCTCAGTATGGTCATTTCGGTGCTGGTCATGGTCGCCTTCTACTACTTCTTTAAATATTCCCGCACCGGTCTGGCGATGCGCGCGACCGCTTTCGACCAGCAGGTAGCACAGAGTCTCGGCATCTCGGTCAAGCATGTCTTCGCCGCTGCCTGGGCAATCTCAGCGGTCGTCTCGGCACTGGCCGGCATCGTTATCGGCATGGTCAACGGTGTTTCTTCGGCGCTGTCTTTTTTCGGCATCAAGGTCTTTCCGGTGGTCATCCTCGGCGGCCTCGATTCGATCGTCGGCTCGGTCATCGGCGGGCTGATCATCGGCGTACTGGAGAACGTCGCTGAATTCGCCGACAGCCAGTGGCTACATATCGGCAACCTCTACGTGATCGCACCATTTTATGCCCTGATTATTATCCTGATGATCAAGCCGTACGGCCTGTTCGGCACCAAGGATATCGAAAGGATTTAATGCTCCATGTCTCTCGGTAGTTCCATGCGTCCGTGCGGCGATTACCGCACCACCTACGCATCTGATATGACGATTTTCGCCACGCCGGTGACGCGCTACATTACGCTCGCTTTTATCGCGCTGCTGTTTCTGGTGCCTTTCGTCGGTAGTCCTTATGTGCTGAACCTGATGATCCAGATCGGCTATTACGGTATCGCTGCGCTCGGCCTGAACCTGGTGGTCGGCTTCACCGGGCAGATTTCCCTCGGCCACTCCGCTTTCTTCGGTTTCGGCGCTTTTGCCTCGGCCTGGCTGAGCAATTCCTTTGGCGTCCCGGTCTTCTTCGCTATTCCGCTGGCTGGCGTTCTGACCATGCTGGTCGGTCTGCTGGTCGGCATCCCGGCTGGCCGGATTAAAGGGCTTTACCTGGCGATCGCAACCTTGGCCTCGCAGTTCATCCTGGAAGATTTCTTCGCCCGTGCCGGCTGGTTCACCGGCGGATCTGCTGGCGCCATGACCGAGTACCTGACCATCTTCGGCTTCAGCTTCGACACCGATCAGTCCTACTACTATGTGGTGCTGATTTACGTGGTGCTGATCTTCACCTTCACCTCCAACCTGATCCGCTCCCGTGACGGACGGGCACTGGTGGCGGTGCGCGATCATTACCTGTCGGCGGAAATCATGGGCATCAACCTGACCTGGTACCGGGTCATGTCTTTCGGCCTGTCAGCCCTCTACGCCGGAATCGGCGGCGCCCTGTTCGGCCATTATCTCGGCTTCGTCTCTGCCGAGGGCTTCACCATCATCCTCTCGATCCAGTTCCTGGCGATGATCATCATCGGCGGTCTCGGCTCGATCTATGGCACCATCCTCGGCACCATCTTCATGGTGCTGCTGCCGGAGCTGATGGAGTGGAGCGTCAACCTGTTCAGCGGCTCCTACCCTGATCTGGTGCAGTCGTTGGCCTACATCAAGGAGATGGCGATCGGCCTGGCGATCATACTGTTTCTTATTTTCGAGCCGGAAGGTCTGGCCCACCGCTGGCAGCGGATCAAGGCCTACTGGAAGCTCTACCCGTTCTCATATTGATTATTTATTGGACATGGAAATCCGCTTAGCACTGTTTTAGAGAGTTCACAAACAAACGAGGAGGAAAAGATGAGTAAAAGATGGTTCAGAAATATCTGCATCATGTTGGTCATGGCCGCATTTTCCGCTGGCACTGCCTTGGCAGCCGGTACTGTTTCCGTCGGCCACTTGACCGACTTCACCGGCCCAACCGGCGGCGTCGGCGCACACTACGGCCCCGGCGTCATTGATGCCCTCAACTACGCTAACGCCAACGGCGGCGTCAACGGCAAAAAGATCGAGTTCGAAACCGTCGACTACTCTTATAAGGCGGACCGTGCGGTCGCCACTTACAAGAAATGGAAGTCGGGACTCAAGCCAATCGTCATCCAGGGCTGGGGCACCGCCGACACCGAAGCGCTGGTCCGTTTCATCGCACGCGACAAAGTGACCTACATCTCGGCATCCTATTCCGGTCACCTGACCGACCCGGAAGGCAAATCGCCTCGGAGCAAAAACAAAGCGCCGTACAACTTCTTCTACGGCCCATCCTACTCCGACGGCTGCCGTGGTTTGGTCCAATGGGCAGCTGAGGACTGGAAAGCCAAAGGCGGCGAAGGCAAGCCGAAGTTTACCCACATGGGCGACAACCACCCTTACCCGAACGCCCCGAAAGATGCCTGCGGTGCCTACGCGGAAGAGCTCGGTTTCGAAATTATGCAACCGATCGTTTATTCGATGAAACCAGCCGACACCAAAGCCCAGTGCCTGACACTGAAAGATTCTGGTTCTAACTATGCCTTCCTTGGCAACACCTCCGGCTCCAACATTTCGCTGATTAAATCCTGCGACACTGTCGGCGTCGAAACTCAGTTCCTCGCCAACATCTGGGGCTGGGACGAAAACGGCATCAATGCAGCGCAGGCAGCCGGTGACGGCGTAGCCTGGGTTGTTGGTGGCACCCCGTGGAAAGCCGGTGCCAGCGACAATAAGGTGATGAAAGCGATCTCCGACATGTCAGCTAAGAGTGCTGACGAGTATCGTGGCCTGCACTATGTGCGCGGCGTCTGCTCGACCATGTTCATGGTCGACGCCATGAAGATGGCTGACAAAGCCGGCGAGTTGAACGGCCCCGGCATCAAGAAGGCGATGGAAAGCATGCAGAGCTACGTCCCGGAAGGTCTCGAAGGCGTCTGCCTGCCATCAACCTGGACCAGCGAAGACCATCGCGGGACCACCTTGGTATCGGTCTATAAAAGCGAGTTCAACGGTGGTGATTTCAAGATGAACAAACAAACCACCGTGGAAGTGCCGCGCCGCCCGGAATGGCTGGGTTGGTAAAAGGTGCGTAATCAAAACCCTCTCCCCAGGGGAGAGGGTGGCGCAAAGCGCCGGGGGAGGGGAAAGGTTCTGCGACAACCACCCCTCATCCGCCCTGTCGGGCACCTTCTCCCAATGGGAGAAGGGACACATTGATCAACATTTCGACCGGAGAAGCTGGTGAGTCACACTGCAACACAATCTGAGGCCGCTGAACCTTTGTTGACCCTCAATAACATCGAGGTCGTCTACGATGAAGTTATCCTGGTGCTGCGCGGAGTCAGCCTCGAAGTACCGAAGGGGGAGATCGTCACCCTGCTCGGCCCAAACGGTGCCGGCAAATCGACCACTTTGAAAGCGATCTCCGGCCTTCTCGGCACCGAGGACGGCAAAGTCACCCGCGGCAGCGTCCAGTTTATGGGCGAAGACATCGCCAACAGCGCCCCGGAGCAGATCGTCCGCCAGGGAATCTTCCAAGTCATGGAAGGCCGCCGCATCATCGGCGACATGACTGTACACGAAAACCTGCGGCTGGGCGCTTACACGCGTAAAGACAAAGAGATCAACAGCGACATCGAAATGGTCTACAACTACTTCCCACGGTTGAAAGAGCGGACTGGCCTGGCCGGCTACCTCTCCGGCGGGGAGCAGCAGATGCTCGCCATCGGCCGGGCGATGATGGCGCGCCCGAAGCTGATGCTGCTGGACGAACCCTCTATGGGCCTTTCGCCACTGCTGGTCAAAGAGGTTTTCAACATCATCCAGACCATCAACCGTGAGCAGGGTATCACCATGCTGTTGGTTGAGCAGAACGCCAACATCGCGCTGAAACACGCGACCTACGGTTACGTCATGGAGTCGGGCAAGATCGTCATGGACGGGACTCGCGACGAACTGATGAACAACGAAGACATCAAGCAGTTCTACCTCGGCGGCGGCGAGGAACGACGCTCCTTCAAAAATCTCAAGTCGTACAAACGCCGTAAGCGTTGGCTTTAAAAGAGTCCCCTCTCCCCAGGGGAGAGGGTTAGGGTGAGGGGGATTTTCATTGGCAGTTCCATCTAATCTGCTTATTTTTGCCAGAGAACTGCGGAAACAACAAACAGACGCAGAAACTTTGCTCTGGCAATTACTTAGAGGACGACGTCTCGGCGGATTCAAATTTCGCAGACAACACCCGCTGGCAGGATATATTCTCGATTTTTACTGCCGCGAAGCTGCGTTGGCCATCGAGTTGGATGGCGGTGGGCATAATGAGAATGAGCAACATGCATATGATGAAGAACGCACGCACATTCTGGAGGGTGCGGGCATTGAAGTTCTCAATGCAACTGAAGATATTTTGGAAGTTTTGTACTCACATTTAAATAAAAGCTGAAAAACAAAGGCCCCCTCATCCGGCCTACGGCCACCTTCTCCCCTAGGGAGAAGGCACACAGCGATCCCCTCTCCTTGGGGAGAGGGCTAGGGTGAGGGGGTATTTTAGGAGTTCCCCCATGTCACAATTCTACGACGCTTTGGAAACCCGCAGCGCTCAGGAAAGAGAAGAGCAACAGTTCGCCCAGCTGGCTGAAACCATCAATCAGGCCATTGAGCAATCCCCATACTACAAAGAGCTGCTGGCCGACTTCGCCGATCTGAAACAGATTGATGCCGAAACTCTGGCCAAACTGCCTCTAACCCGCAAGAGCGAGCTGCAGAAGTTGCAGCAGGAGCACCCTCCTTTCGGCGGCCTCGCCAACTTGTCTCCGCCGAAATTAAAGCGCCTGTTCGCCTCGTCGGGGCCGATCTATGAACCGCAAACCAGCGGCGAAGACGGCTGGCGCTTTGCTCGCGCCCTGTATGCTGCAGGCCTCCGTTCAGGCGAATTGCTGTACAACTGTTTTTCCTATCACTTTACCCCAGCCGGGGCGATGGCCGAGAGCGGTGCCTTTGCCCTCGACTGTGCCGTATTCCCCGCCGGAATCGGCCAGACTGAACTGCAGGCCCGCACCATCGCCGATCTGCGTCCCCAGGCCTATGTCGGCACCCCGTCATTTTTGAAGATCATTCTTGACAAGGGGGATGAGCTCGGGCTAGACCTTAGTTCGCTTTCTAAGGGGCTGGTATCGGGTGAATATTTCCCCCCGGCACTGCGCAAAGAATACGCAGATCGCGGGATCGAAGTGATGCAGTGTTACGCCACCGCAGACCTCGGCGTAATCGCTTACGAAACAGTTGCCGATCAAGGATTGATTGTTGATGAAGGGGTCATCGTTGAAATCGTTCGCCCCGGCACCGGAGATCTCGTTGCTGACGGTGAGGTCGGTGAAGTGGTTGTAACCTGCCTGAACTCAGACTATCCGCTGATCCGCTTTGCGACCGGTGATCTTTCTGCGTTCATAACGGAACCGAGCCCTTGCGGACGGACCAACCGCCGCCTCAAAGGCTGGATGGGCCGTGCCGACCAATCGGCCAAGCTCAGAGCATTATTTGTCTATCCCAGCCAGATCGCACAAGTGCTGGCACGACATAGCGAAGCCAGCAAAGGCAGGTTGGTGATAACACGCAACGACAAGGGCCTGGACGAAGCTTGTTTCCAGGTTGAGACAAGCAAACCCAGCCAGGAAGGTCTGGGCCAGGGACTGATCGACAGCTTTCAAAAAATCACCAGACTACGCGTCGATGTTTCCCTGTGCGAGCCGGGCTCTCTGGCGAATGACGGCATCGTAATCGATGACCAACGATCGATCGACGATTAATATGGCAACTTGATTTTCCAAAAAAGAAAATCTTATATCTATAAATTATCACCTTAAGGAGAAGGTCATGTCAGTGGAGAACAACATCGGGACCAAGGTCCGTCAACTGCGTGAAGCGAAAGAGATGAGCATCGAACAGCTGGCCGAGCAGAGCCAGTGTCACGCCGACCAGATCCGCCAGATCGAGGAAGGTGCGCTGGTCCCCTCGCTGACCCCGCTGATGGAACTCTCCCGCGCGCTGGGCGTCCGCCTCGGCACCTTCATGGACGATGACCCGGTCGAAGGCCCGGCAGTATTCGACAGCGCCGAGGCCCCCAACGTCATCCGCTTCTCCGGCAAAGACCCCAAGGCAACCAGTAGCAGCCTCGACTTTTACTCGATGGCGGCGAGTAAAAAAGATCGTCACATGGAGCCCTTCCTGATCGACGTCAAGCCACGCAGCGGCGACGCACCGCCGCTCTCCGGCCATGAAGGCGAAGAGTTCATCTACGTGCTCGAAGGCGCTATCCAGATCAACTACGGCCAAACCACCTACGAGTTGGAAGCGGGGCAGAGCATCTATTACGATTCGATCGTGCCACATGATGTCCACGCCAAAGGGGACCAGACCGCAAAGATCCTGGCCGTCGTCTACGTTCCGAGCTAGGAGTACGCCATGCCTTACACAAAAAAGACCATCGGCGCCTACTTCGAAGAGCAGGTCAAACGCCTGCCGGCGGAACAGGAGTTTATCGTCTATCCCGACCGCGACCTGCGCTGGACCTACAGCCAGTTCAACGAACGGGTCGACAACCTGGCCAAAGGCCTGCTGGCGACCGGGATCGGCAAAGGTGACCACGTCGGTATCTGGGCGACCAACGTGCCGGACTGGCTCACCTTCATGTTCGCCACCGCCAAAATCGGCGCAGTATTGGTCACCATCAACACCCAGTACCGCAGCTTTGAACTGGAATACGTCGTCAAGCAGGCCGATCTGGCGGCTCTGGTAATCATCGACAGCTTCCGCGACCACAGCTACCTCGACACCGTCAACGAGCTGATCCCGGAGCTGAAGACCTGTCAACGCGGGCGTCTTAAGAGCGAACGCTTCCCGGAGCTGCGCAGCGTCATCTTCATCGGCCAGGAGAAGCACCGCGGCATGTACAACACCCGCGAACTGCTGTTGCTCGGTAGCCAGTGCGGCGACGAGCGCTTCAACAAGGTCAAGGCTTCCCTCGACGCCCACGAAGTGGTCAACATGCAGTACACCTCCGGTACCACCGGGTTCCCCAAGGGGGTTATGCTCAGCCACTTCAACATTCTCAACAACGGTTACTACATCGGTGAACGACAGAAGTTCAGCTCGGTCGACCGGGTCTGCCTGCCGGTGCCACTGTTCCACTGTTTCGGCTGCGTTCTCGGTGTCATGGCGGCGCTGGGCCACGGTGCCACCCTGGTGCCGCTGGAGGGTTTCGACCCACTGCTGGTGCTGGCGGCGGTACAGAAAGAGAAGTGTACTGCGGTCTATGGCGTACCGACCATGTTCATCGCCGAACTGGCCCACCCGATGTTCGAGATGTTCGACATGAGTAGCCTGCGAACCGGAATCATGGCCGGCTCCCCCTGTCCGGAAGAGACGATGCGGCAGGTGATGGACAAGATGAACTGTACCGACATCACTATCGCTTACGGCTTGACCGAGGCCTCTCCAGTTATCACCCAGACCCGTACCGACGACACCGTTGCTCAGCGCACCGGTACCGTAGGCGCTGCATTGCCGGAGATCGAGGTCAAGCTTATTGACCCGGAAACAGGCGAAGAAGTCGGTGTTGGTCAGCCGGGCGAGCTCTGCTGCCGCGGCTACAACGTGATGAAGGGCTACTACAAGATGCCGGAGCGGACCAGTGAGGCGATTGACGCCGATGGTTGGCTGCACTCCGGTGACCAGGCCGAGGTTGATGAAGACGGTTACTACAAGATCACCGGCCGGATCAAGGATATGATCATCCGTGGTGGCGAAAACATCTACCCGCGCGAAATCGAGGAATTCCTCTACACCATGGAGGGTATTCTCGATGTCCAGGTGGTCGGCATCCCTGACCAGAAATACGGCGAAGTAGTCGGCGCCTTCATCATCAAGAAGGAAGGAGCCGACATCACTGAAGAGGATGTCATCGACTTCACCCGTGGAAAGATTGCCCCGTTCAAAAAGCCGAAGCATGTCATCTTTGTCGATGCCTATCCGATGACCGCGAGCGGCAAAATTCAGAAATACAAACTGCGTGAAATGGCCACAGAACAACTTGAAATTGATACCACCGTGTTCGACTCCGAGAAGGAAAGCAAATGTCCGATAAACCAAAGGTAATTATCCACGAAGACCTGTGCAAGGCCTGCGGCCTGTGCATCATCCACTGTCCCAAGGATATTCTGGAAGCATCCGACAAGATCAACGAGCTTGGTTACCCGACGACTGTGGTTGCCAAAGAAGGCTGCATCGGCTGCGCCAACTGCTACCTGATCTGCCCGGAGCCGGGTGCGATTACGGTGATTAAACCTTAAAGTTATCCCTTCTCCCACTGGGAGAAGGTGGCCGAAGGCCGGATGAGGGGAATTCTACTAAACGGAAAAGCCCCCTCACCCTAGCCCTCTCCCCAAGGGAGAGGGAATAAAGTTTGTACTATTTAACAGGAGTATCTAGTTGTGAAGAAACTAGTTAAAGGTAACGAAGCGGTCGTGATCGGCGCCCTCGTCGCCGGTTGTGACGCCTACTACGGCTACCCGATCACCCCGGCGAGCGAGATCGCTCATGCTGCCAGCGAGTATTTTCTGCCACTGAATAAGGTTTTTGTCCAGGCCGAGTGTGAAATCGGCGCGGTCAATATGGTCTTCGGTGCGGCGTCCTCCGGCCAGCGCGTGATGACCGCCAGCTCCGGCCCCGGCATCAGCCTGAAGATGGAGGGCATCTCCTACCTCGCCGGTGCTGAGCTGCCAAGCGTTATCGTCGACGTCCAGCGCGTCGGACCGGGCCTCGGCAACATTGGTCCGGAGCAGAGCGACTACTTTCAGGTGGTCAAAGGCGGCGGCCACGGCGACTACCGCGCTATTGTCCTGGCGCCGGCTTCAGTCGAAGAGACCTATCACATGGCGATCAAAGCCTTCGATCTGGCCGACAAGTGGCGCAGTCCGGTGTTCATCCTGACCGACGCGACTCTGGGACAGATGATGGAGCCGATCGACATCAAGGAAGAGCCGACCCACCGCAGCGACAAGCCGTGGGCGCTCGACACCACCCCGGAGTCCAACGACAACCTGGTGACCTCGATCTACCTCGACTTCGACGACATGGAAGAGCACATCAACAAGCTGCACGCCAAGTACGCCAAGATCACCGAGGAAGAAGCTCAAGCCGAAATCTACGGTGCCGACGTGCCCGACATTGTGCTGACCGGTTACGGCATCACCGGCCGCATGCTGCGCAGCGTCGTCGACAAGCTGAACGAGATCGGCATCGACGCGGCCCTGATCCGGCCACAGACCCTCTGGCCGTTCCCGAGCAAAACCTATCAGGAGATCGTCAAACCGGGCGTACCGGTGCTGTCAGTCGAATTGAGCTGCGGCCAGTTTGTTGAAGATGTCCGCCTCTCCTTACCAGGACATAAAGTCACTCACTACGGTCGGGTTGGTGGCAACCTGCCGGAGCTCGACGAACTGGTAGCGCAAGCTGAAAAATGTGTTCAGGAGGCAAAGTAAATGACTAAAGTCTATGAAAAATCACCGGCCTTCTTCGACACGTTCACCCGCAAGCCGAGCATGCAGAAAACCACCCACTACTGCCCCGGCTGTGGCCACGGCACGTTGAACAAAATCATCGCCGACCTGATCGCCGAGCTCGGCATCCAGGACCAGACCATCTTCGTTGGCCCGGTCGGCTGCGGAGTCTTTATCTACTATTACTACGAGAGCGCCAGTGTCTCCGCTCCGCACGGTCGCGCTTCGGCAGTCGCAACTGGCGTCAGTCGCGCCAACCCCGACAGCGTCACCATCTCCTACCAGGGGGACGGCGACCTGGCGGCGATCGGTACCAGCAACGCGATCCATGCCGCCAACCGTGGCGAGAACATGATCGTCTTCTTCGTCAACAACAACATCTACGGCATGACCGGCGGCCAGCTGGCCCCGACCACCCTGATCGACCAGACTTCGACCACCTCGCCGTCCGGCCGCAGCATCCTCAACGACGGCTTTCCGCTGCGCATGGCGGAGATGGTCGCAGGGCTTGAAGCACCAGTGCTCTCGGCGCGGGTCGCAGTCAACACGCCCAAAAACGTCCGTCAGGCGATCAAGGTGATCCGCAAAGGTCTGGAAGCCCAGCGCGACAAGAAAGGTTACGCTTTCATCGAAGTTCTATCCCAGTGCCCGACCAACTGGAAAAAAGATCCGAAAGAAGCCTGCGAATGGATCGACGATGTCGTCTGCCAGCAGTACCCGCTCGGCGTAATGAAAGATATCGTCGAGGAGCACCCCAGCCAGAAACGCAAGTGCGAACGCGTCGAGTTCGATGCCATCGCTGAACAGCTGAACCTGACCACCAGCGATGAAAACGGTTTCCAGCCGATCGAACTGATCGAAGATGAAGTCCGCTTCAAGTTTGCCGGCTTCGGCGGACAGGGCATCCTCTCTTTGGGGATGATGGTCTCGCAGCTGTCGATGGAGCGCCACATGGAAGTCACCTGGCTGCCCTCCTACGGCCCGGAGATGCGCGGTGGTGTGGCCAACTGCTCCGTAGTGGTCAGCAAGGAAGCCATCGGCAGCCCGGTTGTCGATCAGCCAAACGTGCTGGTCGCACTGAACCGCCCGTCACTGGAAAAGTTCGGCCCGTTGGTGCCGGAAGATGGCCTGATCATTTATAACAGTTCGCTGGTCGATACCGTGCCGGAGAATCTCAAGGGCAAGGTTTACGCTCTGCCGGCCACCGACCTTGCGTCGGAAGCAGGCAACGTTAAAGCCGCTAACGTCGTCGTTCTCGGCTTCGTTGCACAAAAGACCGGTATGTTCAGCCAGGCTGATCTGGAAACATTCCTTGCCGAAACTTTCAAAAAACCGGCCCTGCTGGAATTGAACCTGAAAGCAGTCAAGGCAGGCTGGTCAGCAGCAGAATAAACACGCCGCAGATAGGTCGGGATAGAAAACGAGCTCCTGAACAATCGGGAGCTCGTTTTGCTTCTGCGACCATTATTGTAAAATTTAAATATCTTGCTATCATAGTGCGTCCACTTTCCAATAAAAAACAGTGCACCCTTTGACTCTCAGCTGACTGCTTGTCGAGGTCCTTCATGCGTCATCCATCACTGCGTACAGTGCTTATCTTCCCCTATGTGACACTGGTCATAATCCTCGCATTAGCCATCGGGGCCCTCTCTTATCAGACGGGAAGTCAGGCTGTTCGGACCGTGGCGGAACACCTGCTGGAGGAAACCGTCAACCGCATCGGCCAAGCGATCGAACGCCATGTCGTCGGCTCTGTTGCAACGCTGGAAGCGGCTTTTCCCAACGGCATGCTGGCACCGAAAAACATCGAAACAGATTTCGACGATATGCGGACACGTTTCTGGATTGCTACTTCACTGCACATCGATCCGAACAATTATGTTTACTACGGCAACCTGGATGGTCAGGCGATCGGACTCTATCGACGCTCTTTTGAAGAGGGAGAGCTACGAGTAAAATATTTCCCGGAGGAACACCGCAAACGTTACCGGATCGACGGCATCAACGGTATTCCGGTATTCGAATCGACCGAAGCAGCCCTTTTCGACCCACGCCATCGCCCCTGGTTCCAGGCCGCCCAGTCGAGCGACGAAGACATTTGGACATCGGTTTATATTGACTTCGGCACCCAGGACTTGGTCGCCACCCGCGCCCGTCGCGTTCTCGATAAAAATGGCGAACTTCAAGGGGTTGTCGCCACAGACATGCCACTGACAGCCCTGAACGATTTTGTCGGAACCCTGGATATTTCGCCGAATGGCACAGCTTTTATCATTGAACCGAATGGACTGCTGATAGCATCGTCCAGCAGCCCCAACGTCAAACAACTGGAAGACGGCAGCAATCGCAGGATCAATGCAGCAGACAGCTGTAACTCTCTGTTGCGGGAAATCTATCAGCAGATTCAGCCGCAGCTGGAGCAACCGCTCGCCAGCGGCAGCGTCAAAACGGCTTTTTTCACTGATACCCAGGGGGAACAGATCAATGTCGCCTTTGCCTCTTATGAAGATCAGGCAGGCCTGCGCTGGATCAACGTCGTTGCCTTGCCGGACCGTGATTTCATGGGAGGAATCAGCAACAACGTCATGCGCACTCTGTTCCTCGGTTTTCTTGCCACTATTATTGTGGTTTTTATCGGCCTCTCTATTCTCAACTGGGTGACCGGCGATCTTAAACAGCTGTCTATTGCCGCCAACCAGATCGGTAGCGGCAGGCAGCAAGCCCCCCTGGACATCCGGCGCAACGATGAAATCGGCACCTTGGCGAAAAGCTTCCAGGCGATGCAATACCGCTTGCAAACCGACCACCTGACCGGCCTGCCAAACCGTTACGCGTTTGAGCAAAACCTCAACGCCGCGATTGAGCGCTATCAGCAGGATGGTACCCCCTTTGCCGTGATGTTTATCGACATCAACGATTTCAAACTGATTAACGACCGTTTCGGCCACGATGCCGGGGACCAGGCCCTGATCGAAATTGCTCTGCGCCTGCGGACTCATATCCGTAAACAGGACTTGGTTGCCCGCTATGCAGGCGACGAATTTGTTGCCCTGCTGGATGGTGTTTTCTCGAACGAAGATCTGGAGCCAATCCAGAAAAATATAGAACAAGCACTGGCAACCCCCCTGCAGGCGGCAAAATCGACGATCACCTGTCTTGGTGGCGCAATCGGCGTTGCTCATTTCCCCGACGATGCCGACAACGCCAAAGACCTGCTGATCCTCGCTGATGACAAGATGTACACCCACAAGGCCGATTGCAAAAAGCAGTCTTAGCTCTTTTCCTATCCATTTTTCAGGGGCTCGCGAACAGTTGCGGGCCCCTGTTTGCCATCAGCCCAGCACTCATCCTGCTTAAAAAACAGCGACTCGTTGCCTTCAGCGGCAGATCGATTAAGCTATAAACAGTGCTCTCACTCCCACTTCACCTGAAACGGCAGGAGAAGCGGCATGAAAAGAAACCAGGAGATTCTGGTCAAGTCCCTGCACAGTCCAGCTTTTTACCCCCATCCCGTCGAACGGGTGAAGCTGGTCGAAACCCACATCTCTTTCATCTTCCTCGCCGGGAACTACGCCTACAAGTTGAAAAAACCTGTTAATTTCGGCTTTCTCAACTATTCGACCCTGGAGCAGCGACGGCATTTTTGCGCGGAGGAGCTGCGCCTCAATCGACGCTTTGCACCGGAGCTTTATCTCGATGTCGTCAGTATCGGTAACACTCCGGCAGAACCGATCCTTAATGGCCTCCCCGCCATCGATTACATGGTCAGGATGCACCGCTTTCCCCCACAAGATGAACTCGACCAGATGCTTGTGGAGGAACGCCTGACAGCCCAGATAATGGAGCAGTTTGCCGAATACCTGGCGAGTTGCCATCAGCACGCCCCAGAGGTCACGACCAACAGTAGATTTGGCACCGCTGCTGCCATTCACCAACCAGAAATGGAGAACTTCAGCCAGATCAGACCTCTACTCGACGATCCCCGGCATCAAGCCCAGCTGGACCGACTGGAAGCATGGACAGAAACAACACACGAGCGTTTGCGCGACCAGCTGGAAGAGCGCAAGACGACAGGTTTCATCCGTGAATGCCACGGTGATGTACATCTGGCCAACATGCTCTGGCATCAGGGAAAACCGCGCCTGTTTGACTGCATCGAGTTCAACGATAACCTGCGCTGCATTGACCCGGTTTGCGACTATGCTTTTCTGTTGATGGACCTGGCCGATCGTGGAACTAAAGAGCTGGGCGGATATTTCCTCAACCGCTACCTGCAGCAAAGTGGCGATTTTTCCGGGCTGGCATTGCTCAATTACTACTGCTGCTACCGGGCGATGGTCCGGGCTAAAGTTTTCTGTCTGCGTTTGCAGCAAAGCGGCGTAAGCGAGGAAGAACGGCAGCGGGATGCCCAGCTGCTGGAAAGCTACCTTAAACTGGCCGAGGACTACAGTTCAGACCGGCCACAAGCGCTGATCATCTGTCACGGTTTTTCTGCCTCCGGCAAATCGACCTGCGTCCGCCAGTTAGCGCCGAGACTTGATGCCATCAGTATCAACTCGGATATCGAGCGCAAACGCCTTTTCGGCTTCACAGCTACCGCCAAAAGCCATTCCGCCCCTGCTGGAGGAATCTACACTCAGCAGGCTAACGAAAAAACCTACTCCTGCTTACTGGAGCAGACAGCAAGAATCATCGAAGCAGGCTTCCCGGCAATCATCGATGCCACTTTCCTGCGGCAATCCCGGCGACAGCAGGCTGAGGCTCTGGCTGAATCGTTACGGGTCCCATTTATCATCCTCGATTTTCCACTACCTGAGGTGGAGTTGTTTCGGAGGGTGGAGCAGCGATCGCAGCAGAACGGGAAAATTTCAGAAGCAGATGCTACGGTGCTCAGCCAGCAACTGGCAAAAAATCAGCCACTGTCAGACCGGGAACAGATAAAATGCATAAAGGTTTTGTCTGAATCTTCACTGGATGAGATCGCCGGACGGATAGCAAAATTGGCCCGGTAAAGAAAAAGCGCTTTTGGAAGTATGCTAAGCTACTTGATGAAAGCAATGAACGGAACCTTCTTTCCAGGGAAACGACCATGAAGATATGCTTGCGTTACCTTGCGGCCCTGGCGATCATCTTTGCCATGACCGGTTGCATCAGCACACAGTATTTCCGGGAACGCCGAATCACGACCAACCTGGACGCTTTCAATTCATTCAGTGCGGAAACTCAGGGCAAAGTGCGAGATGGCCAGATCGATATCGGTTTCAGCGAGATGATGGTCTACATTGCCTGGGGAAAAGCAGACCAGGTTTTCACCCGGACAACCAAGCAGGGGGAGGCTACGGTCTGGGCCTACACCGGCACACGAATCAAAACAGAGAGTGAATGGGTGAGCATTCCTGTCCGCGTGGTCGATAGAGACGGTCACTCCGTTATCAGGTATCGCAGAGCCTGGATCGATAGAAACACGGAGGAAGAATACACCCTGGCCCGGGTTGAGTTCATCGATGGGATTGTCAGTGCGATCGAACAGTTGAGTCAGAAATAAGAGTTCCTGCTCGCCTTCATGCCCGCCATCGACAAGCCCAGAAGCCCGTTCGGCATGGCAGGCAGGAAGCAAAGCCGCTATCCGCTAGTGATTACCGAAGCCGAGTTCGACCAACACGCAGGTGCCGCCGTAAATCACGTTGATCCCCTTCTCCCGGCAGAACTCGACGGCCGCCGGACTTTCCGCTCCCGGCTGCATCCATACATTTTCGATTCCCTTGGTAGCAGCCATCTCAACCACCTTTTCCGTGACCTGCGGCGGGGTGATCACCGAGATACTCTTAACCTCATCCGGCAACTCAGCCACGCTGGCAACACAGGACAGCCCTTCAATCTCCGCCTCTTTCGGATGCACCGGAACTACTTTGCGATTATTTTCCAGATAGCAGCGCAGCACCTTGTTACCAAACTTGCCAGGGTTACTCGACGCACCGACCACGCCAATCACTGGCGACGTCAGGAATGTATCCACCTGCTGTTTTACTGACATTTCTCTCTCCTTTTAAAAGTCCGTGCTCCCCATCCAGGTTAAATCATAGCGCACTGCAGGGTTAGAGGAACAGGCTCGGCTCTTTCCGCGTACTGCAATTTTTGATCAGCAACGCTCGCCGTTCCTGGATGACGGGATGAACCATGGCTCTTGCCCCGGTCGGACAGTTTTTTGCGCAGGCGCAGCACATCAGACAATCTTCCGCTCTGGTGATCACCTCTCCACCGACGTCAATCACAAAGGTCGGGCAAACTTCGGCACATCGGCCACAAAGAGTACAGGTTACAGGATTTGTTATCGGAGCGATGCCACCGAACTGCACACGCTCACGGTAGGGACGATCACCGGCGATCTCCGGGTGATCCAGACTCCCGGCAGCAAGTTTTTCTGCCACCTGACGGCCGAAAATCTGCGCCATCTCCAGGTCTTGCTTATCGGGGCGACCGACTGCAATCGGCTGCTCAGTCGTTGAGTAGGAATGCTCGCCGATAAAAGCCGCGGCCGCGATCACCTTGAATCCCGCCTCTGAAACAACATCATTCAACTCAATAAGTGCATCTTCGTATTCCCGGTTGCCATAAAGAGCGACCAGCACGGCTGGCACACCTGCAGCGGAGAAACCAGCCAGCCTCTGCAGGCAAACTTCCGGAACCCGGCCGGCATAGACCGGAATACCGAAAATCACGGCACCATTCTTTATTTCGACGGCCTGTGATTTCTCCTGCAAAGTTAAGTCGAAAATCTCGTTCTCTGCACTCCCGATTGCGGAAGCAATGGTTTCAACAATTTTACGAGTTGTTGCCGTCGGCGAGAAATAGATCTGTTTCAGCTGCATAATGAAAACCTTCCAGCGGTAAGAAAAAAGGGATCAAGGGTCAATTTTGCACATTCAAACAGGTGTTTCAAGGTGAAAACTTTGCAATGAGGGGGAGACAAAACGGATTAACTGTGTATAATGTTCAAGTTGGTAAGATTCACTATCGAGACAACTCCTTAAGTTGACAGAGGGGAATCGAGTGGGACTCGAACAGACAATTATCGACGCAACGAAAGATATTTTCGTCAATATGATCATGATGGGCGCAACTCCAGGCACCCCATACCAGGGAAAAGGTGAAGCCCTTATCGACAGCGTTACCGGCATGATCAATTTAGCTGGTTCGCACAGCGGCCTTCTGGCGATTCACCTGCCAACACAGGCCGCGCTGGAGGTCAGTGGCTCCTTTCTGGACCTTGAGATCGAAGAACTGGATGATGATGTCCTCGATTCGATCGGAGAACTCGCCAACATGCTGGCAGGAAACATCAAGGCCGAGCTTGACCCGACCGGCAGCAGCATCCAGCTTTCCATCCCGACGACAATGCACGGCGATCAGTACAATATCGAGCGGATCGCGGGCACTAGCAGCCTTTGCGTTCCTTTTTATCTCGATGACGGCGACTTCGTCATCGAGCTGCAACTGACCTGAATTTGACTTGATATTTTAATTCTGCACGAGGCAAAACGTGGATATTGCAAAATACCTGATTGAATCAACGGAAGAAGTTTTCAACACCATGATCTTCATGGAAGTATCAACAGAAGGGTGCATGAGCGAGGGGAAGGAATCGATTTTCAGTCACTTCTCAGCAATGATCGGTCTTTCCGGCGACCTGATGGCGATGATCAGTATCCACTGCGACGCCTATATCGCCATGGACATTGCCGGAGCCATGCTCTGCACTGAGTTCGACGATGTCGATGATGATGTCAAGGACGCCATGGGTGAAGTTGCCAACATGCTCGCTGGTGGCATGAAATCTCGATTGCTTGACGACAACATCGACACCACCCTGGCGATCCCGACCACCGTTATGGGCAAAGGCTACAGCATTTCGTCACCGAAACGGGGCAACCGGGTCGTCGTTCCCTTCGATTTGACACAAGGACGTTTTTTCGTCGATATGAAATACAGCATGCAATAACTGGAAGCAGAAACTGTCCAAACAGAAAAAGCGGGCCATAGAGCCCGCTTTTTCTGTTTGGACCGGTAAGAGAATGATTAAGGCAGCAGAGTCATAATCAGGTCGAGCAAAGGTCCGGGATAAATCCCGAAAAAAAGTGTCGCCACACAGCAACCAGCCAGCAACACAAACTCCTCTCCACTTCCAGAGCGCAGTTGATGGGCATCCCGTTCCTGCATGAAGAGAACGATGATGGGACGCAGGTAGTAGTAAAGCGAAACCAGCGAAGCAAAGACTCCGATCAGCGCCAGTTCTAAATAACCATGTTGCAGGGCCGCATGGAAGATGCCGAATTTACCGAAGAAGCCAGCCAGCGGCGGCACCCCGGCCAGAGACAGCATGAACAGCGCCAACGCCGAGGAGCGCCGTGGGTGCAAATAACCGAGACCACGCAGGTCGTCATAATTTTGAACTTCCCCATCTTCCAACGCCCAGGAGGTGATAACGCCGAAAGCACCGAAGGTGGCAAAAGAATAAACCACCAGGTAGAAAAGCAGTGCCTGGCCACCATCTGCACCGCCGATCAGCAGGGCGATCAACAGGTAGCCCATGTGGGTGACGGACGAGTACGCCAGCATCCGTTTCAGGTTGGTCTGGCTCAATGCAGAGAAAGTACCGACCAGCATGGTCAGGATCGCCAGCAGCCAGAGGACCTGTTTAATTTCGCCCCCCGCAACACCTAAACCGTCAAGCAACGGCAGAAAAGCAGCCAACACGGCACCTTTGGCCGCGGTCGCCATTACCCCGCCGACCGGGGCCGGCGCTCCCTGATAAACATCAGGCGTCCAGAAATGAAATGGCACCAGCGAAATTTTAAAACCGATCGCCACCAGCATAAGCGCCCAGCCAGCCAGACCGAGCGGCCGCATAGCACCATCAACCTGCAATGCGGCCAAGGCTTCAGCAATATGCAATGTCCCGCTTGCGGTGTAAATCAAAGCAATGCCAAAAGCGATAAAGCCGGTTGCCACAGCACCAAAAACCAGGTATTTCAGCCCCGCCTCGGCCCCCAAATTATCGACCCGGTTGAAGGCGATGAGAATATAGAGCACCAGCGTAAATGCTTCAAGCGACAGGAACAGACCAAGGAAGGATGTTGCCGCCGAGAGCAGGCTCATACCGGTTCCGGCGAACAGCAGCAGCGAGGTATATTCCCCCCCGCCATACCTGTGCAGGTCAGCGTAGCGCCCGGAGAGCAGCAGTGTCGCCGCTATCACCAGTGACCAGGCAATGGTGCAGAAGCGAGCGTAGAGCGAAGTGCTGAACATCCCGGCCACCTCAGCAACCGGAGGCTCCACTGTTCCAGCGATAAAAGCTGCACCAAGGGCCAATACCAGCCCGGTCAGCAGCCAGAGGCGACGGTTGCGAACCCAGGCACCGGCAACCAGGACAACCGTTGCGCCGAGCACCATCAACAGTTGCGGCAGCAGGGCTTTCAGTTCCAGAAGACTCATGGACGACCTCCCTGCAGCAGCGCTGTTACCGGTTCACGAATCGGGTCGAGAAGCGGCTGCGGGTAACAACCGAGCCAGACCACCAACAGCGCCAGTGGAATCAGCAGAAGCCATTCGCGCGGTAACAAATCTTCTTTTTTCATCGGTTCGCGACATGGACCCCAGATCACACCCTGAACCAATCGCAACATATAGGTCGCCGAGAGAAGGACCCCGATCACAGCAATTGATGCCCAGACAGGCTTGCTGGCAAAGGTGCCGATCAGAATCAGAATTTCACCAGCGAAGTTGGCCAAGCCAGGAAGTCCGAGAGACGCCATGGCAAAGAGCAGGAAGAAGGCCGACATCTTCGGTTGGCTCTGCCACAAACCTCCCATGTTTGCCAGATCATTGCTGCCGGTTCGCTGCCGTACCAACGCCAGCATGACAAACAATGCCGCGCTGGTGATGCCGTGATTGACCATCAGCAAAAGGCTTCCTTCCCAAGCGGTCTGATTCCATGCGGCAAGGCCGAGGATAACGAAACCGAGGTGGGACACCGATGAATAAGCAACCAGTCGTTTAATATTGGTCTGTTTGAAAGCGATCGCCGCGGCGTAAAACAACCCGATCAGGGCCAAAAGAGCCAGCACCGGCAGCGACATTTCCGCCGCATTCGGGAAGAGCGGGAAAGCGAAACGGATGATGCCGTAAACCCCGGTCTTCAGTACCAGCCCGGCCAGATCAACCGAACCGGCCGCAGGGGCCTGCTCGTGCGCATCCGGCAACCAGGCATGAAAGGGGAACAACGGGACCTTGACAGCAAATGCCGACATGAAGCAGATGTAAAAAATCAGCTCCTGCGTCAGAGACAGTTCAGTCTGCTTCAATGCATCGAGGGCAAAGGTATAAACCCCGGTCTGATCACCATGCAGCAGGTAAAGGCTGATCATTGCCAGCAACATCAACAAGCTGCCGGAAAGGGTGAAAAAGAAAAATTTAACCGCCGCGTAAACCCTTCGCTGCTGGCCCCAGACACCGATCAGAACAAACATCGGGATCAGCATCAGCTCCCAGAACAGGTAGAAGAGCACCAAATCGAGAGCGAGAAAAACACCGAGCACCGCTGTCCCGAGCATCAGCACCAGAGCGTAGAAGAAGGCCGGATGATAATCGATCTGCCAGGAGATCAGCACCGCGATGACCTGCAGGAAGGCGGTCAGGATCACCAACAGTAGAGAGATGCCGTCAAGTCCCAAGGTGTAACGGATACCGAAGCGCTCAATCCAACTGTAGTCCTCATACAGCAGCCAGCCGCTGGAACCTGTATCGACGGAAAAGGCGATCCAGAGGGCGATACCCAGCAGTACGACATTGAACAGCAGGGCTGCCCAGCGACAGGCATTCGCCGACTTGCGCAACAGCAGGCAGAGCAGCACCCCGGCCAGTGGTAACCAGAGCAGAAGGCTCAGCAGTGGGAATTGTGTTGAACTACCGGCAATCATTTGGCCACCGCTTTCAGTAGAAACCATCCGACAATCAGCAGAAAACCCCAGGCAAATCCCTGCAGGTAGCGCGGAATCTTGCCGTCCGACAGCGCCCGCAAACTGCGACTCCATCCCTGACTGCCGGACGCCAGGCCATCAAGCACACCGTTGATCACTCCCATTTCACCCCCCTGCCAACAGAAGCGACAGAACAGGTCGAACGGCCGGACCAGCAAACGATCGTACAAAGCATCGACGTACCAGGCTGAGAGCAGAAACTCGCTGGCCCGGTTGTATTCAGGCCCAGAGTAGGTCCGGTAGCGAAAATGGGCAATCAGCCAACCGATGACGAAAACACCGACTGCGGTAGCAATCAATTGATATTCAGTTTGCAATGACAGGTGCAGGATATCGTTTTCCCGCCCGAACCAGCCACTCAGCCAGGAATGTCCCCCGAACAGGTGCGGCAGATTAAACAGACCGGCGCCAAGCCCGAACAGCGCCAACAGCGGCAACGTCCAGACCATCAATTTGGGCAGGCTGTGGGGATGGGCTTCACCGCGATAGTCCCCGGCAAACACCAGGTAGGCAAGACGAAAGCTGTAAAATGAAGTCAACAGTGCGGTCAGCACGCCCAAGCCGTAAATAGCCAAGTGGAAAGAATCGCCGTGCGCATACGCGGTAGCCAGGATCAGATCCTTTGAGAAGAAACCACCGGTCAGTGGCGCTCCGGCAAGACAGAACAATCCGGCCATGAACAGCCAGAAAACAGGCTTGGAAAACTTGCGCATGCCCCCCATCTCGAAGATATCGTTTTCATGGCCGGCCAAGTGGATCAGGCAACCAGCACCCATGAACAGCAGCGCTTTGAAAAATGCGTGGGTCAGCAGATGGAACATCGCCGCGGAAACACTTCCAACGCCGACCGCCATGAACATGTAGCCGACCTGGCTCATGGTCGAGAACGCCAGCACCCGTTTGATCTCGCGCTGGCAGAGGGCACTGGTAGCGGCGTACAGTGCGGTGAGCGCGCCAACCAATGCGATCGCCCCCATGGCGATTGGCGACAGCGACACCAGCGGGAACAAACGACATAAGAGATAAACACCGGCGGTGACCATGGTTGCAGCGTGAATCAGCGCCGAGACAGGCGTCGGACCAGCCATGGCATCCGGCAGCCAGCTCATCAACGGCAGCTGTGCGCTTTTGCCACAGGCACCACCGAGCAGCAGCAGGGAAATAATGGTGACGACAGTCGGATCGATCTCCAGCACCCGGCTGTTGATCTCCTCGATACCGATAGTGCCGAGCAGGGCAAACAACCAGAGCACGGCGATGGTGAAAAACAGGTCGCCAATCCGGGTGACGATGAACGCTTTACGTCCGGCATCAGCGTTTTCGCTCTTGCGGTACCAGAAGCCGATCAGGCCGTAAGAGCAGAAACCAACACCCTCCCAGCCGAGGAACATCAATAGCAGATTGTCAGCCAGGACAATCATCAGCATGGCAAAAACGAACAGGTTGAGCAGGGCAAAGAAGCGCACCTGGTCCTCATCCTCTTCCATGTAACCAGCCGCGTAAAGATGAATCAGGCTGGCGACGCCGGTGACCATCAACGCCATCGATGAAGACAGAGGGTCAAACAACAGGCCGACATCGGCGCGGAAACCGCCGCTGTTCAACCAGGTAAAGAGCGTTGTCCGTGCACCTTCCGCGGCTTCCGGCAGCATGCCGAGACAGGCGAGAAAGCTGCCGATCACTGCTCCGCTGGCGAGAATCGCCGGGACCGGTCGCGGCAAACGACTGCCGAAGCAGGCGTTGAACACGCCGCCGATCAACGGTAATAAAATTATCGCTGCGAGTAACTGAGCCATCAGCCCCTCATCTCATTGAAAGAGCGAACATCCACAGAGTTCTTGCGCCGCTGCAGATAAACCACCATCGCCAGAGAGATCGACACTTCGGCGGAGGTCATCGCCATCAGAAAAATCACCATCATCTGCCCATCAAGATTCTGCCAGAGAGCGGACGCACCGACAAAGGTCAGGCCGACGGCGTTGAGCATAACTTCAACCCCGATCAGGATCATGATCAGGTTGCGCCGGGCAAGAACACAGATCAGCCCGAGAGTAAAGAGGATGATCGAAAGGACCAGAACATGCTCCATCGGCACGATCATACGACATCCTCCTCATCTCTCATTTTATCCGGGCGACCAACATAGAAAGCCCCTACCGCGGCAAACAAAAGCTGAAAAGATGCGATCTCGACTGCCAGCGCGTACTCTTTGAACAGGGCGTAACCGAAATCGCGCGGACTCGCGTGCCAGCGCGGAGCTTCCTGCGCGGTAGCGGGGTCGAGACCGGTCAGCAACATGGTGCAACTGGCCAGGGCAACCGCCAGCAGCACAACAGGCACCCACTGGCCACGCGTTGCGACCAGACCTTTCTCCGCTGAACTGGGAGAAAGCTTGAGCATCATGATGATAAACAGGAACAGTACCATGATCGCCCCGGCATAGATGATCAGCTCCCAGGCGGCCAACAGCGGCGCACCGAGCAGATAGAAAAGCAGGGCCAGGGCGAAGAAGCTGTTCACCAGGTAGATCACCGCGTGCACCGGGTTGCTGCGAGTGATTGCCAGCGCGGTTGCAATAACGGCGATAGCGCCAGCCAGGTAAAAGGTCAGTGTCGCCATCATGGCAGCAAGTCCTTTACATCAACCGGGGCCGATTCGCTCGGGTTGGTGCCACGCGGGGCAGCCACACCGATCCCGGCCTGCCGGTAAAAGCTGTATTCATCGTTGTGACCACAGTGATCAACCAACAAATCGTCCTTTTCGTAAACCAGCTTGAGCGGGTCCCGTTTGGAAATCTCGAAATCACTGGTCACCTGGATGGCCAGAGTCGGACAAGCCTCGGTACAGAGACCACAAAAGATGCAACGGGCGAAATTGATGCGGAACCAGCTCGCATAACGGCGACCATCCTCCGCCTCCGCTGCCTGCATCGAGATGCAATCGACCGGGCAGGCGCCACTGCAGAGGTGGCAGGCAACGCAACGCTCCTCGCCATCCGGATCACGGGTCAGAACCAGCCGTGCACGGTAGCGCTCCGGCAACTCCGGCATCTGCTCCGGGTACTGCACCGTCACCGGTTTGCGGAACATGTTGCGAAAGGTCACCCAGAACGGCGGGAAAAACCCTTTTATGTCACGTAACAGTGGCATCGACTATCCCATCCCCAGCAAAATGGCGCCGGTCACCAGCACATTGAGCAACGCCAGTGGCATCAGCACCTTCCAACCGAAATTCATCAACTGGTCGTAACGCAGTCGTGGCAAGCTGCCGCGCACCCAGATAAAGAAGAAACAGATCGCCAGCACTTTGACCATGAACCAGACAATACCCGGCAGCCAGGGGCCGTGCCAGCCACCGAGAAAGAGAACCGTCAGCATCGAGCTGAGAATTACCAGGTTGATGTACTCACCAACGAAGAACAGACCGAAACGCATTCCCGAGTATTCGGTATGAAAACCACCGACCAGCTCGTTCTCCGCTTCCGGCAGGTCGAAAGGAATCCGCTTGCTTTCGGCGAATATACTGATCAGAAAGATCAGGAACGCCGGTGGATTAAGCAAGGCAAAAGGAATCGTTTCCTGCGCCATGACAATGGCGGTCAGCGAAAACGATTTGGCCATCATCACCACCGGTACCACCGACAGCCCCATCGCCAGTTCGTAGCTGATCAGCTGTGACAAACCACGGATACTGCCGAGCAGCGAGTATTTCGAGTTCGACGCCCAGCCCCCCAACGCCAGTCCATAGCCGGCCAACGAAGACAGGGCGAGAAAATAGAGCAGGCCGATGTTCAGGTCGCAGATCACCAGCGGCAATTTCTGATCAAAAATTTCCAGTGTCGGGCCGAAGGGGATGACGGCGAAGGTTAGCAACGCAGTCAGTGCCGACAGGCCGGGGGCGATCAGGAACAGGCCACGGTCGGCCGTCGCAGGGATAAAATCCTCTTTGGTCAGCAGCTTGATCAGGTCCGCCATCGGCTGGATCATGCCGCCAGGGCCAGCCCGGTTCGGTCCGTAACGCAGCTGCATGCGCGCGAGAATCTTGCGCTCGGCCAGCACCAGGTAGGCCGCCATCGACAGGACCACGGCAAACACCAGCACCAGCTTGATCAGGATCAGGGCCAGCATGACAAATTGATCAACCATGGCTCATCCCCGCATGAACTTTACAGAAACTGAGTTTCCCGCCGGGAACCAGCTGCTGAAATTTTGGGCCATTTTCTACCAAGGCACAGCCGATAGCCATCTTATCATTACACTTCAAGGTCAAGTTAAAGGGGCCTTCAACCGTATCAAGCACCACTTTTGCGCCGTCCTGCAGACCACGTGCAGCCGCATCCTGCGGGTGCAACTGGACACATGCCTCGGTGAAGCGGGGCTGCAGTTTTGCCGAATACCGACTGAGCAGATCACTACCGTAGCGCGCTGGAGTCACCACCAGTTGCAGGCTTTCTTCAGGAGCCGCAGGTATTTCATCCGTGTAGATGCAACGCTCATCGACATGCGCCACGCGGCAGGACACACCGCCCGGCTGCAATGTCTCAAAATCGATCAATCGCGGTACGGCGGTTTTCATCTTTTCTCGCAGCGTTGGCAGATCGGTCGCTTCACCAAGCAGTTGCTGAAACAGCTGCCAACTCGGTATCGGATCACTGCCGGGCGCAACATCGATGAACTCCCGTGGCGGATGATTCCCCTCGCCGGTTACCGAAATCGGCAGGCGCGGTTTGATCACCGGGGCGAACAGCTGCTGACGACCCTCGTTGTTGATGAAGGTTCCTTCCGACTCTACCGGTGCGGTGGTTGGAATAAACAGATTCGCGTGCACACTTAAAGGAGTCGGCAGGTAGTCGAGCACCACCAGCTCTTCCAGCAGACTCAGGGCTTTGGCGAAACGCTCGTTATCTGGAGCTTCAAGCAGCGGGTCGGTCTCAACGCAAACCAGCATTTTGATGCGCTCGCTCTCAAGTCGTGTGAGCAGATCGTCCTGCTCAGGCAAGCTGAGTAGCGCAGCACCAAAGCTGTTGGCACCACCAAGCAGCGGGTGCACCAGGCAGTTGCGCTGATCGTTCGAAGCTGCGGCAGCAATTTTTTTCAAACGCAACATGCCACCGGCACCCAGCATCAAACCACCGGCGACAAGAACCGGGCGCTCAGCTCCGCGTAGCAAGTCAACCAACTGCTTCGACTCGACAGAAGTTCCATCGAGCAGATCAAGCAATTCTGTCGGCGAAACCGTCTGCTTTTCGAAATCGCAGGGCAACTCGACCGGACGCGGATCAAAAACTTTGACTTTACCGCCGCTGCGAACAGCTTGACGCAGTGCGACACCAAGCATCGGCGCTTCAGCCAATGGATCGGCGCCGATGGCAACGACCAGGTCACTCTGCCGCACTTTCTCCAACGAGCAGAGACGATCGGCCAGATCAAAGGCAGCCACCTGCGCCGCCTGATGACGCGGCAGATGTGCTGACAGAAGCGGCGCACGGCAACCGATCTCTTCGGCCCAGCGCTGCAACAACCAATTGGTCTCCAGGCTGGCACGGTTGGAACCGAGCAGCAAAACCGATTCCGGCCCGTGCTGGTTGATCAATTCGCGCGCTTTGACATCAAGCTGCTGCAAAGCTTCATCAACCGTCAATTTCCATGATCCCCGGGTTGCCTGCCTTGGTCGCTCCGGGTGATTGACGTAGCTGCTGCCGAAGCGGCCGCGATCACAGATAAAGAAACCGTTGACTTTTTCGTTGACGCTGCTACGCACCCGCTGCAGTTCACCATAACGGCCGCCGGGAACCGTTGAACAACCGAGGGAACAGTGCGGGCAGATTGACGGCGCTTCCTGCAGATCCCAGTAGCGGCTCTTGAAACGGTAAGTTTTGTCGGTAAAAACACCTGTCGGACAGGCATCGACGATGTTGCCGGAGAAATCGCTCTCCAGCGTGCCATCTTTGAAGCGACCAAAGAAGACCCGGTTGCGCGACCCCATGACGCCGAAATCCTTGCCGCCACAATAATCTTTGTAGGTTCGCACACAACGGTAACACTGGATGCAGCGGTTCATTTCCTGGGCAATGAAGGGCCCGAGCTGCTGATTGTTGTAAGTCCGTTTTTTGCCGGTGTAGCGTCGCAAACCGTGGCCGGAAGCAATCGTCATTTCCTGTAGCTGGCACTCGCCGCCTTCATCACAAACCGGGCAATCGTGCGGATGGTTGAGCATCAGCCATTCGCTGACCCGCGCACGGAACTCGACCGACTGTTGATCATCGGTGGTGACCACCATCCCCTCTTCTGCTTTGACCAGGCAGGACATTTTCAGGCCCTTGAAGGTTCCTTCAACGACGGTAACCGCACACATCCGGCACGCACCCACGGCCCCGAGCGCTTTGTGATAGCAGAAATGCGGGATAACAATCCCCAACTGCTCGGCAGCTTCGAGGACGGTGGTGCCGTCGGGAACGGTCACCTGCTGGTTGTCGATGGTCAGTGTCGGCATAAATCTCTTCTACATCGCATTAGTCACGAAACGGGCAACAACCCTTTTCGATATGATCCACAATTTCCTGTTCGAAATGCATCAGCAATCCGGCCACCGGCCCCATTGCCCCTTCAGCGAGGGCGCAGAAGCTGTTGCCGGAAATATTTTTCAACTGGTCTTTGAGCATCTCCAGGTGCTCAGGGGTCCCTTCACCGTTTTCGATGGTCTCCAGCAGCCAGCGCATCATGGTCAAGCCGTCTCTGCAGGGGGAACACCAGCCGCAGCTCTCGCGGGCGAAAAACTGGATCAGGTTCAGTGTTGCAGCGACCATGCAGGTCTGATCATCGAACGCAGTCACACCTGCTGTGCCGTAGCGGCTGTCGACCTTTTCCAGGCTGTCAAAGTCGAGGGCGACATCCATGTGCTCGGCGGTCAAATAGGGCGTTGATGCCCCACCCGGCAGACAGGCCTTGAACTTGCGCCCACCACGCATACCGCCTCCGTAATTCTCGACGATCTCGCGCAGTGGAATCCCCACCGGCAGCTCAAAACATTCCGTAACATTCAAGTGCCCCGAAAGCCCGTACAACTTGGTCCCTGAGCTGCCCGGCGTCAGCGCCAGGTCGCGAAACCAGAGCGCGCCGCCGTTGACGATATGCGGAATATTGGCAATGGTTTCAACATTGTTGACCGTTGTCGGTCGCCCGAACAGACCACGTGTCGCCGGAAAGGGCGGCTTCATGCGCGGGTTTGGCCGCTGGCCTTCAAGACCGTTGAGCAACGCCGTCTCTTCACCGAGGATGTAACGCCCGGCACTGCCATGCACCAGCAACTCAAAATCAAATCCGCTACCGAGGATATTTTTGCCGATGTATCCCGCCGCCTTCGCTTCCTCAACCGCTTTGCGCAGGTACTCAGCTTGCCGTTCGTAAGCATAGCGAATGAAGATATAACCGACATCGGTCTGCAGTGCATAAGCGGAGAGGATCATCCCCTCAACCAGCTGATGTGGATCGGCCGCAAGCAGGACACCATCTTTATAGGTTCCCGGCTCCATCTCATCACAGTTGCAGACCAGGTATTTCGGACCCGGCGCATCGGACGGGAAAAATGTCCATTTCACCCCGGTCGGAAATCCGGCTCCACCGCGCCCGCGCAGGCCCGACTCTTTCACCAGGTTGCGAATCTCATCCGGACTCGACTTGGTGAGTGCTTTCTCCAGTGCAGAGTAGCCGCCGGTGGCTTTATAAGCCTCCATGAAGACGGTCTCGCCGGGGCGGCGATTTTTAAACAGCAGCTGTGGTGTACTCACTCAGATGCCTCCCGACGCAAGCGCTCGATCAGTTCATCAACATCGTCAGCGGACAACGGACCGTAATGCCGCTGATGAATCATTACCGCCGGCGCCTGGCCACAGACGCCGAGGCAACAGCTTGGCAAGAGGGTGAACAAACCGTCTTCTGTTGTCTGGCCGAACGCGATGCCGAGCTTCTGTTGAAACAATTCGGCCAACTCTTCACCGCCGTTGCTCCAGCAGCAGATCGAATCACAGATGTGGATCGGGTAGCGGCCGACCGGACGACGGAAAATCTTGTCGTAAAAGGTCGCCACCTCTTCCACATCGATCGGCTCCAGCCCGAGGATGGTCGCGGTCAGCTCAACCCCTTCATCCGGCACCCAGCCATGGTTCTTCTGGATTGCCCGCAGCACGTCAATCACCAACTCGCGAGGGTGTTCCAGCTCACCAGCGTGGGCGATGAAATAAGCCAGCCCATTTTCATCGAGCAAACCGACCGAATCTATTTTTTCTTCCTGCGCCATATCAATCCTCTGCAAAATTGGCACATTCTGTTCACATAAAATAATTTGTTCAAAAATTTAGAAAAAATGGTTTCCTGAACTTTTCTTTCTCAGGGCCGATAAAACGGCACCATCATCACCTGTCCAGATCCGCGAGAATAAAATCAATGGACCCAATATTTGCGATCAAATCTGACACCAAAACACCCTGACAGATCCAGCTCATCGCCTGCATATGAGCAAAGGACGGGGTGCTGATCCGGCAGCGATATGCGTTGCTACCGCCGTCACTGACCAGGTAGTAACCACACTCCCCTTTGCTCGATTCGGTTGCCCGGTAGACTTCGCCGAAGGGAGCCGCCGGACCATTACTGACATTTACGAAATGGTGGATCAGACTCTCGATATCATGCAGGCCGTCGCCCCGCTGTGGATAACAGTAGCGGTAATCGTCGCTCATCCAGCGCCCGCTCGGCATTTCACTGCAGGCCTGTTTGACGATGCGCAGCGACTGGCGCAACTCTTCCAGCCGCACGCTGTAACGGGCAAAACAATCGCCATCTTTGGCCGTCGGGATATCAAAATCGAAATTTTCGTAGCCGCTGTACGGCATCTTACGGCGCAGGTCCCATTCCAGGCCACAGGCCCGCAGGTTGGCGCCGCTGAAACCCCAATCGATCGCTTCTTCAAGTTTTACCGCTCCCACTCCCTCAGTACGGGCGCGGAAAATGACGCCATCGGTCAGCATGCTGTCGAGCTCATCGATCTGCTTGGCGAAATCCTTGGTGAACCACTCAACCTTCTCTTTCCAGCCTTCCGGCAGATCAAGAGGCAGACCGCCGATGCGGAACCAGGAGGGGTGCATTCGCCCACCGGTGATCATCTCCATGATTTCGAAGATTTTTTCGCGCGCTTCAAAGCAGTAGAAAACCGGGGTCATGGCACCGACGTCATGGGCAAAAGAACCGAGCCAGACCAGATGGTTGGCGATGCGATAAAGCTCGCTCAGCATCACCCGCGCGTATTCAGCCCGTTTCGGCACCTGCACGCCGAGCAAGGTCTCCAGCGAGTTGAGGTAGGCGAGGTTGTTCTGCACACCGGAAATGTAATCGATCCTATCAGTGTAGGGGATGAACTGTGCCCAGTGTTGACGTTCGCCGATTTTTTCGGCACCACGGTGGTGATATCCGAGATCGACATCCATGTCGGTGATCTCTTCACCGCTCATCCGCAGCACGATGCGCAGAACACCGTGGGTCCCCGGGTGGTGCGGGCCCATATTGAGAACCATGGTGCCGTCGTCGGCTCCTTCAAGGGGGACCAGCTTGTCACCATCGAGGGGGATGTAAACAGCGGCATCGTCGGCGGTGAATGCCGGCATTTCAGTTGCGCGGCCCGGGTACTCCTTGCGCAGCGGGTGTCCTTCCCACTCCGGTGGCATCAGGATACGGCGCAGATCGGGATGGTCAGCGAACTCAATACCGAACATGTCGTACACTTCACGTTCATACCACCCAGCCGAAGGCCAGATACTGGTAATACTTGGAGCCACCGGTGACTCTCCCGACAGCGGAACCTTGATCCGCAGGTAACCGGGACCTTCAAACGTCAAGAGATGGTAAACCATGGTAAAGCGATGATTAGGTTTGCGCTGGCGCTGGCTCTCATCGACAGCGGTCAGGTCCTCCAGTCGTCGATATTTCTGACTGCTTTCATGTTTGAGGAAACTGAGCAAATCGCGCAGCAATTCCGCCTGTACCGTCAGCACCGGCATATCGGCGGCAAGCGGGTCGCGCGTCACCTGTCCGGCGAACCGCTCCTCGACTTCACGGTAGAGTTGCCCGGTATGGTCGGGGAAGACCTGCTTCGGCTGCGGCGGCCGCCAGTTGACCTTGGTTCGGTCACCGGGAAAGATCGGTTCCTGCTGCACTGTTCCGCGAATTGGGCAACCGTTGTATCCCGGACCACGGGTATCCCGGCTCTTGCTCACACCATCGACCAGAGGTGGAACAACTGTGCCCTCGGTGCCGCCTGTCATGCCAAGAACTTTGCGTGCAGGCTGTTCTTCGTTGACGATTTTTTTCTGCAACTCGAGCAGACCATGCAGAAAAGCTTCCGGCCGGGGTGGGCATCCCGGCACATAGACATCGACCGGCAGCAACTGGTTGACGCCTTGGATGACACTGTAAACGTCGTACATGCCACCGGAGTTGGCGCAGCTACCCATCGCCATCACCCACTTAGGGTTCGGCATTTGCTCGTAAACCCGCAGAATCGAAGCGCCCATCTTTTTAAACGGGGTGCCTGAAATGATCATCAGGTCCGCCTCACGCGGGGTCCCGCGCAAAACCTCGGCACCGAATCGGGCCAGGTCGTGACGCGAGGTCATGCTGGTCATCATTTCGACGAAACAACAGGAGAGGCCGAAAAACATCGGCCAGAGGCTGTTTTTGCGCCCCCAGTTGATCAGGTCATCGAGCCTGGTCAGGATTACGCCCTGCGGCAATTTTTCGTTCATCCGCGCCTCCGGGCCCAAACCCGCTCACGTTTAGCATTGCTTCCCCAGTCAAGCCCGCCCATTTTCCACAGGTAAACCAGACCGAGGAAGAGAACGACAATAAAGAAACTGATCTGCCAGAAACCGGCCCAACCAAGCAGATCGTAAGCAACGGCCCAGGAAACAACAAAGACCGCTTCGAGATCGAAAACGATAAAAAAGATAGCGACAAGATAGAAAGGAACCGGCTGGCGCAGGCGCGAATCACCGCTCGGAAGAATCGCCGACTCATAGGGCTGATCTTTTACCTCCGTCGAAGTGCGTTGCCCCAGGTAACGGGCAAGAAGCATCAACAGCCCGATCAGGCCGGTCGCAATCATGGCATAAAGCCCAAGGGTCAACACTGCATCAGGAGCAGGATTCCCAGTCGTTGCCAGAGTTGTCACTGCCGAGTCAACACCAGACAAAATGTTCTCCAAAATAACAAGACAAATACAATCAGGACAAAGGCTTGTGCACAGTCTACCACAACGGCTTGCACAAAAAAGTACCAGTGATTTATTTCACAAAAAATTTAGTTATTACTAAACATTAGCCGAGGAGATAGCTGCCCGCGCCAGCTCGTCGCAACGCTCATTCTCTTCATGCCCGGCATGCCCCTTGACCCAGACCCATTCGACCTGATGATCTTTGATAGCAGCCAGCAAACGCTCCCAGAGATCGCGATTAGCAACCTCCTCCTTTTTCGAATTTTTCCAGCCTTTACGCTGCCACCCCTCAATCCACTCGGTGATCCCTTTGACCAGATATTGTGAATCGGTTGTCAATTTCACCTGGCAAGGGCGCTTCAGCGCCTCCAATCCGACAATCGCCCCGAGCAACTCCATGCGGTTATTGGTGGTTTCCGGATCAAAACCGGAGAGTTCTTTGACATGCTCACCGTAGCGCAGAATGGTCCCATAGCCACCCGGCCCGGGGTTGCCGGAACAGGCACCATCAGAAAAAATTTCAACAAGCATCAAGGCTCCAGAGATCACGCAAAGTAGAGGTCATAGCAGCAACAGACATTATGCAGGGCGCCTCCGGCCAACTTCCAACAATTCCCGTTCATTCTCGGGATACATGGCTAAAGACTTCTCCAAAAGAGCCTTCAGCTCAGGGAGATAGGGGCAATCGGGATTGAATGCATAAAGCCGGGTATTGCCAACCATTCGGCTATAGAGCACTCCACCCGCTTCCAGATTCTCAAACTGATTCTGGATCGAGCGCAAATCGGTGGCAAAAAACTTCGCCACACCCCGTGGATACCCTTCCCCTCGGGCATAAACGTACAGAAGCACATTTTCTTTATTTATTGTTCCAAACAGCGACTCAAGCATTCAACCACTCTGACGTATACGCTTAGTCTTTTGACGTATTTTTTTAGTCAATCTGCCACAGATAGGGCTCTTCTTTCAAGACAAAACCGCACAGAACCAAATCAAAGAACCGAATGGACCAAACTGAGTATTTTAAAAACTCATAAAATTGACTATTAAACTCACGGAAAACATTACAACAAAAGAAGAAGAGCAGGAAAAAAACAGAAAGCCTATATTTTATGCACTCTATGCTCTTTTTTTAATCATAGGCTCGCTTGTTGCATGAAATACATAGCATGTCAAAACAGGGCAGAAAAGACTTTTCTCTATTTTGCCTATTTTTTAATCTCTACAGCAGGAGGAGTCATGTCACCGTCTATCGATGAAAAAGTTGAACCAATTTACAAAGAAGTTCTCGACCGCAATCCGGGTGAAGTCGAATTTCACCAGGCTGTCCGCGAAGTCCTTGAATCCCTCGGTCCGGTTCTGGTCAAGCACCCTGAATACGCCGATCAGAGAATTATCGAACGGATCTGCGAGCCAGAGCGCCAGATCATTTTCCGCATTCCCTGGGTTGACGACAATGGCACCGTCCAGATCAACCGTGGCTTCCGTGTCGAATTCAACAGCTCCCTCGGACCCTACAAGGGCGGGCTGCGCTTTCACCCTTCAGTCTACCTCGGCATCATCAAGTTCCTCGGCTTTGAACAGATCTTCAAAAATGCATTGACCGGCCTGCCAATCGGTGGCGGCAAAGGCGGCTCTGACTTCGACCCGAAGGGCAAATCGGACGGTGAAGTGATGCGCTTCTGCCAGAGTTTCATGACCGAGCTCTACCGTCACATCGGCGAGCACACCGACGTCCCGGCCGGTGACATTGGCGTTGGCGGTCGTGAAATTGGCTATATGTTCGGCCAGTACAAGCGCATCACCAACCGCTGGGAAGCCGGCGTGCTGACCGGCAAGGGCCTCGATTGGGGCGGCTCACTGGTGCGCACCGAAGCAACCGGCTACGGTGCCGTCTTCTTTGTCGATGAAATGCTCAAAGTCCGCAACGACTCTTTTGATGGCAAAACCTGCGTTGTTTCCGGCTCCGGCAACGTTTCCATCTACACCATGGAAAAAATCGCTCAGCTCGGTGGCAAGACCGTGGCCTGCTCCGACTCCAATGGCTACATCTACGACGAAAAGGGCATCGACCTGGATCTGGTCAAGCAGATCAAAGAGATCGAGCGACGTCGCATCAAACACTACACCGACGTCCACAAGCATGCGAAGTACATCTCCAAAGGCAACATCTGGGAAGTCCCCTGCCAGGTTGCCATGCCGTCCGCAACCCAGAACGAGATCAACGGAAAAGACGCAGAGTTGCTGGTCAAAAACGGCTGCATCGCCGTCGGTGAAGGTGCCAACATGCCGACCACCCCGGAAGGCGTCAAAGTCTTCCTCGATGCGAAGATCGCTTATGGCCCGGGTAAAGCAGCCAACGCTGGCGGTGTCGCCACCAGCGCTCTGGAGATGCAACAGAATGCCAGCCGCGACTCCTGGACATTCGACTATACGGAAGATCGCCTGCGGCAAATCATGCGCAACATCCACAACACCTGCTACAGAACGGCCGAAGAATACGGCGCTCCCGGCAACTATGTCACCGGTGCCAACATTGCCGGCTTCATCAAGGTTGCTGAAGCGATGGTCGCATTCGGCGTCATCTAATTTCTGGTCTCAGAACAGACAATCAGGTCCGGGGTTTTCCCGGGCCTGATTGCTCATTGCAAAACACCCCAGCCCGAACTCCTTGCCGTATGCACTAAAAGTAGGCAAACTGGGCAAGCAAAATCATCGACATGAAATTAACAGGGAGAAATGCATGCAGACGGCAGGCTATGTTTCAACAGGCTACAAAGGGCTGGACAACATTCTTGATGGCTTGCGCATTGGAGATAACGTTGTCCTGAAGGTCGATTCGATCGAGGACTATCGCTATTTCGTCGTCCCCTATGTTGACCAGGCACTGGTTGATGGGCGAAATGTCATCTACATGCGCTTTGGTGATCACGAGCCACTGCTGGACCCCTCTCCCCATATAAAAATTTACGAGTTCGACCCGCGGCAGGGCTTCGAGATCTTTGCCACCAGAATCCACCAGGCCATCACCGATGAAGGCAAGGAAGCTTTCTATGTTTTTGATTCATTGTCTGAGCTTCTTTCCGCGTGGGCAACTGATCACATGATCGGCAATTTCTTCCGCGTCACCTGTCCCTATCTGTACGAGCTCGACACCGTCGCCTATTTCGGCCTGATCCGCAAACATCATGCCGTACGGACCATTGAAAGGATCCGTGAAACAACCCAGGTTTTAATCGATGTCTTCAACCACGATGGGCATTTTCACGTCCAACCCCTGAAAGTGTGGCAACGCAGCTCACCAACCATGTTCCTGCCACACCGAAAACAGGGAGAAATGTTCTTTCCGCTTGCCAACAGTTTTGAAGCGACCGACCTGTTAAGCTCCCGATCGGCCCGCCAGGAAGAAAGCTCTTCACGCCAGCTCGATCACTGGCACCGCCTGTTCATTCAGGCCGAGCAGTTGTTCGAAAGCCCTGCGACCGAGCTGGAGCAGGCGCACATGGTCAAACATATCTGCCGTCACATGATCGGACGTGAAGAACGCATCCTCGGACTCAGCATCAGAAGCTTCACGCTTCGCGACCTGCTTGACATCAAGACCAGACTGATCGGCACCGGTTTTATCGGTGGCAAAGCGGTCGGCATGCTGCTGGCGCACAACATTCTCAAACGGCAACAGGACTTTGACTGGAACCATCATCTGGAGCCCCACGACTCCTTCTATATTGGGTCGAACGTCTACTACTCCTACATCGTCCATAACAATATGTGGCGACTGTTCATGAAGCAAAAAACCCAGGAAGGCTACTTCTCTGCGGCCAGCGAACTGCGCAAAGAAATGCTGATCGGCAACTTTCCGGAAGCGATCCGCGAAGGCTTCCGCAAGATGCTCGATTATTACGGCCAGTACCCGATCATCATCCGTTCCAGTTCGTTGCTGGAAGACGGCTTCGGAAACGCCTTTGCCGGCAAGTACGATAGTTTCTTCCGCGTCAACCAGGGCAGTCCGGAAGAGCGGCTGGAACAGCTTGAGGATGCCATTCGCCGGGTTTTTGCCAGTGCCATGAGCGAAGACGCTCTCACCTACCGACTGCAACGCGACCTGCATGAACAGGATGAGCAGATGGCGCTGCTGGTGCAGCGGGTCTCCGGATCTTATCACCACCACTACTACTTCCCGGAGCTTGCCGGGGTCGGCGTCTCCTACAACACCTTCGTCTGGGACAAAGACATGGATCCAAAGGCGGGCATGCTGCGTTTGGTGCTCGGACTCGGCACCCGCGCTGTCGACCGTGCTGAAGGAGATTATCCGCGGATTGTTGCCCTCGATGCGCCACTGAAGCGGCCACACAAAGGTTTTGAGGACACGCGCAAATTCTCTCAGCGGGATGTCGACCTGCTCAACATCAACGACAACTGCATGGAAACGATCTCACTGCTCAACCTGACGACGCACGATGTTAAAATTCCCTGGCGCAACTACGCTGTGCAGGATAAAGAAACGATGCAACTGCTGAAGCGCCGCGGGCGAAAGCAGGATATCTGGCTGCTCACTTTCGACCAGCTTTTCTCCGACAACAACTTCTCCGACTTGATGCAACGCATGCTGAAAACTCTGGAAGAGTCCTATGACTATCCTGTGGATGTGGAGTTCACCGTCAACTTCACCACGGACCGGGTGGCCAAAATCAACGTTGTGCAATGTCGCCCGCTGCAGACCAAAGGGGCCGACCATGAGGTCGTAATTCCAAAACAGGTTCCAGAAGAAAGAACCTTCTTCAGGACAGAAGGGAACTTTATGGGAGGCAACATCTCCCAACCGCTCAAGTGGGTTATCTGGGTCGACCCGGCTGAATACAGCAAGCTGCCACTGGCCGACAAACATGAAATAGCCCGACTGATCGGTCGACTCAACAAACGGATTGCCGACAAGGTTGACAGCCCGACCCTCCTCCTCGGCCCTGGCCGCTGGGGCACATCAACTCCGGCGATGGGCGTACCAATCTCCTTCTCCGAGATCAGTAATCTGTCAGCGATTGCCGAGGTTGCCTTTACCAGCGGCAACCTGATGCCGGAGCTGTCCTTCGGCTCACACTTTTTTCAGGATCTGGTCGAAGCAGACATTTTCTACCTGGCGTTGTTCCCGGAAAACAAAACCTGCTTCCTCAACAACCGTTGGCTGGAACAGCAATCAAACTCTCTGGAGGGACTGACACCGGCAGGGGCACGCTACAAGAGTGTTGTGAAAGTCATCCGCGTGCCGGAAAAGAACCTTCACCTGATGGCGGATGTCGTTTCGCAGCAGCTGATCTGCTGCTATCAGCAAGAAGGCTGATCAGCGACTGCAATGGGCCGAAAAACAACGATGATGGATTGCGTAAAGCTGCAGAATTTCATCATCTTCGAGTGAATCGACCCAGCAGACATTATCGTCGAAAGATCTCGAACGCCTGGGTTTCAGCAGGCAGGCATCAGAACTTTTATCAAGCGGGCAATCTACCGCAAGGCCGACAAGCATCGCCCGGAAAAAAGCTGGATCTCTATGTCGTGGAAAAGAAAATGACGTGGCTGAAATTTCCATAGCAGCAACCTGAATCAAGTCATTGTTACAAAGACCGCGCAAGCAACTGCGAGGATTTCTCATCTGCTGGCTGTATGCAATTTCGCGACGACCAGCGTGTCTGATCGCTGAACCTGGGCAACTCAAGTGTTTTGCCGACCAGATAATCCCCATTGACGCCACCGACTGAAACCAACTTCACCTCGACACTTGCACGCCGCAGTTTGATAATTTTAGCCTCTGCAGTGTAGCGAAACCCGTCCTGATGCCAGTTGGCGAGGACCGCCATTCCGGGCGTCAGTGAGCGGTCAAAATGACTCAGGTTAAAAAAGTTATCGATCACAGCGTCACCTCCCGATCAATCACTGAATGCTGACCTCTTCGCAGTCCTGGTAACCCCAGACTTCCGTATCTGACCCGATATTGACCGTCAGGCCCTCCCCCATCACCTGAACGACAACTCCCTGCTGTTCAGTTCTGTAGTTCTTGACCCGACGCAAACTGCCATGTGCTACTGCCTGGGAAAGATTGATCAAACATTCGGCATTCATTCGCTACAGTGCCTCCTCGAAAAGGGGTAGAGCCAACCAATAACGTTGAAAGATGTAACCGTCGCCAGTGACAAATCCTGCTCAAAAATCTTTCCAGTCGCCACCCCTCGCAGGAGCTGCCGCCGACATTCACGAATTTTCAAAAAATCTTATCTTTATAAGCTTTGAACGTATACACAATCATGTTACACATATTATGCCTATACTCTATAGGCATTTATTGTTCTGACAATGAGTGAGAAATGACCCGAAAAAAAACACCAGCAGCTCAGCAGCAAGCGGCAAAAAACACATCGAGCAGCAAGCTGGAAACTCAGTTACGAGAACGTGTTAAAGAGCTGAATTGCCTATACAAACTGGCTGAACTTATTGAAAAAAACGAAGATTCAGTCGATGCGATTATGCAGGGGGCGGTTGCCCTTCTGCCGATCTCCTGGCAATACCCTGAAATTACCTGTGCAAAAATTCGCTATCGGGATCAGATTTTCCAGTCAAGAAATTTTCGCCCATCCCAGTGGCGCCAGAAGTCGCCCATCATAATTTCTGGATATGAGGAAGGACGCGTCGAAGTTCATTACCTGAAAAAGAAACCACAACTGGATGAAGGGCCCTTTTTGAAAGAAGAGCGGCAATTGATAGATGCCGTCAGCGATCGTCTCGCCAAGGCGGTAGAAAAAATACACACGAAACGCCAACTTCAGGTCGAACGGCAGGCCCTGCAGGACGCAAATGCCGCCCTACATGATTCACTGGTACTGAGCCAAAAAGAAAAGAAAAAACTCGGTAGCTCAATCCAGGCCAAAATCGATAAAATCATTACACCGATCCTTTACGCCCTGCAGGCCGAAATGAACCCCGGACAGCAAGAGTATCTGGAATTGCTGAAGAAAAACCTGGCGGATATTGTGACCCCCTTTGTCGAAAGCAGCCCGAAAGTTCTCTCGATTCTCAGCCCTGTCGAAGTGCAGATCTGCAATATGATTAAAAACGGCTTGAGTTCAAAGGAGATCGCCAGGATACGGGGGATATCTCCAGCGACGGTCAATCGCCACCGGGAAAGTATCCGCCGGAAACTGGGGCTGACCAATCAGAAAGAAAATTTGACTACGTACCTCAGCAAGGTTTTGGCTGAGTGACGCGAAAGAACCGACTTAAGTCAGGAAAAACTAGAAACATTATTCCCATTGGGAAAAGGGTTCACGACACTCATGGCAAAAGTGTTTGCCGCCAGGGATGGCGGCAACAAGCCCCATGGATGGGTTTATGCGTCCTTTGGCAGGAGGGTTGCGAATCCCACTGCTGCCGGCGTGAAAGGCCGTTTCTAATGCTATCATAAACAAGCCCAATATAGCGCTATCACCCTTTAAATGGCGTATTACAGGAAGAGTCAAGAAAAATTAAATCAATATAATATACTTTTCGTACCTATTATTCAATTTTTTGAATCAAGCAAGAAGGTTGTCGGCTTAAAAACTAACTTTCACGACTTTCAACAGCAATGATAATGTAGCCTTGTGCCGTGGCAAAGAAAGGCAAGAGGTCCCGTGGGAAATCTACAAAAAATATCCATAGATGTCACTTGCATCATACACGAAAACATAAATGCCAGAAAATCATTCCCCGAATGCCATGACTTCATCTTTGACACTTTTGATGAGTTTGCCAGGAAGATAGGTACGTTGTTCGATCCGGCAGAATTGCGACTGGAGCGATCGAGACTCTCAGCCAACGAACTCCCTGAAACTCGAATGCGACTTGCCCTTTTAAACAGAAGGAGCCACCAGGACAAAGGGCAGGCAATCCTAAGCCACCTGGTTCACATGTTTTCCTCGATCGCACTCTCTCCGACTAAAGATGCACACATCAGCTCCGAAGACCTGATGACACTCACAGCGCTCCGCGGAAGGCAGCTTTCCCGTAGGGAAGAAGAGAAGCTAAATGATCTTTGGAATTCGGTCAGCAAAAAGGTCCGTATAAGCTCAATCGTAGTTTCCCTTTTTTCTGCGGAAACTGATGGCGAACCGATAAAACAGGAAGATTCGGAAGCCCTTCCCGTTAAAAGGAGCAAGCCCTCTCCTGAAGAAGCTCCTCAAATGGGCTCACCTACAAATAAGAAGTTCACGCACACCTACCAATCTTCCAATTACAAAATCCACTTACTGGATTTTCAAGGAGGCGAGGGTCGCAATGGAGTGGTCATCGTCAGAGGAAAAAGATTTAATGTGCATTTCCCACCCAATATTCGCAACACAGCAAAAGAGACGATTGAAGATCATCTGGGCAACCCCTTATATGTGGAAGAGATTAGATACGAGGACAAGACTTACCACGAGATTATCGCCCCTGATGAGTTTATCGAGAAAGACCAGTTCCTCGCATCACGAAAAATTCAATACCGATTGACAACATATACGCCGAAGCAACTTAATTTCTCTGCATCCGTACCTCATGTCGAAATCTCATCGAAGACAGTTGTATTCCGTGTGCTCTTGCCAGCATCAGTGGTCAACCAAATCATGAACGAGGCCAGGAGAAGCCTAGGGACAAAGATCACACTAAAGGAATCGGGAACAACTGTCAGTGGGAAGCGCTGTCACGAACTCGCGACCTGAACTTTGTCAGAACGATTACTCAGGGCAGGTGAGGCCTAATACAAATCATTTGACAGCACAAACTCAGAGCCTCAGCAACCTTGACAGGGTGTTGTCTATGGCTCACGTAATACTTGGAGAAGGAAATCCTAACCGGGAAGTTTTCTAACTGGAGCTGATTGGCTGCATCCTGTGGCGAACAGGCTAAAGAGTGATTCGGTTCACGGTCAGTCGACGTGCCCGTTCCATTATTTTCGGATGGAGTATGACGGATTACTTTATAGCCTTGTCTGTGAATTCCTATGGCATCTAAAAAATCTAGGATTTGGGCCAGGTCTTGGGACTGAGAAACCTTTAATTGCTTATCTCTCCCTATGAAATTTCCTTTGATCAGCTCTGCAGTCTTAAAGCGACGCTTCTGGCACTTGGGCGGTTCATCTTGAACATACCGATAGAATGCCTTTGCGAGATTGTACTCTTCCTCTCGTTTTTTAAACCCGCGAATCTCGGCGGCAAATCCCCTCGTGAGCTCATTATCCGGAGACAATAAGACATGAGAGATAAGCGCATCAAATTCCAACATCAGCTTACGCGAGGCAAGTTCAGTATCTTTTGATGGCTCATCATTTTTTGACTCGGTTGCTTCTGTAGTTGCTTCCAAGGGAGCAGCAGGCTGTTGATCTCCCTGCTCGTTTTCCTGTTGATTGCTATCTGCGTCTGACTTCTCCGCCTTATCAGTCGTTTTTTGGTCGTCTAAGGATAGCAACCGGCTTCGCTCTTTTTCGAAGTTCAAATCCTCATTCTTGCCAGCTTGCGATTGAATAAGTTTCTGCAGAACGAATCGATCATTCGCTATTTCCTGGCAGTAGGCGTTTCCTAACCCGGTAATTTGCTCCAATATCCTTGTCGATATTTGTGGCAGAAAATCAGGATGACGAAGATGATAACCTAACAACCAATCGGTCAAATGAAAGTAGCTCAGAAAACCCTCATCAACGTCCGCGTGTCCAAGCAATACAGCTGCTGAAAACAATTTTTTCGTTCCAGGTTCATCGTTGGGGAACAGTTGTCGAGTGTAGAGATCCCGTTGCCGCTTAGTAAAATGATCACTATCAATAAACGCCGGATGTTGATGCAAACGGATGTCACTTCTCAAAGTGAGTTTCAGAAGATGATTATGCGCGAAGCTGTCGCGTTGGTGATGAATGACCACCGATCTATCATCAAGTATCAGCTTGAGAGCGTCTCTTAGGGGCTGAATCAGGATTCTGTCGGAGGCCAGTCTCTTAGAAAGCGGAGAATCCGTAAAGACGGGTGCCTTTCGCATTGGAGAGGGTTCGGCTCGACGTATCGCAACCCATTTTTTTACAAACGAAAGCTCTTTCTCCGGCATCATGATGTTCAAAGGTTCCCTTCGTATTGCCGAGGTCGACTTGAGCCCACGATAGTTATTGGGGAAAACCAACAGATCCGTCATGGTTGGTCCGATCTGTAGATCCTCCATCAGCAAGCCATAGATCTCATTGATCCGCAGACCGGTTCTATAAGCCAGGATAGTTACGACAAGCCTCATACGCTGGTATCTGGTTAAATCCTCGGAATCCCAGCCAAGCTGTTTGAGAATACGCCGATGCTGTGCTTCTGTAATCAGGTTGGCGCTGATTTGCTGAGAAGGGCGTTTCTTTTTATCAATAAAGGCCAACAGATTGATATCTGGCTGATGATACCGTGTAACCAGAAAGCCATGAAACTGATGCAGACAGGTAACTTTGTCTCTGTAGGTTCCCTCCGGATTTTTGGTGCTCTTCTGTCCCTTCTGTCCCTTCTGTCCCTTCTTATCTTTTAGGGCTTTGGCCACCTTTTTATAGAGACTTAAGTAAAGCTCTTGGTCGAAATTTAAAGGATCTTGAAATTGGCACTCCGAAATCAGTTCTTCTGAAATTCCCGCTAGATATTTATTTACGGTAGTCCCCTCAAGCGGACTGCTTTTTTTCCGATGTTCCCGCTTCGATTCCTGCTTGTCGAGAAGTTGCACCGCCCACTCTCCTAGCAATTTCAGAACAGGGCTGATACTACCAACATGGTCAGACAAGTATTTATTGATTTTCTCCCGAATCTCATTTTTGCTGTATTCTGTATTATCAGGTTTCTTTTCAAGAATTTTTTCCTGTATTTGATCCAGATGTTCTAACTGGATCTCTTCATCATAGCTACGAAAAACCGGGATCCGTTCTTCTGCAAAGGAGTGCCGCCGACTATAGGATATGGATTGCGTTTCCTCAGTGAATGAACGTCGCCAAATCTGGTCCGGCAGGCTGCACGAAGGCAGGCGATTCATGGCATACTCGACCAGGAAGGGTGGAAGGCTTATAGTATAGCGGCTGCTGGCAATTTTCAGCAGCTGGGATATCGTTTTTATCTTGTAGCTTAGAATTTTTCTTTTACTAGCGCCCTTCCCCCTCTCTTTCTCCAAAATCTTGAAGACCTCATTGAGAATTTTAATCGGTTCACCTCGTATAGATTTATTACTTTGCCCTGGCCTCTCTCTTCTCCATCGATAAATCAGCAACTGGGTCAAGGGATCGGCTATCCACCGCCGAAATCTGGCAGGATCAGACTGAGCCTGAAAAACATCTGATTCTTTTTCAGAATCCGGAATTTTTCCATTCCAGAGATTCAGCCAAAGCCAATCCCCATGTTGTGAGTTCTTCTCTAAACGAAAAAGAGCATCGACAAACGCGGCGACCCAATCTTTATGGAGAAACCCTCCGTAAAGGATAGCGCTTAGCAGAATCTGTCCGACGCATTCAATCTTTCTTTTCGGCAAGGGGTCCTTCAGGCTATCCAGGAATGCGCCTTCAAGTTCTCGACATTGTTTGAGACTTTGGAAAACGTCAGGGCGAATGAGGTTCTTATGCTTTTTCAGTTCCTTGAACCGTGGCGGGATTGTGATACTCCAGCCATGCTTTTTAGAACCATACTGAAGACCCTTGCGAAGAAAATTGTAACTTTTATGCCACCCTCCGATAGAACTCGATCTGTTTTGCAAACTCCTGAGAAGTTTATCAAAATCGGAATCAGTAATGGACGGGACAGAGGTATCGCCTGTATATGCTTCAGGCCAGTATTTGTAGAGGATCTCCAACGCAACTTTCTGATGTGGTTGAAAATCCTCGATGTCCAGGCAACCCTTTTGTTTTTTACCCAAAACATCGAACCAAAACAGGGCAGGTCTTTCCGTGGGAAAAGAATTGGAAGGGGGCGGAGGACTTATAACGGGGAATGCCAGAGGGATTTTTAGCCTCGGTGCTTTTCTTCTCAGACCCTCCAGGGGGGATAACTCCAGGCCTTCCAATAATTCGGGCAAGTTTTTTTTCAATTCATCTCGATAATCGGCTGGATGCAGTGCTGACGTCTTGACCCAACCTTCCAATCCAAGATTCCAGTGCCCGAGAAAAAGTTCCACTACAGTGGGCGAACATCCTCTCTCCTGTAGGACTGATTTCAAGAAATGACGCTGCGGATGACCACTAAAGTCGTACCCGTGGTTACATAAAATATCGTGCAGCGTTTCCAGCGTTGTATCGACCGTGAAGTCCTGTCTTATAAAGAAAAATTCCTTGTCTTTGTCCACATTGTCAGGAGCAACGGGAATGTTGAGAACCCTGAGATGGTTTCGGTAATTTATGAGTTGCTCCTGACAAGCTTCAGGCAGCCATAAGAGTCGAGTATGGTAAAAATCATCCGTGTCCTTGTCGCGACAACAGGCGAAGCCGGTTTTTTCATCCCAGGCAGCCGTTGCCAGAAACGGAAGGCCAGAACGCCGGTGCCCGATAGCATAGGACACAAGGAGCGCGGTGTAGGCCGTGAATAAATTATGAAACACCACGATCCCCGATACAGTGGTGGCATTTTTGCGTACCGCATCTACGGCCGTTCTTAGGGAACGGGCCGTATGAATGATAGTTGTTTGCTGCAAACGGAAAGGTGTTCCCAGATTAAAGCTATTCGTTGCTGCTACTTGACAATGGGAAGAATCCGGTCTTCCCGATTCGGCTAGAATCTCTTTGCATGATCGGTTGAACATATAAGCCAGGCGGATTGACTTGAAACTCGCATAATGGATTTTGGTCTGGCCAAGATGGCTACTACGTCCGAGTGTCAAGTCGGAGGTTGTGATGTCACTGAACGGCATGCGCGCCAATTTGCGAGGATGAAAATTACGAATACGAAATGCTGTCAGCCGATAAAACCCATTTTTGTGCCACTGTGAAAGTTGACGATTTACGGCTTTTTCGATTTTGTTCAGGTCACAGGGGAATAGGTTTAGTTCCAAGATCTTTTCGGTGCCGATACTTGGTTGTGATCCGGCTCGCAAACTCTGAAGGACGTGCTGCGGATAATATATCTGACAAACATGACTGATGGAGGTGACAGCGTCTTGCGGCAAGATAAGATCGATATATTCCTGATTGGCAACCCTGTATGACGATTGATAAGACGACTTCGGTTTGCTCAGTTCAGCACCTTTGGAGGGGATACGGAGGATTCCCTCAGGGTAAAGGTAGCAGGGCATTTTCGGAGGACTGCCAATGGGCCAAAGCCGGATTTCACTCAGGTCTGCATAAGAAAACCCGACCCAGAACATGAGCTGTAGACTGGCCTTGGCCAGCAGGAGCTCTTCAGAATCATCATCGATGGGATGATCCAGCAAACCGTTTGGCGTAATTTCATCCAGGAGAAAACTGATATCTGCATTACTCAGTTCTTGCCAGGCAAAACTGAACAACTGGTTGTCTCTGGAAATCTTCTTTGAGGCCTGACCCGCGTTGAACGGACAGCTCTCCGATTCAACAAAAAACAGTGCATCAAAATCTGGTCCGGCCTCAGAAGAATTCTGCTGTACTAATTCAACACCTATCTCAGAGAGTTCCTCAATTTCCGGCTCTTCTTCGGGATGATTGATTCTAAAAGCCGTGAGGATTTCAGGCTCCTGCATCGGAGACTGAGCAGTAGTATTGTCTTTCAGAACCGGGAGCTCGGGAAGGGAGCGGATTTTAGAGAAGGCCTTTTCGAAGAACGGAATTAACTCTCGGACCCGGCTTTCTGAATGAAATTTCTCAAGAGCACGGATATAGACATTCGGTGGACACGGGTTCGAAGGCAGCTTTTCAAAAACATGATCATATTCGGGGTAAACAAGAGCACGGACCGTTACAAGTGCTTTTCTAACTTGAGGGATGCTTTTCGCGTAAGAATGACCAAGCACTAAACTGGCGATTAAGGACTGAGCCTTAAGATGGTTGTACTTTTCTATTCTGTCATTTTCAAAAGGCAAAAATCCCAAGGTTGAATACAGCGAGCTTTTGCCGGAGAGAGATTTCAGCGTTTCGTTGCTGGACGTTAAAGGTGTTTTTTCGAATTCCGGAGAGTCATTCGATATAAGGTCACGATGGGAAAGTAATAATGCCAAGAGGGGTTTACATTGTTCAAAGTCTTCCGTCAGCGATGGCTTATTGACAGATTCCGCAATTGATATCGCCAACTCGAAAACATCTGGCGCTGCGGATAAAACGAGAAAAAGCCGATCCAGGGCCAGTGGTGCATTGCAAATTGACAGGAGTCGATTCAGGTCACTTCCGTTGACCAAGACCCCATGATAAGAAAGAAAAGCGCACAGCCTTTCTGCCGGCGCGGACCGTTCAACATACTTGAGCACAGAAAATTTAAAAGAGTTGTTCCCATCAATGTCGGCCAAACTGTCAGACTCCCAATCTTATTGATGGTTGAAGTTTATAGATATTAACAATTTTTTTCACGACTAGAACTTTTTTAAGCGGGGGGAGAGGAGGAAGCATGCCACCTAAAATCATCATTCTGTCCCGGAAAGAATTACATCAATTGGTCTGGAGCATGCCCATGAAAGACTTGGCACCAGACTTCGGCATGACCGATAGTGGGTTGCGCAAGAAGTGCAGAAAATATGACATCCCCATACCCCACCAAGGATATTGGCTCAGAAAAAATAAAGGTAAGCCAGCCAAATTAACCGAGAGCAAATTCACTGAAAACGCCCGCATCGAGTTTCGAATTTCAGAAAACAACCCACCAGTGTCAGATGACATCTCGGAAAAAATGATTGAAGAATCAGATTCCAAACACAAAATAACCATCAAACAAAAGCTGCGAAACCCGCATCCTCTTATTCAGAAGGCAAGAGATCTTGCCCAAAAAAGACCTCGGGATAAGTACGGAAGGCTTCGGCTGGCAGATGATTGCTCAGTATCACTGCCAGTCCTTCAAGCTTCACCCGTTGTTTACGGATTCTAGACGCCCTGTTCAAAGCCCTAGAGGAGAGAGGACTCCGGGTTAGTGTTTATTCTGATCAAACCCATCCAGACATTCTTATACAAAGCAGTCCACCGTTTATTATGTAAAACCATCCGGGTGTTCTTGTCTAAAACCATCCACCGGTTATTGTGGCGGAACATCCAATTTCTGCGGTCCAAATGTCCTAAGGATTTTTGGTTGCCAATTACGGCAGGAAATTTGGCAAAGCAACGGTGGGAATTCAATTAAAGGTCTGGATCAGCAGCAAAAGTGCTAAATTTTGGAAAGAAAATGCCGCTGGAAAATCCGGCGGCATTCGCCTAGAAACTTACGATTTTTGATAACAAATAAAACAATAGAGCTGTGGTGTGGACGCCAGTGGAGGAAATCATTCCAAGCCCACCATGGTTTCGCGATTCAGCTTTAACCTATTATCCCGAATCCAGAACCAACCTTACCGTATCCAACAATACCCTTCCTTCAATGGGCTTCATCAAAAAAGCGTTGATCCCCATTTTTTTTGCCTTGGCTGCATCCACCTTGCTGCTATATCCGGTACAGAGGATTGCTGCCATAGATGATCTTATCTTGCGGATTTCTTCAATAAGATCCGTTCCGGTCATTTCTGGCATTGTCTGATCGGTAATCACCAGATCAAAACCGTCGGGGTCAGCGGCAAAGGTTTTCAGCGCTTCGCGGCTGTCCGTGACAGTTGTCACCTGATAACCCATCTCTTTAAGCATTTTATTGCCAACTTCGATCAGCATCCTGTCATCATCGACCAGCAGAACACGCTCTGTCCCCCCCAGGAGGGCGACACTCTCTCCTTCATTCGACAGGGCATCCTTGAAACTCGCTTCTGGGAAATACATGACGAACCTGCTCCCCTGTCCTTCTTCACTCGTTACGTCGAGAATGCCACCATGCTGCTCGATAATTCCTTTTACCGTGGAGAGCCCCAGCCCCGTCCCCTGACCAACATCCTTGGTAGTAAAAAACGGATCGAAGATCATGTCCAGATGGTCGTCAGCAATCCCGCACCCCGTATCCTCAACGGACAGCTTTAAATAATGGCCGGGTTTACATTTGCATAAGGCGGGAATATCGCGCTCTGCCAGTTCAGCACCCTCAAGGCTGATGACCAGTTCACCTCTTTCATCCATGGCCTGAACGGCATTCGTGCAAAGGTTGAGCAATACCTCCTGCATCTGCGATGGGTCACCTTTGATACAGGAAGAAAGACTCGCCGGGTGAATCTCCAACGACAAATTAACAGAGCAGGGAACAGTTGCCTGCAGGATAGAGACGGTTTCGCTGACGACATCTGCCAGGCAGATTGTTTTTACCTGCTCCTTCCCTGCTCCCTGGCGACTGAAAATCAAAAGGTTCTTAACAAGATCTCTGGCGCTCAACGCCGCTATCTTGACATTTTCTAAATACTGATGCGATTCGCTGCCGATAGGTTGTTTCAACGCCGCCAATTCAATATTGCCCAGGATAACCGAGAGATTGTTGTTGAAATTATGCGCCATCCCTCCAGCCAGGGAGCCAACGGCATCCATCTTCATTTTCTGGCGAAGTTGGTTTTCAAGCTCAGCGTGCTGTTGCTCCATCTGTTTGCGTTCTGTAATGTCGCGATTATTTATTCGTCTGCCGGCAAAATTCCCTTGATCATCAAAAACCGGGGAACAGTGATGCTCAAGCCAGCACTCCTCTCCATTCTTCGTCACGATAGGAAATTCGATAGATGCAATTGCATCGCCCTGGACACACGACTTCCGATAGTGCTCGGAGACACGCTCACGGTGATCCTGCCGCACCAGGTCAAACAGAAACTGCGGGTTGTCCCTGAAGTTTTCTGCCGCATAACCGGAAATTCTTTCACACGACGGGGAGAGATAAAGGTATTCGCCTTGTGGACTGATCCAGGACTCCCAGTCGTAAGTGTAGTCCGCAAGAAGCCGATACTTAAGCTCACTCTCCATGATGGTTCGTCTCGCCTCTTTTATTTCAGTCATATCGGAAACGAGGATCAGCAGTTGCCTGCTGTTCTGATCCAGTTCGGAGCTTAGCTTCATGTGCAACTCTGCATCGAACGACACTCCCCCGGAGGCATGCAGTCTGATCTCGCAGCGTTGAGTGCTTTTTTCCCTGAGGAGCTTTTCGCGGCAGAGAGTATAGATGCCCTGATCCTTAACAGAGATGTATCGCGACAATGGGGTGGTCAGCAGGGAGGCTCTGTCGGTGGCCAACATCTGAGCAATTTTCAGATTTGCTTCGACAACGCAATCAGAATCATCGACAGTCAGGTAGCCAACCGGGGCATAATCGTACAGGTCGCTCAGCCTCTTGCGCGAGGCCAGAAGCTCATCCCGGGTGTTGCGCAACTCTTCATTCTGCAGTTCAAGTTCTATCTGATATGTCTGCAGTTCATGCACAGTTTTGCGCAGTTCGGTTTCGGAAACAATTGGCGGGGAGGCGTCCTTCTGTAACTGCTGCTCTGCGCGCTGGCGAAGACCTGCAAGCTCGGATGAACGATCATCCGGTCGCTGATCACCAGCCTGCTGGAAAGGTAATTTGTTTTTCAAAAACACCCCCCTTTTTATCAGGAAGAACCATTTGCTATTCTACCTTATTTTCTCACTTCTTCAGTTGTTCAAGGACTGCATTTATTTTTGCGATGATCACTTCATAGACTTTCTTTTTCTCATCATTATCCGCAGTCTGCACTAAGTCGGAATTCAGAAGATTCAGAGCTTCACTGAGGTCGGCTTCATTCCGCTTGAAAGAAGAGGCATTGATAAAAGTTATGACCACACCATCAATACGGTTATCCTGTGTGCGATAAGGCATGATGCGCACCGTATACCAATGCTGGTCCTCCGCCGGAATCAGCTTTTCGCTAGGGGAAAGGGAGCGTAAGACCTGATGGATATCAGTCTCCAGTTCCGGGTAATCGAGTTTACTGACGATATCGGTAATCGGCCGGCCGGCATCGCCGGGGATCAGATTGATGATTTTCGTCGTTTCCGGGGTAAACCGGCGCACCCGTAAACCGTCATCGAGAAAGAGGGTCGCAATTTCAGTGCTGTTGAGCAGGTTATTCATGTCGTCGCTGACCTGTGACAGTTCATCCACCTTCGCCTGCAGTTCATGGTTGACCGTCTGCAGCTCTTCGTTCATCGACTGCATCTCTTCTTTTGAAGTGGTCAGCTCTTCATTGGTGCTCTGAAGCTCCTCGTTGGTCGACTGCAACTCTTCGTTGGCTGACTTAAGCTCCTCCTGCGAAGACTGCATCTCTTCGCGGGTGGTCTGCAGTTCTTCGCGGCTTTGCTGCAGCTCTAACGACAAGGCCGACAGGCGGACATCATCCGTGCCAGCGGCTGAGACTCTTTTCGGCTTCGCCACCGGCAACAGATCGCGAAAGACTATCAGCAGCATCCCGCGCAGCTCTTGTGGCTCGCTGACATACAGAACTTCCAGATCGATGGTCTGGGTGCCGCCATTGGTGCCGATGGAAACCGCCTTCTGGACAGCCTTTTCTTCACCCCGAAGCGCACGGAAGAAGGTTTCGTGCAGCAAACTGCCCAGCCCCTCCCGCGCCATGGCAAAGATGTTCAGATTGGCCTTACCGGTAGCAGGCTCAAGATATTTACCGGTTTTCCCGCTGATATAGACGATGTCGCCTTCCCTGGTGGTTAAAACCGCGGCCGGTGTATAGTTGCGCAGCAGAAGGGAATCGGTCAGTGTCTGCAGGTTGGGTGGTGCCGGCGCTGCTGCGCCTGAAGTTGTCACCGTGCCGGAACTCTGTTTGGCTTCGGCGAAGGAGTCTGGAAATTCCATCAATCCGATCTTTTCCGTCGTCGAATGTTTCTGGTAGATACGATTTTTTCCCGGCAGCGGAGTAAAGAGCTGCCTCGACTTGCCGATGGTTTCAGCATTCCCCAGGACCAGAAACCCCTCCGACTTCAGACTGTAATGAAATAGTGCCAGCAGCTTTGCCTGCAGCGCCGGCTCGATGTAAATCAGCAGGTTGCGGCAGGTCAGCAGATCGAGCTTGGTGAAGGGCGGGTCCATGATCACGTTCTGTGAAGCGAAAATGACCATCTCGCGAATTTCCTGGCGCACCCGGTAACCGCGTTCATCCTGGATAAAAAAGCGCCTTAATCGCTCGTCGGATAGATCACTTATGATGTTGGTCGGATAAGCGCCGGTGCGAGCTTTTTCGATGGCGTCCTGATCCAGGTCGGTGGCGAAGATCTGCAGTGAATAGGGGGCTGACGGCTTCACGTCATCGAGCAGTTCGCGAAACAGAATCGCCAGAGAGTAGGCTTCCTCGCCGGTTGAACAGCCGGTCACCCAGGCTCGCAACTCTCCACCGTTGGGGTATTTTTTCAACAGTTGCGGCAGGACATTCTGGCGGAGATCCTGCCAGACCGCCTGATCACGAAAGAAGGACGTGACACCGATCATCAGCTCTTTGAAGAGCAGCTTGGTTTCCTGCGGGTTTTCCCGCAGGTAGCGAATGTAATCGGCCATGGTTGCCAGCTGGTGCAAGCCCTTGCGCCGCTCGATACGCCGATACAGGGTGCTCTTTTTGTAGTCGGTAAAATCATGACCGGTCTGGGTGCGCAGCAGCAGGATGATTTTTTGCAGCCCGCTTTTATCTTTGCCCTTTATTTCGCTGGGGGTCTTGGTCGCTAAGGGGCGGACACTCCGCAGGTAAGACAGGATTTCCCCTGGCAGTTCTTCAGCAGGAGCGACAATATCGACCAGATCCGTCTCAATGGCGCTGCGCGGCATGCTGTCAAACTTGGCCGATGTCGGTTCCTGGACAAAGATCGCCCCGGAACTTTCTTTGATTTTCCGTAACGCCTGCGACCCATCGCTGCCCATCCCGGAAAGGATAACGGCGATGCTCAGCTCTCTGCAATCATCAGCCAGCGAGGTGAGTAAAAAATCGATCGGCAGCCGCAATCCGGCCGGCGCGGCCGGTTCCAGCAGATGCAGAACACCGTGCAGCAGTGACATATCCTTGTTGGGCGGAATGACATAGACATGGTTCGGCTCGATCCTGGTGTCATCGGTCACCTGGGCCACGGGCAGGCTACTATTCTCCTGAATCAGTGATGCCAGCAGGCTGTCATGCACCGGGTCGAGATGCTGTACGACGATGTAAGCCAGACCGCTGTCGGCAGGAACATTGGCAAAGAACTGCTCCAGGGCTTCAAGCCCGCCGGCCGAAGCGCCGATGCCGACAACCGGAAACGACCGCGGTCTTTTCTTCACCGACTCTTCAGTTTGTGATGATGAATGTCGATCGGTCGCGCTTTTTTTCGCTCTCGCCATGGTCCTGCTTCCTCCAATAAAGATTGCATTTCAGTCTCAGTCAGATCTATCGAAACATTGAGATTATATTGTTCTCCTTCTTGTTCCGAACAATAAAACATCAATCTTTTAGCACATCCGCTATGACCTGGCTGAGCTCCGCCAGTTGATAGGGTTTACGCAACACGTCAGTAAAGCCATAATCTTTATAGTTGGCCATGATCGGGTCGGTTGAGTAGCCGCTTGAAACGATGGCCTTTACTTGCGGATCAAGCCGTCGCAACTCCTCAACAGCCTCCTCGCCGCCCATTCCCCCCGGCACCGTTATATCCAGGATAACCAGGTCGAAAGGTTTACTTTCGGTTTTCCTTTTCTGATAAAGGTCAATCGCTTCACAACCATCCCCGCTGCATTCTACCTCGTAACCGAGCTCTTTTAATAAAGCTTTGAGAACGTCCCGAATCGCTGCTTCGTCATCCATCAGCAGAATTCTGCCACTCCCGTAACGAATTTCATCATGCGGTTCGAAGACCTGTGAGGTTGGGGCTGCTGGCAACAATACAGTAAAGGTTGTCCCGTTGTTGGCTGTTGAGTTGACTTGAATGTCACCGTAGTGCTTTTTGACAATGGAGTAGCAGACCGCAAGCCCAAGCCCGCAACCATTTAATTTCATAGAATAATAAGGATCAAAAATTTTTGCTAGATCCTCCTGCGAGAGGCCGGGACCAGAATCGTGAAATGATATTTTCACCATTTTCTTCCGTCCTGAAACGGTTACTGTATTCTCTGCGGAGATTTCAACCACCCCTTTATCCGGCATTGCGTGAAACGCGTTGTGAATCAGGTTATGAAATACCTGGGTGAGTTGGTCGGCATCGGCTTCTACGGCCAAAAGGTCAGGAGGGAAATCTAACTGGCACATCACCAAGGAGCCATGCACCGGAACTGCGACTGCAGAGCGAAGAACATCTTCGATGTTGATAACCTTCTTTATCGGTGCGCCGCCTCTGGCGAAGGTCAATAGCTGCATGGTGAGGTTTTTCGCTTTCTCTGCAGCTTTCTCAATGTTTTTCAAATGGATCTCCCGCTGACCGGGAGCGTGATTTTGAGCGCGGGTAATGGCGATATTGCCGAGAATAACCGTCAGCAGATTGTTGAAATCGTGAGCAATGCCTCCTCCAAGTTGGCCAAGGGATTCGAGTTTTTCGGCACGCAGAGAGGCCTCCTCGACCATTTTTCGATCATTAACGTCAATCATGGCAATTCGGCATTGGTTATCACCCTTTAAGGCGATTGCTTCGATCTGGACAAATAGTGCCGCATTGTTTTTTTGCGGTATCACCACTTCACAGGCTTCTTTGCCCCGCGACAAAAAAACTTGATTCAGGAAATTAGCAAAATCGTGCCGATCGGAGACAGTCATAAAACTGATAAAGCGCTGACCGATCAATTTCGATCGTTCCATCTCAAGGAACCTGGCACTGGTCAAGTTTGCTTCAAGGATATTGCCGACCGGGTCAAGGGTCAGATAACCGACAGGAGAGAAATCGTATAAGTCGCTGTATTTGCAGAGGAGCGATTCAATCTCTTCTTTGGACCTGGAGAGCTCATCGTTCTGAATCTCCAACTCAATCTGATGGACTTGCAGTTCATGAATAAGTCTGAGTTGCTCAGTCTCTTCGGCAGCGATAGTTGGGCAGCTTCCGCGGTCTTTTAAAACCTCTTCGGCACGCTTCCGTAGCTCTGATTTTTCACCTTTTACGGATTTTTTTGACATCTTTGTCACCCCGCCCCTTTTCAAAACAATCAATAGAACACCTAAGTTCGTTAGTCATTACATAAAGAATAGAGAGGTAAAGAGCTTTGCTGAAGCGTTAGCAGGCACCCCGATTGGGTTTCAGATTTTTAAACTTAACAATTATAACAGTTTATTGGTGTTATGTGGACATACGTCATGCAACTGGACACATATGGGCTGCCCGGACATCAACTCTTCTATAAAATGATGCTCTGGTCAGATCAGCCTAAGACCTGTTCGAGTGTTACTTATGAGGTTTCATCAAGAACGTCTTGTCAGAAAAATTTTCTTGCGCAGATAATCTCTATCAAAAATCAGCGGGACACCAAATAAAGTTTCCAGCTGACCGGGCCGGTGCCGAGCACTTGGTTTTTGAAACAAAATTTCATCAATTCATCAGGACTTCATGCCAGCTGACATTGACAACGCACCGAAGCTTGTCATGATTAAGAAAACAGTCTGTTCCTCTCATTGTGGGGGACCTATGAAGATTACCTTTCATGGCGCAGCCAGAACGGTGACCGGTTCTCAGCATCTGATTGAAGTGAACGATAAGGTCATCATGCTTGACTGCGGTCTTTACCAGGGAAAGCGCAAAGAGTCTTTCGAGCGCAATCGCAGTGAACTGGCAAATCGCGCTACCATCGATTGTCTGATCTTGTCTCATGCCCATATCGACCATTCCGGTCGGATCCCCCGGCTGGTTAAAAACGGCTTTTCCGGCGATATCTATTGCACCTCGGCAACGCGTGACCTGTGCGCGGTAATGTTGATGGATAGTGCATTTATCCAGGAAAACGACGTGAAATTCGTCAATAAACGTCGGAAGAAGAGGGGGCAACGCGTTTTCGAACCGCTCTATACAAAAACCGATGTGGCCGATGCTATGAAACAGTTCGTTGGCCTTAGCTACAACCGGACACATCAGCTTTTCCCTGGAGTCGATTTAACCCTCATTGATGCCGGTCACATGCTCGGCAGTGCATACGTGATACTCGATATTGATGACCGGGATACCGGTAAAAAGAGGCGCCTGGTGTTTAGCGGAGATATCGGGCGGCCGGATATCCCGATCATTCGTGATCCGGTACCCCTCACCGCCGGGGCCGATATTCTGATCATGGAGAGTACCTACGGCAACCGGCTGCACGCGGACTATCAGGAGTCAGAGCAGGAATTGGCGAGAATCGTCAATGAAACAGTCAAGCGTGGCGGTTCACTGTTGATTCCGGCATTCGCGGTTGGCCGGACTCAGCAGCTGGTTTACGCCTTACACAAGCTGTTTAATGACCGCGCAATCCCGGATCTGCCAATCTTTGTCGACAGCCCCCTGGCGACCCGCACGACCGACATCTTCCGTTTGCACCCGGAAGTCTACGATGCTGAAATCCGCGAATTTCTGCTCAGCGATGATGACAATAACCCTTTCGGTTTCGGTCGCCTGCAATACACCCAAACCGTGGAGCAGTCAAAAGCTCTCAACAGCCTGAGAGTTCCATCGATCATTATCAGCGCCAGCGGCATGCTGGAGGGGGGGCGGATTCTTCACCACCTGCGCAATCGGATTGCCGATCCGCGTAACACTATTCTCATCACCAGCTGGCAGGCACCGAACACCCTTGGTCGCCGGCTGGTGGAACTGGAAAAAACCGTTCACATTTACGGCGAAGACTTTCCTGTCAGGGCAAAGATTGAAGTGATGACTGGTCTTTCAGGGCATGCAGATCAAAAGGGTTTGTTGGAATTTGTCCGGGTGATGCAAAAAAAACCGGAACGTACCTTTATCGTTCACGGAGAAGATGAATCGTCGGAAACGCTGGCCGGTCTGCTGCGCAAGGAACTGGGCCTCGATAACATCAGCATTCCAAGCACACTACAATCTTTTACACTATAAAGGGGGCGTCAGGTGCTTGGATTTTCTTACCTGCAACGGGAGCTACCAGTAGAGCTCAAAGAACTGGGCGCTCTTGCAAGCGACCTGCGCTGGACCTGGAGTCATGAAAGTGATGCCCTGTGGCGAACAGTCGATCAACTGGCCTGGGAAAAGACCGACAATCCTTACGAGGTACTGCAAAACCTGACCGAAAACCGGCTGAAAAAACTCGCGGCTGATTCACAATTTTTGGCCCATCTTCAACATTTGACAACTCAGCGCCAAGACTATCTCGCCCAAACAGGCTGGTTCCGAGAGAATTTCGGGTCGCAGAAAATAAGTGGTGTTGCCTACTTCAGCATGGAGTTTGGCCTGGGCAAAGCGCTGCCACTTTATGCCGGGGGGCTGGGTATTCTTGCCGGGGATTATCTCAAGGCGTCTAGCGATCTCGGGGTTCCGGTCACGGGAGTCGGCCTGCTTTACCAGGAAGGTTATTTCAGGCAGGTTCTGGATGCTAACGGCTGGCAGCAGGAAGCCTATCCCTACAATGATCCCAGTTTTTTGCCGGTCTTTCCGGTCAGATCTGCGACCGGTGAATGGTTGAAAATCGACGTTGCCCTCCCGGGACGGGCTGTACGCTGTCGAGTCTGGCAGGCCCAGGTCGGGCGCGTCAGTCTCTACCTGCTCGACACAAATGACCCCTTAAACAGTCCCCTCGACCGTGGTATCACCGGAAAGCTTTACGGTGGCGGTGAGGAAATGCGACTGGTGCAGGAAATAGTCCTTGGGGTCGGCGGCTGGCGGACAATCTCTGCGCTTGGTCTACCGATCGATATCTGCCATCTCAATGAGGGCCACGCCGCTTTCGTCACCATTGAACGGGCCAGGCAGCTTATGCAGTTGCATGCAATCGCTTTCCGCGAAGCTTTATGGATGAGCCGACCCGGCAACCTATTTACCACCCACACGCCGGTGCCAGCCGGGTTCGACACCTATTTCCCTGATCTGGTACAACGATATGGGTCGGTCTATGCTGAGCAGATCGGCATCTCCCTGCAAGAGTTAGCCGGGTTGGGCCGACTCGATCCAGATGATCAGGACGCGCCGTTTTCCATGGCGTTTCTGGCAGCTCGCACCTGTGGTGCCATCAATGGAGTCAGTCGTTTGCATGGCAAGATCAGCCGTCAGATATTCCAAAATCTCTTTCCACAATGGCCTCAAGCCGAGGTGCCAGTCAGTCATATTACCAACGGAGTCCATGTGCCCACCTGGGATTCACCTTGGGCGGATGCTGTCTGGACCAAAGCATGCGGAAAAAAACGCTGGCAAGACTGCTCTGAAACGATGACGGCAGCCATGGAACGTCTCAGTGACGAGGAACTGTGGCGTTTCGATGCCTTTGAACGGCAGGATTTAATCAATTATGCCCGCGACCGTTTGGTTTACCAGTGCGCTCAACGTGGTGACGCCCCCAAGATTTTAGCGGTTGCCGCCAAGGTTCTCGATCCCCAAGCGCTGACGCTGGGCTTCGCCCGGCGGTTTGCCAGCTACAAGCGACCCAACCTGTTACTTCAGGATCCCGAAAGACTGATCCGTATCATGACGCACCCGGAACGTCCGGTGCAGCTCCTGATCGCCGGAAAGGCCCATCCCCGTGACGATACCGGCAAGCATTTTATCCAGCAATGGGCTGAATTTGTGCAACGACCGGAGGTTCGGCATCGAGCCATCTTTTTGGAAGACTATGACATAGCGTTAGCCCAGGAGCTGGTTCAGGGGGTAGATCTCTGGATCAATACTCCGCGTCGCCCCTGGGAAGCCTGCGGTACCAGTGGCATGAAAGTCCTGGCCAATGGTGGTCTCAACCTTTCAACTCTCGATGGCTGGTGGGATGAAGCCTTCGATCCGGAAATTGGCTGGGCTCTTGGTGATCGTATGGAACATGGGCCAGAGCAGGATGCTACGAATGCAGAACAGCTTTACGAGCTTTTGGAAAACGAAATTGTGCCGATGTTTTACCGGCGTGATGCCTCCGGCATCCCACGGAAATGGGTGGCACGCATGCGGAAAAGCCTGGCTAATTTAGCTCCGCAATTCAGTGCCAACCGCATGGTTCGCGATTACGTGGAAAAGTTGTATCTTCCCGCCGTTGGTCGCTATCGGCAGCGGAATGCTCATGGTCAGGCCACCGGAAAGACGTTGAACGCCTGGGAAAACACTTTGCGACTGCATTGGCAAGAGATCCGCTGGAGACGTCGAAATATCAAACAAAGCCAAACAGGTGACATTATCGAAGTCGAGATCTGCCTGGGACGGCTACCGCAGAATGGAGTCCAGGTACAACTCTATGCAGATGGTGTCGGTGGTGCCGGTCCTGTCTGCCTGACGATGCGGCCGGTAGAAAGCACGACACAATCGGCAGATTTCCTGCGCTATGCCTGCCATATTGATAAAAGCCGCCAGGCGAATGATTATACGGCCCGGATTATTCCCTATTCTCCTGATATCAGTTTGCCAATAGAGCTGAACCTGATCAGCTGGGAGACAGGGACAAAATAGCGAATTATGCATGTCCTATCGAATTATCCTCAGGACGGTTCAAGGGAATTTCAGGGGAGTTTCAGTCAAAAGGCAAGCGTATTCTACAGTTTTTCACCATGAGAGATTGTCGTTATATGAAAACGAATTTCTTTGAGACTTTATCTCAGGCAAAAGCGGTTCTGGTCAGCCTGCTTTTTCTTGTTGGTATCGCTGGGCTGGACTATCTCACGGGTTCAGAACTTTCTTTTTCCGTTTTCTATCTTATCCCAATCTATTTGGTGACATGGATTTTTAGCCGAAGAACGAGCTACTTTTTTTGTGCCCTGGCCGCAATGCTCTGGCTTTCAATCGATTATCTTTCAAACAAAGGATACAGCAACAACCTAATTCCCCTCTGGAACACAGGTGTCCGCCTGAGTTTTTTTATCTTATTTTCCTCCCTGCTGATGGAATTGAAAAAACGGCTGGCCATTGAAACGGGTCTGGCGGATAAAGACGGGCTCACGGGGATATACAACGCACGCGCTTTTAAAAAACTCTGCAGTGACTTTCTTGAATTGGCTGTTCGCCACCGCCATTCAGTTGCCATAGGTTATATCGATGTCGATGATTTCAAGACAGTGAATGACAATCTGGGTCACGCTGAAGGAGACAAGGTACTGAAAACCGTCGCAAATACATTAAACCAATGCATCAGAACGACTGATATTCTTGGTCGCCTTGGAGGGGATGAATTTGCCGTTTTGCTAATGGAGACAAATGAAGAAGGCGCAAAAACCATGTTTGGAAGGATGCAGAAGGAGTTAATCCAGTCAGCCGCCGACAATAAATGGCCAATTGGCTTCAGTATTGGTGTCGCAATCTTTCCCGCAGGTGTAATCGATGTTGAAGAGGCAATAAACAGAGCAGACTGTGTTATGTATCATATTAAAAAATCGTGCAAAAATAGTTTGCAGTTTGAATCTATCGGCGAAGTTACTTCATAACAGAAATGCAACCCTTAAGGCGACCCGATAGACACTTCCTTCTCATCCTTTCTGCCATTATTCCTTGACCAATCACGACACTTCAGTCTGTAGCAAATAGAGACCTTTCGAGCATTGCTATACCTGTCAGCTGTGGGACAATGCAGACAGCAAAAGGAAATTTAATTCCAAACTACCAAATGTTGGAAGGGCATGAGAGGAGGAGGGCATGAATCTAAAAGGCATTGGGTTCTGTTTATTGTTTAGCTGTTTGCTGGGGGCACAAATTACCGAAGCCGAGGATCCTCTTCAGGACCAGAGACAGTTTCAGGAACAACTTCAGGAATACCAGCAATCGAGAATGCCCAAAGAAGATGCGATCTATGGCTGGCAGTTGATGAGTGAAGAGGAAAGAGCCCAGTATCGTGAACAGCTACAGCTGCTGAAGACTGAAAAGGAAAAGGAACGGTATCGTTACCTGCATCGTGAGAATATGCGTAGCCGTGTTGAGGAACAAGGTGAATCGGAAGGTTATCGTCGACGGCCCGGTTCACGGGAAGGAATCGCTCCCGGTCGACCCTCTGGGGCTGGAAGCGGAAAACAATAGATTGTGAAATGCTGTGATTTGACTTTGCCACAACCGGCGGGTGTCAAGGTAGTTGTCGCCTCAACCTTTTCAAGCAGCTTCTGATTTCAGGCCCTCTTCGGAGGGCCGTTTTCGTTCAGGGTTTAGTCGAACGATCTCTATTGGTGTCCAGTTACGGATCTGTCTTGCCCAGCGCTCCGGATTCTTCTCCCGCGCTTGTTCATAAACGTTCTTTCGGTTCTTCAGCTTTGCAGTGTCACGCCCGTAATGTCGGTCATCTGGGGTGACGAAACGGATCTCACTGTGTAGGTGCTCAGTGTTGTACCAGTGAACAAAGGCATCCACCCATTTCTGCGCGTCCTGCTCCGTTGCAAATGGACGAGAAGGATATTCCGGGCGGTACTTCATTGT
>NZ_FQZT01000006.1 GCF_900142125.1 Malonomonas rubra DSM 5091
CAGAAATGGGTGGATGCCTTTGTTCACTGGTACAACACTGAGCACCTACACAGTGAGATCCGTTTCGTCACCCCAGATGACCGACATTACGGGCGTGACACTGCAAAGCTGAAGAACCGAAAGAACGTTTATGAACAAGCGCGGGAGAAGAATCCGGAGCGCTGGGCAAGACAGATCCGTAACTGGACACCAATAGAGATCGTTCGACTAAACCCTGAACGAAAACGGCCCTCCGAAGAGGGCCTGAAATCAGAAGCTGCTTGAAAAGGTTGAGGCGACAACTACCTTGACACCCGCCGACACTCATCATTCGAGAGTGCGGTATTTTGCCAGTTCCAAAAACCAATGCATTTGGTGGTGTTGCAACTGGCAGCATGAAAGCACAGGAAGCTGATATTGCAATCACTGCTGCCATTGTGGAAGGAGGCAGCCCCATTGCTTCCGCAACTGAAACGAAAATTGGCACTAACAGTGCGCTGCTGGCGGTATTGCTAGCAATCTCTGTAAGCATTACGACGAAACCTGCTACTGCTGAGAAGAACACTAGCAATGGAGCGCCATGCATCAACTTAACCAAGGATTCGGCAAGATAAATGCTGGACCCTGTCGCTTGGAGGAGAGCTGATAGAGTTAGCCCACCACCAAACAAAAGGAGCACACCCCAGTCCACAGTAGCATTAATGTCTTTCCATTCAACCAATCGCAGGGCTGAGAGCAAAACAAGCGCCGCTATTGCCACTACCGAGTCAAAACCCTTTTCAATTCCCAGAATTTCAGCTAGGGGTTTACTGAAAAGCCACAAGCTCACAGTCAATATAAACACCAGCAACGTAATCCACTGATTAGGCCGCATTGGTTTTACCTGATTCGTAGTTATCTCACATCTGTCTGGAAATTTCGGGCGAAGAGTGAGGTAAAGAACCACAACGACTATTGGAAACATTGCTACCGCTGTTGGTAACCCGAAAAACAACCAATCGGTAAAACTTAATCCAGTCGCAGCAGCAGCAATGGCATTTGGAGGACTTCCGACTAGAGTTCCGACACCGCCGATATTTGCTGAATAGGCAATTCCCAGAAGTAAAAACCAGTAAAGCCGCTGATTTTCTTTATAGGGATGGTCAGTCAACAACCCCAGCCCCAAGGGCAGCATCATTGCCGTTGTTGCAGTATTTGAAACCCACATGGACAAGAGCGCAGTAACAGCGAACAACAGTAAGCAGGCCAGATCCATGCGTCCTCTAGCAATACCGATAACTTGAGACGCCAAGCGAGAATCAAGCTCCTGCTTGTGTAAAGTCGCGGCTAAAGCAAATCCCCCCAAGAACAAGAAAATAATAGGGTCTGCAAAGCTCCGCAACGCACCCGCAACGTCGAATACGCCACCGGTAATAGCCAATATCGGTATGAGTAAGGCTGTGATTGTGATATGGAAGGTTTCAGTTATCCAAAGCGTGGCTATCCCGGCCAATACAGCCAGGCCAAATCCCAACTGCGGTTCAAGACCTGATCCCCAATAGATAGCACCGGAAATCAATATAGTCAGTAGCAGTGAAAGCCCTCTTCTTTTCAATCTGACTCCTTCCAAGTATGTGTGTCTCTGAGTTGTGAAATTTCAGGACGAGATCAACTCCCCCATAGAAATGATTGATAAAATGACAAAGAAATCGCTTGAAAATTATACAAAAAGTGCAAGGCGATGCATGGCCAAAATCTTTTAGTTTTCATCACCAGCCAAGAAGATGTTAGGCCGAAGATAATAAGTGGGAAAAGCGACAACCCGGCACATTTATGGCCAATTGCAAAAAATACGCAGAGGCAAACCGCCAAGAACCACCATAGGTATAATCCAATTCGGTTTTTCAGTAAAAAGAGAGGCCCTCGATATATCAATTCATCGACCACTGGTGCCATGATTAAGTTTGAAAAAATGAGATTTTTATAGGTCCCATCTATGCCAAATAAATTCTGTCCGATATGCAGAACCCAAACTTGCAGATCAAATATTTTATTTAAGAAAATCGGAAAACTCGATGTGTCATGCGCTAAAAATGAGGGGCACAAATAACGGCAAGCAGATGAGGTGTGGACTGCACAGACAAGATAATATTTCAACGCACAGGCGAGCACGGTGAGAGAAAAGCACACGAGTATGTAAACCCAGAGCTGAGTTGCCTTAATTAGAGGTTTAGACATACCCAAATTTTACAAAAAAAAATGAGCTACAAGGGCAGGTAAGAGCAGCCTGAGAAATTAATCATTCTTTTTGGGAAATGTGGTGGGATGGCTGTGTCATATGTATGGAAATCCTGAATCGATAGAAAAACACCAGTCAATCAGCTTTTCCTCATTCCATAAGTTGTTCCAATACTGATCTCACAAGATCTGGGACTTACAAGACAATCCGCCGCATGTGACCTGAAGGTGTCTTCATAAATAGCAAAATCACTTTTAGGAATGAAATCGTGGCCTAATCAGCCTGTTGCCAAATATGGGAACTTAAACGCCAAGTCGAAGAATGCGCCTGAGGAAATATCTGGAAAATAAAAAAGCCAAGTGGGGGAGGCACCCACTTGGCTTTTTTGACCACGAAAGGAGAATGAAATGAGAACTGAGCTCGCCTGCCACAACAAGCTTTGTTCTTATGATTTGAATCATACTGAAACTGATTTTCATTTGCAAGTAAAAAAATACAAAATCGGTAATCTTTTACTGCCTTCACGCTAGGCTTAACGTTTCTATCCCGTGTCCATTTTCGCCTAGCTCGGGGAGCCATAAAATACAGGGACTTACGGAAAGATGCTGTAAGTCCCTTTTTGTTTGTCCGGTTTGAGGTTAAACAAGTCGTAAGTTTTTTGCTCTTCCGAAAGAGAGAATTCTCTATCGGGGCCGCGGTGAAATGTCTATGTGAGGTTGTACTTTTTCACCTGATAGCGGAAGGTGTCATAGCTGACTTTGAGCAGTTTTGCCCCTTGGGTCATATTGTTATCGCATCTCTCCAGCGCCAGCCGGATCAGTTCTTTTTCCACCTCTTCAAGGCTGACACCATTTTCCGGAAGAATAATCTGGAAGTTCTTGCGCCTTTCCCCGGCCAGCTTGTCTCTGCCACCAATTTCCAACGGGAGGTTATCGGCGGATAAAACGTCCGTGTCTTCCATAACGACACAGCGCTCTATGACGTTGCGCAGTTCGCGGACATTGCCGGGCCAGGGATACTCTTTCAGCAGCGTGGTGGCTTCCTTGGAGATTTTCTCAATGGCTGGTCTGCCGTATTTGCTGGCAAAGGTTTTCAAAAAATGCTTGGTCAGGATAAGCACGTCATCGTCTCTTTCTTTCAAATCCGGAATATGTAACGAAAAAGAATTGAGACGGTAATAGAGGTCCTCCCGGAAGTCTCCCTTTTCAACAGCCCTCTTCAGGTCCCGGTTGGTACTTGAGATGATGTTGATGTTGATCGGCAGGTCAACTTTGCCGCCGATTCTGCGCACGGTTCTCTCTTCGAGTACACGCAGCAGCTTGCTCTGCAGCTCCGGGCGCATGTCACCAATTTCATCCAGCAAAAGGGTGCCGCCCTGGGCCAGCTCAAAGACCCCTTTTTTGTCGCTCTTGGCGTCAGTGAAGGCCCCTTTGACATGACCGAACAGTTCGCCCTCGATTAAACTTTCCGGCAGGGCGGTGCAATTGATGGCGATGTAGGGAACGCTTTCGAAATTGTTTTGCGAGCCGAATTGCCAGTAGTGGATATTTCTCGCCAGGACCTCTTTGCCAGTACCCGATTTCCCCGTAATCAGAATCGATTGGACCCCTGCGCTGGCAATCTTTTGCGCGTTTGTGAGAAGCTTCTGTATGGCCTGTGATTCACCGATAAAGGTTCGACCGAGCGTTGCCGTCGTCGACCCTTTCAGGTACTGCACTTCATTTTTCAGGCGAGAACTCGCCAGCAGTTTTTCCAGGACAATTTTTACTTCTTCAACGTTGAAGGGTTTGTTCAGGTAGTCGGCCGCGCCAAAGCGCATTGCCTTGATCGCCGATTCTGCCGAGTCATCGGCTGTCAGCATAATGACCGGAAAACTGACTTCCGCTTCCTGCAGCATCTGGAGAACTTCAAGACCATTCGGTCCTTCACCCATGTCGATGTCGAGCAGAAGGGCATCCGGCTGCCAGTCGCAGATCGTTTCAACGGCGCCTGTCGAGGCGCTCAAAAGATGGGTTTCGTAGCCATCCTTGCGCAGCGATCTTGCCAGCATGGAGATGATCAGCTCATCATCGTCGAGCAAAAAAATTCTAGCTTTGGTCTGCATAGAGCCTACTCCCCCTGTTCCTGCTTGAGCGGTAGCCTGATTGTAAATGTCGTTCCAGTGCCTTCTGTGCTGTCGACGTCAATATATCCGGCGTGCTGTTCGATCAAACGCCTGCAGATCGCCAGGCCCAGGCCGCTGCCTTTGGACTTGGTGGTGAAAAAGGGGCTGAAAATCTGTTCTCTCATATTCTCCGACAGGCCTTTGCCGGTATCGCTAAACTCGATCCGCAGATAATTTTCATCTTCACGCTGAGTCGTTGTTGTAATAGTGCCAACTCCGTCCATAGCGTCAATCGCGTTGAGGTAAATATTCAGAAAAACCTGTTGCAGCTGACCGGAATCAGCTTCTGACTGGGGCATGTCTGTCGCTAAATCGGTTTTGAACTCAACCTTCTTCCTGAGATCGTCGCCGACGGTGACGGAGACATTTTTTATGGTGTGCTCCAGCAGGCGGTTGATGTCGATCAGGTCGAAATGCGGAGTCGGTGGCCGCGCATAATTGAGCAGCCCCTTCAAAAGCTTTTCCATCCGGTCGATTTCCTTGAGAACGCGAACAAAAATCTCTTTATCCTCAGCGTCGAGATCGACATCTTCAGAGAGCACATCGAGCGACACCTTGACACCCGCCAGCGGGTTTTTGATTTCGTGGGCGAGACCGGCTGCCATCTGTCCGACAATCGCCATCTGGTTGGTCCGCTGCAGCTCCTGCTGGGCTTTCTGCCGCTCCGTAACGTCGCGGGTGAAGGTCAGAACGTACTGCTGCTGGTTGATCTCCAACGGCCCGGCGCTGATGTCGGCGGCGAAATGCTCACCATTTTTCCGGATTCGTGTGATCGTGCAGTTGATCCACTCGCCCTGCATGATCTTCTGCATTTTCTCCTGAAACTTGGCATGTTCCTCGGCAGGAGAAAGATCCATGCAGTTTTTGCCGATCAGCTCTTCCGCGGTGTAGCCGTACAATTGCAGAGTTGCCGGGTTGACCGAAGCGATCTGGCCGAGTTTCTCGCCTGTGTGAAGAATACAGATACCGTCGCCGGCTGCTTCGAACAGGGCGAGGTAGAGAGCGTTTGCCGTGCTGACGTTGACGCGCTCTTGCTTGAGCGAATCGACCATCTTGTTAAATGAGCCTGCCAGCGCTTTGAACTCATTCTTCAGCGGGATGTCTATCGGCTCAAGGTTGCCGGAACAGATATGCTCTGTTGCTTTTGTCAGGGTCGTTACCGAGCCGGTGAAGCGTCTCAGGAAGAACAGGCTGATCAGCAGAATAGCGATCGGCCCCAGGACCAGGCAGAGAATAAGAAATTTGTTTGTTGTTCTGATGTCCTGGTGGATGTCCTGAATCCGTGATGAAATTTTGCCTGCAGATGCGATCGAAAGCGATTTGACATCGGTCAGCAGCTGCTCCCCTTTCTCATAGGTCAGGGTGCGCGCTTGTTGCAACCTCACCTGGTTGGCGCGGATGGTCAAAGTCCTGCTGTAAAGCTGCATATACTCGTTCAGGTCGAGCAACATCTCTTCAAGCTTCTGCTTGGTCGCCGGATCATGGTGACAGGTCAGGCAGTTGTTGGCCGCGCGCTCTATTTCTTCGATATGGGAAATGGTCGATTCGATATCGTTATGTGGTGAGCCCTGCAGTAACAGGCTGGATTGAGCGACCTTGATGTCGTGCTCCAGGGATTGACGCATGAATTCGACCTGGTGCAGAGCGGTAATGCGTTCCAGTTTTTCCGTTCCGACTTGAAAAGAGACCGCAATATAAATGCCGCCTGTGACAAAGCAGATAATCATCAGGGACAGCGCTATGAGAACTTGTTTCTTCATAGAGTCAGGTGAGGTCCTGTGGCCAGCAAAGATTACTTGTTACTGTACTCATAACGACTCAGGTCGAGACCGATTTTTGCAGCGTAATCGAGAACCGGCTGATAGTCATTAACGGTTGTACTGATAAATCGGTCGATTTGTAATTCCGCCAGCACTTTACGCCCTTCGCAGCTCTGGTGCATCGTCAGCAGCTTTTCCAGGAACGCTTGTTTTACTTCTTGAGGAATATCCTTGTTCAGGGCGAGGCCGTTGGCCGGAACCCGTGGCGAGGTTGCCAGGATTTCAAGCTCTTTTATAATCCGTGGGTCAGCTTCTGCCATGCGGTAAAAAACTGTATTTTTGGCTGCACCGATATCGGCGACTCCTTCCAGCACATCCTTGATAGCATCCTCGTGGGTGCCACTGAAATAGTATTCCCCAAGCCAGTTGGTGTAGTCAGCAATACCGACAGACTTGAAGTATGATACCGGCAGCAGGTAACCGGCCGTTGTTGCCCGGTCGACAAAAGCCATCCGTTTATTACGTATATCCTCTGCTGTGTGGATATTGCTTTGTTTCTTGACGAAAACCATGCCGTAGTAGGTCGATGCCCCGTTCACATAGCGGGGCCGGGCCAGCGGTTCCACCCCGAGAGTTTTGATTGCCATCGCCCCGGTAAAGCTACCGAAAAATGCGCCGTCAAGCTGAAGTTGGTTGAAGTTTTCAATAATATTTCCATAGCGGGGCAGAATAACGCTTTCCAGCGTGATGCCCAGCTCCTGCGAAAGATAGTCTATCAGCGGACCGTAGCGCTTTTTCTGGGTGAAAATATTATGTTCCGGGATCAGACCGATGCGATAGACCTGGTGGGGGTTCCCGACAACGGCGGTGGGATTGTTCGCTTCAGGCTGCTCGCAGCCGGGCAGCCAGAAAAGAAAAAGCACAAGGAGCAAAAGGTGGTAAAACCGGTGAAACATAGGCCACCATTCGGCAAGGGTTGCTGTGGGGTAACTTCCTACAAAGCAAAGTCTAGCGGAAAACTAAAGTATGGTAAAGCTCAACAGAGTTTAATCCCGGCACGATAGGTTTCTTTTTCCAGCTTCGTGCTCCAGGCAACAATGCCGTATTGCCGTAACATGGTATCGCCGAACTGGATCAGCATCTCCTCTTCCAGTGGAGAGCGGGAGAGCAGACCGAGACCGCAATCGCTGATATCGGTAACAATACCAGACGTATAGGTTTTTATCTCTTTCCCTTTGACAATAGATGGATAGGAATAGTCCAGAGGCAGGATGTGAGAGCGTCTGAACTGCCCCCGTTTTTCGTTGTCAAAATGATGCACCAGGTCAGGTGCGGCCTTTTTTAGATGTTCAACATTATGAAACAGCAGATCAATGAAACCGAGAATTTTTTCAAGCCGAAAGGGTTTTTCCAGCAGGTGCCAGGAACCATGGTGACGAACCGATTTGATTTCGTCGTTCAGGTGATAGCAGTTGACCTCATTGGTTGTCATGATGATGATCGGCACGTAGGGGTATTTTTCATCGATCGCCTGCAATAATTTCAGCCGATTTTTATCTCTTGAATCGTAAGCGATCAGGTACAAGTCAAAGTGGTGCTGTTCAATTTCGTTGTAAGCCTGGGGCAGAGACGACGCTGTTTCTATCTCCAGAGACCTGCTTTTCCCCGCCCGTTTCAGTGCCCAGAGCAGGAGCTGCTCACTGTCGAAAGCAAGAATTTTCAGTGGGGGTGGATTCATAAGTGCTGCTCCAGGGGCAAATGTCGTATTGAATTGTTAAAGGATATTCGCAAAAACTATTCCAGTTTCTACTCCAGGCTCTACCGCAATCGACGAATGCCACTCCTTTTCCCGCCAACGCTGCTCCCCAGTGATTTCAGCTTGGTCAAAGAGGGCACAATGGGTTGCCCAATTACCTGTTCACTGCGCCTCACTTCATCCCCAGTTCGGGAAATTTCCCAACCCGACAATTGGATTTTTCCCGAATCTATGCGCACCCCAGTGGGTCAACAGGCTTGTAACCGTCGCTTTGGCAAACCGTTCGCCATGGCACGGTGGTTGCTCTTAAATCGTCAGTATCCGCTTGAGATAAGTGTCTAGAAACGTGCTGCAGGAGTGAAATGTCTATCCGAACACATATTCCAGGGTTGCTTGCTTTTTGGCTGTTGATGGTGCTGTTTGCACCACCGGCGCTAAGTTCGGAGCTAACGTTGGAAGACTGCAGTAAATGTCACCTGATACAGCAGAAAACATTGCTGGCTTCAGGCGGCAAACACGCATCAGCAGTGACTTGCGTAGACTGCCACCCGCATCACCTGCCGACCGATAAGACGACCAGGCTGGATTGCGCCAGCTGCCACACAGATCGCCCGCATTACCAGCTGGATAATTGCCAGCACTGCCACCTCGATCCCCACCAGCCATTGATGTCCCTGCGCGACCCGTTGAAACCGGCAAAGAAAGAATGTCTCAGCTGCCACGCGGAGGTCGGCCAACAGATGGCTGCAGAGCCGAGCCGCCACGCAAAGCTGTTCTGCAACCGCTGTCACGAAAAGCATCGGCAGATCCCGGCTTGCCTCGACTGTCACCAGCCGCACCAGCAGAGTCAGTCCGCCGATGTTTGTCAGCAATGTCACCCCGCGCACCAGCCGCTGCTGGTTGCCCCCAGTGGGCGCCTGCCGGCAAACGCCTGTCGTCCTTGCCATGTCGAAGAAGCCAACGACCTGGCCAGCACGACCACCCTGCATGGCGGTATCAACTGCCTCTATTGCCACAAAGGTCGCCACCCCTCTACGCCCCAGTGCCAGGATTGTCACGGACTGCCGCACACCCAGGCGATCCACGGGAAATACCGCGATTGCCTCGAGTGTCATGGCGATGCGCACAACCTGCAGTAATCGGTAACTCAAGTTCGTAGCGAGTAAAAAACAGCAGCCAGAGCATAATTTGGAGTTTTTCAAAATACTGGGAATTTTTCCGTGAGGTTTCTGGAAAATTCCCAAAACTTTCGCTCAAGAAATTCTTTCAAAACAAATCAACAAATCAAAAGTGCTTAGTTTTATTAGGTAATAGAGGTTTTTTCAAGTTTCGGCACAGGGTTTGCGATATATGGCTGTCATGATGCCATGTCGATTTCACATAGCGACTCTCGTCGCCCTGACACTACTGATCGCAAGTGCCGCTCAGGCGCAACTGTCAGCCAGCTATCTTTACCGGCTATCCGATTTCAACGGTCCGGTGGAGTCGCTTTGGGCGCGCCTGGCAATCGATCCGGAGCAGGGTGAAGTCTACACTCTCGATCGCTCCGACAAATTCATCGGCATCTACAATCAGACCGCCATGCAGACCTTCGGTTTCGGTGAGGATCTGCGGCTCGCTTCAGCCAGCGATATTGCTGCCGGTGACAACGGTGAAATTTTTATTCTTTACCGTCACCCGGCGAGCAGCATCAAGCATCTCGATTACCGTGGTGCTGCGATCGCTGATATTCGGATTGAGCAGGCCGGCTTTCAGCCCGACTATATCGATTACCAGGCTGGGAAGCTTTACCTGGCCGATAGCGGCAGCATGCGGGTGCTGGTTGCATCGACCAACGGTGATATCGAGGAGGACTACGACTTCCGCAAGCAGATTAATGTGCAGATCAAAGAAAGTATCAAAAATTCTGAGTTGAACGAAGCGCAGCGGAAAAGTATCCGTGAGGATCTTGAAAAGTTGAGTGGAGCAATCTTCGGTGGTTTCGGTGTCGATCGTACAGGCAATATCTATTTTACCCTCGGGTCACTGTTCACTGCGTATCGGTATTTTCCCCAGAACGATCAGCTGCAGGCTTTCGGTACACCCGGTAGTGCACCGGGAAAATTTGGTGTCGTCGCCAGCATTTGCGCCGACAGCCAGGGAAATATTTATGTCTCTGACCGGCTGCGCTGTGTAGTCCTGATGTTCGATGCAGAGCTTAACTATCAAAATGAGTTTGGCTACCGCGGTTCCCAGGCACACAACCTGGTGGTGCCGGACGACATCGCTATCGATGAAAAGAATCATCGCCTCTATGTCGCCCAGGCGGCCAACCGCGGCGTCAGCGTCTTCAGCCTTGCAGCCCCGGCTGCAGCAAAAAACAAACAATTGGCCGAAAAGCATTTGGCCCTTAACCCGGAAAGGAGGTCAGAAAACGAAACGTCTCAGACTGCCACTGTAGACATGTAACGTGCAACACCTGTTGGTTTTCACTTGAGAGTGAAGGTCAATAACTTCTCCGCAAATAGTAAACCTGCCGTGAGGCGGGGACACAAAGCCACAGACCCCAAGCGGGTGGCTGGGCTGCCGGAGTACACAACAACCTTTTGGGAGGAGTTACACAAATGAAAAAATCTTTGATGATTATCTCAGCCATCTTTTTCAGCCTCTGCCTGACCGGAACCGCATTTGCGTTCCACGGCGGCGGTGTCGCCCATTGTGACGGCTGTCACTCCATGCACGCCGGCAACGGCAACGATCGCTTCGGCGCCCAGGGCCCGTCCCTGACTAACGGCTCCGATGCCAGCTCCACCTGCCTGAACTGCCATGATGGCTCGGCCCGCTATCACGTCAACTCTGCTGGCGGCGACAACACCAACGAAGGTGGTGACTTCCACTGGACCGCGGACAACGGCTACGCATTTGTTCAGCGCGGTAACGTAGTTGCTATTAACAACAATAACTTTGGCCACAACATGCTGGCAGCTGATTTCGGTCTTGCCAATGATACCGATCTCGCAGCAGCACCGGGCGGCGGTTTCCCGTCTGCCGGTTTCGGTTGTACCGGTTGCCATGACCCGCACGGCCAGGCAGGTGGCGGTACCATCGGTGGCGCACTGCCGATCTCGGTCTCCGGTTCCTACGGTGAAGTTCCTGCAGCCGGCACCCAGGCTGGTAACTACCGGATTCTTTATGATTCCAACCGTGTTGGTTTCGCTGAAGATGCACCGATCGCCCGCGCCAACAGCTACGACGGTGCCTCCGTTCAGTACGGTGACGGCATGAGTGGCTGGTGTGCCAACTGTCATCTCGGCTTCTACACCCAGTCCGCCAGCGGCGGCATGCACCCGACCGACGTTGCTGTTCCTGCAACTTATGACAGCTATGTCGCCACCGGTAACTTCACCGGCGTCAACGCAACCGCGTACGACCCACTGGTTCCGATCGAGCGTGGCGGCGTTACTGCTTCCAGCGAACTGCCTGATCCAGAAGTTGCTGCGGATGCTGGTTTCGGTACTACCGGTACTTCTCAGGTCATGTGTCTGACCTGCCACCGTGCCCACGCTTCCCCGTTTGAAAACGCTCTGCGTTGGGACTACACCACCAGCGAATTTATCGCTGAAAACTGGACCCACCTGACCGGTACCGGCGCAGTTCTGCCTGACCCGGCAGTGGCCGCTCTTTACTACAAGCATGGTACCGTTGTTGACGTCGCTCTCGACCCGCAGAATCCTTGGGACGGTGGTTACGGTGAGTACCAGCGTTCACTGTGTAACAAGTGTCACGTCCAAGACTAATCGAAAGGACTGGCAAAAGGCACCAAACAAGCTAGACTGTTAGCTTGACATCAGAGGCCGGCGGCATATCTCTCCTGCCGCCGGCCTCGCACTTTCTGCAATGCAATTTTAAGGAGGAGAGCTTCGTCAACCAACACCGGGATCAGACCATGTTGACACGTTCAATCCTCATAGCCGCAATACTTATCGCCTGCCAGTTCGGCATGGCGTCGAGTGCGTTCAGCTGGTTCCACTCCGGCGGCGTTGCTTCTTGCCAGGGCTGCCATGTCGGTGGCCACGGTACCGAGGATGGCCTCGCCTATATGGCCGGCTCCAGCGCACCCCTGCTCAAAGGCTCCGATCCCAGCTCAATCTGTTTGAACTGTCATTCCGGCCCCGGCGGCAGCCAGCTTCCATCGGTTTTCAGTTTTGATGGCTCGGCCCTGACCCCCGGTGGTGACTTTTACTGGCTGACTAAAACTTTTAGCTGGGTCGGCGGCACCAGCCCGGGAGCTCGCCATGGCCACAACGTGGTCGCCCAGGATTTCGGTCTCGTCCCTGACCCCAACAAGATGGTCGGCCCGGGCGGAACCTACCCTTCGGCCCAGCTGAGTTGCATCAGCTGTCACGACCCGCATGGCCGCAGCGGGGGCGGCACCCGTTCCGGCGCGCCCCCGGTTTCGGTGTCAGGCTCTTACGGCGATTCGCCTGCACCCGGCACCAACGCCGGTAATTATCGTCTGCTCGGTGACCAGGATTACAGTGTCGGCGGTTTCAGCTTTAACAACCCGGCACCGGTCGCCCGCCAGAACTCGATCCTGCCATTTGCCGAAACTGATGCGTCGCATGTTGATTACGGCAGCGGCATCAGTGAATGGTGCGCCAACTGCCACCAAGGTATGCTCAACAGCGGTGGCATGGGGGGCGGTATGTCCCATCACCGTGCTGGTGACAATGTCCAGCTCTCTTCATCTGTTATCAGTCAGTACAACAGCTACGTGAAGAGTGGCGATCTTTCCGGAACGGCGGCAACCGCTTACCTGCAGTTTGTGACCTTCGAACGTGGAATCATCGATCCGAGCCTGCTCAGCCCCCAGAGTACCCAGGGGCCGGACAGCAACAGCAACGTGAGTTGCCTGACCTGTCATCGGGCCCACGCATCCGCTTTTACCTCGGCCGGTCGCTGGGATTTCAACGCCGCATTGCTGGTCGATTCGCACCCGGCCATCGGCGACAGTGGCGCAACTGCGGCTGATGTTGCCAACAGCTATTACGGCCGGGATATCGCGCTGGAATTTGGCACCGGGCAGGGCCCCTTCTGTGAAAAATGCCACTCCGGTCATGGCGGCATGGGTGGTGGAATGGGGATGTGAGTATGCGGATATCCCGGATAAAATTATCAGTTTTCTGGCGCTTTCTCGCCTCGGCCATGTTCTTTCTGCTTGCAGCGAGCTGCACTCTAACGCCTGTGGAACCGACTCCGGTTGTTGATCCCGGCGCAACCCTGCATCTCTATCTGCAGCCGCTGCCGCAGGAAGTTCGGTCTCTGAGTTTGCGCATCGCCACGCTCAATGCCGTGCGCACCGACGGTGAAGAGTTTCCCTTGCTGGCAAACACTCTGGAACTGAACCCGGCACAGAGGATCAGCCGCCAGACCAAGCTGCTCAGTCGTCAGTTACCACCCGGAGATTATCTCGGTATCAGCCTGTTGATCGACCAGGCGGCACAGGCGAGTGAAGAGGGTCCGATCGCCCTGTTGACCGAAACCGAGGCCAAGCTGCTGAAAAATCCTTTCCAGGTACGTGCTGATCAGGCAACTCCGCTATTTCTTAGTTTGAGTTCCGATCGGCTGGTGACCGACGGCTACCGACTGACTGCCAAGTTCTCTCTCTGGTCCGGGCAGCCGCCACTGACCGAACTGAAGGGTTTGGTCAGTCACCCGACAACGGGTAGCCTGAGTTTTTTTGAAAAGAAAACGCCGCTGATCTTCTCGGTGCTGGCGCTTGGTCAACAACCAACCGGTCTGGCGCTCGATCAGGCAGGTCGCCGTGCCTATGTTTCTCTGTCCGGAGAGGATGCTATCGTCGCCATCGACCTGGTTCGTCAGCAGGTTGAGCGCAAAATCCGCCTGCGGCCGGGGGATCGCCCGCAACGTCTGAGCCTGAGTGATCGTGGTCAGCGGCTGCTTGTCAGTCTGCCCGGTGGCAACGCTGTATCGATTGTCGATACGCAGCTGTTCCGGGAATTGCAGCGCGTTCATTTCATCACCCGCCCGGCAGAAGTGATTAGCGCCGCAAACAGCCAGCGAGCTTACGTTCTGTTGCCGGAAACCAACGGCATTGCCCTGATCGATGCTGAGCGCGGCAGCATCGACGCCAGCGTAAGCCTGCCGGAAACACCGACCTTTGGTAGTTTGAGCAGTGACGGCAAAACCCTTTTCCTGCTCACCGAAACCTCACCCGACCTGCTCTTGCTCGACAGCCAGAGCCTGCAGCTGCGTGGCCGTGTCTTTGTCGGCTACGGTGCGACCTGTCTGGCAACTGCGGCAAATGGGTTGCTCTATGTCGGTATGCAAAGCGGTGTCGTGCAGGTGATCGATCCTCGTGTCGAGCTGGCGATCGACCAGTTCCCGGTTGGTGGCGCTGTGCGTGACCTGATTCAGGACCGGCAGGAGAACAGCCTGTTTGTGCTGACCAACCGGCAACAGCTGGAAAAATACGATCTGATCAGCAAACGTAGGCAGGCGACCCTCGAACTCGGCATGGACGGGTTTGAAGCAACCCTGATGGGTGAACAGTAAAAATGTTTGGTGCGCGGGTTTTGCTGACAGTCTTGCTCGGCATGCTGTTGCCGACGTTACTGATGCCTGCAATTGCCGGCAGTACGAGCCTGAGGTTGATGTATGACCTGAATTACACCGAGACTAAATCGGAAACTGAAGACCGAAGCGACGGCAGTGTCAGCGAAAGTGAAACGGATCGTTTGCAGCAAACTTACCGGGTCGATTTAAGCAAACAGTTATTTCCGACCCTTAACCTGAACACGGGAATACAGGTGGAGCAAAACCGAAACAACAGTGAGACGGTAGGAGAGGCTGAGAGCAGCACCCGTGATCAGCAGATCCTGCCTTATGTCGATCTTGAATGGCGCAACCCGCTGTACTCTTTCAGTGGCGGTTACCGGGAGCGCTATGCCCGCAGGAGAGGTGATAGCATTAGCGGTACCGATAAAGACTATGTCACCAGCTACAACCTGCGAGGAGAGTGGAGGCCGGTTGAATTTCCACAATTGGAATTGAACTATCTTCATAGCGAGCGCGACGACAACCAGGATGAAACCGATAGTGAAAGTAACACCTGGCTAGTGAACAGTCGTTACGAATACAAAGACTATGAATTTCGCTACAGTTTTTTGCGCGGTGAGGACAGAAATAATATTAACCAGACGGAAACGACTACCAGCACGCACAATGGACGTATACGGTTGAATCGCAGCTTTCTGGATGGCAAGCTCAACCTTAATGCCGGTCTGCGGATGGAATATTCGACTCAGGAATTCACCGGAAACGAAACCTTTATCGATGTTGACAGAAGCCTTTCAGGAAGTGGCTTTTTCTTGAACAATTCAGACTTGAATCCGAATGATATAGATCCGGGCAATTATTTAAGTTTTGAATCTCTAAATCCAAATCCTGATCTGCGCAATATTAGTAACGGCAATAATCTCGCTCTCGGTTTTACTTTGACCGACTCTAACGGTGTTGTTGACAGAGTCGATCTAGTCGTAAATCCTGGCGACGGAATTGTCGATGCTGCAATCCTTGATGCTGGTAACTGGGCAGTTTATGTCAGTGACAACAAAGAAGATTGGACCCCAACAATTTCCGCAATCAATGTTTTTTTTGATCAAGCCAACAACATCATCGAAATCGAGTTGACCCCAGAGGTCAGCGTCCCTGAACATATCGTTCTTATATATTCAAGGCCTGCAGTTGGATCGCCGCCAACAGGACCGAGTGTAGAAATAACAGCTATCAATGCCGTCGACATCGTAACCGTTGCTGAAGGCACCCAGCTCACGACCCAAGTCTACCAGGCCCAGTTCGGCCTGGGCTGGCAGGCGACCGACTCGACCCGTTTCTCCTACACCTTCAATTATCAGGAACGGCGCAGCAGCTTGTTCGACGAGCGCAATAGCCGGCTCAACAACGGTCTGACCGTCATTCACACCTTCAACGACATCTTTACCGGGACCGGCCGGGTGTCTGCCGGTTATCGCTGGGATCAGGGTCAGCTCGACAGTAGCACCTATAACTACAGCGCGCGTTTGACCGGTCGTTACCTGGAGACTCTCAATCAATCACTGATCTACAGCGGCACTTTAGAGCAGGATGAAGATGACGGTGACGGTGACAGTACCTCGAATTCGCTGATTCTGCGCACCAATGCGGCATTGTACGAAGGCTGGGACCTTTCTTTTGACCAAGGTGCCACCCAGCAAAACTCCGACCGTGATGGTGAGTCGAAAAGCTATTTTGTCCGTCTGCAGACCAGTCTGGTTCCGCACAGCAGCTACAACCTGATCGCTGAATATTCGATCGACTGGGATCAGGATGGGGATGGTACTGAGCGCAGTGATACAGGCCGCCTACGCGCTTTCTGGGTGCCGCTGGATACGCTCAGTTTTTCGGGGGAAATTCGCCTGCGGCGGAGTGATGGTGATGATCAGCTTTCCTGGGAATCCAGTGCTAGCTGGCTGCCGCTGCGCGACGGCAGCCTGCAATGCGTGCTCGCCTACAGCGAAGAAGAGGACCGGGACGGTAACCGCACCTGGGCGTTTACTCCGAACCTGACTTGGGAGCTGACGCATTTTGCCAATCTCTCGCTGCGTTACAGCCGCGGTGAAGAGGAAACAAACAGTGAAATCAACAGCTTTGAAACGGCTTTATTGAATTTCAGGATTTTCTATGACTAAAGGTTCGATCTGCGTCAAAACAGTAAAGGGACTGCTATGAAGATGTCAGTTAAGCAGCTGGGAATTCTCGCTATCAGTCTGCTCATGTTCTGCCTGAGCGGCTGTGCCGTGACGTCCTCCGGTTCAGGAGAGGAAACTTTCAAGAACAGTGTGATGAACTTTGCCGCCGTGCAGAGTGTCGCGGTTTTGCCGTTCCAGAACTTGACCGCCGATGATGATGCTGCGGCACGGGTTCGTGATGCTTTTATGGGGATGCTGTTGGCGACTGAAGCGATCTACGTGCTGCCACCCGGCGAAGTCCAACGTGGCATTGAGCGCACCAGCCTGCGCAATCCGTCGGCACCCTCAAGTGACAAGGTCAAAGCCTTGGGCGAGATCCTCCAGGTTGACGCCGTGATGACCGGTGTGCTGCGAGAATATGGCAATGTCCGCTCCGGCCAGACCGAAGCCAACCTGATTTCTTTGAGCTTGCAGATGATGGAAGTGGAAACCGGCAGCATCGTCTGGTCAGGTGCTTCGACCAAGGGGGGGATTGGCGTCCCAGAACGACTGTTCGGTGGTGGTGGCAACCCGATGAACGAGGTGACTAAAGAAGCGGTTAATGACTTACTCAACCAGCTATTCCAATAATCTGGCTCGTTGTCTCCTGGCGCTGTTGGCTGCGTTGCTGCTTAGTGGCTGCGCATTTTTCCAGGAGACTCCCGAACCGACCGCGACTCTGCCTGCTCCGGTGGCCGGGCTTCCCTCGCCCCAAGTGGTCGACTCCGTGACCATTGACTGGCGACTGGAGGTGCCGACTGTGCCAGGTGCTAGCTATCAGTTTATCTGCGGTCGGATCGGCGAACCGGTGAAATATAGTTCCCGGTTGCCCGAACCTCATTGGCAATGGCAACCGGAAAAGCCCGGTGTCTACCGGGTCCAAGTCGCTCGCTTTGCGGCCGATGGCACGTACGAGTTGAGCGCTTGGTCACAACCGTTCGAGATCGCCGCGCCGTTGAGCATTGAATCGCTCGAAGCGGATCGTTCTGCGCCACAGGCCGCCCAGAGTGTGCCGATCAACTGGCGCCCACGGATCAGTGGCGGGGTACCGCCCTACAGCTACCAGTTTGAGCTGACCAGCGTTGACCAGCAACGCTTCGTGCAGCAGGGATCGCAGCAAGAATGGCAGTGGCGTCCTGAGGAAGCCGGTCGCTACAAAGTGCGGGTAACAGTAATTGACGCGCGCGGCAATCGTCGTCAGAGTGACTGGTCATCCCGTTATCGGATCGTGGAGCCACTGCGTATAACTACACCACAAGCGAAAACCCCTGCAGATCAGTACCCGCTTGGTGGCGGGATCACTTGGCAGAGCATTGCCAGTGGTGGAGTCGGCCGGAAAGCTATCTCTTTCGAGGTGGAAAAACGAGGAGTCGCTCCCCGTTCAGTCAAGACCGATGGCAACCAGAACTGGCGTTGGCAGCCGACCGAGCCAGGCTTTTACCGGGTTCGGGCCCGGGCAACCGACAAACTCGGAAACCAGCTACAGAGCGACTGGTCGGGCTGGACCGAAGTGCGGGCGCCATTGACGATTGAGGCTCTGGTTCCCGATTTTCCGGCTCCGCAGAAGGCCCTGGCCCGGCCGATCCGCTGGCAGGTTAAAACCTCAGGTGGCGTTGGACAATTGAACTATACCTTTTTCCTGCAACAGCAAAAGCAGGCGACCATCGTTCAGGATGCCGGTTCGGCGAGTTGGCGCTGGCTGCCGCGCGAGGCGGGAGAGTACCAGCTGAAAGTGCAAGTGACTGACGAACTCGGTGCCAGCGCAGAAAGCTCCTGGTCGGAACCCTACCAGATTGAGAACGCATTGGACCCGGACGCCCTGATTGCGTTTCTGCCGCTTGAGAACCTCAGCGGTAAAAAAATCCCGGCGGCCGAAATTGCCGCGACGTACCAGCAACAGCTCGAACAGCAGGGGCTGCACTTTCTCAGCCGGGAACGGCTCGAAGCCTTCATGCACCGCCACCGCATGCGTTACACCGGTGGTTTGAGTGCCAGTCTGGCGGAAGCGCTGCGTGAAGAGGAGCAGGTCGGTGCTGTGATCATCACTTCGCTGATCAGCTACGCTGATAAAGGGGTGCCGCAACTGGCTCTTTCCTCACGTCTGGTGGTTTGCCAGGAACTGCCGAGGATCGCCTGGATAGATGCTCTCGGTTTTACCGGTGAAGATACTCCCGGTTTGCTGGCTCTGAAGCGGGTGACGGATGTTAACACGTTGATCGACCGCGCACTCAATCGGTTGGTTGTCTCGCTGACAGACTATTTGCAGAGTGGTCGGTTGCAGGATGAGCATCTCAGTGACCCGTTGCCACCAAATGATCACTACCGGGCCAGTGAGCTGTTGGTTCAGAAGCCGTACAAAATTGCCATCGTGCCTTTCCTCAACCGTTATGCCCGTCGCAATGCCGGTTTTATCGTTCCGCTGCAACTGCTCAGCGCCCTGCACCGCCAGGGAGAGCTGGAAATCTTCGAACCAGGGCTGGTGCGTGAACAATTGCTGAAATACCGACTGATCATGCAGGCAGGGCCGTCGCTAGCCATCTCAGACGTGCTGGCCAGTGTGAGCACCCTTGACGCGGATCTGATTCTGTCCGGCCACATCTTCGACTTTCAGGACGACACCGGCAACCCGAAGATCGATTTCTCTACCCGGCTGTTCGCAGGCAAGCAGCGTCAGGTTGCCTGGTGGTCGCGCAGTTATGCCAGTGGTAATGACGGTGTGCTTTTTTATGATTTCGGCCGCGTTCGCTCAGCTCAGGTGATGCTTGACCAGATGACCACGGCCATCAGTGAATTGCTGTTCAAACCACAACGCAGGGAGCCGGTCTCTTGGGCCGGCACTCGCTGAAACCTCTCGTATTCGGGAGCTTAAATAGCAAAGGATATCAACATGAAATTAATGCAACAGCTGACCGCCCTCTGCTTCGTTACCATGCTGCTGTGTACGTCGTCTCTGGCCTTTGGGCCCGCCGGGCAGGCTCCGGCAGGTAAACCGCCGGCACTCGGCGATGATCTCGCCGTTGAACTGAAGGTCCCACTGTTTGCTGACGAGTTTGCCGACCTGCCAGTCGCTTCAGCTGGTGGGATTCTGGTGGCGCTGAAAGAAGTGACCCCGAAACTGGAGAAAAACAGTTCTTTCCTGCTCTGGGAAAGCGCAACCAGTGGTGCTGATTTAACGGTGCAATTTAACCAGGCGCTGTCTGCACGTTTGCAGGAATTGACGACAGAGCCGAACCTTGTGGTGCAATTCACTCGTGGCCAGATTGATGATCAGCAGCGTCTTGCCATCGATGTCCCGCTTTTCTCCGAACCATTCGCCGCTGTTCCGGTGGCAACCATTGATGGTGTGCCGATCACCGTCGATGAGTTTTCTGATGATCTGCAGGCAGTGCATAGCGAGGCCAGCGGCAACCACGCCCACACCGGGATGCGCGACAATATCCAGAAACTGATGGAGCGCTTGATCACGGTTCGGCTGGTCGAGCTTGAAGCTCGGAATATCGGTTTCGATCAGACTCCGTCCTTCCAGAAACAGGTTGCCAACCATGCCCAGAAAACCCTGCTCTACGGCTTACTCAATCTGCAGGCCGCCAGTGTCGTGCTGGACGAAGCGGCAGTCGACGATCTCTATCGGCAGATTTCTCTGGAGGGAAAGCTGGAAAGCTACCGTTTCAGCAACGACGCTGACGCCAAGCTGCTGCTCCAAAAAGTCAATAATGGTGAACAGTTCGATAACCTGATCGCGGCAGCAGTCAAAGCAGGAAAGGCAGTTGGCGGCGAGGAACAGGACTTCACCCGGTTTAAAGACCTGCTGCCGAACATCGCTAAAGCCGCAAGCAATATGGAGATCGGCGAGATCAGCGAAATCTTCCGCCAAGCCGACGGTTTTATCCTGTTCCGTCTGATCGACCGTCGTTTTGTCGATGATCCCCAAGCCCTGCAGTTTGCCCGCAACAACGTCTGGGATACTCAGCGCGCCCGGGCCGGTACGGAATACATCAACCAGCTGATTGACCAATATGCGAGCTTTAACCAAGATGCGCAGGAGGTCCTTGATTTTGCTGCTATCAAGCAAACCGATCCTGATATCAAGCTCAGTGGTGCCCTGGCCCCCCTGCTGAAGGATCAACGGGCTCTGGCAACGGTATCCGGAGGTGATCCAGGTCAGGTCATGGTGGCCGAAGTGGCGAAACGGATCGAAGAGACATTTTTTCATGGCACTGATGTGATCCTGAAACCGGCGGAGGTTGATCAGACCAAAGATGAAATCATCCAGGATATGCTGTTCCGCATGGCCGGTACCCTTGAAGCCAAAAAACAGGGATTGGACCAGCAAGCCGGCTATCTGAACGAGGTCGAAGAGTTCGAGCGCCGTACCCTGTTTGATATCTTCATGCAGAAAGTCATCACACCGGACGTTCGCTTTACTGAAGAGAAAGTTCGGGCCTACTACCAGGAGCACCTCGAAGAATACCAGACTCCGGCAATGCTCAAACTACAGAGCCTGCCCTTTTACCAGCAGAAAGATGCCGAAGACGCGGCCGAAAAGCTGCGCAAGGGAAGCGACTTCAAGTGGGTTTCGGCAAACTCCGAAGGCCTTGTCGATGTGCAGGACAAGGACCTGCTGCAGTTCGATCAAAAAATTCTCAGCCTGACTGCACTGCCGCAGACCCTCCAGTCGCAAGCCGCTGCGGCGCAGCGAGGCGATACGCTGGTTCACGCCGAGCCGAACAACTTCTACTACGTGCTTTATTTCGAAAATGTTTATCCCCCGCAACCGAAGCCCTACGACCAGGTTCGCGAAGAGATCCTCAAAATCGTCTACCAGCAGGAGGTTGAATCGACCCTCGGGCAGTGGGTTGAAAAATTGAAAGAGGCCTATCCGACAGAAATCTATCTGGTCGGGCAGGGAGGCTAACGTCCGGAGGCGGACAGTAAAGACAAATGCCAACGCCATATTCACGATGGGGAATGCGTATGTTCAATCGAATTAATCATGTTCACACCGCTCGCCAGGTGCTGCTTCTGGCAGGTCTGTTGACCCTGTTTCTCTGTTGCGCCGGAGCAGCGGATGCGGCCAAGCGCTCGTTCGCAAAAAAGGGCTGTGTCGACTGCCACCAGGACTATACCAAGCAGTATCTGGGGAAAAAGAATGTTCATCCGGTGGTCAAAGAGAAACGTTGCGAAGAATGTCACCTGCCACATGGGATTGTTCCGAAGCTGCTGATGAAAGAGACGGGCAACAAGCTTTGTCAGATGTGCCACAGCGCAGAATCGCTCGGACTCGACCAGAAGGTGATTCACGGGGCTCTGCGCAACAGCCAATGCATCTCCTGTCACGACCCGCATTCCTCGGATAATGATTTTCTGCTCAGTGAATCGGGCAATGCGATCTGCCTTAGCTGTCACGAGCCGGGACCGTTCAGCAAGAAAGAGGTCCACGCGGTGATCGAAGATCAGGGGTGCGCGACTTGTCACAACGCCCACGCCTCCGCCCAGAAGGATTTGTTGAAGCAGGAAGCAACAACTCTCTGCCTGTCCTGTCACGACAGTAAAGAAAAAGCCTTTACCCGGGCGCATGGCGATTACCCAGTCGAGCAGCAAAGCTGTTCGACCTGTCATGACCCGCATTCCTCGAACCAGGGCAAGTTGCTGAAGAGCAGCATTCATTCGCCGGTTGCTGACGCAAGTTGCGACGCCTGCCATGCCGCAAGCGATGCGGCGGAGCCTTTCAAACTGCTAAGTACAGGCTCGGAGCTCTGTTTCAACTGTCACGACAACGAATCGCTGGCAGGTGACAAAGCGATCAAGCATGGTCCTTTCATGGAAGGGGATTGCCTTTCCTGCCACAACCCGCATACCTCGGAGTTCCCCAAGCTGATGGTGGCGCAAGGGAACGACCTCTGCTTCACCTGTCACAGCGATATGCAGCGGAATGTTAAGTATCCACATGCGCCGCTTGAGTCTGGTGACGGTTGCCTCTCCTGCCACCAGCCGCACGCTGCTGAGTTCTCCGCGCTGTTGCCAGCTCCCGGAGAAGGAGAACACTGCCTGAGCTGCCACCCGGATACGCTGAAAGATGCTGAGAAGTTGGCCCAGCCGCACATGCCGGTGACCGAGAAGATGTGTAGCAGTTGCCATAACCCGCATGGTTCAAACGGCGAGGCGATGATGGCGGGTCGGGCGGATCAGATCTGCTACGAATGTCATGCTGATGCCCAGAGCGATTTTGCCCAAGCGGTTGTGCACCAACCGGTGCAGTCCGGCAGCTGCAACAGCTGTCATAGCGGCCACGGTGGCCAGAACAGCGCCTTCCTCAAAGAGTCTGGAGCAAAACTCTGTGAAAGCTGTCACGACACCCTGTTGCTGCCAGCGGGCAAGGAAGAAACAGAGCATGAGCCGTTCGCTGATCGTGACTGCATGATCTGCCACAGCGCCCATGCCAGCCCTTACCAGGGGCTGCTCAGCGATAGTCAGACGGTGATTTGTGCTAATTGTCATACCGATGTCACCAGTCAGGCCGAAGCTTCACCGAGCCGGCATCAGCCGGTGCAGCAGGGGCAGTGCAGCAGTTGCCACAACCCGCATAAAACCAGCCTGCCCAAGTTGCTGCTGGCCACTGAAACCGACCTTTGCCTGGCTTGCCACAAAGACCTGCAGGCCCGCATGGACGAAGGCCGCACTCACGCCCCGGCGGGACAGGACTGTATGAGCTGTCATCAACCGCATTTTGCCAGCGTGAACCCGCTGCTCAAGTTGCCGCAGCAGCCCCTCTGTGCCGAATGCCACGAAACCGGCGAAGCCGAGTTTACCCAGCAGCATGCCGGGGTTGCGACGGATAAGATGGATTGCGTCAGTTGCCATAACCCGCATGCGTCGAAGGATCCGAAATATTTCAAGGATGTCATGCATGCACCGTTTGCCGCCCGTTCCTGTCAACCCTGTCATCTGTCCGGCGAATAAGGGGGTACGATATGACGATCTTTAAGCACACATTGGTCACCCTCTGCCTGTTCTCTTTGCTGAGTGTTGTTTTTGCTTTCCAGGCCACAGCAGCGGACAATCCCTACAACCTGGCGCCGGGCGCCCGCGGCAAGCTCTGCCTCGATTGCCACGAGGGTTTCAAGGGCACCATGGAGAAAAAGTTTATCCACACCCCGCTGGCCGAGGGGCAATGCACCGGCTGCCATAATCCGCATGCAGCCGACCATGGCAAGTTGCTGGCTGCCGATCCGACGCAGATCTGTGCCAGCTGCCACGAGGATATGAGCGCAGCAAATGTCCGCAGCGCTCACCAGGTTGTCAGCGATGGAGACTGTGTCACCTGCCATGATCCGCATTCGTCCGACAACCGGATGAACCTGGTCGCGTCCGGAAGCGAACTTTGCTTCGGCTGCCATGAAGAGTTGGGGCAGCAGGTGGCCAGCAACAAGTTTGCTCACAGTCCGGTCAAACAGGATTGCATGACCTGCCATGCGCCACATTTCTCAGCCGAGAACCCGGCCTTGCTGCGCAGCCAGGCTCCTGAGCTGTGCCTCGACTGCCACGACTCGAGCAAAAAGACCTTCAAGAGCCAGCATGTCGGCTATCCGGTCGAGACCGCCAACTGTTCGTCATGTCACAACCCGCATGGATCGAACACAACAGCCATGCTGTATGACAACGTCCACCAGCCGTTGACCAGCCGCATGTGCAAGCAATGCCACGAGGATCCCAGCTCGGCAACACCTTTTGCTACTGTCAAACCGAGCTTCGAACTTTGTCAGGGCTGTCATTACGAGATGGTCAACGATACCTTCAACAAGGATCGTATGCACTGGCCGGTGGTCGATGAAAAAGGTTGCCTGAATTGCCACTCGCCGCACGCGTCGAGTGAAGCGATGCTGATGAAGGCGCCACAGAAGGAGGTCTGCAGCAGTTGTCACAGCGACACCATTGCTCGTCAGGCCCGCGCGCTGACCAAGCACCAGCCGATCGATGATGGCGAGTGCAGCAGTTGCCACAGCCCACACAGCTCGGATAACCCGTTCATCCTGACGGAGAAGTCGAACATCAACCTCTGTGGCCAGTGCCACGATTGGCAGACGCACTCGACACACCCGATCGGCGATGATGTCATCGATCCGCGCAACCCGAACCTGTCGCTCGACTGCCTGAGTTGCCACCGCACCCATGGCACCGAGTACAAACATTTTATCTACACCGAGACAATCAATGATCTGTGCGTCCAGTGTCATCAACAGTATCGGAGGTAGGATCGATGAAAAACGTTCTTTTTATAGTTCTTGTTGCAGTCCTGCTTACGATGGTTTGTCAGCCGGCGGTCGCCGCTCAGCTGAGATTGAGATACGCCGGTAGTATTTATACCGATGCCGAGGGCGGACCCTTACAGCATCCGGCCGGGGTGACGATGAGCGGAGACCGGTTGCTGGTTGCCGACAGTGGGGCCAAGCGCGTGCTGACATTTAAATACGCCGCCGGGGTTGTGACCCCCGAGCGGGTCTTGCCGTTGCCGCAGAATTTTCCGCTGATGGTGGAGCTGGCCAGCAATGGAGATTTCTACGTGCTGGACGGACTGGAGCGGCAGGTGCTGATTCTTGATCGCAATGGCAAGCAGAAGGCGACTTTGAAGGTCAAAGGGGCAGGCGATAAGCGCGTTGTCCCGCGCAGTTTCAAACGGACTCCGGATGGTCAATGGCTGCTGCTCGATCTCTTCAGCAGCCGGGTCCTGCTGTTGGATGAAGCCGGGAGTCTGCAGCGGGAACTGCTGTTTCCAGACGGGGAGGGCTTCTTTTCCGATGTCGCTGTCAACCCGCAGGGCCAGCTGTTCCTGCTCGACAGTGTCGGCGGCAGGATTTACCGCGCCAACAAGGGCGAGGAAGCGTTCACCCTCTGGAGCGATAACCTGAAAGACTATACCAACTTTCCGGTCAGTCTTGCTGCGACGAACGGGAGCTTGCTGCTGGTCGATAAGTATGGCAGTGGCCTCGCGGTCATCGGTCCGGATGGTGGTTTTAGTGGCCGCAAGCTGAGCACCGGTTGGAGTGATGGTCAGCTTTATTATCCGAGCCAGGTCAGCGTTGGAGCTGAAGGGCAGGTCTTTATTGCCGATACTGAAAACCACCGTGTGCAGCAATTTAACATCGAAGAGTAAACCCTGGAGACGGAGTTGCCATGAGGTGGCAAGGCAGGCGAAATAACCTGGAGCGACGGCTGAGGCGAGGGCTGCTGATAATGACGATTGTCGTTATCGGCCTGCTGCTGATCCGTGATCGCTCCACGGTTGCGCAGCAGGCAGATGCGCAGGATGAGCAGTGCATCCGTTGCCACGTCGAGATCTATAATGACGCCCTGCGGCAGCAGGTGATCCATCCGCCGGTTTTTGAACGTCAGTGCAGCATCTGTCACCGGGCCGGTGATGCCGAATGGTCAGCCCAGTCTGAGAGTCTGCCGCAGACCGGACTGCTGGTCGATCAACAGCCTCTCTGGCGTAAGCGGCAAAGCTTTGCCGGTGATATCAGCGGATATGACCATCTTGTCACATTGGCTGGCCTGCAGCCGTCCGCGCTGTACCGTTTTCGCCTGCAGCTTGGCGAACAGCCGGGTGAGCCCTTTGCCGCCAGCAGTTGGCTGGGATTGCGTTTGGCCGAGCTGACTGAGTACCCGGAAATGCTGGTCACAGATGGGCTGAGTGGCGTTGTCGGGGCCAATATCGCGGCACTGAAAATTCAGTTGGTCAGCGCTGATACCGCGGTGGTTTCCTGGCAGACAGCACAGCCTTACTACAGCTGGCTTGAGCTTGAACTGCTTGAGGAAGCAGAGGTTATCGAAGCTTCGGCAGAAGACGGTCAGCAGACGCATCCGCCGCTGCGGTCGCCGGAGGAGCAGGCGATCACCGTCTGTTACCAGTGCCACTCGGAGGCTGATCTCGGCACCTCGCACCCGGTGCGTCTTTACAGTGGTCGCGATGTGCGGATTCCGGAAACGCTGCCGACGGTCGAGGGCATGCTGACCTGCGTCACCTGCCATGATCCGCATGGCGGTCCCGGGGAGATGCTGGTTCGTACGCAAATCAAAACCCAGCTGTGTGTCACCTGTCATTACAAGTACAAGAACAGTTCACCGAGCACCATGTTCCGCGATTAAAGGAGCTGCCATGATCACTTCTCGGCGTTATCATCGCAAACTGTTGAATTTTTCCATCAATCGCAAAATGCAGCTCGGTATGATTGTCAGGATCAGCTCGATTCTATTTGTCTGTCTTCTGCTCAGTAGTGCGATCTATTTTCATTATGCCAACCAGGAGATCACTGGTTCGTTCAAAATGTTTCATGTCAAAGCACGGAATTTTCTCGATATGCTGTTGCCGATCGTCAGTGTTTCTTTCCTTATCAGCCTGCTTTGCGGGGTCATCGCCAGCTTGTTTTTCCCCAAACCCTTTGCCGGTGGACTCTACCGCATCGAAGAAGATCTCAGGCACGTAATTGCAAGTGGCGACCTGACTTATCGGATCAGGTTGCGTGAAGGCGATCAGGTTATGGCGGTGGCTGAGCAGATCAACCTGTTGCTGAAAGACTTTCAGCGCCGGGTGGGGATTTCGCAGCAGCAACTGGAACAGCTGGAAAAAATAGAACTCGACTCCGATGAAAGTGATGCTCTGATAAGAATTTCCAGCCAGTTACAGGAACAGCTCGGCACGCTGAAAAGTGGCCAGGAACAGGTTTAGGGCGGCATTCGCTGGGGCAGAAAAAATGATACTGCCTGGATGAATAATTCCCAGAAAATGAGGAATGTTTTTATTTATCCATTTTTTTTGCTAAATTCAGCAATGCCATAATTAAAGCCTCCCATTAGGTTTTTGTGGCACGCCGCTGGTGGATGTGGCAGCATCCGCCAGCGGCACTAAGCCTCTAATCGTCTGTTGATGTGATGCCGGAGTTGCTGGCGACTTGAGCGATCGCGATGGTCAGTTCATTTTTTGTTTCTTGTCAATTCTGTGATATTTTTCTCCCATGACCGATCACATTCCTTCTTCAGAACGCCTCCCCGCTGTTGCGCCTGATCTTGTGCTGGTGCTCTGGGGGCATGGCGAGTGGCAGGTTAAAAGCTTTTCCGAACGGCTTTCCGCCTGGCTGGGCATCGACCCGCTGCAGGCGAGAGGGCGTTCGGCCGAGCACCTGTTTGCCGATGCCGTCCCTTCGCTGCTTGAACTCGCAACCGAGGTGCTCGAGCGCGGGCAGGATTTGAGTGACGTCAAAATTCGTCTTTTTCCTGAGCAACCGGAGTTTTTGGCAGATATACAGTTTGCCGGACTGACGGATGATTATCTCGGCCGACTGGTGCGGGTTACTTTGCGCCGGGAGACGACGGCCAGCCGACAGGAAATCGGCTTCCGTAACCTGGTCGGACAAAGTGCGGCGATGCGCGAGGTGTTCCGCAAGATTCAACTTTACGGTCCATCTGATGCCGCCGTGATTATCACTGGCGAGACCGGTGCCGGTAAAGAGCTGGTTGCCCAGGCGTTGCACGAAGAGAGTACGCGTCATTCCCGTCTGTTTGCTGCCATCAACTGTACTGCTATCAGCGACCAGCTGCTTGAGTCGGAGCTTTTCGGCCACGAGCGCGGCGCATTTACCGGGGCGGTGCGAGAGCATCGCGGCTATTTCGAGCGGGCCGATGGCGGCACCCTGTTCCTTGACGAGATCGGCGATATGCCACTGCATACCCAAAGCAAGCTGCTGCGTGTGCTGGAGGATGGCAAGGTACAGCGGGTTGGCAGCGAAAAGAGCCACCAGGTCGACGTCCGCATTGTTGGCGCCACTAATGTGCCACTGGAACAGGCGGTGGCTGAAAATCGTTTTCGCGCCGATCTCTATCATCGTTTGGCAGTCTTGCGTATCCATATCCCGGCATTGCGTGAACGCAGGGAAGATATTTCCCTGCTGGCCGAGCGCTTCCTGCAGCATTTCAACAGCAAATACAACAAAGGGGTGCAGCGCTTTACGCCCGAGGCGATCCGTCTGCTGCAATCCTACCTCTGGCCCGGCAACGTACGTGAACTGCGCAACGTCATCGAGCGGGTGGTGGTCGAAGCCGAGACCGAAGCGATCGGTGCACGTGCTTTCGGTGAGTGGATCCAGGAGCGGCAGCAGTTCGCCTCTGCGGCACCGCCTGCGCACGCAGTTATGGATTCGCGGCCCGCTCCGGCTGACAACCTGCCGATGGTCATTCCTTACCAGGATCAGGATTCCATTTCCCCGGTATCGGTGGTCGAGGCTGATATCGTTGCGTCCGGCCGAGGGCGTGGCATCAGGGCTGAGCTGACAGCTGAGGCGATCCGTGCCGCTTACCGGGCCTGCGGTGGTAATTTGACTGCTGCCGCCCGGCGTCTGGGGGTGCATCGTGCAACCCTCTACCGCCATCTTTCCCGTTTAAACCTCACTCGCGAACAGCTCTCCTGAGTTTTCTCTTTTTTCTTTTAAGTTGCGACGTCGCAACTGTCGCAACTTAAGCTCTCCTGCGACGCCTGTGACGTCGCAACTTTCCTCTCTGTCTTTTTCCGTATTTTTTATATCACTGAATTTTCGATGTTTTTCTGGTTTTCACGGATTGGCATTGAGTTTGATATATAGCCTGGCACAAGCGAAACGAAACAACCCACAAAGGACATTCCAAAAGGAGGAATACAGATGTTCGGATTACAGATGATTCACGAAATGGACAATATGCAGCGTGAAATGGAGCAGCTTTTCCGTGGCCTCGGTTTTCAGGCAGCGAGCTGCGATATGCCGCAATCTGGTGAAATTAGAGTGAAAGATCAGGGTGATGCTTTTCAGGTTGAAGCGGTTCTGCCTGGTCTGGATGCAGAGAAGATCGATATCAAGGTGCTTGGTCGTCGCCTGACCCTGGCTGGTGAATTTGCCCGTCCGGATATTCCGGAAGCGGCGAACTGGCATCGCCGCGAAAGAAGTCGTGGTCAGTTCGAAAGAAACCTGCAGTTGGCGGCTAACATCGACGCCGAAAAGGTTGAAGCAGAGTACCAGCAGGGCATCTTGCGCGTGGTCCTGCCAAAGGCGGCATCGGCGCTGCCAAAGAAAATTGCTGTCAAAACAGCTTAACCGTTGAATTGAAAATAGATCGCCAAAAGGAGATGGAAATGACTGACAAGCAGATGATCAATAGAGAAGAGCAGAAGCTGGAAAAAGTTGAACGCGCGTTGCCGCTGCAGCGCTTCACCCCGGATGTCGATATCTATGAAAGCGAGCAGGAGCTGGTAGTGCTGGCCGACCTGCCAGGCGTGACCGAACAGGATATGCATCTGGAGGTTGAGCGCGGCATTCTTACCCTGGAGGCGGAACAGGCCGCCGTCGAGGGAGTCGCTCGAAAGGCCTACTATCGCCAGTTTAAACTGTCAGAGCGGATTGATGCCGACGCGGGGACCGCCGAGTTGAAGGATGGCGTCCTGCAGCTGAGGTTGCCAAAAACAGAAGCAGCCAAACCGAAGCGGATAGAAGTGAAAACTCTGCATTAACACAGACAAGGGCCGGGAGGTGGAACTTCCGGCCCTTTTTTCAGGCTCATCGGCAAATGCCGGGTATAATTATTTGGCTGACTCGCTTGTTCTGTCCGCATCCGGATAATTCATAGCGATAAAAAGATTTTCAGGAGAAGAAGATGATCGACCTCAATCGAACCACGCAAAAAGTACAGGAAGCGCTGCAGGCTGCACAGGCGTTGGCGCTACGTTTCGGCCATGCCGAAATCGATGGCGAACACCTGCTGCTGGCGTTATGTGAGCAGCAGGATGGCTTGACGCCGCGCTTGCTGCAAAAGCTGCAGGTTCCCCTCGAAGAAGTGAGTGGTGGCTTGCGCAAGGAGCTGGAGTCGCGGGCGTCGATCAGTGGACCGGGTGCCGACAGTGGCCAGCTTTATGCCAGTCGTCGCTTAGGCAACCTGCTGCTACAGGCGAGCGAGGAAGCGAAACAGCTGAAGGATGAATACGTCAGCGTTGAGCACATTCTTCTTGCTGTGGCCGCTGAAGGAGAAAGGACTGCGGCAGGTCGCTTGCTGCAGAAACTGAAAATCGACCGCAACCGCATGCTGCAGGGGCTGACCGAAATTCGTGGCAACCAGCGGGTGACCAGTCAGGATCCGGAAGAGACATACGAAGCGTTGGCAAAATTTGGCCGTGACCTGGTGGAAGAGGTGAAAAGCGGCAAGCTTGATCCGGTCATCGGGCGTGATGAAGAGATCCGTCGGGTGATCCGTATTCTCTCGCGTAAAACCAAGAACAACCCGGTGCTGATCGGCGAGCCGGGGGTCGGCAAGACCGCGATCGTCGAAGGCCTCGCGCACCGGATTGTGCGTGGCGACGTGCCGGAAGGCTTGAAAGGCAAAACGGTCTATTCCCTCGACATGGGCGCACTGGTGGCTGGTGCCAAGTATCGTGGCGAGTTCGAAGAGCGGTTGAAGGCTGTTCTGAAAGAAATTCACGACAGTGCCGGGCGGATTCTGCTGTTTATCGACGAACTGCACACCATCGTCGGCACCGGCAAAAGCGAAGGGGCGATCGATGCCGGCAACATGCTCAAGCCGATGCTGGCTCGCGGCGAACTGCATTGTATCGGTGCGACCACGTTGGATGAATATCGCCAGTATCTGGAAAAGGACCCCGCGCTGGAGCGGCGTTTTCAGCCGGTTCTGGTGGAGCAGCCGAATATTGAATCGACAATCAGTATCCTGCGTGGGCTGAAAGAGCGCTTCGAGGTTTATCACGGTGTCCGCATTCAGGACAACGCACTGGTCGCGGCGGCTGAACTGAGTCACCGCTACATCGCTGATCGTTTTCTGCCGGACAAGGCGATTGACCTGGTGGATGAAGCCTGCGCCACTATCCGTACCGAGATCGATTCGATGCCGGCCGAGCTGGACGCCATCACCCGGCGCCTGATGCAGCTGGAGATCGAGGAAGCAGCGTTAAAAAAGGAAAAGGATGCTGCCAGTCGGGAGCGCTTGAACGTGTTGCAAAAAGAGCTGGCCGATCTGCGTGAACAGGAGCAAAGCCTGTCGGCTCAATGGCAGCTGGAAAAGGGCGGTATTCGCAGCGTGCAGCAGTTGCGTGAAGAGATCGAACAGCTGCGGCTCGACATTGCAGAAGCGGAGCGGGCCTATGACCTGAACCGTGCTGCCGAACTGAAGCATGGCAAGCTTCCGGCGCTGGAGCAGCAGCTGAAAACTCAGGAGCAGGAACTACAGACCACCGACGACAGCGAAAAGATGCTGCGGGAAGAGGTGACAGAGGAAGAGATCGCTGAGATTGTCGCCCGCTGGACCGGTATCCCGGTGACCCGTTTGGTTGAGAGCGAGCGGGAGAAACTGCTGAAACTGGATGAAATCCTGCACCAGCGGGTGGTCGGTCAGGACGAAGCGGTACAGCGCGTTGCCGACGCGGTGATTCGTGCCCGCGCCGGGATCAAAGACCCGAAGCGGCCGATCGGCTCCTTCATCTTCCTCGGGCCGACCGGTGTCGGCAAGACCGAGCTGGCGCGCGCCCTTTCAGAGGCCCTGTTCGACAGCGAGGAGAACCTGATCCGCATCGATATGTCGGAGTACATGGAAAAGCATGCTGTAAGTCGATTGCTCGGTGCGCCTCCCGGCTATGTCGGTTACGAGGAAGGTGGACAGTTGACGGAAGCGGTAAGGCGGCAGCCGTATGCGGTGATCCTGTTCGATGAGATCGAAAAAGCACACCCGGATGTTTTCAATGTGCTGCTGCAGATCCTCGACGACGGCCGTGCAACCGATGCGAAAGGGCGGACTGTCAGTTTCAAGAACGCGGTCATTATCATGACCTCGAATATCGCTTCGCAGCAGTTGCTCGATGGGATCGAAGGGACCGAGATTCCCGAGTCGGTACGGTTGCAGGTCGAAATGGCGCTGCGGCAGAATTTCCGCCCGGAGTTTCTCAACCGGGTTGATGATACCATCATCTTCAAGCCGCTCAGTCGCGGTGAAATTCTGCAGATCGTGCAGCTGCTGACCGACGAAATTCGCCAGCGTCTGGCCGAACGGCGTCTGTCTTTAGAGTTGTCGGAAGAGGCTTGCAGTTATATTGCTGAAACGGCTTATGACCCGGTTTACGGAGCCCGGCCGCTCAAGCGCTTCCTGCAACATCAGCTGGAAACGCAGATTGCGCGGGCGTTGATCTCCGGTGAGATCGGAGAGGCAGGGACTGTACATGTTGGCCTGGGTGAGGATGGTCTGCAGGTGAGAATAGAAAAGAAAAAATAATAATTCTTATCTGGCGTGCGAAAATACTTGCCAAAGAAAAAAAAGCACGTATAATCTGACTAAATTGGTTATGTATAAGATCACCTTATCAAAGGGGGACATCATGCGTATAGATATCGTTTGCAAGCCTGACAAACCGGAAGCATGCCGTGGAACTGCAGAAAATGTCCGCGAAGCTCTTGATAAACTGGGTGTCGAAGCTGAAGTTCATCAGTTCAACGATTCCCGTAAAATGATCGACAACCGCATCTACGTGGTTCCGGCGCTGCTGATTGATGATCAGTTGCGTATTGCCGGCCGCGTTCCCGAGGTTGATGAGATTGTTAATTTTCTGGCCGAGCGTCCGCGCTACCTGCAGGATACGGCCAAGGTCGCATAGTACGAAAGAAAGCATCACTCACTCTCTCTTTTCCTTATTAAAGGTTCCTTGCCGCTGACGGCGGGGAACCTTTACTTTTTTTAATTTGTCGGGTAGTCTTTATCAGCACTTTCCAAGGAGACTGCTGATGCCGAAAATCCTGCTGGTCGATGATGTCGACCTGTTTCTCGAACTGGAACGATCCTACCTTGACGGCTATGGCTACGACCTGGTCACTGCGTCCTCTGGTGAAGAGGCCCTGCAACGCCTCGATAAAATTGCCCCCGATCTGCTTCTGCTCGATTTTTATATGCCAGGGATGGACGGTGACGAGGTCTGTCGCCTGATCCGACAAAATCCGCGATGGCAGAAATTGCCGATCATCATGGTGACTGCCGCGGGCAAACCGGAAGAGGTGCAGCAATGTCTGCAGGCTGGTTGCGACGACTACATCACCAAGCCGGTCAACAAACAGGAGCTGCAGGAAAAAGTAAAACGCTTGCTCGGTCAACTGACCCGCCGCAAAGATCAGCGCGTTCCGGTCAAGCTGCCGGTGCAGGTCCGTGAGGGGGGCAAGCTGCATGTTGCCAGCGCGCAGGATATTTCTTTCAGCGGTATCCACCTGAAATCGGCCGAGCCTTTGAGTGAAAAGGGCGGCATCGAAATCCGGCTGGAGTCGACAGAAGGGACGCCGCTGGTTCTTTACGGTAAAATCAAGCGCCAGGACGAGAAAACGGAAGATGGCTGTGGCGTCTATTTCCTCCACCCAGATCAGCAGAGCAAGCAGCTGCTCAACAGTTTGATTCAGGCGAAAAAAGGCGAAGAACTCGAAGAAGAGCAGATTGATGAAAAGCTCGGCGAGCGGATTCTGACTCTGGAGGAAGAGTGCGTCAAACTACGCGCCGAGCAGGATGAGGCGATGCGCCGGATTGGCGAACTGGAGCAGGAGAACCTCGATTTTGCCAAGCAGCTGGTGCAGGTTGAGGATGTCAACAACAACCTGACCAATCTTTATATTGCCTCTTCGCGGCTGCATTCGACCCTTGACCGGGAAGAGACGCTGGAGATTATCAAAGAGGTTGTCATCAATTTTGTCGGTGCCGAGAAATTCGCTGTCTTCCTGTACGATAAGGCGACGAAACGGTTACAGTTCGAAACCGGCGAAGGCTTTGAGGATGACGATATCTTCCCGGAAATTCCCCTTGGGCAAGGTGTTCTCGGTGAAACTGCGGCCAGTGGTGAAAACTACTTTTTCGAGGGAGGGATCGGTGAGGGGTCGGACGATATCAACGAGCCGATTGTCGCCATCCCTTTAATTATTCAGGAACAGATGATCGGCCTGCTGGCGATCTACCGACTGTTTATCCAGAAAGAGCAGCTTGAATCGATCGATTACCAGCTCTTCTCGATGCTCGGTGAACATGCGGCGACCGCGCTCTTTTCGTCGACTCTGTACGGACGTTCCGAGCGCAAACGCCAGACCTATCAGGGATTTGTCGACCTGCTATTGAAATAGCTCGACAGGTTGCAGAGAAAAAAGAAGCCCGGCTGTATTTCGATCAGCCGGGCTTCTTTTTGATCAGTTGACGGAGAGCAGGATCCCCTGGGCAACGGCGAATCCCAGCAGCTCCACCCCTTCCTCGCGGGGAAAACCGCGCAACAGATCTGCCGTCTGGGTGTTGCCGTCAGCCCGCAGCAGCAGCCGGGCAAATTCGTCCTGCAGCCCTTCAGCTATCAGCTCACCGTTCTGTTGCAAAAAAATACCGTAGTTAGCTGATTCTGCGAGTTTCCTGAACAGGCGTGGGAGGGGGTCGCCACCGAATGCTTCCAGTTCTTCCAGTTCGTAATTGAAATGCTGGATCTTTACGGCCGGGTTCAGCAGCCATTTTTGTTTCAGCAGCTGTTTATTGGCTGGAACCTTTGTTGCTGGTCGGCAGTTTTCTGCCAAAATCAACTCTGCACAGCAGAAGTGGTAGTTGAGCAGGTCTTCGGCTAAAGGCTGTAGTTTTGCCAGTTTTTTCTTGTTCAGCAATTGGGCGATGAACTGCTGCTGCAAGCATAAAATATCGCCTGATTGCCAGAGTTCTGCATCGGTTTTCTGTTCTGGGGACAATTGCTGTTGCTCTTGCAGCCAGTCGGTGAATGTCTGCAGCAACTCGACCGGTGACAAGGAAAATGTCTCGCAGAGCTGGAGGAAAAAACCGACAGCCCGGCCGCGGTTGTAAAAAATATCTGTGGCCGTTGCCAGTTTCGCCGTTTTTTCCAGTTCTTCTGGTGAGTAGCTGCTGTTCGCCGTGATCAGATAAGGTGGGCGATTGTCCGCGTGCAGGCCGAATGCACTTTTCTTCTGATGAAGCTCGGTTCCGGGCAACACCGCCAGCGGGAAAATATCAACCTGATTCGGTTGCAGCTGCAGGGCAAAATCGAGGCTGCTGCAGAAGCCCTGATGAGTGTCGCCGGGCAGGCCGTAAATCAGGTCGAGACCGTAAGTGACACTGTACTCCGACAGCATTTGCAGGGCACGCTGCATCTGTTTGCGATCAAGGTTGCGGTGCAGGGGTTTAAGCACATCTGCCTGTGCCGATTGCAGGCCGATCTGCACCGAGCAGGAAAGCTGACCAAGCAGGGCGGCAGTTTCACTGTCGAGGAAGTCAGCCTTCGCTTCCAGGTGATAGTGGATCTGTGGGGCGTACTCCAGCAACATCCGCAACAGCTGCTTGCCCCGTTCCGCCGGTGCGTTGAAAGTGGAGTCGAGTATCCAGACCTGCCCGACCTGTTTTTCCGTGAACAGTTGCAGCTCCGAGCGCAATCGCTCTACGGGCAGTGGGCGAACGCCCTGATGCCCTTTCGCATCGTAGCAGAAAGCACAGTTGAAGCGACAGCCGCGCGCCACTTCCCAAAGGACGCCACAGCCCGGCTCCAGCGTAAGGGTGCCGGTCAGCCAGGGGGACGGCAGTTTTTCCAGGTCGCTACAGACTGCTGCTGAGGCAGTCGCTGAAGAATGTGCTGCAGAGAGAAAGCCGGGGATGTGGTCGCAGTTGTTTCCTTTTGTCATCGTCGCAACCAGTTCGGAAAAAACCTCCTCTCCTTCCCCGCAGATGATGCCATCCAGCCCTGCTTCTTTCAGCACATTCACTGCATCGGCGCTCGCTTCCGGGCCACCGGCAACCAGTTTGATTCCAGGGCGTTTTTGCCGCAGGAGGTGGCAGAGCTCAGAAACCTGCTGCCGATTCCAGAGATAGAGGGAGAATGCGACCAGGTCCGGTGTTTCGGCCAGGATCGTGGCACACATCTCTTCGATCGATTGCTCCGGAAACAGGTTGACCAGGACTGTTTGAGGTTGCTGCTTTTCCGGCAGGCATGCTTTCAGGTTGCCTGCTGCCAGCGGAACTGCCTGGGCGGATGGACGGACGTGCAGAGTGGGCAGCGAAATGCGCATGATGGCGAGGTTATTTCTTCAGGCTAACTTTGATGCGGGGCTTGCCGTCGCTGGCATCGACGCTGAAGACGATATCCCGATCGCCGTAGCGCTCGCGAATCTTTTCTTTCTGTGCATCGAGAAACTCGGCAACTTTGGTTGCACTCGGCGCGCCTTTCAGGCCGCAGGCAGAGCGGGCGTCGGCCAACTCGCGTTGCAGGCGTTGGGCCTCGTTTTCTTTTGAAGCGGCTGCTTTCTGGGGTTCTGCCGGTACGCTTGGCTTGTGGAGCTTGGCCGTATGGCGGTGGTATTTGCCTTCATCCATCAACCGGAGGATGCGGTCCCAGTACTGGGAATAGCTGGCGAAGCGGGACATCATCCCCTGACAGCGGAACTTCATGTCGGTCCAGACAATGCGGCGGTTGACATACTGGCGCAGTTTGCGCGCAATATTCTTGCGGTCATTGACAGGTTCCCGTTTTTCCACGCCGGCAAAGTACTGCTCGTAGCGGATTTCGAGTTCCTTCATCTGTTGCTGAATTTCGTCAAGCTCGTGTGCCAGCTCGCGCTTTTCATTCATGCCGATCGCCTCCGGAAACACAAACTATACTCGATGATTAGAATATTGTAAATAATCCTGCTAAATATCCTTGAATTAACCGGGAACGGCTTGACTTGCCTGCTTCCCTTTCGTGATAATCAAGCGTTTTTTCATCGAATAAATGACAGGGGAGATTTATGAATAACGGATTGGCTGCGGTTGTGCTGGCCGCTGGAAAAGGAACCCGGATGAAGTCGGCGCTGCCGAAGGTACTGCATCCGATTTGTGGCAAGCCGATGCTGGCTTACCCGCTCGATGCGACCCGGCAGGCCGGGATCGAGCAGATTTCAGTGGTGATTGGTCATCAGGCCGACCAGGTGAAAGACGCCTTTGCCGGGCAGGATCTCGTCTGGGTTGAGCAGACCGAGCAGCTCGGTACTGGCCACGCACTGATGTGTGCGGCCGAATCGCTGGAAGGTTTCACCGGCACTCTGCTGTTGCTTTGCGGTGATGTCCCCCTGCTGCAGGCCGATGTGCTGGAGCAGGTGCTGCATTACCATAAGCATGAAAAGGCAACCGTGACCGTCCTGACTGCCGAAATGGAGGAACCGACCGGTTATGGGCGGATTGTCCGTACCAACGAGCAGGTCACCCAGATCGTCGAAGAGAAGGATGCGACCAAGGAGCAGCGCAGCATCAACGAAATCAATACCGGTACCTACCTTTTCGATGCCAAGTTTGTTTTCTCGGCACTGAAAAACCTGAAAACCGACAACGCCCAGGGTGAGTACTACCTGACCGATGTGGTTGCCGCCGCGGCGAATGCCGGCCACAAGGTGCGTGGCGTGGTCATCCCCGATTCGACCCAGATGATGGGGATCAACGATCGCCGCCAGCTTGCTGAGGCCGAGGCGGTGATGCGCTGGCATATCAACTCCGAGCTGATGGCGGAAGGGGTGTCGATGATCGACCCGACCACGGTTTATGTCGACAAGGGGGTCGAGATCGGCAACGACACCACGCTGCATCCCAACGTGCAGCTGCGCGGCAAGACAAAAATCGGCCGTAACTGCATCATCGAAACCGGTGTTGTCGTGGTTGATTCGACTATCGCTGATGGCGCCCACCTGAAAGCCGGTTCGGCGATCGAAGAATCGCAGATCGGCCCCGACTGCAAAATCGGCCCGATGGCCCACCTGCGACCTGGCACCGTGCTGACTGGCAGCAACAAGATCGGCAACTTTGTCGAAACGAAAAAAGCGGTACTCGGTGAGGGTTCGCAGTCGAGCCATCTGACCTACATCGGTGATGCCGAGGTCGGCAAAAACGTCAATTTCGGTTGTGGCACCATCACCTGCAATTACGATGGCGCCAACAAGCACAAAACCACTATCGACGATGATGTTTTTATCGGCAGCGACGTGCAATTTGTTGCCCCGGTCAATATCGGTCGCAACAGTTTAATCGGCGCCGGTTCGACCATTACCAAGGATGTCCCCGCCGATTCGCTGGCGATCTCGCGCAGCGAGCAGAAGGTGATCGAAGGCTGGGCGCTGAAAAAGAAACCGAAGAAATCTTAAACGGAGGGAGATGAGTTCGTTCCCCATTCCAAGGTCGCATCGACCCATCCATGGGGCTTGACTGTCGCCATCCCGGCGACCGACATCCTTTCCATGGGGAACGAACTCATCGGGAGTAAAGAGGAGTTTTTTATGTGTGGAATCGTCGGCTATATCGGCCAACAGCAAGCGTCACCTATTATCATTGATGGCCTGCGTCGTCTCGAATATCGCGGCTACGATTCGGCCGGTATCTGTACCTTGGAGAACGGTGAGCTGCAGATTTATCGCGCCGAGGGCAAGCTGATCAACCTGGAAAATATCCTGCGGGAAACCCCGGCGACCGGCAGCCGCGGGATCGGCCACACCCGTTGGGCGACCCACGGCAAGCCGTCGGAAATCAACGCTCATCCGCACAAAGCGGGCGATTTCGTCGTGGTGCACAACGGCATCATCGAAAATTACCTGAAACTTAAAGAGATGTTGCAGGCGGCCGGGCATAACTTCAGCTCGGAGACCGACACCGAGATCATCGCCCACCTGGTGGAAGAAAACTACAAGGGCAGTGGCGATTTCGAAACGGCCGTGCGCAAAACCCTCAACGAAGTTCAAGGGGCTTACGCTGTTGCCATCATCTGCCGGCAGGAACCGGACAAGCTGATTGCCGCCAAGCTCGGTTCGCCGCTGGTCGTCGGTCAGGGGCAGGGCGAGTACTTCGTCGCCTCGGATATCCCGGCGATGCTCTCCCACACCCGCGAAATGATCTTTCTCGAAGATGGTGAGATGGTGGTCTTCACCGAGCAGGAGATGCGTTTCACCGATCTGGCCGGTGACGAGCTGCAGAAACAGAGTAAAACCATCACCTGGAGCCCGCTGATGGCGGAGAAGGGTGGCTACAAGCACTTCATGCTGAAAGAAATTTATGAGCAGCCGCGAGCCGTTGCCGATACCATCGCCGGCCGCCTGCAGGCGGAAGAGGGGGATATCTACCTGGAGGATATCGGCCTCTCCGACGAACAGCTGCAACAGCTCGACAAGATCTTCATCATCGCCTGTGGTACCTCCTGGCATGCTGGACTGGTCGGCAAGTTCTACATCGAAAAACTGGCGCGTGTGCCGGTCGAGATCGATATCGCCAGTGAGTTCCGCTACCGCGACCCGATCGTCGGCGAGAACAGCCTGACGGTATTGATCAGCCAGAGCGGTGAGACCGCCGACACTCTGGCCGGACTGCGTGAGGCCAAGGGCAAAGGGGGCAAGACCCTCTGCGTCTGTAACGTGGTCGATTCCTCCATTGCCCGCGAGAGCGACGGTGTTATCTACACCCACGCCGGGCCGGAGATCGGCGTCGCTTCGACCAAGGCTTTCACCACCCAGCTGGTGGCCCTCTACCAGCTGGCGTTGAAGCTGGGGCGGGTGCGTGGTCTGCTGACCGCAGATCAGTGCCGCGAGCAGGTTGAAGCCTTGCTGACTCTGCCACGGAAACTGGAAGAAGCTCTTGAAATTGATGGCCATGTCGAAGAGATATCGCGCGAGTTTATGAACGCCCGCGATTTCCTCTACCTTGGTCGTGGCAACCAGTACCCGATTGCGCTGGAAGGGGCACTTAAGCTCAAAGAGATCTCCTATATTCACGCCGAAGGCTACCCGGCCGGGGAAATGAAGCATGGCCCGATCGCGCTGATCGACGAGCAGTTGCCGGTGGTGGTGTTGGTGCCGCGCAACGATACCTACGAGAAAGTGGTCTCCAACCTGGAAGAGGTCAAAGCACGCGGCGGCAAAGTGATCGCCGTCGTCAGCGGTGACGACAGTGAGCTGATCGACAAAGTTGATGCCATTATCCGTGTGCCCGAGATTAACGACGACCTGATGCCGCTGCTGACTTCGATTCCGATGCAACTGCTTGCTTATCATGTCGCCGTGTTCAAAGGCACCGACGTTGACCAGCCAAGGAACCTGGCGAAATCGGTAACGGTCGAATAACCAGAGCCTGTTGGTTTACGAGTTTTTGATGACGAGAGGCAGCCTTTCCATGACAGCGGGGAGGGCTGCCTTTCTTGTGCAGAAATCTTCACGTTGGCCCGCGGGAGCTGAACTGGGAATGGAATGGGCAAAGATCCACTCTTTATAGCCGCTTTTTGTGCCACCCTGGCGGGAATCCTGTTTTTTGCCTGGGGCGGCAAAAGCAAGGCGCGCGACAATGCCGATTTTTCTCTCGGTGGACGCAGGGCGGGAAGCTGGAGTGTTGCCGGGGCAATAACCGGGACTCTGGTCGGAGGTGCTTCGACTGTCGGTACGGCCCAACTTGCTTTTCTCTACGGCCTCTCTGCCTGGTGGTTCACCTTGGGTGCCGGCCTGGCCTGCCTTTTTCTGGGTATTTTTCTCGCTGTTCCGCTACGCAACAGCAACGTTGAAACCATTCCGCAATTTATTTCCCGTTACTACGGTGAGCGGGCACGGGTAGCTGCCAGCCTGTTTTCCGCTCTCGGCATGTTTATTCAGATCGTCGCCCAGTTGCTTGCCTGCGGTGCGCTGCTGGCGGTGTTGTTCGATCTGTCGCTGCTCTGGAGCGCCTCGATTTCGGCGTTGCTGGTAATCTTTTTCACCCTCGGCGGTGGTATGAAGTCGGCCGGGAGTACCGGTCTGATAAAAATGTTTCTGATCTACCTGACCATGGTCGCTGCCGGGATTCTGGCACTGCAGCAGGCCGGCGGTTTAAGCCGTTTGGCCGAGCCCTTTCCCGACTTCCCCTGGTTCAGCCTGTTCGGATACGGTGTGCAGGAGGGTATTTCCGACTTGCTGTCGATGATTGTCGGTGTGGTTTCGACCCAGACTTACCTGCAGGCGATCTTCTCCGCAAGCGGACAAAAAACGGCTCGCAGCGGGGCTTTTGTCAGTGCTCTGATCATTCCGCCACTCGGCCTGCTGGGGGTTCTTGTCGGCCTCTATATGCGCCAAACCAGCCCCGACTTGAACAGCGCCCTGACGCTTCCGACTTTTATCTCGCAGAACTTTCCCACCCTGTTCGCCGGGATTGCTTTCGCCGCGCTTCTGATCGCCGCTGTCGGTACGGCGTCAGGACTGGCGCTCGGCGTTTCGACCACCTTGAAGGTCGATGTGTTGCAACGCTGGTTTTCCCGCTGGAGCGAAAGCCTGGCTTTTTTCCGCACCCTGACGACGGTGGTGGTTGCCGGTGCTTTTGTGCTTTTGCTGTTCAACCTCGGTTCGGCGATCATGGACTGGAGCTTTTTGTCGATGGGGCTGCGCGGTGCGACCATCTGTTTCCCACTGCTGTTCGCCGTCTTTTTCCGCCAGGGCATTTCGAGGCGTGCCGGGGTGTTGTCGATTTTCCTTGCTCCTGCAACCGTGGTGGTTGCCGGGGTGCTGCAGGTACAATTTATTTCGCCGCTATATCTTGGCCTCGGTACCTCTTTTCTGCTGCTTTTGGGGGGCTTCGTTCAGCAGCGTTTTTCCCGTCACTGACTCTGCTCTGGCAAATTAAGGCAAACAATTAAAATCGAAGGGAAATTCTCCTTGACCTGTCGATATCCGTGGCGTAAAAATCATGGTTTGCTTTGTCGAATACAGCGAAAAAGGCGAGGTTGTTCGAAATGTCTTTCCTCGGTTTTTCCTGTGGTGTTTTGTTGTGGTAAATTTTTGTACGCATAAAGATAGATTTTTATAATGCCAACCCCGAAGAATCAGCAGCACGAAGAACGTTCTCGCCCTCGTACAACCTCCTTCAGCCTATTGAACGGTTTCATCTCGCAGTTGCTGAATCGTTTTAAAATCAGTGACAACACCTTCCTGATTGTTCTTGCTGTCATCATCGGTTTGCTTGGTGGACTCGGTAACTACCTGTTCCGCAAGACGATCGAGCTGGTGCACTGGCTGGTGTTTGAGCAGGGGTTGGAGTTTTTTGATATCTCTCTCGCTTACTGGACTCCGCAGCGTTTTCTGGTGATGTTTTTCCCGGTTGCCGCTGCGCTGATGCTGATCCCGCTCTGGGCCTTCTTCGGTAAAGACCTTAAAGGGGGCTTTTCCGGGTTTCTCGTCAAGGTCAACCTGAAAGGGGCCAAGCTGCCTCTGCGGCCGATCTTTACCCGTGGCTTCGGTTCGGCGATCACCCTCGGGGCCGGCGGTAGCGCCGGGCAGGAGGGGCCGATTGCGGCCATCGGCGGCGCTATCGGCAGCCAGTTCGGTCAGCTGTTCAAAGTCAGCGGTGATCGCCTTAAAGTGCTGGTCGCCTGCGGGGCTGCTGCTGGCGTCGCGGCGACCTTCAACGCGCCGATCGCCGGGGTCTTTTTTGCTACCGAAATCGTTCTGCTTTCATCTTTCGAACTGGCCAGCTTCACCTCCATCGTTATCGCCAGTGGCATGGCGACCGTTGTGTCGCGGGCACTGCTTGGCAACCATTCCGAGCTGATCGCGCCGCCGTATTTTGTTGGTAATTTCTGGGAGATTGGACTCTACCTGCTGCTCGGTTTGATCATCGGTGGGCTTGCAGCCGGTTTCATCGACCTGCATATGCGCATTAAGGGCAAGATCGAGGGGATCAAGCTGCACAAGTTCGCCAAATTGCTGCTTGGCGGTCTGGCCGTCGGCATTATCGGTATGATGTTCCCGCAGGTCTTCGGCAATGGTTACGAGTTTATGAGCAGCGTCCTCTCCGGTCATCATGCCTGGTACCTGCTCGCCGGGCTGGTAGTGATTAAAATGCTCGCAACCTCGATCACTCTCGGCTCCGGTATGCCGGGCGGGTTGTTCGCGCCTTGCCTGTTCCTCGGTGCAGTGGCAGGGGGCGCATTCGGCAAGCTGGTTGCTTTTGCTCTGCCTGCGGCCGGTCTCTCCGCCGGGGCTTACGCACTGGTCGGTATGGGGGCCTTTCTTGCCGCAGCGACTCACGCGCCGATGACGGCGATTTTCCTGCTGTTTGAAATTACCGACAGCTACGAGGTTATCATTCCGATCATGCTGACCTGCGTTATCGGCACCAGCATAGCCCGTCATCTGAAAAACGACAGCCTGGAAACGGCAGAGTTGAGTAAGCTGGGGATCGACCTGGAAGCGGGGAAAGAGCGAAACATCATGAAGGCGCTGGCGGTCGGCGATGTGATGTCGCGCCGCGTTGAAACTGTGCCGGAGAGTATGACCCTGGGGAATTTCGCCAAATTTATCGAGCAGACCCACCATACCAATTTTCCACTGGTTGATGAGCTGGGGGAGTTGACCGGTATTATTTCGGTGCAGGATTTCATGGGGGTGGTGTTCGAAAAGGACTTGATGGACCTGGTCGTGATCAAAGAACTGGCGACCACAGAGGTGGTCACCGTACATCCCGAGGAGGATCTTGACACGGCGATGCGCAAGATCGGTTACCGTAACATCGAGCAGCTGCCGGTGGTCGACCGTGAAACCCATCGCAAGCTGTACGGCATCATTTCGCGGCGGGATATGATTACCGCTTACAACCGGGCGTTGATGGCGAGGAATCTGGGAGAGGACGAGTGATGCGCGATCTGCTGGCCGGACTGAATGAGCCGCAGAGGCAGGCGGTGCTGCACGGCGAAGGGCCCCTGTTGTTGCTGGCCGGGGCCGGGTCCGGCAAGACCCGGGCGCTGACCCACCGGGTCGCCCACCTGATCCGCGAACGGGGTGTGCCGCCCTGGCGAATCATGGCGGTGACTTTCACCAACAAGGCTGCCGCGGAAATGCGCGAGCGGCTGGAAGCGCTGCTCGATGATGGCGAATCTCCCTGGGTGGCGACTTTCCATTCCAGCTGCGTACGGATTCTGCGGCAGGAGATCCAACACCTCGGTTTCAGTCGTGACTTCACTATCTACGATGACCAGGATCAGTTGCGCCTGTTGCGCGATCTGCTGAAAGAAAAGGGCATCGCGGAAAAACAGCTGAAGCCGCGTGCTGCTGCCAGTTACATCGACAGTGCCAAGAATCGTGGACTGACACCCGATTTCCTGCTTGAAGCCCGGCCGGATGAACGGGAATTGGTTGAGCTTTACGCGCTTTATCAGCGCCGTATGCAGTCCGCCAATGCCGTCGATTTCGGTGACCTGCTGCTGTTGACCGTACGTTTGTTCGAAGAGTTTCCGGAGGTTCGCCGCCACTGGCAGGAACGTTTCGAGCACCTGTTGATCGACGAGTTTCAGGACACCAACCGGGTGCAGTACCGCTTGGTGCAGCTGCTGGTCGGCCCCGACGCCAACCTCTGCGTGGTCGGCGATGATGATCAATCGATCTACCGCTGGCGCGGTGCCGAGGTCGGCAATATTCTCAACTTCGATCATGATTTCCCCAATGCCGCGATTATCCGGCTGGAGCAGAATTACCGCAGCACCCAGTCGATTATCAACGCTGCCGGGGCGGTGGTCGGTCGCAACAAGGATCGCCGGGACAAGCAGCTCTGGACCGAAAACCCGGTTGGCGAACCGCTGCACATTGAAGCTTCACCCGACGATATGGAAGAAGCGCGCTTTGTCGCCGAAGAGATCGGTCGCCTGCAGTGCGACGGCACCAACCTGCGCGACATCGCCGTTTTTTACCGTACCAACGCCCAGTCGCGGGCACTGGAGGAATCACTGCGTGGCAGCCGCATCCCCTACGTTATGTTCGGCGGCGTCAAGTTTTACGCGCGAATGGAGATCAAGGATGTCCTCTCCTATTTGCGCCTGCTGGTCAACCCGGCCGATTCGCTGGCGGCAAAGCGGATCATCAACGTCCCCGCGCGCGGCATCGGCAACACCACGGTGCAGAAGATCGCAGCGTTTGAACAGGAGGCGGGAGGCTTTCTGGCGGCCTGCCGAATTGCCATCGGCAACGGCACCTTGAAAGGTGCTGCCGCCAAGCGGGTGGCCGCTTTTGTTGCGCTGATCGATGAGTTTAACGAAATGTTGGAACGCTTGCCTTATCCGCAGTTGATGGCCGAACTGATTGATCGCAGCGGTTACGGACCTGCACTGAAAGAGGAAGCGGAGCAGGCATTGACTGCCGACGGGCGACAGGAAGCGAAGGGTCGGCTGGAAAATCTCGAGCAGTTGCTGGCCGGGATGGAGGAACACGCTGCCGCCGATGGTTCGCTGCAGGATTACCTGGAGCAGGTGGCGCTGGTGACCGATCTCGATAATTACGATGCTTCGCAGCAACGGGTCACCCTGATGACCCTGCACTCGGCAAAGGGGCTCGAGTTCCCGGTGGTCTTCATGACCGGTATGGAGGAAGGTATTTTCCCCCATTCCCGTTCCGGCGATGCCGGGGAAGAGTTGGCCGAAGAGCGTCGTCTCTGCTACGTCGGCATGACCCGGGCAATGCAGAAGCTCTACCTGTCGCACGCGCGCCGACGGCGGGTTTACGGTACCTACCAGTTCAATCCGCCGAGTCGTTTTCTTGGCGAGATTCCGGTCCAGTTTCTCGATGACAACGTCGCCGAGTTCGCTGCGCCGAAGCAGGAGCCGACCCACAACCTGGCATCACTGTTCGACCTGGCGCAGCCGGAGTCGAAAAGGGAACCTGCTCCCGAACCGATCAACGAGCCCGAACCGCAACCGGCCGCACCGGAGGAGCCTGAAGTCCCGGCTGGCCAATTGCGCCTCGGCAGCAAGGTGCGTCACATCAAGTTTGGTGTTGGTACCGTGCGCCGCCTGGAGGGCAGTGGCGACAAGCAGAAAGTGACTGTCTACTTCAACTCGGTCGGCCATAAAAAGTTGTTGCTTAAATTTGCCGGTCTGATGCCGCTCTAGCGCGAAGAGGATTTGCATGGCTGACCAACAATTTACCCTGCTGCTGGTGGATGATAATCCGACCAACCTGGCCCTGCTGGAGAAGATCATCGAACTCGACCTGCCGCAGGTGCGGGTGCTGACAGCGAGCAACGGCCCTGACGGCCTGCAGCTGGCCGCGCAGGAGCGGATCGACGGCGCTTTTATCGACGTGCAGATGCCGGAAATGAGTGGACTGGAGATGTGCCGCAGGCTCAAGGCTGAGCCGCGTACTGCAGGAATGCCGCTGGTGCTGATTACTGCTCATGTCGCTTCGCCGGAGATGCGTGCCGAGGGGCTCGAAGTCGGCGCTTATGATTTTATCTCCCAGCCAATCAGCAATGTTGAAATGCTGGCACGGGTCAAGGTCATGCTGCGACTGTGCGAGGGGGAACGGCAATCACAGCAGAATGGCGGGGCACAGGCCACCGGTCTTGATTCGATCCGGCTGCGCTGGTTCCGTGGCCTGCTGTTGTCGGTTGGGGGCAGTTTGACTGACGAGGATCAGCGCCTGCTGCAAGCGCTGGCACAGGAACTGCCCGGGGATGGTGAGCTGAAGGAAGAGCAGCTACTCGATCTGCTGGAACGGACGTTTCCTCAAAACTGGCGCCGCACATTCTGTAAGCTGGCCTTGCTGAAAAAACTGCCGCTGCCTCTATTGAATAAGCTGAGCGAACTGGAAGATGTCGAGGCGGTGTTCGACTATCTTTACCGTCACAACTCGCTGCTGACCGGTTCTGCTGTTGAAGAGCAATTCAGCTTCACTGCAAGTGGACGCGAATTTCTTCGTAAATTGGCGTATCGAGAGCTGAGCGCCGATGAGCGGAAACAGGTTTACCTGCTGGCTTCTGACTGGTACCAGCTGCGTCAGGACCCGTTATCTGCTTTTGCCTGCCTGCTGCGCGGGGAACAGTCGCAGGCGTTGTCGCAGCTTCTCAGTCAGGTTGGTCTTGAGTTGACGGCCGACAAGTACCGTCCCGAGCTGCTTGCCTTGCTTGCGCAGCTGCCGGAAGAACAGGCGGTGTCCTGCGGTTGGCAATCCCTCTATGTCGGAATCGGTTGTTTCTACAGTCGGCCGCAAGAGGTCGATACTTGGTTAGAGCTGGCGCGGGCACGCTTTGTTGATGCCGGAGATCAACGTGGCGAGCTGATGGTGCTGACTCGGCAGGTCATGCAGTTTCTGGTGGTCGATGGTCAGGTCGAGTTGGGTCCGGAGCGGGTGCTGCGAATGCGCGAACTGGCACAGCAGCAGCTGGAACTGCTCGACCCGTTCAATCGTCTGAACGTGTTGATGTCAGTCGGCTTGGGCGAACTTTTCTACAGCGGTGACCTCAAACGTTGCGAACAATTGTTGGCAGCAGGATTGAGTGAGCTGATGCGGGAAGATTTTCCCGACCTGCAAGCCTACTTTTCGTTATTGAAGGCGGTGCTCGGTCTCTTTCAAGGTCGCTATCTCGTTGCTCGGGCAGCGATGGAACAGGCGCGCACCGCCATTATGTCTTTACAGAGGCACAGTTTTCCGGCGGCACTTTTCCGCATCGTCGCTTGTGAGCTGCTTTACGCCAGTGGTGATCTGGTGGCATTTGAACAGCGTCGCCATCAGGTGGAAAAAAGCTGGAGTGATGGCGCTTTTCGTCGCTCGGCACAGCTACCGTTGCTCTATTTTTACGTTGCACTCACTGAAATGAGCCAGGGAAATAATGCCGCAGCTGAAGAACTGATCGACGTGGCTTTGTTGGAAAACCCTGCCGCCCGCAAACCTCACTACCAAAGCTGGCTGCTGCAATTACGTGGTTTGCTGCATGCCAAAAGCGGCCGTATGGAAAGCGCTCGTGAGGACTGCGACAAGGCATTGCGGTTACGGGAGAAGGCCGCGATTGAGCTGCATCAGGTGCCGAACCTGTTGCTGGCCGGGATGACTGCGTTGGAGCTTGATGATACGGCTGCTGCGGTCGATTTTCTTCAGCGTGGTTTGCAGCTCTCGGAAAAACAGCAAGAGGGCCGCTATCGGAGCGGGTTGCATGCCTCGCTGGCTGTTGCTTATCTGCAGCAAAAGGATAAATCTGCAGCGAAGCAACAGCTGGGATTTTTGTTTGATCTGTTGCGGCGTCAACGGGTAGATTCTTTCTTTGCCTTGACACCTGAACTGGTGCAGCAACTTTTGCCGCTGGCGTTGACTGAGCCGGCATGGAGTGACCAGCTGCGATGCATGGCGCGCCTCTGGCTCGACAGTAACTTGTTAGATGATGGCCGGTTGGTTCCGCTGGCTCGCTTGCAGACATTTGGCGGTTACAATTTTTTCCTGCAGGGGAAAAATTGCGAATTGAGCAAAGCTGGACAGGCTTCGCGGCAGTTGCTGGCGTTGCTGGCGGTTTCACCCGATCGGGCTCTGAGCTCTGAACTGATCATGGGCACCCTCTGGCCTGAAAGCCCGACCAGTAAGGCGCGCAACAGTTTCGATTCCTCTCTGTCACGTTTGCGCAAAGCGCTGGAGACGGTTTTTGGCAAACAGATTCGGGAGGATTACCTGATTCTGGAAAAGGGTATGCTGTTGCTGCGCAATCTGCATATCGACGCTATTGAGTTTGCCGCTGAAATAGAAGAGTCACGCCGTCATATTCAGCGGCGTAATCTCTGGCAGGCCGAACTTGCCTACTGGCGGGCCGATCGTTTCTGGCAGGGCGAGTTTCTCGCCGGTTTTGAACTGGAAGCGGATCTGCCCTACCGGTCCGATCAGTACAGTCAGCTGCGGCTGGAACAACTGGACGGTCTGGCGCGCCTGCTGGAACAACGTGGCGATATAGACGAAGCAGTGCGGCTGCTGAAGATCGGCCTCGCTTTTGAACCGACTCACGACGGCATGGTGCAGAAGCTGCTCGATATTTATCAGCAGCGCAACGAAATTCGCGCCATCCATCAGTTACTGGACAACTATCGTCGCGCTTTGCAGGCGGAAGATTACAGCGCCGAAGAGATCGACGAATTAATCGCGACCTTGAACCCGGGACGGTTTGAGGGGTAACACTCAACAGGAGAGAAAGGTAAGACAATGAGTAGTTGTGATTCATGCAATGACAGTTCCTGTTCGGTCAAACAGCCGAACGCCGCCAACGACGAGCAGGCACAGATCCAGCGTAACCTGGCGATCCGCTTGTGTGGCATCAAGAACAAGTTGATCGTTATGTCGGGTAAGGGTGGTGTCGGCAAAAGCACCACTGCTGTCAACCTGGCATATGCACTGGTGGAAAAAGGTTTCAAAGTTGGTCTGCTCGATATCGATCTGCACGGGCCGAGCGTGCCGACTATGTGTGGTCTGAGCGGAGAGCACCCGCAGATGGACGAAGAGGGTATCCTGCCGATGGTCGTTTCCGGTCTGAAGCTGATGTCGATCGGCTTTCTGCTGCAGTCGACCAACCAGGCGACCATCATGCGTGGGCCGATGAAGCATGGCGCCATCATGCAGCTTCTGGCCGATGTCAACTGGGGTGAGCTTGATTACCTGCTGATCGACTGCCCTCCGGGTACCGGCGACGAGCCTTTGAGCGCTGTTCAGTTACTCGGGAAGAACGCTGCCGCCGTGGTCGTCACTACCCCGCAGGATGTGGCCCTGGTCGATGTCGAAAAATCGCTCAGCTTCTGCAACGAGCTTAAGCTGCCGGTCGTCGGTCTGATCGAAAATATGAGCGGTTTTATCTGCCCGCACTGCAACAAGGTTTCCGATATTTTCAAGAGTGGCGGTGGCGACAAGCTGGCCGAAAAGACTGGCGTTGCCATGCTGGCCAAAGTGCCGCTCGACCCGCGCGTGGTCGCTGCTGGCGATGATGGCAAGCCGCATATCCTTTCCTGCCCCGATTCCAAATGCAGTGAAGCTCTGCGTCAGGCCGCCGATGCCGTGGTGGCATTCGACGGCGTTTAAAATCAGAGCAATAAAAACAAGCGTTTCGCTTGTTGGATGCCGGGAATAAATGCTAAATTTAGGCTTTTGGGCCGACTCGCTTATGCGAGTCGGCCTGACCTGCAATAAAACGCGAAAATCCCCGGCTGCAATGGAGAAAAAACGATGAAGATCAGTCGTGAAGAAGTTGAGCACGTGGCCCGCCTGGCCCGCTTGGCCTTACAACCGGAAGAGCTGGAGGCGATGACCGGGCAGATGGATGCCATCCTCGGTTATGTCGACAAATTGAATGAGCTGGATACCGAAGGAATTGAGCCGACTGCGCATGCGGTGCCGATGGAGAACGCTTTCCGCGCCGACGAGGTGAAGCCGTCGATCGGCATTGAGCGGGCGCAGCAGAATGCGCCGGCCACTGACGGAAGTTGCTTCAAAGTCCCAAAAGTCATCGAGTAAATATCGCCAAGCGATTCTGGAGAAAACATGCAATTGAACGATCTGACAATTTCGCAACTGCGGGAAAAGTTGGCGTCCGGCGAAACCACTTCGGTTGAGCTGACCAAGGCATTTCTGGCGCGGATTGCTGCGACCAACGACAAGGTCAACTCTTTTATCACTGTCTGCGAAGCCGAAGCGCTGGCTGCTGCTGCTGAGGCCGATCAGCGGATCGCTGCCGGTAACGCTGCGCCGATGACCGGGATTCCGCTGGCGGTGAAGGATATCTTCAACACCCTCGATGTGCGCACCACTTGTGGCTCGAAGATTCTCGACAACTATGTTTCGCCCTATGATGCTACTGCCATCGCCAAGCTTCGCGAACAGGGCGCGGTGATCATCGGCAAGCTGAACATGGACGAGTTCGCCATGGGCTCCTCCAACGAGAACTCGGCGGCTGGGCCGGTGAAAAACCCTTGGGATCTGGAGCGGGTTCCGGGCGGATCCTCCGGCGGTTCTGCTGCTGCTATCGCGGCCGGGCAGGCGCTGGCAACGCTGGGCACTGATACCGGTGGTTCGATCCGTCAGCCGGCCTCCCATTGTGGCGTGGTCGGTCTCAAGCCGACTTACGGTCGGGTTTCCCGCTACGGGGTCATCGCTTACGCCTCCTCTCTGGATCAGGTTGGTCCGCTGGCACGTAACGTTGAGGACTGCGCCACTCTGCTCGGTGCTGTGGCCGGTTACGACCCGATGGATTCGACCTCGGTCGACACCCCGGTGCCCGATTACTTGGCAACACTGAAAGACGGTGTGAAGGGGAAGAAGATCGGTCTGCCGAAAGAGTATTTCATCGATGGTCTCGATGCTGATGTGAAAAAGGCGGTCGATGCGGCCATCGCAACCTACAAAGGACTCGGTGCCGAGATCGTCGAAGTCAGTTTGCCGCATACCGATTATGCCGTGGCCTGCTACTACCTGATCGCCACTGCCGAGGCCTCCAGCAATCTGGCTCGCTATGACGGTGTGCGCTACGGCGTGCGCAAAGATGAAGGCGAAGGGTTGATCGGTATGTACAGCCAGACTCGCGCCGCCGGTTTCGGCGATGAGGTCAAACGCCGGATTATGCTCGGCACCTATGCTCTCTCGTCCGGCTATTACGATGCCTACTACCTGAAAGCGCAGAAGGTTCGCACCCTGATTCGTCAGGATTTCCTTGATGCTTTCGAGAAGGTCGATCTGCTGCTCACTCCGGTGGCGCCGACTCCAGCCTTCAAGATAGGTGAAAAAACTGACGATCCACTGCAGATGTACCTGTCCGACATCTTCACTATCCCGCTCAATCTGGCGGGACTGTGTGGTATCAGCCTGCCTTGCGGCAACAGCAGCGAAGGCTTGCCGATCGGTCTGCAGTTGCTCGGCAAACCCTTCGCTGAGGCGGAGATCCTGCAGGCGGCCTGGGCGTTTGAAAATACAACCGATTTCGGCGGCAAGCTGGCGTCGCTGTAATCGGAAAGGAATAAAAAGATGGATTCAAGATACGAAGTCGTGATCGGGTTGGAAGTCCACGTCCAGTTGACCACCAAAACCAAGATCTTCTGCGGCTGCTCAAAGGATTTCGGTCAGGAGCCGAACAGCCAGACCTGCCCGGTCTGTCTCGGCCTGCCGGGGGCGCTGCCGGTGCTCAACAAACAGGTGGTCGAGTACGCTATCAAGACCGGACTGGCGACCAACCACAAGATCGCGCCGCGCTCGATCTTCGCGCGCAAGAACTACTTTTATCCCGATCTGCCGAAGGGTTACCAGATTTCCCAGTTCGAGCTGCCGATCTGCGAGCATGGCTGGTTGAATATCGAGACCGAGGAGATGGGCAAGAAGAAGGTCGGCATCACCCGTATCCACATGGAAGAAGACGCCGGCAAGCTGATCCACTCCGAAGGCAACAGTTCGGCGGTCGACCTCAACCGCGCCTGCACGCCGCTGTTGGAAATTGTCTCCGAACCGGATATGCGCAGTGCTGACGAGGCGATTGCTTATCTCAAGAAGCTGCACCAGATCGTCATGTACCTGGGTGTCTGTGACGGCAACATGGAAGAGGGCTCCTTCCGCTGCGATGCCAATGTCTCGATCCGTCCCTGGGGACAGGAAGAGTTCGGCACCCGCGCCGAGCTGAAGAACCTCAACTCCTTCCGCTTCATCAAGCAGGCGATTGAGTACGAGGTGGAGCGCCAGGCCGACCTGATCGATGACGGTGGCAAGGTCGTGCAGGAAACCCGCCTGTTTGACCCCGATTCCGGTGTCACCCGCTCGATGCGTGGCAAGGAAGAGGCGCACGATTACCGCTACTTTCCCGATCCGGACCTGGTGCCGCTGGTGGTTTCCGACGACTGGGTCGAGCGGGTACGCGGCGAGCTGCCGGAGCTGCCCGAAGCCAAGGTCAAGCGCTACACTGACGAGCTCGGCCTGTCGGAATACGACGCCGGTGTTATCTCGACCGAGCGCTCTGTCGCCGAGTATTTCGATGCCTTGGTTAAGCTGCACAATAACCCGAAAATCTGCGCCAACTGGGTGATGGGCGAAGTTTCCCGTGCGCTCAATGACAACGGGATCGCCATTGCCGACTGTCCGGTGACCCCGGAGTTGTTGGCCGGTATCCTTGATCGGATTGCCGACAACACCATCTCCGGCAAGATCGCCAAGACCGTCTTCGAGGAAATCTGGAACAGCGGCAAAAGCGCCGACCAGGTGATTGAAGAGAAGGGCCTGAAGCAGGTGACTGATACCGGCGCCATCGAAACAATGCTCGACGAAATTATCGCCGCCAACCAGAGTCAGTTCGAAGAGCTCAAAGGTGGTAAAGACAAGCTGATGGGCTTCTTTGTCGGTCAGGTGATGAAGGCGTCGAAGGGCAAGGCCAACCCGGGGATGGTCAACCAGTTGATGCAAAAGAAGTTAAAAGGGTAACTCCCTCTCCCCAGGAGAGAGGGTTGGGGTGAGGCGGCAGTTAAAAAACGAAGGATTCCCCCTCATCCGGCCTTCGGCCACCTTCTCCCCGAGGGAGAAGGGAAAAATCAGACAAAGAGGAATTGTGCACTATGGCAGGCTGTCAAATCGATAAAAGTGTTATCCGTCCGATCCGTTTTTTTAACGGCAAAGCCCAGATGCTCGATCAGCGTCTGCTGCCGGCGGAAGAGGTCTGGCTTAATTACAATACCTACGAAGAAGTCGCAGAGGCGATCCGCAGCATGGTGGTGCGTGGTGCCCCGGCGATTGGTGTTGCCGCGGCCATTGGCGTCTGGTTCGGTGTGCGCGATATCGAGACCGAGTCGACGGAAGAGTTCTACGCCGAAATGGAAAAAATCTGTGATGTTCTCGCTGCTACCCGGCCGACCGCGGTCAATCTGTTCTGGGCCTTAGAGCGGATGAAGCGTTTCGCTCACGCCAACCTCGATCGCACGGTGCTGGAGTTGAAAATCGGTCTCGAGTACGAAGCATTGGCGATCACCCAGGAAGATGAAAAACTTTGTATTCAACTGGGGAAACAGGGTGAGGGACTGATCCCGGACGGTGCTCGGGTTCTAACTCACTGTAACGCCGGGGCTCTGGCGACGGCTGGTTACGGGACTGCTCTTGGTGTGATCCGGGCTGCGGTTGATGCTGGTAAGAAGATTTCTGTGCTGGCCGACGAAACTCGTCCGTTCAACCAGGGGTCGCGGCTGACCGCCTGGGAGTTGAAAAAAGACAATATCCCGGTGACACTGATTTGCGACAACATGGCTGGCTACCTGATGAGCAAGGGCGAGATCGACTGCGTCATCGTTGGTGCTGACCGGATTGCCGCCAACGGCGATGTCGCCAATAAAATAGGGACCTACACGGTGGCGGTGTTGGCGAAAGCGCACAAGATTCCGTTTTACGTCGCTGCGCCGATGTCGACTGTCGATCTGAGTTTGAGCGACGGCAGCCTGATCCCGATCGAGGAGCGGGATGCCCGCGAGATCACCCACCTTAAAGACATCCAGTTGGCACCGGAGGGAATCGAGGTGCGTAACCCGGCCTTCGATGTGACCCCGAACGAGTTGGTGACCGCGATTATTACCGAGCGGGGTGTGGCGGAAGGAAATTATCAGCAGGAACTGGCGGCATTGGCGAATAAACGTTAAGTGGGAGTGCCATGAGAGAACAGATCCGACAGAAACTTGCCCTGCTGGGGAGCGAGGATGAGCAGCAACTGAGCGACTGGCTCGAAAGTTTCGCCTTGTTCGACGGTCAGCGTGCGACAACCAACCTGCGTCTCCTCGGCGAGCAGTTGCAGGACTGGGAACTGCTGCAGGATGTTCTCTATGATGCCTTCAATGTCGCTGATCCCGATGCGGCTCTCAACCTGCTGGAACGGCAGTTCGATTGTGTCGGCGCTGAAATCCTGATGAGCCTGCTGAAACAGCCGAAGCGGCGCCAGCAACTGCTGACTGTGCTGGGTGGTTCCAACTTTCTTGCCGGTATCCTCTGCCGCAAACCGCAGTTCGCCGAGCACCTGCTGCTGCAAGGTAAAATCGACGCACCACGCAATGAAGCCGATATGCTGGCTGATCTGCGGCAAATCATTCCAGATGACGCCGACTTCCCGCAGCTCAAGGCAGGCCTGCGGCACTACAAGGTCGAGCAGATCCTGCGCATCGGCAGCCGTGATCTCTGCGGGATGGCATCGCTGGAAGAAGTTACAGCTGAACTGTCCGGATTGGCGGCCGCGTCTCTGCAGCGGGCTTATGAAATTTGTGGCTATCAGTTGCAGGAAGAGTTCGGCGAACCGCTGGAGACCACCGAGTCCGGCGACCGGCAGCGGGCTGAGATGACCATCCTCGGGATGGGCAAGTTCGGCGGCAATGAATTGAATTTTTCTTCCGATATCGACCTCATCTATTGCTATTCCTCCAACAACGGTGAAACCAGCGGTGGCAGCAAGGGCGAAAAAATCAGCCTGCATCGTTACTTTGTCAAGTTGGCCGAACTTGTCACCCGTGCGCTACATCAGGTCACCGAAGACGGTTTTGTTTTTCGTGTCGACACCCGCTTGCGGCCGGATGGCAACAGTGGTGATTTGGCCATTTCGGTTGTCGGTGCTGAAACCTACTACGAGTCATGGGGGCAGAGCTGGGAACGGGCAGCGATGATCAAGGCACGCCCGGTGGCCGGTTCGATCTCTTTGGGTGTCGAACTGCTGAAGCGACTGAAACCTTTCATTTACCGTCGTTACCTCGATTTCGGCATGATCGAAGACATCAAGCTGATGAAACAGAAGATCAATGCCAGCCTCGGTCGCGAGCAGGAAGGCGAACGCAACCTCAAGCTCGGACGTGGCGGTATCCGCGAGATCGAGTTTTTCATTCAGGCGCAGCAACTGGTTAACGCCGGAACCCGACCGCATTTACAGTACCGCAACTCATTGCGTATGCTGCAGTTGCTGGAGCAGGAGGAGCTGATCAGCAAAGACGAGATGTTGCTACTGAGCGATGCTTATCGTTTTCTGCGCACCGTAGAGCACCGTATCCAAATTGTGCAGGAGCGGCAAACGCACTCGTTGCCGACACAGCCGAGAGAGCTGCTGACGTTGGCTCGACGCAGTGGCTTCAAGGATGTCGAGAGTTTCAATTCTGAGCTGGAACGGCACCGGCAGGGCGTTTCTGAAATTTTCAAGGACCTGTTTCATTCCGCAGAAGAGGAGGAAATCGAAGTTCGACCTGAGGTCAACTTTATTTTCGACTCTGAATCGGACAGCGATCTGGTCAAAGATCTGCTGGAAGAGAAGGGCTTTAAAAACCCCGATGCTGCTTACGAGAACCTGGCTTGGCTGCGCGACGGCGATCCGCACAAGCGTTTGACCGAACGGGGGCGCCGTTGCCTGGACAAACTGGCGCCGCTGCTGCTCTCCGAAATTCTTGATTCGGCCAATCCAGATCAGGCGCTGAACAACCTGGAACGATTTATCAAAGGGATTCGTGCCCGCACTTCTTATTTCTCATTACTGAACGAGAACACCGGTATCGTCAAGCTGCTGATCGCCCTGTTCAGCTCCAGCCAGCTGCTATCGCGGATTTTTATCCAGCGCCCGGAACTGCTTGATACGCTGGTGGCACGGTCTTATGCGGTGGAAAATAAGGATCGTGATGAACTGGCCGCCTCGCTGGCCGAGCAGATGGCGCTGGCAGAAGATTACGAAATGCAGCTGGATGGCTTGCGTCGTTTCCGCAACGAAGAGTTTCTGCGCATCGCGCTGAGTGATCTGCACGGGCAAATGAAGCAGGGGGAAGGGGCGAAGCAGCTCTCCTGGGTGGCCGAAGTCTGTCTGGAGCAGGCGATCGAAATGGCCCGCAGCGAACTGAAGCCCCGCTTCGGCTGTCCCTTCGCCGAGGATGCCCCGGCGGATGCCGAGCGGACTGCTTTTGCCGTGGTCGGCATGGGCAAGCTGGGCGGCCTCGAACTGAACTACCACTCGGATCTCGATATCATCTTTATTTATGACAGCGAAGGGCGTACCCGCCCGGTTGAGGGAACTGATCCGAACCGGTTTCGCGAAATCAGCAACCATGAGTATTTCGCCAAACTGGCGCAGCGGATTATTACTGCGTTGACTCTGGTGACACGCGAAGGCACGGTTTACGAGATCGACACCCGTTTGCGGCCCTCTGGCAACCAGGGGCCACTGGTGACCAGCTACAGTGCCTTCAAGCGCTATCACCAGGAATCGGCGCAACCCTGGGAACGACAGGCGATGACCAAGGCCCGGGTTGTCTGTGGGCCGGAAGAGTTTGCCGAGCGCCTGCAGCACCTGATCTCCGACCTCGCTTTCTATCGACCTATACCGGACGACCTGCAGGCAGAGATCTACCGTCTGCGCCAGCGCATGGAGAAAGAGATCGCCAAAGAGAGCGATGATCACTTCAACATCAAGACCGGACGCGGAGGTATGGTTGATGTCGAGTTTATTGCTCAATACCTGCAATTGCGCTATGCTCGTCAGATTAACGAGTTATGGGTGCAGAACACGCTGGAAATACTGCATGTTCTGGCTAGAAATGATATTTTGCATGTTGCAGAAGCGAACAAGCTGATCAAAGGTTACAAGTTTCTGCGTCGCTTGGAAAACAAGCTGCGGTTACTACACGATCAGTCGATTAACGAATTGTCGCTTGATGCCAAGAGTCTGCGCCGGGTTGCCTTGGGGCTTGGCTATGGTAAAAAGGGAATTGTTCCGGAGAAAGAGTTCCTGGAAGAGTACCGCGCGACGACCGAAGGAATTCGCGAACTGTTCGAAAACTATCTGAACCCGCAGCCGGGGGAGGACGGCCAAGATGCCTGACATCAGTAAAAAAGTGATGGTCATCGATGATGACCGTATGCTGCGATCACATCTGGAGAAACTTCTGACTGCAGCTGGCTGCTCTGTCGAGACTGTCGATCGGGGAGCGATCGGCCTGCAGAAGTTGCTGAAAGATGACTTTGACCTGGTGTTGATCGACATCAATATGCCGGAGATTTCCGGCCCTGCCGTGTGTAAAGCCCTGCGCAAGCATGAAAAAACCAAAGATCTGAAGGTGGTGATGATCACCGCCATGTTCCATAGCCCGGAGCAGATTGAACAGGCAAAAGCCGATTACGGTGCGGATGAATTTTTACTCAAGCCTTTCACTTCAAAAGATATGCTGGCCTTGCTGGAGCGTCTGTTCAACCCGGATGCGCAGGCAGAAAATGATGCCAGTCAGGGATCTTTGGAAGAGAAGAACGTTCCACAATTGCTGCACGATCTTTACAGCAACGAGAAAACCGGCCTGCTCCATCTGGAGCGGGGGGATGCCAAAAAAATTATTTATATCAAAGATGGTTACCCGGTTTTTGCCCGCTCCAACGTGCTCAACGAATGCCTCGGCCGGATGCTGGTGAAAGAGGGGGTGCTGACCCAGGTTGACTGCGATGCTTCGGTTGAACGCAGCCGTGAGTCGGGGCGTCTGCAGGGTACGGTGCTGATCGAGATGGGTATTCTGACACCACAGGACCTGCATGCTGCGCTGTCGCGCCAGGTAACGGAAAAGCTGCTCAGCACCTTCAAATGGGGTGATGGTTCTTTCCGTTTTGTTGACGGCAAGGATTTTAAAAAGAATGTTGCGGCGATCAAGGTTTCTCCCGCTTCATTGATTATGCAGGGAATCAAAAATTACTGGTCGCAGGCCCAGCTGGATGAGTTTATCCTGCCGCTGCGCAACCTCTACCTGAAGCAGTCGGGCAACCCGAAATACCGCTTTCAGGATATCGAATTGAACCGCCGCGGGCAGGAAATTTACGGGCAGTGCCTCGGCAGCCTCACCACCAGCGAGATCATTGACCAGCATCCGCTGGCGAAACAGGAAGTCCAGCAGGTGCTCGCAGGACTGGTTCTGTCAGAATTGGTAGAAGTGAGTGAGGTCGCTGAAAAGGTTGATGCTGCTGAAGTCCCCGGTATCAGTGGCAGCCGACCGATCGACGAACAACTGCGGAAAAAGATCCTGGAAGACTACAAGCGCATCATGGACACTGATTACTTCGAGGCCCTTGGAGTATCGCGGCAGTGCAACTGCTCGGAAGTGCGCCGTGCCTACTACAAGATGGCGAAGGAATATCATCCCGATCGTTTTCTCGGCAGTGGTTTGTCGAAGGAGATGAGCAATAAGATCAACGAAATGTTTCAGTACGTCAGCCAGGCATATACGGTGCTGAGTGATCCCAAATCCTGCTCTGATTACCTCGATGAGCTTATTAACGGACCGAAAAAAAGTATCGACATCAACCAAGTGATCGAGGCTGAAACTGCTTACCAGGAAGGGCGCAACCTGCTTAACATTCGACGTTTCAGTGCTGCGGTCAAGCCGCTCAAACGGGCGATCGAACTCAGCCCGGAGGAGCCGGAATACCTCACCTATTTTGCCTGGGCGCTCTTCAAGTCGGCACCGGAAAAAACGGAAAACCAGACTCAGGCGATGGAAGTTCTGCTCGCTTCGCGCGAATTGAATCCCGGCCTCTACCAGACCCACCTTTACCTGGGTTTTGTCTATCAGCAGCAGGATAAGGAACGGCAGGCTGAGAAGTGCTTCGAGATGGCCGTGCAGGCCAATCCCGACTGCACCGAGGCTTTACGCGAGCTGCGTCTGATCAATCTGCGGCGGGAACAGGGAGCGCAGTCGAAGGGCTTGCTGAAGAAATTTATCCACAAGGATTAAGCAGCGTCTTCCGCGTTTTTTATCTCTTCTCTTTCAGCGGACTCTCCTTGTCCAGCAGGTGCCGAAGCTGAACATTCCCCAGTGCACTGATCATACTGTTACGGATCTGTGGGATCTCTTCGGCGAGGTCATTGATCAGTTGCTTCATCCGTTGTCGCTTCTGATCAACCCCACCTGCAACCGGACAGGAACAGCAGATCAGCGGGTACTCTATCAATCTGCTGTATTCTGAAATATCAGCCTCTTCAACATAGACCAGCGGGCGGATGACGGTCTGTTTACCGTTGTCAGCCAGCAGCTTTGGACTCATTGCTGCCAAGGTGCCGACATAAAACTGGTTGAGTAGCAGCGTTTCAATGAAGTCGTCAAGGTGGTGGCCGAGAGCGATTTTGTTGCAACCGAGCTCATCTGCCAGCGTGTAGAGAGCTCCGCGTCGCAGCCGAGCACAGAAAGCGCAATATGACGAGTTCGGTTTGCGTTTTTCACTGATAATCTGGTAGGCATCGATTCTTTTAATGCGGTAGTTATGCCCCCGCTCGCGCAGGTGCTGTTCGATAATGTCGGTGCGATAACCGGGAAACCCGGAGTCAATGTTGACAGCGATCAGTTCAAATTCGACCGGCGCTCGCTTGCGCAGCTCTTCCAGGATGTCGAGAAGCAGGTAGGAATCCTTCCCACCGGAAACGGCGACTGCAATTTTATCGCCCTCCTCGATCAGCTTGAAATCGCCGATCGCTTTACCGGTTTGACGTTTTAACTGCTGGAAAAGTTTATCGCTTTGTTTTGACACAGGGCAAGCTCCTGAAAAATAAATGGAAAGCTTCTTGTAATGGAATTGTCGAGCAAAAGCAATGACCATCGGTTGCGAATGTAAAACGGTTTGTTTTTTGCAAGTTTAAGTCTGCCGAAGAGAAACGTGCCGTTTTTTTGACAAGAGGTGATGCGTTATGAGTATCGACCCGTTACAGTCGCTATTGCCGTCAACACAACTGAAGCCCTTGAATCAGGTTGGTCGCGACGAAACCACAAATACGGGGTTTGCCGAACTCCTTGATGCTGCCGGGCAGGTGAAAGCCGGTGTCGCCAAAGCCCAGGAGTTGATGGAGCTGGCGCAGATGCAACTGTTGCAGGGGCTGTTCGATACAAAGGAGGAGGCAGGCAAGAATGATGATCTCCTCAGCCGTTTGTCTACCGCGGGCTTCAGTCTGCGCGCAGCCCCTCAGGTTCAGCAGGCTGATCGGGTTTACCGGCAACTGCAGCCTTCATTGCAGAATCCACCGGAGCGCGCGGAGATCGAAAGTATGATCGAGCGGGTTGCGCAGCAGGTCAGCCTGGCACCGGAGTTGATCCGTTCAGTCGTGGCTGCTGAGAGTAATTTTCAGCCACAGGCGATCTCGCCCGTTGGCGCTCAGGGGTTGATGCAGTTGATGCCTGCGACGGCGGCCGAGCTTGGGGTGGAGGATAGCTTTGATCCACAGCAGAACCTGTTGGGTGGAAGCCGTTATTTAAAGCAATTGCTCGACAAATATGACGGTGATCTCGATAAGGCGCTGGCGGCTTACAACTGGGGCCAGGGGAACGTTGACCGAAAAGGCTTGCAACAGATGCCCGAGGAAACCCGGGACTACCTGGTTAAAGTCAAAGCCGGGCTGTCGACAGGTTAGCTTTTGAGTTTTTTCTCGTAAATTGCTTTGCCCGGATGCCGGATCTGCTCCAGTTGTGCTTCGCTGATCGTCGTAAAGCTGACACCGATAGAGGGGATTTTCATCGCAGTTCCCCAGGGAATTCTGCTGCAGATGCTGGCTTGGATCGGAGTTTGATCTTCAAATTCAATGAAGCGTAGCCAGACATTGCTTTCCAGGGGGCGATCACGCCCAGTGATCAGGGAGCAACCCCCTTCTGAAATATCAATACTGGTCGAGCGTTCAACATCGTCATCGCGAAAATCCTCATCACTTGCCAGCAGAACGTTGTAATGGAGGCGCATGCGCTGAAAGCGGCGGATTCTTCGTGCTGTGAAACTTTGGCAATGCTCGTCAATAAACAGCTTCAAGCTCATGTTGTCAGTAGGGTGGCTACCGTAAAGCAGGCACAGAAGCTTCTGGCTGGATTGGTCCCAGCGCAGGCGTAGGGTCGGGAAAAGCCGCAGCAGTTCGTGGCACTGGGCTTTTTCAACCTGGTTCGCTTTGACCAGCGTGGGTAGGTCGATCAGCAGACCGTTGTAGGGGATTTCTTTCATCTGCTCGAACATTTCGTGCAGACTGGCGGCGGTGTCGCAATCAGCTCCCAGACTGCTGACCTGCTGCTGGTACAATTTGCGAATCTCTGGATCTGCTGCTGCAACGATAGTGCGAACGTTCATAACGACCTTTCCGTACGGGCTTTGACGATAGTATAGCCCTAACGTTAGAGGTCGTCAATTTTGAGAAGTTTCAGGATTTTTTGTCAAAGAATCGGCCGCTTTGTCGTTCACGCTTCAGTTCATCAACAAACTCTTTCAGGCGAGACGTTTGGGCAGCGTTGACCAGCGGTTCCTGCTTTGAAAAGAACCATTTTTCACCGTCCCAGCCGACATCCTTGTTGATCGGGCGTTCCGGGTTAGTCACTACCTCGCAGGCTCCGGAGAGTGAATACCCTTGATAAACCTGGGAAATCAGGCATTCCTCGCCTTCGACATTGATCCAACCCTTCAGTTCGATTTTCGGATGATTTTTCTTGCTCAGCATGTTTCCCCCCGATCTCATCACCAAAAAGTTTAGTTCGTTACTCTTGCTTTCTTAATTAATTATCTAGCAGTGAAGTCAACTAGAGTAAAGTTTTTTTGATGCCAGGATGTCATAATCCTGTTGTGTTGGTAACTGACGTGTTGCGGTGGATGGCCGCCGAATCAGGTTAAAAAGGTTGACGGATTTGCTCTTCGCCAGCAAACTGAAATTCTTATTTTTCAGCGGAAGAAGGATAATGAACAGTTTGCACAATCAACGTGGTGTTGCCCTTATGGGGGTGCTGATGGCGGTGGTGGTTCTTGGCCTGATGTCGGGGATTGCCGGTTCCAGTTGGAAGTCCATCGTTCAGCGTGCCAAAGAAGAAGAGTTGCTGTGGCGGGGCAGCCAGTATCGCAAGGCAATCGAATCCTATTACAAAAGCAGCCAGGGAGGGGCAGTGGCCGCTTTGCCGACCGATCTGGAGAAGCTCGTAAAAGATGATCGTTCAATCGCTGTGTTGCGTCACCTGCGCAAGCTTTATAACGATCCAATGACCGGGAACGATTGGGTTGTGATAAAAGATCCTTCCGGCAAGATCAGTGGCGTGCGGAGCAGCAGCGAGCTTGAAGTTTTCAAGCAGGACGGGTTTGATTCTGCCAACAGTGCTTTTGTCGGCAAAACCCGCTACAGCGAGTGGGAGTTTGTTTTTCAGCCGACAACAGCGCAGAAAGTAGCGAAACCGGCCAGCAAAACACAATGATTTCCGCGCAGTTTTAAGATGGCTGCTCAGCACCAAAAGGAAACGGCCCGTCCAACTAAGGATCGGGCCGTTTTTTTTTGTCAGCTCTCAATGCTTGCTGCTGCCTGCTCTGCGTGCTTGTCGCGAAGGCCGAGCAACCTGCGGAAATCTTCCAGAATCAGGTAGAGTGCCGGGATTAGCAGCAGAATGATGCCGGTGCCGAAAAGGATGCCGAAGCCGAGGGAGATTGCCATCGGAATGAGAAACTTGGCCTGTACACTGGTCTCCAGAATCATCGGCATCAAGCCGAAAAAGGTCGTGAAAGATGTAAGAATAATCGGCCGGAAACGTCGTGTTCCGGCGGCAACCAATGCTTCGTAAAGCGGCATCCCGTCGATCCGGTTGCGGTTGGTCTTGTCGATCAGCAGCAGCGAGTCGTTGACCACGACTCCGGACAGCGCGACGAGGCCGAACATGCTCAGCAAGCTGAGGTTGTAACCCATAATGATATGACCGAGGACCGCGCCGATCATGCCGAAAGGGATTGCGGTCATGATCAGTAGTGGCTGGCTGTAGCTGCGGAACGGGATTGCCAGCAGGATGAAGATGGCGATCAGGGCCAGTTTGAAGCCGGCCAGCATGCTGCTGAGGGATTCCCGCCGTTCCTTCTCTTCCCCCTCCATGTCCCAGGACAGACCCGGATAGTCAGCGACCAGCTGCGGCAGCAGGTTTGACTTCAGATCGCTGATTATTTCCTGAGCGTTGGTCTGCTCGTCATCGACGCTGGCCGAGACGTTAATCACCCGTTTGCGGTCGGTGCGCTTGATTTCTGAGAAGCCTTGCCCCTCGATCACTTCTGCTGCCTGCAGTAGTGGAATCTCCTGTCCGGCAGGGGTGCGGATGCGCATATTCTCTAAATTCCAGAGCACTTTCCGGTCTTCTTCCGGGAAACGAACCATCACCTTGACTTCGTTGCGGCCCCGTTGCAGGCGCAGGGCTTCGGCACCGTAAAAGGCGGAACGAACCTGCCGTCCCAGCTCGGTTTCAGTGATCCCGAGAGTGCGCGCCGCAGGTTTCAGCTTCAGTTTGATCTCCTGCTTACCACGGGCATAGCTGTCTTCAATGTCGCTCACCCCCTCATATTCCGCAAGGGTTGCGCGGATCAGGTTGGACGCCTTCTCCAGCACGGTGAAGTCCTGATGCGCCAGCTGAACATCGATGTTGGCACCCAGTCGCATCAGGTTGGAGCGGAAAGTCATGGAGTCGACTCCCGGCAGCTCTCCCAGCTTTTTCCGCCAGTGGTTGGAAATCTCGGTAGCGGCGACTCCGCGCTGTTCGCTCTCAACCAGAAACATTGCCACGTTACTCATGTGCGAGGCTGTCGTACTGCTGCCACCGCCGGGTCCGCCGCCGGGGATGTTGCCGCCCACCAGCATGTAAATGTTACGCAGAATGCTGTCGCCTGCGGGGCGGCCGGCATCGTATTCGGCCACCGTTTCCAGCCCTGTCTGCATGATCAGGTCGCTGACCCGGCCGGTTTCTTCAATCGGGACGCCCCGGTTCATCTGTAAGGAGACAGTAATTCTGTCACCGTCGACTTCCGGCATGAAAGTGAACTTGAGAAAGCCGTTTTTGACCACGCCGATTGTCAGCAGCAGCATGCAGATACCGATGGCCAGTGAGGCATAGCGATACTTCAGATTTAGGTGCAGGGCCCAGTTGTAGGGACCTGCGACAAAACGTTCCAGCGCTGCCCCGAACCATTTACGGACCCGGTCGATCCGCCCGAGCAGGCCGCCATTATCCGACCGCGGTTTACCGCCGCTCAGGTGTGCCGGTAGCACGAACAAGGATTCGATCAACGAGGCGAGGAGTAACGCAATGACTATAATGGGGATGACTTTGATGAACTTGCCCATCATCCCGCTGACGAAGATCAGCGGGGTGAACGCGGCAACCGTCGTCAGGATCGCGTAAGTGACCGGAATCGAGACCTCAAGGGCACCATCGACCGCAGCCCGGGCGTAGGGTTTGCCCTGCTGGCGATGGTCGAAAATATTTTCACCGACGACGATGGCGTCATCGACAAGAATCCCCAGGGCCAGGATAAAAGCGAACAGTGAAACCATGTTGATCGAGACGCCGAGCCAGGGCATGAATAGCAGGGTGCCGAAAAAGGAGATCGGGATGCCGAGCATGACCCAGCCGGCCAAACGGATTTCCAGGAACAGGCCGAGGACGACCACCACCAACGCCAGACCGAGCAACGCATTTTTTTGCAGCAGGTTCATTCGGCTGGTGAAGAGTTCGGTGGTGTCGTTCCAGATTGCCAGCTGCAGACTGTCCGGCAGGTTGAGTTGCTTCTGCTCGATGTAGTCGATAATTTTTTCAGAAATTTCAGTCGGTTTTTGCTCGCCGATACGAAAGACGTTGAGCATCGCTGCCGGTTTGCCGTCGAAGCGGGCGTAGGTGTCGCTGTCGGCGAAGCCGTCGACGACGTTGGCAATGTCGCCCAGTCGCACCTGGCTGCCGTCGGCCTGGCTGAGAATGACGATATCCGCATATTCGGGACCCCAGTAGCGTCGCTCCTTGGTTCGCAACAGGATCTCTCCGCCGCTGGTTTTCACTGTGCCGCCCGGCAGATCGAGGGATGCGGCGCGGATCCGGCTCGCTATCTGTTCCAGGGTCAGGTTGTAGCGCCGCAGATTTTCTTCCGCGACTTCGATGGTGATTTCAAACGGTCGCACGCCGCTCAGATCGACCTGGGTGATGTCGGGCAGTTCGAGGATTTCATCGCGGATCGTTTCGGCCTGCTCGCGCAGTGTTTTCTCGCTGGCATCTCCGTACACCACCACCGAGATGACTTCTCGCCTGTTTGAGAGCTTACTGACAATCGGCTTTTCTGCATCGCCGGGGAAGGTTGTGATCCGGTCGATTTCACTGCGGATTTCCTGCAGCACTTCATCGACATCTTCATCTGCGTAGATTTCGGCTGTTACCGTGCCGGAGCCTTCGTTGGCGGTGGCACGCAACTGCTTGATCCCGTCGACCGCGGTCAAACTCTCCTCGATTTTTAGCAGAATTCCTTCTTCAACCTCCTCCGGGCCGGCGCCGGGGTAAGCGACGCTGACCGAGACCGTATCGAGGGAAACTTCTGGGAAAATCTCCTGCTTGATGCTCGGACCCATGATGATACCGCCGAGAATCAGCGCCAGCATCAACAGGTTGGCGGCCACATGATTATGGGCCATCCATTTGACCGGCCCGGTCATTGCGCCTGCTCCCGCATAACCGGTCGCAGCAGCAGTCCGTCAGCAGCCCCGGAGAGGGTGGTCAGGATCAATTTTTCTCCCGCGTCGACTCCGCTTTCGAGCAACAGCTGTTGCTGTTCGCGGCGCAGGACTTTTACCGGGCGTTGCTGAAGACGGTTGTCGGTATCCACGATCCAGACCTGTTGTCCAGTGCGCAAGGCTTCGCGCGGGATACTGATGATCTGTTCTAGATGTTGGCCGAAAATATCGATTTCGACAAACTGTCCGTTCTGCAGTACAGGGCCATCCGCAGATTTCTCCAACTGATAGGGATCGTCGATGCCGATGACGATGGTTGCCATGCGGCTGCCGGTGTCGATTTCACCAAGGCTGCGGACGATTTTTCCCTGCCACTGTGCCTGCCTGTTGGTAGACAGACGGATTATTGCCAGCGAACCGGCAATCTTGTTTTTGCTGGTCGGGATACTGAGCCAGCGTAATTCTTCAAGCGGCAGGGGGACATGAATTTCCGCCCGTGCAGTGCCTGAGAACGTGCCGATGCTGCTGCCCGCTCGTAAATATTGACCGAGGTCGACTTGCTCCTGGCGGATACGGCCGTCGAAAGGCGCTTTTATGATGGTGCGCTGCAGGTTCAACTCGGCTTGCTTCAGGTTTGCCTTGGCCGCAGTCAGGTTGGCCTGTTCCTGTTGCAGTTGAATTTCGCGGGTCACCAAGGGCCCCGGCACGCCTTTATTCGGCAGCTCGATCCGGTTCCACTCCTGCATGGCGACACGGGCCTTTTCCTGTTCGGTGCGCAGGGCAACCTCGGCACGGGCAATATCGGCCTGGGCGCGTTCAACCGCCAGCTGATAGTCGCTTGCATCAATTTTGAGCATCGTCTCGCCCTGTTTGAACAGGCCGCCGCCGACCAGTTGCGGTGAGATCCAGACGACCTTGCCATTGACTTCCGGCACGATGCTGATTTCTTGCTCGGCGACAACGGTGCCAGTGGCGTGGACTTTGACCTGATGGGCTTTGCTCTGCAGCTCGATTACATCAACCAGCGCACCGAGTTGCGGTGGTTGTTGTCGTTTAGGTGCTTTCTTCATCCCGATCAGGGATTTGAAGGCAAAAAAACCGACAGCCAGGATCAGGATCGGCAGGATGATTTTCAAAGCGAGGCGCTTTTTTCCGGTTTCGCTCATAATTATTTATCCTCTTTGGCGCTGAGGTGGTTTTGCTGCTTTTTCCGTTCTTCGGCCATCCAACTGCCACCCAGGGCGCGGGCCAGAGAAATACGGCTGCTCAGCCAGCCAGCCTGGCTGCTGATCAATTGGCTGCGGATATTCAGCTGCTGCAGTTCGCTGTTAAGCAGATCACTACTGCTGGTCAGGCCAGAGCGGTAGTTCGCCTGGTTCAGTTCCAGTGTCTGCTGGCTGATGTGTTGTTGCTGCTGGAGTTGCCGATAGCGCAGCAGGCTGTTCCGCTCGGCGACCAGTGCGGTTTCTACGTCCTGCACTGCTTTGATCAGGAGTTGCTGCATCTGTGTCGCCTGCTGCTGCCGCAAGGCTTGCTGCTGATCAACTGCCGCCTGCCGTCGCCCGCCGTCGATCAGTGGTTGGACCAGCGAGGCGGCCAGGCTCCAGAAGGTCCCTTCGATGTCGCCACTGGAAAGCCTGGTGACGCTGCGGCCGAGGCTGGCGCTTAAACTTATGCCTGGCAGCTTGTCGGCCAGTGCTGCCGCCAGTTCGTGATCTGCAGCTTGCAGTTGCAGGAAGGCGGCGGAAATATCGGGTCGCTGTTGCAGCAGACTGGCGGGCAGGCTGTTATCACCAGCAGTACCTGGTTCAGGCAGCGTTGCCGTGGTGGTCACCTCTTCACCAGAAAATCGGCCGAGCAGCAGGGCGAGCGCCTGTTCGCTGCGAACCAGAGCAGTCTGCAATTGTGGCAATTGTGCCTGCAGCGCAACCAGGCTGACCTGCGCCTGATAGATTTCCTCCGCCGATGCCAACCCGGCGCGGTAGCGGTCGGTCGCTGTTGCCAGCAGCTTCTCGTTGCGCTCGATCTGTTGCTGCAGGAGTGCGATCTGAGCTCGCTGTTCGCCGGCGGAGAAGTAGTTTTCTGCCAGTTGTGCTGTCAAGCTTAGCAACAAGCTTTCGGCCTCTTTTTCTCCTGCCTGACGCCGGAATTCGGCAGCCTGCTCTTTATCATGCAGACGATTCCACAGGTCGATTTCGTAGCTCGCTGCCAGAGAGCCGCGATAGCTGCTGCTGGTGCTCTCTCCGGCTGCGCTGGGGGTGCGGTCACGGCCGGCAGATGCGTTTGCGCTCAAGCTCGGCCAGAGACCAGCGCCGCTGGTCCTGCGCAGAGCATCCAGTTGATCCAGCCGGTAGAGGCTCTGCCGCAGGTCAAGGTTGCCGCTGAGCATCTGCTCCTGCAGTTGGTCGAGCTGTGGGTCGTTGAAACTCTGCCACCAGCGATCTGGCCGTTGCTCTGTCGACTCCGCTGGTGCTGCATATTTTTCCGGCAGCTGCGGAGGGTCCGATTTCGGCGGCTGCAGAGGATTGCAGGCAGTGAGCAGGATGAAGGAGATAAGTGCGAGACGGATCAGCATGGGGCCTCCAATCCGGCACTGATGAATTCGAGCAGCTCGTCTGCCATCTGTTCCGTCGGCAGTGGTTTGGGAAAGCCAGGTAGCGTTTTCTGGTGCTGCGGGCTGTTGACCATCATGTGACTCATCGCGCCCATCGCGAACTGTATCCGGGAGAACAGCAATTGTTCAGGCAGCTGTGGCAAGGCGTGCTGCAGGCTGCGGAAGAGCAGGGTGAAGATTGGCAATACCTGCTGGATAAAGTAGCTGCGCACTGTTTCGTCCGGCTCGCTCAGTGAACGGCCGATCAGGGTCAGGAAGTTCTGGGCGCCCGATTCTGTTTTGCGGAACTCAAGAATCGGAGCGATAAAAGCGCGCAGCAACTCTTTTGCTTGCGGCCGCGCACCCTCTGCTTCCGCTTGCTGCAGAACCGCTTCAATCTGTTCCTGACGAATTCTATTCAGAGGATTGAGCCGGCGTGCGAAGACCGCTTTGATCAACCCCTCTTTGGAACCGAAGTGGTAGTTGACTGCCGCCAGGTTGACTTGGGCCAGTTCGGTCAGGCTGCGCATCGAGGTGCTGTGGTAGCCATCGCGAGCGAATAGTTGTTCCGCTGCGTCCAGGATGCGGGTTTTTGTGTCGGTTTGTGCCATCAATCATCCTATGGGAAAGGTGTATTTATAACTTAAACACTCGTTTGAAACGGCTGTCAACTGAGAGAGGGAAATTTTTTCCAATGGAGCCTCTTTTTTATGCACAGCGACTGACCAGTTGCTCTTTTTCGTGCATAAAAAAAGGGCAGAAAAGCATCGGCTTCTAGGTTTGTTCCTATAAAATCAGCTATTTAAAAAGTTGGCACGGGCGATGCTACATGGGATGTCGTGCTACGCGATTGAGCGAGCTGATTTGATTTGACCAGTCGTCGGGACAAAGACGTTTCGCATTTACGACTGATAAGGGCAACGGCGCTCTTAGCTCTGGAGGATTTTTTCAAAGAGTTAAGAGCGCCTTTTTTATTTGTGTACCTCTGGAAAGGAGAACAACAGGATGAAGAAAGTTGATTGCATTATCAAACCGTTCAAGCTGGACGACGTCAAGTCGGCCCTCTGTGATCTGGGCATTACCGGCATGACCGTCAGCGAGGTTCGCGGTTTCGGTCGTCAGAAAGGCCACACCGAGCTTTACCGCGGTGCTGAATACCAGATCGATTTTATCCCCAAGGTCAAGCTGGAGCTGGTTATTGACGACGCGCAGGTCGATGAAGTGGTTGCTGCAGTGCAGCGCGAGGCCAGCACCGGCCGCATCGGCGATGGCAAGATTTTTGTTTACGCGGTTGAGCAGTCAGTCCGTATCCGGACCGGCGAAACCGGCACCGATTCTCTCTAAAAACAATTGATCGATTGATTTCATAAAAGGAGACAAAACGTCATGAAGAAGTTTACTGCTATCCTGGTTGCCGGCCTGATGCTCGGCCTGCCCGCTCTGGCCCTCGCCGAAGATGCTCCGGTTTCGGAGATGACTTATATCCTCAACTCTTTCTCATTCCTGATCATGGGCGTGCTGGTCATGTGGATGGCCGCCGGTTTCGCCATGCTCGAGTCCGGCCTGGTACGGGCCAAGAACACTGCGACTATCTGTCTGAAAAATATCTCGCTGTTCGGTATCGCCGGTATCCTCTTCTACATCACCGGTTACAACCTGATGTACGCTGGCGTTGACGGTGGTTTCATGGGCTCTTTCGGCCTCTGGGCTGCTGACGACGCTGCTGCCCTGGCTGGCGACTACTCCGGTGGTTACTCGGCCGCTTCCGACTGGTTCTTCCAGATGGTTTTCTGTGGTGCTGCCTGCTCGGTCGTCTCCGGTTGTGTTGCCGAGCGGATCAAGCTCTGGTCGTTCCTCGCTTTTGCTGCTGTTCTCTGCGGTATCATCTACCCGATCCAGGGCTCCTGGGGCTGGGGCGGCGGCTGGTTGTCGGAAATGGGTTTCTCCGACTACGCTGGTTCCACCATCGTTCACTCGGTCGGCGGCTGGGCTGCTCTGACCGGTGCAATCATCCTCGGTGCACGTAAGGGCAAGTACGGTAAAGACGGTCGCGTTAACCCGATCCCGGGTGCCAACATTCCTCTGGCAACCATCGGTACCTTCATTCTCTGGATGGGTTGGTACGGTTTCAACGGCGGTTCGGTCCTGGCTCTGGGCGATGCTGCCTCGGTTATCGAAATGTCAAACGTCATGGTCAACACCAACATGGCTGCCTGTGGCGGTATGATCGCTGCCATGCTGATGGTTCAGGTTCTCTACAAAAAAGTTGATGTCACCATGGGTCTCAACGGTGCCCTGGCTGGTCTGGTTTCGATCACAGCCGGTCCGGCAACCCCGAGCCTCGGTGCTGCGACCCTGATCGGTGCTGTCGGTGGTGTCCTGGTTGTTCTCGCTGTTCCGATGTTCGACAAGCTGAAGATTGATGATGTTGTCGGTGCTCTCTCGGTTCACTTGGTCTGCGGTATCTGGGGTACCCTTGCCGTGCCTATCACTGACAGCGAAGCCAGCTTCGTTACCCAGTTGATCGGTGTTGTCGCGACCGGCGCTTTCGTCATGGCCACCAGCTCGATTGTTTGGCTGGCACTGAAGTACACCATCGGCATCCGCGTCAGCGAAGAAGAAGAGCTGATTGGTTGCGACATGAGCGAAATCGGTATGGAAGCCTACCCGGACTTCCAGTCGGTCAGCATCGGTGGTGGCAGCGGCGTTCTTGGGACTCAGATGGCTGCCCAGGTCGCTGCAGCTGCAGCAAGCAAGCCAGCTAAGCAAAGCTAAATCTGATTGAAAATAACGGACAGAAACAGTGTCCGGGTTTTTAAAAGCCGCTCCTTCGGGGGCGGCTTTTTGTATTAATAGGAATTAGGTGTTGTTTTGGCTGGCAATTGTTTAAAATGAAAGGTTGAAATGCCTGATCTAATATTGATGTTATTGCGCTGACTATTCCAGATTCAAGTGAGGGCGAGCGTTGGAGAGACTGGTTCAAAAAAAGCTGTTGTTCACGATCCTGGTATCGCTGCTGGTGTTCAATGCCATTGTGCTCGGCGGTAGCCGGATGATTCTTCTCGACAGTTTTCTGCAGTTGGAGCAGGCGGCAGTGGAGGAAAACCTCTACCGGTTGGCCAGCGCCGTGCAAAATGATTCCGAAACCCTCGGTATTCTGTGTCGTGACTGGTCCTTCTGGGATGATACCTATCGCTTTGTGCAGGACAAAAACCAGGGATATATGGATTCCAACCTTGGTGATGACAGCCTGCTTGAACTGAGCTTGAATGCCTTACTGATTTTCGATAGCCGGGGCGAACTGGTGTTCGGCAAGGGAATGGATCTTGAGAGTGAAGAAGCGGGTGTTCCACCGCAGGTTTTGCTCGATTATTTCCAGCAACGCGAAGATCTCTGGCCACCGCAGAACAGTTTCAGTCGACAGGACGGTTTGCTGCTGTTTGAACAGGGGCCGATGATGCTGTCATTCCGGCCGATCCTGACCAGCGATAATAATGGTCCAGCGATGGGGATCATGGTGATGGCGCGCTGGTTCAGCGATGCTGTGCGGGCGAGACTGGCGGAACGGATGGCCTTGGAGCTTGAGCTGAAGCCATTGACGAATTCGCTCCAGGAGCAGGAAGAGGTTGTCCAGATACAGCCTCTGAAAGGCAGCGAAAAACAGATCCGCGGCGATGTGCTGATTCACGATCTGGAAGGCCATCCTGCCTTTCATTTAAGCATTTCCATGCCACGCAGCCTGTTTTACCAGGGGCAGCGCACGGTTATTTATTTTCAGCTCAGCTTTTTTGTTTTCAGTTTTTTGTTCGGTGCCGTGCTTTATTTACTTCTGAGCGCCCTGCAGAAAAAGCGTTCGGTTGCCGAAAAGAGATTCCGCTATATTTTTGAAAACGCCACCGATGGCCTTTTCGTTGTCGAAAATGATGAACATCTGGCTCTGATCAATCCAGCGGCGCAGAAGCTGCTCGGAGTTGGCGACGATCTCGCCAGAGCAGGGCGCGCATGTTTTGCCATTCCTGAATTTAAAGAGCTTATAAGCGCCGGCCTGAACGGGAAAATTGCCGGGCCGGTGGAGATATCTCTGCCTGATCCCAAGCGTAGCGGGCAGAGTCATCTGCGTGCCTACATGGCACCGCTGGTCGGTGAGCAGGGCAAGCAGCATGGCGCCATCGCCACGCTGCAGGACATGACGCGGGAGAAAGAGTTGCAGCGGATGAAGGACGAGTTTATCGCCTCTGCGGCGCATGAGCTGAACACCCCGTTGTCGATCATCATCGGCTTTACCGACCTGCTGGAAAGCGGCGAGTACAATGGTTGTGAAGAGCTCCTGGAATATTGTGGCTTGATTAACGAAAAAGCTCATTCACTGGAAAAAATCGTCGACGATCTGCTGCATCTCGGAAAAATCGAAGCCGGCCGCGAGATCTACCTTGATGCTGAACCCTATGACCTGGCTGAGCACATCCATCAGGTTGTCGAGACCTATGAGAAGAAGTCACCCAAGCACAGTTTTCAAGTCAACCTGATGGAAGATGATGTGGTTGTTGTCGCGGACCGGCACCGGCTTGGCCAGGTGTTCGATAATTTGCTGAGCAACGCGGTGAAATATTCCCCAAACGGTGGGCTGATCAAAGTGTCCGGCAGCAGGCATGAGCACGAACTGTTGATTTGTGTTGCCGATGAAGGGGTTGGTTTGACCGAAGAGCAGGTCGGGCGGGTGTTCGAAAAATTCTACCGGGTCGACAATTCACTCACTGCCGTGCGTGGCCTCGGCCTCGGTCTGAACATCTCCCGCAGCATCATCGAGGCCCACGGTGGTCGCATCTGGCTGCGTAGCACACCGGGCGAAGGAACCCGCTTCTACTTCACCCTTCCGGATGGCTTGCAGTGAGCGCTATTTTTTAGCCACCGTAACGGGAACTTCCGAGCCGAGCAGTATCGCCAGCCAGCGGGTCGAATCGTTCACTTCCAGCGCGATCTTGACGATCATCGTCAGTGGAACTGACAGCAGCATGCCGACCGGTCCCAGAATCCAACCCCAGAAAACCAAAGAGATAAATACCACCAGCGATGACAGGCCGAGCTTGCGCCCCATCAGTTTGGGCTCGACGGCGTTGCCCATGATGACATTGACGGCAACGTAAAGGATTGCGACGATCAGCGCCTGCATCGAGCCGAGCTGGACAATCGCCAAGAGTACGGCCGGTATCGCTGCGATGATCGAGCCGATGTTCGGAACATAATTGAGCAGAAAAGCGATCAGTCCCCAGAGAAGAGCGTAGTCCAGGCCGAGGAACGTCAGGCCGAGGGCAACCACCAGGCCGGTGGCGAGGCTGACGAAGGTTTTGATCGCCAGGTACTGGCGGACGCCATCGGTGAATTTTTCAAAGGACGCCAGGGAAGAGTCCGCGTCAGGCAGCGCTGCACGCAGTTTGGCCGGCATTCCGGCCGCTTCGAAAAGAATAAATATGACCGTCAGCAGGATCAGGAAAGAGTTTGTCAGCACCCCTCCTGCTTTTGCCAGCATGCCGGCGGCGGATTGCATCACTGCGCCCGGGTCAAAGTGCTCCAGCAGGATATCTTTGGAAATCTGGATGCCGAATTTGTCGAGATAACCGGCCAGATGAAGCGTTTGACCGCGCAGCTTCTCCTGGTAGGTTGGCAGGTCGCGGGTGAAATCATTGACCGATGTTCCGACCAGGGTGACCACCAGGAGCCCGCCCAGCATGACGGCACCGATAACCAGCAGCAGGGACAACGAAGCCGGAACTTTACGTTTTTGCAGCCAGTGAAAGGGGCCGGAGCAGATAATGGCGATGAAGATTGCCAGCAGAAAAGGGACCAGCAGTGCCGAAGCGGCTTTCGCTCCGGCAATGATGATGACCAGTGCGGCCAGAGTTATGAGGACGCTTGTTTTTTGTAGATTGACGGATGACATGCAACCTCGCTGTCCGTTGTGAGTAATCGGTAGCCACAACTAAACAGGAAGATCTGTTGCTTGTCAATTCATGGAAAGCTTAGCCGAGTTTACAGCGCAGCATTTTAATGCCGTCCTGGAACTGAACTTCCATTTTGTTCGGACGGATACAGTTGACCACCTGACCGAGCCCGAAGGTTGGATGCACGATCAGCATATCTTCCTTCATCGGTGTCTTCATGCTGTAGGGTTCGGTCCCTTCACGTTCTGCTTTCTGTAGCAGTTCTTCCCAATTTTGCTGAGCTTTTGTCTGGGTGCGAGGTTTGGCAGCCGCGGTGGTCCGCTTGGTTGTTGTCTTCGGTTTGCTCTCGCGGTGAGCGTGAACGCTACCGCAGGTGTTGCACTCAACCTTGACCACCTTGTCACCGACCATTGCAACGATGGTGTGGCCGAGGGTGTCTTTGCATTTGGTGCAGCGGGAAAGAATATAATCGCCGGCGGACAGAACTTTGCTGGACATGGTTTCTCCTTTAAAAAGGAGCCCGTTGTACCCCGCGCAGGAGCGACTGTCAATCTTCGAAAAATTAAAACTTACAAGGAACCTCTTGCTCTCTTCGAGCGTCCTCTTTAAGCTTGGAGCCATCATCAATTTCTACGGACGGAAGCATATCATGCAGATTATTTGGGACCAGAGTTACAGTGTCGGCGTCGCCCAACTGGATGAACACCACAAGAAGCTGATTGCCATGATCAACGAACTTTCTTTCGCCATGAAGAACGATCGTGGTCAGCAGGTTGTCAAGGACATCGTGTTGGAGATGGTCGATTACGCACGCATGCATTTCAATGTGGAAGAAGAGTTGATGCGTAAAAGTGGCTACCTCGGTTTACTGCAGCATTTGAAAGAACACGAAGTGTTTAGTCGCAAGGCAGACGAGTTGGCTCAGCGTTGCCAGGAGGGAGATTTCGTTCTTTCGGCCGAGGTGGTGAATTTCCTCTCCGACTGGCTGAAGGCGCACATTCTGGAAAATGATAAAAAATACAGCTTAACGATGAACAAGAAGGGAATTTGTTAGGCTGGCACAAATTTGAGCGCTGCCGAGTTGATACAGTAACGCAGTCCGGTCGGCTTGGGTCCGTCACCGAACAGGTGACCGAGATGGGCATCGCAGCGGGCGCAGACGACCTCGGTGCGAATCATTAGATGACTGTGATCTTCCAAGCGCTCGATATGTTTATCTGCAATCGCCTGAAAAAAGCTGGGCCAACCGGTGCCGGAGTCAAATTTACTGGCAGAGTCGAACAGCTCCAGACCACAGCAGACACAATGATAGCGACCGTTTTCGTGATGATCCCAGTAACGGTTCTTAAACGGTGGCTCGGTCCCCGCCTCGCGGGCGACGCGGTACTCCTGCTCGCTTAATTGCGTGCGCCACTCCTCTTCATTGCGAAAAACCTTTTCCACTCAATCCCTCTTCTTTTCCGGTCAAATGTTGTAAATTTCATGCGCCCACTTGATGGCGTCCATGTAGGCCTCATTCATCGGCTGCTCCTCAACGCCCAGTTGGTTTGCCAGTTGGGTGACCTGGTCCCAGTCCCCCTGCTCGATGGCCAGAATCAGGCTGAGGACTGTGTGCATCGTGCTTTCCCCACCGACCAGAGCTTCACGGACATCCTCTTCGATGGTGATCTCTTCCAGGATCTCCTCAATTGGCCGCGACATGATAGCGTCGAGCAGCGAGAACAGACCGAGCAGAAACATATCCGATTCACGCCCGCGGAATCCGCAGGGTTGAGCCATCTGTTCACAGAATTTGGCTCGCACCAGAGAGCTGACAACGAGTTCGGCCGGTTTGTCATCTGCCATGGCGGAAACTGATAACAGCGAGACCCAGTTACGGATTTCGCGGATGCCGAGGAGAGAGAGAGCCTGCAGAATATTGGTCACTTTATGACGCAGGGCGAAGGCTGCCGAGTTTATCAGCTTGAGGAGTTTGTAGGAGAGGGAAACTTCGCTCTGAATTGTTTTTGCCAGTTCCTGAAATTCGATGTCCTCGGCATAAATGTCTTTAAGAATGCGCAGAAACTGGATTTTGTTGGTCGGAATGTCTTTGCGCGAGATGATCACCGGCTTGCTGAAGAAATAGCCCTGAAAATACTGGTAGCCCATCTTCTTGGCATCTTCATAGACTTCGTTGGTCTCCACCTTTTCCGCCAGCATTTTTATGCCACGCGGAATCATCATTTTGGCCAGACGCTCCTGTTCTTCCCGGTCACTTTCGAGGAAATCGACCTTGATGATATCAGCCAGCTCCAGCAGCGGTTCCCAGTTGTCCTGGTAAACGAAATCATCCAGCGCCAGGATGTAGCCCTGTTGCTTGAGGCGACGGCAGGCGTCGATGACGGCGGCATCGGGGGTGACATGTTCCAATACTTCAACCACTGCTTGCTCTTTCGGCAGTACGGTCATGAAGTCTTCCACCAGCACTTTATGGGTGCAGTTGATGAAAACCTTGGCCCCACCGCTCATTTCGTTGAGACCGAACAGCAGACTGCTGTTGGCGATGACACTGGCTGCAGCCTGGTCCTGATCGTCTGCATCGAAGTAATTGTGCAGGCCGGAGCGGAACAGCAGCTCGTAAGCGTATACCTTGCCCTTCTGATCGAAAATCGGTTGCCGTGCGATAAAATGTTCCAAGGAAGTCTCCGCAGAATGTGAAATAAATGCTCACTTCAATTTATAGCATAAAGCTGATAATAACCCAGCGGACTGATCTGAGAAAGGGTTAATTTTATCTCTTTCTTTCCAGCCTTGACCTTCGCAGGCGGGTAAGCTAATTTAACGACTGATGTTTTGTCCGATTAACTCTTTTACTGACAAGGTGGGAGAAATGAAAAAAATACTGATTCTGTTAGCTGTCGCCATTTTCTGTGCCTCTGCTGTTGCCGTTGCTGTCCCTCCGAACAAAACCCTGGAGTTTACCGACAGCTCCATGGGTAAGGTGCTTTTTTCCGGCAAGGTTCATGCTGATGCCGGTATTAAATGCATGGAGTGTCACAATAAGGGGATGTTCCCGAAGATGAAGAAAGGCACTGTGGATATCACTATGGCGGAAATCTACAGCGGAAAACTATGTGGTGTCTGTCATAATGGCAAACGCGCTTTTGAAGCCAAGGCAAGCTGTAACCGCTGCCACGTTAAATAAACAGGAAGCGATAATACGTCAGCAAAGCCCGTCGAACCATTTCGGCGGGCTTTCTTTGTTTGAATTGGCTTGTAACCTGCACTGTTCTTACTGGTTCCTCCGAGGGAAAGGATAGCGAAAAGGATGCAGCAAGCCGATTATCTGGAAGCGTTCAAAACGACAGCGGCGCAGCGGATAAAAAGAATTTATCCGGCCGAACAGGCCAAACGGTTTTTATCCCAGCTTTTCCAGGAACTTGAAGAGGGCTTACCCGCAAGCCAGCAGGAGCATCATTGCCGTTTGTGGAGTGAGCAGGATATCATCCTGATCAGTTACGGAGATTCTCTCTGTTCGGAACAATGTTCGCCGCTGCAGACTTTATGCACATTTCTTGAGCAGCACCTGCGGGGTCTGATCAGTGTTGTGCATCTGCTTCCTTTTTTCCCGTACAGCTCCGACGATGGTTTCGCCGTCATCGATTACCTGCAGGTCAATCCTGAGCTTGGCGACTGGTCCCAGGTCGCGGAAATCAACCGGAACTTCGACCTGATGGTCGACCTGGTGATCAACCACATTTCCAGCCAACATCGCTGGTTCCAGCAATTTTTACGCAATGAGCAACCAGGGAAAGATTATTTTATCTCTCCGCCGGAATCTGCTGAACTGCAATACGTGGTACGGCCACGACAGTCGCCGCTGCTGACGGATGTGGAAACCGACAGCGGCCCGGCCAAAGTCTGGACCACTTTTAGCGCCGATCAGGTCGATGTCGATTTTTCCAATCCCGATGTGTTGCTTGAATATATCAGGATTTTGCTGTTCTACCTGCAGCAGGGGGCCCGTTTTATTCGGCTCGATGCCGTTGCGTTTCTCTGGAAGGAGTGGGGTACCAGCTGCCTCAACCTGCCGCAGACTCACGAGATCGTCAAGCTGCTGCGCGACTTCCTCGGTGTGGTGGCGCCAAAGACGGTGCTGCTGACTGAAACCAACCTGCCGCATCAGCAGAACATCAGCTATTTCGGCGACAGTGACGAAGCGCACATGATTTACCAGTTCAGCCTGGCGCCACTGTTGCTGCACGGATTATTTCGTGGCACAAGCCACTATCTGTGTGATTGGGCGCGCACCCGTTGCAGCGCACCTCCCGGCTGTACTTTCCTGAATTTCACCGCCTCTCATGATGGTGTCGGTATGCGCCCGCTCGAAGGCTTGCTGCCGCAAGGAGAGATCGATCTGCTGCTGCAGGGGATGGAAAAATTTGGCGGCATGGTCAGCTATAAAGCCAATACCGATGGCAGCAAAAGTCCTTACGAAATCAATATCAGCTATTTCGATGCTCTCAAAGGCACATGGATGGGGGATGACTGCTGGCAGATTGCTCGTTTTCTGTTGGCGCAAACTCTGATGATGGGGCTGCGTGGCATTCCAGCAGTTTACATTCACAGTCTGCTGGCAACCGCAAACGACCATGAAGGCGTTGAGCAAACTGGCCGTGCCCGCAGCATCAACCGACGTCGCTGGCAGCAGAAGGTGTTGGCCGAGTTGCTGGGCGATACCGATTCGGATCAGTCGATTGTTTTTAGCGAGCTGAAACGGCGCCTGGCAATCAGGCGGGAGCAACCGGCTTTTCATCCCGACGCGCGACAGGAAATTCTGCATCTGGGAGAATATCTGTTCGGTTTCTGGCGGACCAGTCTCGACGGTAAACAGCGGGTTTTCGCTGTCCATAACCTGACCGATCAAGTGCGTAAACTCTACCTTGACGGAGCTCTGGACGGCCAGTTTGAAGGCCGCTGGGTCGGGTTGTTGACCGGTGAAGTTGTCACTGCCGAGCGCGCAGTGGTCGAATTGCCGCCCTACCATGTTCTCTGGTTGGCTCAGGAATCAAGCTAAACAGCGGTAACAGCAAAACTTTTACTGTTTGCGAAAACATCCAGTTCGGTTAGACTTCTCTAAGTCCGTTAGGGGAAGAGATGACTGAACAAGATGAACAACCTATATCTGATCTGCTTTGTGAGATCGAGAAGCCGGGCTTCCGTGTTTGCCTGCAACTGGCGAATAACAGGATGGAATGCCGTGCCGATTTGATGATTCTCCCCCCAGAGCCAGAGCCAGAGCCAGAGCCGCCTGCATTTGAAGCTGAGAATTCTTCTCCTCCCAGAAAACTTCCCGCCTATGAGCTGATCGCTCAATTGAAACAACATCATGTCGACAATATCGATATCGCTGCGATTTACGATTTTTGTGCTGCCGTGGAATCGGGTGTCGAGCAGCAAGCGATCCTCCTGGCGAGGGGGACCGAGCCGAAAACCGGTGCTGATGGCTGGTTTGAGCTGATGGTGAAGACCTCTGGAGACGAAGCGGAATTTATCGAAGATGCGCATGGCCGGGTCGACCTGCGCACGCGCCATGCTTACACCGAAATCGAGGCCGGGCAGAAAATCGGCATCCTGCACCAGCCGCAGGAAGGTATCCCCGGATGTACGGTTAACGGAGAAGTTATACCCGCCGAGCGTGGTCGCATCTACTCGCTGGTTGCCGGTGAAGGGGTGGAGCTGAAGTTCGATGGCCGGGTCGCCTTCGCCACCCGGGAAGGACGGGCACTGCTGGAGAGGCAGGTGCTGACGGTGGTCGATCAATTGGTTGTCAGCGGCGATCTCGATCTGAAGACCGGAAACATCGATTTCCATGGTTTCGTTGAGGTGAAAGGGGATGTGTTGGACGAATTTCACATCAAAGCGAGCAAAGGAATCAAGGTTGGTGGTGTAGTCGGTGCCTGTCGCCTGGAATCGGATGGCCTAGTCGAGATCGGCAGCATGGCCGGAAAAGAGACGGGCGAGGTCATTTGCAAAGGTGATTTGAAGGCCGGTTTTCTCAACCAGGTGAAAGTCGAATGTCACGGCAATGTTCTGGTGACCAATGAAATTCGTAATTCAGATGTCAAGGCGACCGGTGCTATTGTCGTTGAACGTGGATCGATTATCGGTGGCAGCTGTGTCGCGTTGGAAGGAATAGAGGCCAAAATTCTTGGAGCAACTTCGGGGCTGGAAACGCGGCTTGTCGCGGGGGTCTATTTCCCCGATGCTGACCGTTTCGATTTTCTTCATCGGCGCCGGAAAGTTGTGGACGAGCAGATTGAGCGCTTGCGGGGTACTATCGGCCCCTTGGAGAGACTGACCAATCTGGATGAAACAACGGAAAAGCGCTTGGCAATCTTAACCGAGCAGTGGGAAAAGCTGGAGGTCGAGCGGGACTCACTGCAGGCGGAAGAGAAGGCATCGACGAAGCAAGAGCAGGTGACCAGCAACCCGAAAATAAATGTCGGTTCGCAATTGTATGATGGTGTGCTGATTCATCTTGGCAACTCTTCCTACAAGTACAAAATGGTGCGGAAAGGGCCGATGTCGATCATCGAGAATACGAAAAGGGGAGGATTTCGTTATTTGAGTCTGACACCGCTACCGAAGCTGGCGACGGAGTTGGAGCAGAAGGAGATTGAGGCGGAGAGGGCGGCGATCCAGGGACCTGCTGACGCTTCGCCGGAAAATAATAAAGAGGAATCTTGAGACTTCTCCTGCGCACAATAGCGATTTAAAGTACCCGGCGGAATGGCATCCCACCGGGTTTGTTTTTGACTGCAGTAGAGGGGTGTCCTACTTATTATCCTCCTCCACCGCCTCATAAATATGATCCAGAATATCCGGAATCGCACTGATCACCCGGTTCCAGGTCGGCATGTTCGGTGTTTCCATCGGGTTGCTTAAATAGAACTCTCCGGCCCGCATGATGTTTTCAGCAAAGAGTTCAACCGCTTTTTCCTCTTTGTGGCGATCGATCTCCAGTCCGTTCATCAGTGCATCGTTATAAAACCTCTCGACAAAATCGAGCGCTTCGCGGAAGTAGGTCGCTTTTACCGTACGGAAGGTTTCCAGTGAGAAAACATTGCCCTGGGTTGCCAGTTTGCGGATAACCGCCTTGGTGATGTCGGTACTCATGCGTGACAGCCCACCCTGCGGGTTATCCTCAGACAGGTCCTGGTGCTTGTGGTCATAGACATCGGCAATATCGACCTGGCAGACGCGGCTACGGGTGTAGTTACGGTACATTTCTGACAGCAGGCCGATCTCCAGCCCCCAGTCGCTCGGGATGCGCAAGTCGTTGAGAACGTCAACGCGCATGGAAAATTCACCGGCCAGCGCATAGCGGAAGCTGTCGAGGTATTCGAGATAATCGGAGTGTCCGACCACTTTCTGCAGCGAGCGTAACAGCGGCGTGACAAGCAGGCGGCAGACGCGACCGTTGAGGCTGCCATTCGCTATCCGCGAATAGAAACCTTTACAGAACTGGTAGTTGAAGGCCGGGTTGGCAACTGGATAGATCAGCCGTGCCAGCATATCGCGCTGGTAAGTGACGATATCGCAATCGTGCAGCGCCACCGCCCGGCTGCGCCCTGAAGCGAGTACGTAGCCGAAGCAGTACCAGACGTTGCGCCCCTTTCCCGGCTCGGTCGGTGCCAGCCCTTTATCTGCCAACATTTTGTCAACGGCGCGCAAGCGAGGACCGTCGTTCCAGAGGATGCGGTGTTCCTGCGGCAGCCTGGCAAAGTATTCCTTGGCATAGTTGAACTGCTTTTCATCGGCGCGATCCAGACCGATGACGATCTCGCCCAGGTAGCAAGCATGCTTCAGGTCATCGAGTATCGGACCCAGCGCCGGGCCTTCCAGTTCGGAGAAGAGAGACGGCAGCACCAGGCTCATCGGCCGCCGGCCGGAGAATTTCTGCAGCTCCGATTCAAGTTCGTCGAGGGGGCGGTCGGTCAGATTGTGTAAAGTTGTGATGACGCCATTCTGGAAAAAATCAGCCATTGGTTTGCTCCTTTATTTGAGGATCTCAAGCAGGGTGCGGTTCCAACCGATCGGACCCATCTCCTCGGCATGAATAACGGTGACATTGCTCGGTTTCGGTGAAAGGCCAGTGGCTGAAGGGATAACGATTGCAAGGTCGGCAGCTTCCAGCATCGATTGATCATTCGGCCCGTCGCCGAGGGCAATGCTGTGCCAGCTGCAACCTTCTTTGCCCGGGTAGTTGGCCAGCAGCCAGCGTAACGCAGTCCCTTTATCCGCATCTTTGCTCAAGACATGATAAAAGCGGCCTCCCCGCAGCAACTGCAGATTCTGCTCGGCGAGATCCTGCTGGAACTTCTGCAACGCTTCTTCGTCATCCTCCCAAAGGATCGGTTCCGAGCAGAGGCGCTGTTTGGCCAGCTTGGCGCGATCGGCATCAAGACTGGTGACAGCAACCACGTCAGCAACCGACATATCGCTGAAACCGGTGAAGCGATAGTCTCGTTCCTGACGCAGTTGCTGCACCAGATCGATCAGCTCAGAATGAGAAGTGCCAAAAAAATGGGCAGAGTCTTCCGCCGGATTGAGGATGATTGCGGCGCCGTTTTCGACGATGAACGGGGTCGTCAGTTCCAGTTCGGAATGCAGGCGAGATACTTCGGCGGCAGTCTTACTGGTGCAGAGGATCAGCGGGATGCCGCGCTCGCGCAGCTGTCGTAAGGCGGGCTGGGCCGCCTGCCAGCTGTAGCTGTGATGATCGAGCAGGGTGCCGTCAAGATCGGTGAAAATGATGAGGGGTGCGCAATACAATGAAAATCTCCTTCGGCCTCAGTGGCCGTCGGAGATCTAAAATTGCAAGCTGGGTGCCACTATTTTATCGCGATTGTCGTGACGCGCTGGTGCTGATTCAGTTCCATCACCAGGTCGGCGGTTTGTGGCATGGTTTGCAGCTGGTGCTTGGTCAGACGTTCGTAGTGCATGATGAAGCGTTGCAGCGCAGCCTCGCCCATCAAGCCGCTGCCGCTCTGCTTGGCCGCCAGCTGCTGTTCCTGCTTTTTGCGCCAGTGATAAACCATCTGCCAGCTTGGGATCTTCAGCATCAGCTGCAGATCAATCAGCGAAAAAAGTTCATGGTAAGGCCCCTGCAGCTGGCCGTTGACGTAGTTCCGCCAGCTGTGATCGGTATCCTCTTTTTCTTCCAGAAAATTGATCGGCGCAGCCAGCTCAGCATCAGTTTGTGGGGTGGCGCCGACGCACCAGCCCTCGAACAGAATCAGGTCGACCGGAGTCATGACGACGTCCCAGTCTTCTTCCGGGAGACGGTCATCGATCGCTTTGTTGAAACGGGGAATCTCGACCTCCTCACCTTCACCGCTGTTTTTCAGGCTGCTCAGCAATTTGAGGCCGAGGGGGATGTCGTGGGTGCCGGGTACGCCGCGGGTCGCCAGCAGGGGGTGAACCTCTTTGCCCAGCTGCTCGCGATCTGCTTTTGTCAGGTAAAGATCGTCGATGGAAATAATGCAGGTGCGACACTCGAATGCTGCCTCAAGAATCCACTTCAGCAGGCTGCAGAGGGTCGATTTGCCGCTTCCCTGTGAACCGTTTAATCCGACCAGCAGAGGAACGCCTTGCTGTCGTTGCTGGTTCAGCCAGGCTGCCAGCGGCAGGTAGAGACGGGGCAGCTCGGTTGACAACTCAACCGGCAATCGGTTGAGGGAGAGTTCGCCACCGAATAGTGGCTGCAGAAAATCGAGCAGCTCGGTTTCCTGGGCATCGCTTAAAGGAAAGTTCGCTGCGGGCCAGAGATCGGATTGCATCGGTACTCCTGACTTAAACGGGTTTAGGTTTTATAAACCCGATGCGGGAGTTGTGCCAAGAATTTTGTTTTATTGTCGATGTTGAGAAACCGCCAGTACCAGGCACTGCAGCGCGAGAATAAAAATGGTCATCAGGGCGACACCGATAGCAGCCCATTTGCACAGGGCAATAATCGAATGGAAGTAAAAGAGGTCGGCGCTGAAGGTCGCCGGGTTGTTGATAAAAGCGGCCTCCAGAGAGTTTTCAGCACAGTCGAAAACTCCGGCTGAAAGGGCGATCAGCGGGGTGATGAAAAACATCAGCGCGTCACTTTTGCCGGTTCGTACCGCCAGGCTGGAGAGCAGCGAGGCGAGGAAAATCGAGTATGCGGCAGCGTAGATGTAGTCGGTGAAAGACCAGCGCTGATAGAATGCTCTGCCTTCTGCGCCCCAGCTTTCTATGATTTTGATGCCAACTTCTTTGTCAAAGGCCAGTTGCAACGCCAGCAGGCCGGAGCCGTCTTTTCCGTCGATTTGTGGGTTGACGATGAATGTGCAGACGGCGAAGGTCAGTAGAAAGGCCAGTAAACTCAGCCAGACAAAGCGTTTATGGGCGAAGACTTCAATCATATTGCGGCTATGACTTAGGTGGCCAGCAATTGCCGCATGATCGCAAACGCGGCCCGGCGGCCATCCGCGGCTGCTGTCACCACCAGGTCGGCACCGCGATAGCAGTCACCACCGGCATAAATTTTCGGGTTGGCGGTGACGCAGGTTTCCGGATCTATCTGCACTTCACCCCACTTGTTGCATTCAACGCCGGCATCGAGCAGGCCGGGAAGCGCTTCCATGTCGAAACCGAGGGCGAGAATGACCACATCGGCCGGAATGCAGTGGGTCGTATCTGGAAGGATTTCGACTCGTTGGCGACCGTCATCACCCGCTTTGCCCATTTGGGTTTTCTCCACTTCGACACAGACTGAGCCATCCTTCTTATCATAAATCTTGCGCGGGCTGATGTTGAAGTTGAACTCCACTCCTTCTTCCAGTGCGTTGAAGTATTCTTTTTTGCTGCCCGGCATGTTCGCCATGTCACGGCGATAGAGGCAGCTGACACTTTCGGCCCCGTCACGCATGGCCGTACGCAGACAGTCCATCGCCGTGTCACCGCCGCCGATGACGACAACGCGTTTGCCATGCATGTCGTACTTGGGGCCGGCTTCCTTGCCGAACAGCTGGTGCTGTTTCACCGTCAGGTAGTCCATCGCCAGCATGACTTGCGGCAGATTATCCCCCTCCACCCCTTTTTTGCCCTTGGTAGCACCGATACCGATGAAGACTGCATCGTGCTTTTCGGTCAGATCCTTGAGGGCAATCTCCTCACCGACGGCATGCTGCAGGTGCAGGTTGAGCCCCACCTTGCGCAGCAGCTTGAAGCGGCGGTCGACGATTTCTTTATCCAGTTTGAAGCCGGGGATGCCGTAGGTCAGCAACCCGCCCGGGCGTTCGGCACGTTCGTACATTTCGACGCCGATGCCGGCACGCAGAAGAAAATGCGCACAGGAAATACCGGCTGGCCCGGAGCCGACAATCGCGACGGTTTTGTCGTGGCGGATGCCGGGGAAGGGCAATTGTAATCCAGCTTCAAACGCCAGGTCGGTGATCGATGCTTCGATAGCGCCGATGGTGATGGCACCGTGACCGTCGTCGAGGGTGCAGGCCCCCTCACAGAGGTGGCCTTGCGGGCAGACGCGGCCAAGAATTTCCGGGAAGGGCGAACTTTCGTTCGACAGGGCGAAGGCCCGTTCCAGATCACGGTTGGCGATCGCTTCCAGCCATTGAGGGATGTGATTCTGCAGTGGGCAGCCGATGGTGGTACAGAAGGGATCGCCACACTGAACGCAACGTTCTGCCTGTCTGCGGGTCAATCGCTTGTCGAACAGACGGTAAATTTCGTCAAAATTCTGCAACCGCTCTGGAGCTTCAATTTTTTCCGGATCACGTCTGTTGCTATTTACAAAGTTTTGCATAGTCTGTATTTCCTGTTCACTAAAATTTAAAATTCATGAACTTTAAAAAACTAAATTGATGAAACCTGCTATCTCAGTCCCCTTCTTTCGGATTCAGCGGTGCCTTCATGTCCTTTGGTGTCACCATCCAGAAGTAGGCGAGCTCTTCGCGGAACTCATCGAGAATCCGTTTCGCTTTCGGGCTCCGGGTGCGGTTGTGGAAGCTGGTCAGAATTTTCTTCAGATACAGCTTGCCCTCGTTGTCGTCATCGACGTCGATCCGCCGGGCGATGACCAGCTCCTGGTTGAGCCGGTCGATGAATTTCTTTTCCCGATCGTAGACAAAGGCGACGCCGCCGGTCATGCCGGCACCGAAGTTGATGCCGGTGTCACCAAGCACGACGACGGTTCCGCCGGTCATGTATTCGCAGGCGTGGTCACCGGTCCCTTCGACCACTGCCAGCGCTCCCGAGTTGCGTACGCCGAAGCGTTCGCCCGCTGTGCCGGAAACGAACAGCTTCCCGCCGGTGGCGCCGTAGAGGCAGGTGTTGCCGACCGCAGAAGCGCCTTCCTGGTAGATGGCAGGGGTGATGATGATGCGGCCGTCATGCATCCCTTTGCCGACGTAGTCGTTGCCGACGCCAGTCAGGAAGATGCTGACACCACGAGAGAGGAAAGCCCCGAGAGATTGCCCGGCAACACCGGTCAGCTTGATGGTAAGCGCATCCTTTGGCAGACCTTCGTCGCCGTAGTAGCGAGCGATGGTGCCACTGATCAGGGTACCGAAGCTGCGGTTGGTGTTCATGACAGTACGTTCGACCACCAACTCGTCGTTCGGGTTGCGGATGACGGGTATCACTTCTTCGAGTAACTGCTTTTCGAAAGCGTTGTCATCAAAGGGTGGGTTCGGCTTCTGCTTGGTGTTGATGCCTTCGACCTGCTGTAGTACGGCGGAGTAGTCGAACTTCTGCACTTTGGGGTCATCCAGCTGTTTGAGCAGGTCGCTGCGGCCGATGACTTCGTCCAATGATGTGAAGCCGAGTTCGGCAAGGATTTCGCGGACATCTTCAGCAACGTTCTGCAGGTAACTGACCACTTTTTCCACCGTACCCCGGTAGTGGGCGCGGAGGTTCTCGTCCTGGGTGGCGATGCCGACGGTGCAACGGTTGAGGTGACAGACGCGCAGGATTTTGCAGCCGAGGATCACCAGTAACGGGGTGCCGAAACCGAAGCCCTCAGCACCAAGCATTGCCGCTTTCACCACGTCACGACCAATTTTCAAACCACCATCTGTCTGCAGCTCTACCAGTTCTCGCAGGTTGTTGGCTTTCAGGCTCAGGTGCGCCTCGGAAAGCCCGAGCTCCCAGGGATTTCCAGCTGCCTTGATCGAACTGAAAGGTGCAGCGCCGGTGCCGCCGTCACCACCAGAGATGATGATCTTGTCGGCGTAGGCTTTGGCTACCCCGGCAGCGATGGTGCCGACCCCTTCCGAAGAGACCAGCTTGACGCTGATGGTCGCTTCCGGGTTGATCTGCTTGAGGTCGAAAATCAACTGCGCCAAGTCCTCGATGGAATAGATATCGTGATGCGGTGGCGGCGAAATCAGGGTGACGCCTGGCACGGTGAAGCGGAGGGTGGCGATCAGCGGGGTGACCTTCTCGCCCGGCAGCTGTCCGCCTTCTCCGGGCTTTGCGCCCTGCGCCAGCTTGATCTGGATCTCTTCGGCGTTACGCAGGTAGCCGGGGGTAACGCCGAAGCGGCCCGAGGCGACCTGTTTGATTTTACTGTTTTTCACTGTTCTGAAGCGGGCTGCATCTTCGCCACCCTCGCCACAGTTGGACGAGCCGCCGAGAATGTTCATCGCTTCGGCCAGCGCTTCGTGTGCCTCCGGCGACAGCGCGCCGAGGGACATGGCTGCGGAGTCGAAACGGCGGGTGATCGCCTCGACCGGTTCGACATCTTCAAGTGCGATTGCCTTGTTCGGACTGTTGAAGGTCAGGCCGTCACGCACGAACTGGAAACCGCGGCTGTCGATCATTCCACGGAATTTCAGGTATTCGCCGCGACTGCGGACTTCAGCAAAACGATGCAGCTGGGTGACGACTTTCGAGTTGAAATCGTGATACTCAAAACCCGGGTTGTCACGGTAGTAGCCACCGATGTCCAGTGGGTAAATCGGCATCATGTAGTTTTCTCGGAACACCTTGCGGTGAATCTTGTCGATCCGTTCTTCCAGGTCGGTGAAATCGAGGCCCGGCAGGAGCGCGGCTGAACCGGGGAAACAGTCGGCGACAATTTTTTTGCTCAGGCCGATGACGTCGAACAGGGCGGCATTGCGGTAACTGGAGACGGTGCTGATGCCCATCTTCGACATCACTTTGAGAATGCCTTTGGTCAGGGCTTCGTAGGTATTTTTCAGCTGCAGGCGAATTTCTTTGTGCGCCATCTGCTTCTTTTCGCACAGCTGTACACCAGTGGCGTACAGCAGCCAGGGATAGATGGCGACCGCACCATAGCCGATCAGGACGCAGGCTGAATGAGGCTCAAGCACCTCGGCGGTGCAAGCGACGATGTTGATCTGCTGGCGCAGCCCGACTTTCAGCAGCTGCTGATTGATGTAGCCGACCGCCAGCGCCATCGGGATCACTTTCTGTTCGAGTGACAGACCACGATCGTCGAGGATGACGATACGGACTGCGTCGTCGGTGACGGCGGCGAGCACCTCTTCAGCCAGGGTTTCCAGTGACTGCTGGAGGTTTTCCGCGTAACAGGTGGAAAAGGTGCGGTGCCTGTAGCAGGGCTCGAAGCGGGGCAGGTCAGGGTCGCCGAAGGAGAGCAGCGCCTGGAAGATATCGTTGGAGAGGATCGGTGAGATGCTCTTCAGGCGTTTGGCGCGGTCCTTGGTTTCGATCAGGGGGTTGCCGATTCCACCGAAGCCGATGGTGGTCGACATCACCGCTTTCTCGCGCAGCGGGTCGATCGGTGGATTGGTGACCTGGGCGAACTTCTGCTTGAAGAAATCACTGAAGCTGCGCTGCTGCTCGGAGAAGGCTGCGGGCGGGCAGTCGTCGCCCATCGAACCGACCGGTTCTTTTCCTTCTTCCATCATCGGCCGGATGATCAGGTCGACCAGCTCGCTGGTGACATTGTGGTAGCGTTGCAGGGTTTCGAGGTTTCCATAATGATAATCGGAGAGGTCCTCGAACTGGCGCTCGATGAATTCCTGCAGATAGTAGGTGTGCTCGGTCAGCCACTGGTTGTACGGCTGCGAATCCATCAGGTAGCGGTCGATGTCGCGGGTGTAGAAAATCTTGCCGTGCTTCAGGTCGGCGGCAATCATTTCGCCGCTCTGCAGGCGTCCGCGCTCCCGGATTTTCTCCGGCGGGGTGCCGAGCACGCCGTACTCACTGGTGATCAGCAGTCGGTCGTCTGTGGTGATGACATACTTGGCCGGGCGCAGGCCGTTGCGATCAAGCACGCAGCCGATGTAGCGGCCGTTGGTGATGCTGACAGCTGCTGGGCCGTCCCAGGGTTCGTAGGCCGCCGAGCTGTACTCGTAAAAGGCGCGCAGCTTGGCCGGCATGTTGGCGACATTGTGGCGAGCCGGGGGGACCAGTGAACGGATCGCCTTGAAAAAATCGACGCCGTTGGCCAGCATGAACTCGACCATGTTGTCGAGGTTGGCACTGTCACTAACGCCATCCTGCAGGATCGGCAGCATCTGCTCGAGCTCTTCTTTGGAGAACGCCGGGCTTTCTGCGTCGGTGAACTTTCCCAGCGCTTTGAAGCGATTGCCCTGAATCGAATTGATCTCACCGTTATGGGCGATGTTGCGCAACGGTTGTGCCAGTTTCCATTTAGGCAGAGTGTTGGTGGAAAAGCGCTGGTGGAACATGGCGAAACTGATCCGGAAATCCTCGCTCTGCAGATCGGGGTAAAGCTTGGCGATGTAGTGCGGCATCACCAGCCCCTTGTAGGAGATCAAGCTGCGCGAGAAGCTGGGGATGTAGAAATCGGCGTCATCGATCAGCTGTCGCTCGACTTCACGGCGGGTCAGGTAAACCAGTGCATCGAAACGGCGGGTGGCGATCAGCGCCGCCGGCACAACGAACACCTGGACGATCTTCGGCAGCATCTCCAGCGCGTATTCGCCGAGGGCATCGGTGTCGAGTGGAACCTCGCGCACCAGCAGGATACTCAGGTCGTTCTTTTCACAGGTTTCGCGGAAGATGTCGAGCTGCTTCTCTTCGTCGCTCAAGAACAGGGTTGCAACGGCGAACTGTTCCGGCAGTGACAGACCCTGCTGTTCGGCTACTTTGCGCATAAAACCGACCGGCATCGAACAGAGCAGGCCGCAGCCGTCACCGGTTTTGCCATCGGCGGAGACAGCGCCACGGTGCATCATCCGGCTGAGCGACTGGATGGCGTCTTGTAACAGTTGATGGCTGGGGATGTTGCGGATATGCGCCAACAGGCCGAAGCCGCAGTTGTCCTTGAAGCGTTCAGCAAGATTCATCTGAATTGTCCTTTTTACTGTAATTTCAAAACATCAGGTAGGGAACGGGACGGTACCTGATTTCAACAATAAACGCAAAAATGAGTACAAAGTATACAATAGGATTGGCGTTTACAGGGAGAGGGTAGAAGAAAAAAAGGGCAAACTCGCGAAGAGCTGCCCTTTTGTGATACGGGAATGATTATTGCTAACTATTTTTCATTGTGCTGGTCGTCCTCATCGTCCTCGACAGGTTCAGGCCGTGGCGCGCCGAGCCAGCAGGTGAAAATCTTCATGGCACAATAGAGCAGGCCGAAGGCGAGTAGTAGCTCGGGAGGGGTAACGTCCCCTGTAGTAGCAACCTGACGGGCAAGAGCCTGGCTTAGGGTGACTATAAAGATCGAGCCGACAATCAGGATAATCGCTACACGTGACATGAGCATTCCTTTCTCTTTGTGAGAGTAGGCTAATTTTAACTTAAGTTGTTTTTAATAATCAAGCAAAGATGACAATTTTAATCATCTGGAGGCTAAGTTGCTGATTGACGTTATAAAGTTCGATGAAAAGGTTGGCCTGGGGGCCTTTGCCGAATGGCTGAAAGAGATGAACTGCGAGGTTCGTTTGTGGCACGCAGACCGCGGTGAGCTCCCAGCGCTGGACGCTAAAACCAAGGTGATCCTGCTTGGAGGGTACATGGGGGTGAATGAGCGGGATGAGCTGCCTTATTTACAGCGGGTGGCGGATTGGTCAGCGGCGGTGGTGGCAGCAGATCGGTATTTGCTGGCGATCTGCCTCGGCGGCCAGTTGCTGGCCCATGCTCTGGGTGCCCAGGTGCATAGTCAAAGCCGGCAGGAAAGGGGTGTTCGCTACGTTGAATTGACCACTACAGGCCGCAAGGATTCGCTCTTTGCAGGTCTGCCGGACCCTTTCTTGAGTTTCGAATGGCATAATGACAGCTTCGATCTGCCGAATGAAGCCCAGCACCTGGCGCAAACCGACCACTGTTTCGGCCAGGCGTTCCGCTACCGCAATGCCTGGGGACTGCAGTTTCACCCGGAGGTCGATGACCAGGTGGTTGCCGACTGGTGCCAGAAGACCGGGGCAGGGAAAGCACCATTGCTGGAGTTCCGGCGCTATCAGGCTGACTATCTGCAGCAGTCCCGGCAATTGTTGACTAATTTTATTGCCCATTAGAAGCGAAAATTTTTTAGGTAAAGCTTCATCTATTTGTCGGTTTTGCTATGATGAAAGGCAACTGACCAAGTGGTGTTGCATGAAAAAAACGTTACAAACATTTGTTGTCCTTTCACTGATCATCGCAGCTGCGTTGACGTTTTTTGTTGTTGTGACTCATCAGCAGCAAAAAGCTGCCTTGGACGAAAGCCTGCGTGAGAAAATAAAGCAGGTTCGCTCCAGTTTATCCCTTGAACTTTCCAGCAAGCAGCACAAGATGGAAGAGTTGGCCAGCTATGTCGCCAGCTTTCCCGCTGTGCGTCAACTGTTTCTTGCCGGCCGTCGGGCAGTAGAAAATGAAGGTGGTGGTGTTGGGGGAGAAGACGCAGCCAAGGTCCGCGATAAGCTGCTGACAGTCAGTCAGGATATCTGGTTTCTGCTTGGGCAGGGGTTTGATGTTCTGCAGATGCATTACCACCTGCCGGGCAAGGCGACTTCGTTTCTTCGTGTGCATAAGCCGGATGCCTATGGCGACCAATTATCTCCCTTCCGCCAGATGTTGATCGACGCCCATGAATCAGAGAGCCTGGTTGGCGGTTTGGAAGTCGGTCGCATCAATTTAAGCTTGCGGGGGGTGGCTCCCGTTTATGCATATGATGCTGAACTTGGCCGTGACGTTTACGTCGGCACTCTGGAGTTCGCCAAGCTGCTGGAGCGGGTGGTCAATGATGTCGCCGCAAACCAGAATGTTGGCCTGGCCATACTGCTCGATATGGAGCAGTTGGAGCAGATGGTCTGGCCGGAACAACTGGGGAAAAAACTGCGGGAAAAAGTCGTGGTTGAAAATTATGTTGTCGAAGAAGCCAGCTTTCCCCATGTCGATAGTTTCTTCAGGAAGGTCGATATAGATTTTCTGCTCAGTGTTGAAAGGACAGAGGTGCACCGCTGTACCGATGGTGCTTATCATTGGCTGGCCTCTTTTCCGCTGCGCGATTATTGGGGCGAAAAAGACCCTGCACGCACAGCCATCGGCCAGGTGGTGTTATCAAACGATGTCACCGAAACCTATCTGGCATTGCAGCACAACCTTTACAGTAACAGCGCATATGCTCTGCTCGGTTTTGTTTTTATCGAAATCCTTCTCTGGTTCGGGTTGCGCTACACCTCGCGAAAACTGGAGCTCATGGTCGAGGTTGGTCGCCGTCAACTGGCAGACAAAAACCTGCAGTTGCAGGATGAGTTGAACGCCAAAGAAAAACTGCAGCAGCAACGGGAAGAGCTGATCGATGAGCTGATGACAGCGATGGAAGATGTCAAGGCGCTCAGTGGTCTGCTGCCGATTTGCTCATATTGTAAGAAAATCCGCGATGATGAAGGCTACTGGCAACGACTGGAAGGTTATATCGAAACCCACAGCGAAGCCCAGTTCAGTCACGGTATCTGCAACGATTGCCTTGGTGAACACTTCCCGGATGTGAAAAAAGAGATACGCCTTTCTCATCTGAAAGAAGGCAGCTTGCCGAAAAAAGAGTAGGTCAGTTGTTCTTTTTGCCGATCTGCTGGCAGAGCAATCCCGCTATAATCAACAGTAAACCGACAAATGTTGCAGGCAGGATGGTTTCACCGAGCAGCATGGCGATGAAGACCAGTGACAAAAATGGTGAAATGAAAATCAGGTTGCTGATACGAGCGGTATTCTGTGTTTTTTTCAGTGCCAGCAGCCATAGGACAAAGCAGGCTCCCATCTCGAAGGTTCCCACGTAAGCCGCGCCGAGCAGCCCTTCAACGGTCGGCAGGCGCAGATCACAGGTCAGCAGGTAGTAACCGAGGACAAAAGGAAAACTGCATAGAAAATTGACGAACAGCCCGACCACCGGGTCGCGTTTGTCTTTGGTGTTGAAAATCCAGTACAGCGCCCAGATGATCGTACTTGCCAGCGCCAGCCCAACGCCGACCGGATCAGTGAATTCCAGGCTGAACGGTCTGCCCTCTGTCGAAATGACCAGCACGCCGCAATAGCTGATAATCAGCGCCAGCCACTGCTGCCAGCGAACGTTCTGTTTCAGCAGCGGAACCGACAGTAACGACAGGGTGATTGCCCAAGTGTAGTTGAGAGGCTGTGCCTGTTGTGCTGGCAGCAGGTCGTAGGCCTGTAACAGTACCAGATAGTAAAGAAAAGGATTCAGCAGCCCCAGCCCGATCGAGAGCAGGTAATCTTTTTTACTGCAACGAAATGCCTGCCGCAGTTTGCCCTGAAAGCGCAAAACGACTGCCAACAGTAAGGTGGAGAAAGAGCCCGAGAACAGCAACAGCTCGATCGGCTGCAGATGTTTCAGCGAGAGCTTAAAGGCTGTGGCGATCGTTGACCAGAGCAGCACAGCGCTCAGGCCGTAGAGGGTTGCTTGTTGTTCGCGGGTCATCAGGTATATCCATAAAGTTTTTGACAGACGCCTTCCCCCCCCCACTACACCAAATCCTCTCCAAGATAAAGAGAAAAGCGATTGCTGTGGGCTGTCGAATGGGGGCTGTGATTTGTGGTAGTAAAGTAACTTTTTACTGGGTGCTGTGAGGGTTTTTCTCTAGTTGAATAGGCGGTTGACACTAATCTTTAAAGTTTGTAGGATGAATTTGGGTGAGTTGTCTAACTCCCTGATAATTAATTATTAAATTTAAATTTTAAGTTTTTTTTGCCCCTTTTTTTGTGTTTATTTAATGAAGTTTAGCGTGCTGTTTGTTGGCTTTCTCCCGGTAATACGCAAGGCTTGTTGCTTTGACAACAGTTTGTAGCGGCTTTCTGCTGCACACGTATCTCTTCTAAAAAATTTTCTTTAACAAGAAAATTTGTCAACCATTTTCGGGTTCATACGTTTTACAAAATACCAGTGGTGTGTCAGCAGTCTGCGCCACTCAAATTATTTTGGGTTGCTCGCTTCTTTCCCGTTGATTTAAGCGGATGAAACATTGACAAGTTCCAGTTTCAGGGAGAATGGGCTGAAAGAGAAAAAAGAAGTTAAAGGCAAATGTAAAGAACATTCATTCTGTCTATAATTGTACGACAGTCTAATTTTGGGACTCGTTTTTATTATTTGAAAGTTTACTGCTGGACATAAAGATTTTTTCTGACTTGTGAGAATTTTCGTTGTTGGAGTGGGACAATGAGCATTGAAATGAAGGGTGGTCACTGTGGGGATTGTTGTTACAAGGGGCATCAGGTCAAAATCGTTGCCAAGTCCCGGTTCTTAGGAGAACAAATATCAATTTTTCTCCAAGAGCATACTGGTGCCAGGTGTAGTGTGTTCGATTCTTTGCATGAATTGGCGGATGGCGGTTGCAGGCATGGCAACAAACCATTGATTCTGCTGGAGGCCGACAAAGAACACATCAACCTCACTGAACGACTTTGCTCCGAGGTCAGCAATATGCTGAAAAAAGATCACCTGCTGGCAATCTTTAATACGCCCAAGTCGGCCCGTTTTGAGAAGGATGCACTGATCTGCGGGGTCCGCGGTATTTTTCACGAATATGATCGTGCCGAAGATTTGATCCGTGGAGTCTGTTCAATTACTCGTGGCGAACTCTGGGTCTCGCGTAAAATTATGAGCGAATGCTTTATAGAGCGACAAACTGCTTCCATGCAACATATTCATGCAACGGATCCGGTATTGGAGGCGCTGACATCAAGACAGAAAACCATCTTGTCGCTGATCGCTTCGGGAGCGAGTAACCAAAAAATAGCTGACAACCTGTGTATCAGTACGCATACGGTAAAAACTCATATTTATAATATTTTCAGGAAGATAGATGTTCCTTCCAGGACTCAGGCAGCGCTTTGGGCAGCGAAGAACCTGTGAAAACACCTAGTACTAACTTCTTATTCCTGAGGAGCAATTTACGAAATAGGTTGCAAACATAGTAAATACCAAGTTAAGAAATTTATCACACCTTTGCTCGATATTATCATTGCGACCCTCCTGCGATAGTTGATTCTGCTGAATCATCGGTTTCGCTGGAGGGTTTGCTTTGCAGGCACATTTACGCCAGATCGAACGATACTCCCTGAACTGCCCTATTCTATTGTCCTCCCTGGACAAAGACGCCTCTTCGACCAGCCAACTGTCATTAACAAAAAATCTTTCCGCCAAAGGTGCATATGTCAGCGGTACTGCGCAATGGAGCAAACGATCCGAGCTGCTGGCCAGTGTTTATTACGAGATTTCCCTGTTTGCTCGGCAGCAGGTTGAATCCCGTTTTTTAATTCGCTTTGTCGCCCACCCGGTCCGCTGCGATGAAGGCGGCTTTGCTCTTGAATTTTCTGCCACCGACATGATTCTGCCGCTTTCAATGACCTGTGCCATGACCCCGCAGGAAGCTGAAGTGGCTGCCAATATCGATTTTTTTTGGCGGCTATAGGGCCGCTTTGTTCCTGACTTGATGGGAGGAAGAGTATGTTGAAATGGTTTAGATGGATCTCAGTTTTGTTGCTGCTTTTTTTGTTCAGCGCAAGCTATGCCTCTGCTGTTCACGAGGGGCCTGGCAAGGTTGAAGCGCGGTTGGTGACCGAGCAGTATGAGGATGCTGGTATCGCCAGTATCTGGAACTCTGGCGACAAGTTCATTGTCAATATCGAGCCGACCGATAACTACAAAATCAAGACGGCGCAGATTTTTGTAAGTCATGAAGGGTTACCGACCTCGCGTAGCGGCGCCTTGCTGCCGGGGCGTTACCCTTATAACTGGGATTACTCCTCACCTGCTGATACCCATGTCTTGGTGCTCGACCTTGAAGATGACCTCGGTTTCCTCTGGGGAGAAGCGTACGACGCTTTGCGGATTCAGAATGTGTCGATTTTCCTGACCATGGAGCATTTTGACAACGAAGGGAAATATATCTCCGGTAGCAGCGCCTGGGCTTACACCGGAAAAGGCTCCGAAACAGGTGAGGCTGGATATTACGAAGATTTTGAAGGCTTGGGCACCGGTTGGTGGTTCAGCTACGAGATGGCCCATCCGAAACTAGGCCACTTCATCGATTCTCCTGTTGGTGGTTTGAATTTCACCACCCCGACGAATTCCGGTAAAACCGACCCGGCCGGTGGTTTCGCCTATTTCCCGGGAGAAGAAGTTACCCTGGCGATCGGTCCTTACAGCCTTGGCATTACGGTCGCTGATCACCGGATTTCACCGCTGGATTTTTTCCCGCTGGCTGATGTCGACGATGAAGAAGTCGCCAACATGGCGCGCCTGCTACAGAGTTTTGACAGCGGCGCAGATCCTGAGGACGGAATCGAAATTACCGATGAAGTGATCATCGCCCTGCTTGCGGCAATGGAGGAGTTGACTCTAACGTCATTCGACTTCAATGACAGCGCTCAGATCACCCTCATCATTGATAAGACCATCGCTCAATACTCTTTGCTCTATCCCGAGGAAATCCCTCTGGCTGCAGTCACTGCCGAAGATGCCATTGCTCACCTGGCTGATACTTTGAGCAATACTATGTTCCGCAAAAATATCTCAAAAACACCGGACTTGGCCAGTTCGAAGGCCAAAATGAATACGGCCACAGTCTGGTTGCCGGCCTTAAAAGCGGACAATACCGCGACGGTCATCGAATACCATGATGAAGAAGGTAACCTGTTACGCACGGCTGAAGAGGCCAAGCCAAGCATCGTGACCTACACCGACGAGAACCCGGTGACAGGAGAGCATGATGTCTGGGCGGCTGTGTCCCGTGATGACGGGAATACCTGGAAACGCAAGAACCTGTCCCGCATGGCCGACCTTTCCTCGTTCACCTTGGCGAACGGCGAACCTTACTACGGCGGTTGCAAGAAACCGGTTTTTCAGGTGCGGGGGAATAAGATTCTCGTTGCCTGGTCGAGTAAGTTTGCCCAGGGTGGCAAACCGCGTTACGCGATCGATAGCGAAGATGATTATACCTTTGACGATCCCTATGCTGTCGATGATATCTGGGGTGTAGCCGGACCGCAGCGTTCCTATGACTATTCGCAAGATGGTTTTACCGATGCGGAAGAGACTCCATTCCACGCTCTCGAAGTTCCCCATTCTGCCCTCTGGATCTGCCGGGGAATTATTGCCACCCAGCTTGATGTCGATAAAGGGGTTGGTGAGTTTGTCGGAGATATCGTCTGGTTCAAGCCGGAGCGGCTCACCAGTGGCCGCCGCGATGTCAACCAGATCTTTGTCGCTGCAGCCGGTAGCGCTGGTTTCGCCATGGTTTGGCAGGAGGATCCGAACGGTGTGAAGCCTGGTAGAGCAGTCGGTCCTGGTCCGGGTTGGGGCGGCGCAACAACAAGTCACAAAACCGATATCTGGTACAGCTACCTCGCCTGGGGTGATCACACCAAGGTCGACACAAACTTTGTTCCCGGCAGCGATGTTGAACATCCTGCGGAGTGGGAGTCCAACCGGCCCAAAGCTTTGGTGCCGATGACGTTGCCGGTGCGTCTGTCCGATAATGAAGTGATCAACACGGACAATATCCTGGTTGAACTGGATGGTGACTATCCGAGAATTGATGAGAGTTATAAGGATGAAACTCATCCCGATTATAACCCCTTGGGATATGTGCCGGATACTAACGCTCTTGCAGTTTCTGATGATGCCGACGGAACCCATGCCTACGCCTACATGATTCCGGGCCTGATTGATGTCAACAACGTCAGTGCCGCACCTGTAGACATCAATGTAGAGGGGTTCTACACCTTTGACAATTATAACGATGACGATGGCGATGGTGTTGGTGAGACCAAGCGAGTCGCAATTACCGAAGACGGCCGCCTGCTCGATGGTGACACCGGCGCCAGCCGCGGCAATATTTTCCTGCAGCCTTATGCCTTCACCAAACCGGATGGGTCAATCGCCGTCAGCGCATGGGCGATCATCACCTACGAAGAAACTAAGGGGGCCGGTGCCGGTCCGCCAGCAGAAGGAGAAGAACCTTCCGAGGCCTACCTGCCCGAAGAAGGCAAGAACGTTATTTATCACAGCTTCGACTTCAAGACCCCGGAGCTGGTTTCCGCCGGTCGTATCGTCAACCGTCCAGAGTTCAACGATTCTGATGGCGACAACTATGTCGATCCTGAAGAGCTGGTGTATCTGCTGGACGCCGAGGACGGTAATCAGGTCCTGGATTATCGGGATCGCCCGCAGCTGGCTTACGAAAACGCCCGCCGGGGTCGCTTCCTGCCTCAGGGGCTTGGTGCTTTCGGTGCGACCGGCACCTCACAGCTGATGGTTCACAAGCAAGGCCCCGATGGTTCAGGCCGTCCTTCGGATATTCTGCTGCGGCGCTGGGTCATTCCCGATGGTTCTAAGAAAATTCCACTGAAGAAAGCTAACAGCGTAGGAACACAAGTTGTTGTTGGTTACAACATCGTGGATGCGGACGGCAACACGGTGAACCCCTATAGCGCCGATTGCCTGGTCGGTGATTGGATTCAGGATACAGGTGTCGATGGTGAAGTTAGTGAACAGTGGTACTACGCTGATGGTGTCCAGAACGTCAGTTCGGTAACGCCGACAGAGACGACTGACAGCATGGGTGACCCCGAAGCAGTAGATCCCTGGGGTGCTGTCAAGGTCGTTAAGTGGGAGCAGACTGAAGCCAACCTGAATGACCCGACAGGCGACAGGGACGACTATGACGGCGAATACTGGACAAAAGGGAATCCCTTCGATGATGCCCGGGCGCACCGTGGCGCAATCCGTGGTGACTTCGTGACTATGGGTTTCAGTTACACCGCCAACTGGGCAGCTGCTCGCAACGGCAACGACAACTACAATTTCTACATTCGTCGCTCCTTCGACGGTGGCCAGACCTGGCGGACCGACCCTGACCCGATGGATTCAGATGCTGTTTATGAAACCTGCAATACCTGGACAGAACCCAGCGGGACTACGGGTGAGGAAGGAACAAAAACCGAGGACTGTGTGACATATGGCGCCGGTGTTTTTGAGCCTATGCGCAACCTCTCGCAACTTTCGAATCACAAGTCCAGCGTCATCGAGCCGCGTATCGTCGCTGTTCCGGGAACCATCAAGAAAGATGGTGTCTGGACTGGGATTGCTGAAGACAAACAAAATCCCGATGTCTTCTATGTGGCTTATGGAACATCAACCAATCCGAAGAAAGACCCTGTTACCGGTGAGCAGGAAGAGCCTGTTCCGCAGGATCTGTTCTGGAGTGTAACGATCGACAGGGGCCAGTCTTACTACCTTGAGACATGGGAAGTGAATGGCGAACCGGAGGGCGAGACTGCGCCCGAATCAGGGGAGAGCGTAACCAGTTGGCCCTGGATGGCCAAAGGTGACCAGGAGCAGGGCGAAGTTCAACTGCGCATGACACCGGATGGCTCCAGTTTCTATGCCAGCTGGCTGGATGAAGGTGACGACGGTAGCGATATCGTCTTCCGCCGGATACAACCGAACGTTTTTCCCGCTAATACGACTTCTACAGTAATAACTGCTCCATAAAACGTAAATGAAACGAAGAGTCCGGGAGGGTTCAGTGGTGAGCTCTCCCATCACACCAACCAAGGAGAATGGAACCATGGATGAAATGAAAAAAGGTATTTCGCGGCGTAAGTTTTTGGCTAGTGGTACTGTTGCAGTTGGTGCATGTAGTTTAGCAGCCGGGATGACCGCAGGGTCGTTGATTGTTCCTAAAACGGCCCATGCAGAAACTCTGACGTTTCCTTTGGCAGCATTAGATGTTGAACAAGTTCGTCAGTATGGCTATTGCGAATACTTCCAATCAGGTTGTGGACATGGTGGTGGTACCGCCGTTGTCCGGGGACTCATAGATGCTTTACCTGACTCTGATTGGGCGAAACTGCCGTATGGCATGTTTGGTTACGCTAATGGTGGTGGAGTCGGCTGGGGAGCAATGTGTGGTTCTATTGCAAGTATCCTGGCAGTCTTTAACCTGGCAGGTGTCCATGGGTCTCTTGGCCCTGCTTTGGTTAGCTGGTATGAAAATGCCAATTTCCCGCTGGCCAATTTGGATGGTTATGTTCCACCTACCACATACGCCAAGCCCGTACCGATACCAATCCTGGACAGCGAAGTTGAAGGTCACTCGGTTCCTGAGTCGCCTCTCTGCCACAACTCGGTTTCCAAATGGATGGCCGCTGCTGGTGTCAACCTTGAATCTGCAGATGAACTGGGGCGCAATTTGAAAAAAGACCGTTGCTCCAAGGTCACCGGGGATGCTGCCGGTTATGCAGCACAATTGATCAATGATTATTTAGCTGGGTTAATGCCGGCAGCCTGGGCACCGGATAAGAATTATGCCGGCTGCTATGAGTGTCACGTGTCAGCTCCAGTCGCAGAGGGTGGCTTGAAAAATGCCTCTGGTAAGATGGAGTGTACCGAGTGCCACTCTGTCAAAGGGCGTCATCCCCGCTAAATCGAACCTGATGTTTGAGTTTTAATCTTCAAAGGCGGACAGTCGCACTTTGGTGTTACTGTCCGCTTGGGCTAGCAGGAGTATTTATGTTCGGACTTGGTACCACGGAAATGTTGATCATCCTTGTGCTCGTTATGGTGGTTTTTGGCGCCGGCAAACTGCCCCAGGTTGGCAGTGCCCTTGGGCAGGGCTTGCGAGACTTTAAAAAGGGCATGCGAGAAGAAGACGCGCCGGTTCTGGAAGACAAGTCCGAGCTGTGAACCAACCTGGACGGGCAGAACCGTTTTTAACAAACTAAATGGAAAGATAAATTATGAAGAAAATAACACTCTTTTTGACGATGCTGTGTTTTGTTTTCTCTCTGGCAACAGCCGGTCTGGCTGCCGAGAAACAGAGCAATAAAGGATTAAAGGCTAAGCCAAGATCGACAAAATGTGCCAAAGGAACTAACGGAAAAGAGACAAGTGATAAGGCTGTAAGGAAAATTAACAAGAAAAACCGCTAACGCTTTGACTTGCTAAAATTATAGCTCTACTGAACCTTTTCAGCCGCTCACAAAACATTGCAGCTTTAAGCCGGATCGATATCAATCGGTCCGGCTTTTTTACATTCTAATCTTCATCTTCTGGTTCTTTATTGTGGCCTTTATAACATTTAGAGATGGAGTAAGGCGATTGTCGTAATACTTTACATTGAGGTGTTTTATAAAGCGCTTCCCGAGCAAATCATCGTATTTGTTTCCGATTTTGCCTTGGTGTGATTTTCGCATAATTTATGTTGAATAAAAAATGTCTTTAAGTTCTTGAATTATAACCAAAATACGGATTTTTAGGAGGGGTGGCCTGAATGGAAAGGAGAAGTTAATTAAGGTGGTCGCTCGGTTTTAGCGAAATGAAAAGTAATCCCGCGAAATGAAAAGTTGCCATGCAAATTGTTTGCTTGCCCTGGGGAGATTCATTATGAAAAGAAGGTTTAGTATCATTTTCGCGTTACTATTGTTACTTTATGCGGCCACAGCCTTTGCTGCACACAACGAAGGGCCCGGCCTGGTTCAGGCCCCACTTATCACACAGACTTTTGAACGGATTGGCGTCGTCAGCGTCTGGAACACCGGCGACAAATTTCAACTGCGGCTCGATGGAGTCGATGATTGGCAGCTGAAAACCTTCCATATTTATGTCGGTAACGATCCCGTTCCGGCGACCAGAAAAGGGAATTTGATTCCCGGCCGTTTTAATTACAAAGAACCCTATCAAAATGCCGAAGGAAGCAATGTTCTGGTCCTCGACCTTGAAACAGACATGGGCTTTTCCTGGGGCGAACCTTATTCCGATTTACGGGTACAGAATATCGCTGTTCATGTCGCTGGGGAGAAATTCGATGCCAGCGGCAACGTCATCGCCGAAGCCGCTGCCTGGGCCTACACCGGTGATGGTGCCGATACCGAGTTCGGCGACATCGATGAAGAGTCGCTCAGCGAAATCGAACTCGAAAGCATGGGTAAAGGCTGGTGGTTCAGCTATATGCTCTCCCACCCGAGCCGTGGCCACTTCATCGATTCCCCGGTCGGTGGTCTCTCATTCACCACGCCGACCCACAGCAACCTGACCGATGAAGCAGGTGCTTTCGATTTCTTCCCGGGTGAATCGGTGACCCTGTCGATTGGCAACTATCTGCTCGGCACCACTGTTGCCGACCACAAAATTTCACCGCTCGATTTCTATCCGTTGTCCGATGTTGAAGACGAAAATGTCACCAACATGGCGCGCCTGCTACAGAGCTTGGATAGTAACGCTTACCCGAAAGATGGAATTACCATTACTGCTGATGTTGTCAAAGCGTTTGAAACCGCAATGGGCAATCTCGGTTACTCGAGTTTGAACTTTGACAGCACAGAAGAAATCGATGCCATTATCGACGAAGCCATTTTTCAGGCTTCTTCACTAGGGGTTGATCTGGTTGAAGTGTATCCCGAGGATGCTCAAACTCATCTAGCCGACACCGTCAACAATTCGATGTTCCGCAAAAATATTTCCAAAACGCCGGATCTGGCCAGCAGCAAGGCCAAAATGAATATCATGACAGTCTGGTTCCCGGCCAAGAAGGCGAATGGAGACCCTGTTGATGCAGATGGAATCGTTTATAACGATGCGGATGGCAACTCCATTGACTTGGTAGGAAACGGCACAATCGATCCGAACACACATGCCAAGCCGATTATCGTCACCTATACCGACGACGATCCCGTTACTGGTGGTGCAGATACCTGGGCCGCGGTCTCTCGAGACGATGGAAATACTTGGAAGCGCAAAAACCTGTCTCGCTCCGGCGACCTAAGCTCGTTCACATTGGCTAACGGCGAACCCTACTACGGTTCCACCAAAAAACCCGTATTCCAGGTCAGGGGTAACAAAATACTCGTTGCCTGGTCGAGCAAGTACGCTAAGGGCGGTAAGCCCGGTTATGCTGAACCAGAATTCCTGGGTGCAGTTGACGAAAACGGCGACCCGGTTCTCGATGATGAAGGCAACCCGGTTCCCTCCGCAACCCCCAACCCATCGTATATTGGCGAGGATATCTGGGGCGTCGGCGGCCCGCAGCGCAGCCACGACTACACCGAGGACGGTTTTCCCGAAGTCGGCGAAATTCCTTTTGCTGCTCTGTGGGTTTGCCGTGGTGTGATCGTAACGGCCAATGAGATCAAGCTAGGTGGCTTTTGGGCCGACAAAGAGATCGGTGACATTGTCTGGTTCAAGCCTGAGCGCGTGACCAGCGGCCGCCGTGACGTCAACCAGATTTTTGTAGCCTCTGCCGGCAGCGCCGGATTTGCCATGGTCTGGCAGGAAGACCCCAATGGCGTGCAGCCTGGCAAGGCCGTAGGTCCGGGCCCTGGTTGGGGCGGCGCGACCACCAGCCATAAAACCGATATCTGGTACAGCTATCTCGCCTGGGGGGATTTCTCCAAGATAGACGAGGACTTCGTGCCCGGAAGCGAGGTCGATCATCTCGCTGATATAGATACCGACGAAGAATGGGTGTCAAATCGGCCCAAAGCTCTGATCCCCTGCTCGTTGCCGGTGCGCCTGTCGGATAACGAGGTTATCAACAAAGACAATATTCGGGTGGAATTAAACGAAGACGGTACTGTAAAGACAGATGCTGATGGCAACTACATCATCATTCCGAATGACGACGCTATTTCGGCGGATAGTGACGGTACTCACCTCTATGCCCTTGAAGTTCCCGGTCTGCTTGATGGTGGGTGGTACGGATTTACCAACTATGACGAGGAGTTCAAGGAAGTAGCTATTACAGAAGATGGCCGCCTGCTGGACGGCGACACCGGCGCCAGCCGTGGCAACATCTTCCTACAGCCTTACGCTACGGGTGAATACGATGCCAAGGGCAACCCGGTCATCAGCGCTTGGACGATCATTACCTACGAGGAAACCAAGGGTGCCGGTGCCGGACCGCCGGAAGAAGAGGGTGGAGGAGAAGACAATACGAACTCCGACGCTTACATCCCGGAAGAGGGTAAGAACGTTATCTACCACAGCTTCGATATGTTCGAGCCGGATTTGGTTTCGGCTGGCCGGATCGTCAACCGTCCTGAGTTCATTGATGTCAACGAAAACAATATCATCGATGAGGGCGAACTGGTTTACTTGGTGGACGAGGACGGGGTTGTGATCAAGGACTACCTGGAGCGTCCTCAGCTTGCGTACGAAAATGCGCGCCGTGGCCGCTTCATGCCGCAGGGGATCGGTGCTTTTGGCAAGACCGGTACTGCGCTGGTGATGGTTCACAAGCAGGGACCGGACGGCGCAGGTCGTCCTTCGGATATCTTGCTGCGCCGTTGGCAGCTTCCAGCTGGTGCTACGAAGGTTCCTTTCAAAAATGAAAACAATGCCGGTACTGTTGTTCTTGGCTTCAGCATCAAGGATGTGAAAGGTAACTGGATCAACCCCTACAGCCCCGAGCGAATTGTTGGTGAGTGGGTTGTCGACGATGCCAGTGGTCAGGGCTACTACGCTGACGGCGTACAGAACGTGAGTTCTGTAACGCCGACAGTGACAACCGACAGTGCTGGTGATCCCGAGCAGGATGATGCCTGGGGTGCGGTCAAAGTTGTCGAGTGGATTCAGACCGAGGATAATCTGAAGGACCCGACCGGGACCAGAAGATATGATGAGAGTGGGTTAGTCAATACCACCGATCTGACTGTAGAGAACCCTTACGACGATGCCCGGGCTCACCGTGGTTCTCTTCGCGGCGACTGGGTCACCTGTGGCTTCAGCTACACTGCCAACTGGGCCGCTGCCCGTAACGGTCATGATCACTATGACTTCTATATTCGCCGTTCCTATGACGGTGGCCAGACCTGGACGACTGCTCCCGCTTCACTTGGCGGAACAGGAGTCGAGCACTGCCGGACCTGGACCTATCCGAGTGGTACCCAGGAAGCTGGTACCAAGGTAGAAGAGTGCAGCACTTACGCAGCCGGTGAGTATGAGGCAATGCGCAACCTGTCTCAGCTGCCGAACCACAAGCAGTCGGTCATCGAGCCGCGTATCGTGGCAGTGCCGGGCACCATTAAGGCCGGTGGTGTCAAAACAGGTCTTCCGGAGGACGAGCAAAACAAGAGCGTGTTCTACGTAGCCTATGGAACCAGCACCAACCCGATCAAGGATCCGATCACCGGTGAGCAGGAAGAACCCGCGCCTCAAGACCTTTGGTGGAGCGTTTCTGTGGACATGGGTGAGACCTACTACCTGCGTGAGTGGGAGGTAAATCCCGACAGCGATGGTGGTTTGGCTGACGAAACAGTTTACCGCTGGGATTACATGGCCAAGGGGGATCAGGAACAGGGTGAGGTCCAGCTGCGAGAGACTCCGGACGGCTCCCGTTTCTACGCCAGCTGGCTGGATGAGGGCGAAGATGGTAGTGACATCGTTTTCCGCCGTATTCTGCCCCCGGTCTTCGAGGCCAATTGGGCTGACGGGACCGTGCCTGAAGGGACCATCGGTTACGATGGCACCATTTTGGATGATCTCCTTGAAGATGATGGGTCCAGTTCCGATGCTGGTGACGGCGATAGTGGCGGCAGCCTTGATTAGGAAATAACATGATTGAAAAATACCGGTGCCGGTTTAATCCGGCGCCGGTAGCTGTTGTTACCGTTAGTAATCTTGAAGAACTGAAAAGAGCTGCCGGACATTTCGTCCGGCAGCTCTTTTTGCTCTAACCAGCAGCAGGTCAATCGATCTGCTGAACAATCGTAATCTTCACCGGCGGACCCCAATCGCGCCATTTCTTGTAGTAGTTCTCTCCCTTTTTCTGGGTTCCGTTCAACTCTTCAATGGTTTTGAATAATTGCTCTTCTACGACTTCTTCCGGAAACTCGATGGTCATAGTGACGTCACCGTCGAGCAGGGCCACATCGTCGAGCAGACCGTCCATGATCAGCAGGTCAGCGGTGCCGACGCTTTCGGTGGTGATGGTGGTTGTGACCTCCCCCATCTCCTCGTCAAATGTGAGGTCAGCGTGTGGAGTGTCGGCGACCAGGGCATCGATCATGGCGTAGACTTCCTCATCGACCATGTCTTCAGCAGGGTGATGGGCGAAAGCGACGACAATCAACGACAGGGACAACAGGATGGCAACGTACAGACTTTTCATTTTCTACCTCTCTTTCATGCTTACGGGATATGGAGCCGAAAAAGTAAGGGTGGTAATAGATAGAACGTGAAATTTGTCTGTCGGTTGACAAAGGCGATGCTGTTTGAGCTTATTTCTAGCGTCGTATGCGTAGTACCAGCGCCGCCAGACCCAGGAAAATTAGCAAAATTCCGCTGAAGGCCTGCGGGTTCATCTGTTCGCCAAGCACGACAATGCCCAAGGTTGCCGCTGTCATCGGCTCTGCGAGCGAAAGAGTGGTTGCGGTCGCCACCTGCACCGTTTGCAGGCCGCGGGCGAAGAGCCAGTAGGACAGTGCCATGGTCGCCAGACCCAGGTGCAGGACGACTGCGATGGAGCGTGGTTGCATCAGCCATTGCAGGTCGCAATTGACCAGGGTCGGTGAGAGCATGACCGCGCCGACACAAACGACGACGGCCATGACGGCGTTGGGGCTGTGCTTTTGCAGCAGCCCTTTGATCACCAGGGTGTAGGCGGCATAGGCCGCGCCGGCGATAATCGCCAGAAAAATACCAAACAAGTCTATTGTCACCGCGCCGCCATTGGCCAGACTGAGTAAGGCGCAGCCGAAGATCGCCAGAAGTGTTGCCAGCAGCCAGCGCCGGTCAAGTTGTTCGCCGCGGAAAATACGTCCCAGCAGGCCGCCGGCAATTGGCGCGCTACCGATGCCGACCACGGTACCGATAGCGACGCCGGTTTTGGCGACAGCGGCAAAGAAGCTGATCTGGTAGCAGGCGGTGAAGGCCGCCGCCAGTAAAACGGGGCGCCACTGCCAGTCTGATAGTTGACCCAGTTCCCGCCGGGAAACCGCGAGTATAAGCAGGGCGATTCCTCCAACAAGCAAACGCAAGGTGCCGATGATTTTCGGGTCGAATCCGCTTGGAGCAAAGGCTTGAGCGGTTCCCGTGGTGCCCCAGAGCAGAGCGGCGCCGAGGACAAACCAGGCTCCGGTTGCAGATTTCGCGGTATTCTGATTCAGGTCTGACACAATAGAAATCTTTCTGTTTCGAGTTCGCTCCAGCCTAACGGCTGCCTCGTTTTCAATCTTGTACGAAATTGACCTTCACCTGCCTGTTGACCGGTTTTTGCAACAGCAGGACTGCGAGCAACCGCCCGACGGCATAGGCGATCGATGCCGCGACAGCGCCGGGGATCGGGAAATATAACATTGATAATGTCAAAAGGGAGAATATTCCCGACGCTTCCACTGCTGTTGCAATCGACACCGGACGGGTGATGCGACCGTCGATCAGGATCGCCCGTTGCCAGCAGACCAGCACGGTGAAGGCCGGGAAAATGGCCATAATCTGCAACGCGGGGGTGGCGAAGTCGCTGAGGTGCTGACTGAGACCCGACAGGTCGCGGAACCAGAGTTCGGCCAGCGGGGTAAAGGCGATCAGGCTCAGTGCGCAACTGGTCGACAGGCCGAGGCAGACTGCGAAGTTACGTGCCTTGCGGTAGTTGGCCTTGTCTTCACCGATCAGGGCGATGACAACCTCCTGGTACGATAGCCCCAAGGCACGAAAGACGAAGGTCAGCCCGTAGATCACCGGCATTACCGCCAAAGAATCGAGAGCATCCCGGCTTTTGCCGAGAAAGAAAGTGACCAGTGGGTGGATCGACAGGCCGATAAATGGGGTCAGCGCCAGTGGCAGGTAATAGTCCCAGATCTGCCGGTAGCTCATCTGCTTGCCTTCGGCAGCCGGTTTTTTCTGCAGTGTTTCATCGATCGCGGCGGAGGCCAGGTAGCGAGTGAATATCGCTTCGGCAGTGACCCCGATGGAGAGTGACAGGGTGCCGACTTCTGCTCCATTGAAATCGCTGTAGTAAAACAGCAGCAAGGCTGTTCCAGCCATGCCGCCCAGGCGAAAAATTGTCGCCAGCGCAACGCGGCGGGTTTTGTGCGCGGAGATCAGGATGCCCTGGTAAAAACGGCGTAATCCGATTGCCGGCGCCCAGGGCAACAGCCAGACCAGCGCACGGTGGGTGTGGGCGGCGATATCCTGCGAGAGGCCAAGCAACTTTTCGGCAAAGAAACTGAAAACCGGCGGCAGCAGAAACAGTCCGAGTAAAAGAGTGACGGCGAGGCAGAGCCAGAGAGTGAAGTTGCGCAGTCGACGGTAACTGAGCGCATCCTGACAGAGCGCGGTACTGGCACTCATCAGCATGATCACCGGTGACTCCGCCACCAGGCCAAATGCGTAAGCCACGCCGTAGGCGGCAAGGTTCAGTTTCTCTTCTGCCATGCGGGCAATGACCGCCGCAAGGAACGGTCCCTCGACCGCCATCATCAACCAGGTCGCCGCCAGCGGTAGCCAGAAGAGAAATATTTTGAAATATGTGAGTTCTTTGTTTTCTGCCTTCAAAGCTAGTCATTCCCGCAACAGATAAATAAAAAAGGAGCGACCATGTTGGCCGCTCCCGTTTGAAGCTGATGGACGGTGGGTAATTTAATGCTTTTTGCCCACTTTTTTCAAGGGACGAACGCAGTTGCGGGCGTTCCAGCGGACACTGTCGTTGATCCGTGGCAAGCGGATGCTGCGGCCGGCAGTGTAGTCGTCGCTCCAGGCAACGCGCTCCTGCAACTGAACGGTCACATTATCCCGCTGAAGTTGCGTGATGATCCCTTCGCCCTGGTAGTAAAAGCCATCTTTACACCAGTAAGCTTTGACCTGGTTGCCAACCTTGAGCTGTTTGTCCTCATTACGAAAATCACAACTGCTGTCACTGGTCATGCTTTCTCCTTAGACGCCAATACGACAAAATGTATACGCAGCTTTGCTGAGCAAGGGTGATGCCAAGGAATGTTGTTTTTCATTTATATTTACTAACAAATTAAATTGCAGTGAAATATTAGCTGCTTGCAGGTGTTATTGTGAGAAAAAAAGGTTTTACTGGTTTCTTCTGCACTGCGGAGAATTGTGTTTTCTTTGCAACGCAGCTGTGTTTTATGCGTTAAGGCATAAAATGTCTGCCGGGATATTTGCAAGTGAATAAACTGCTTACCCACCAACGGTTGCGACGAGATCGTACTGTGCAAAAAGCTTGATAGTCTTATTGATCTTTTCTGCGCTTGGCTCTTCCATTCCGGACATATCCCGTATCTGGCCAAGTTTCTGATCTTTGCCGGTCGCAATGTTGTGATAGGGAAGCAAACTCACCGGCTTTTTTTTGCCCGGAAGATTGGCAACATAAGTGGCCATGGCTGTTAAGTTTTCAGTGTCGGCATTAACCCCTTCAATCAGTGGAATGCGAATCTGAATGTCGGCGCCAGACTCTGCCAGTGCGTAAAGGTTCTGCAAGATCAGTTCATTGCCGACCCCGGTCCACTCTTTATGCTTGTCAGAGTTCATATGTTTGAGGTCAAACAAGAACAGGTCGGTCCGTTTGGCGACTTCGAGCAGGGTTTCGGTTTTTACCAGCCCGGCCGTGTCGATGCAGCGATGAATATTTCGCTCGCCACAGGCATTGAGAATTTCACAGAGAAAATCCGGATAGAGCAACGGCTCTCCGCCGGAAAAGGTAACTCCGCCACCAGACTGGTTAAAAAAGGGCCGCTCTTTTTCGATGATTTCCAGCAGTTCGGCGACGGTCTGCTGCTGGCCTGACATTTCAATTGCCAGCGTCGGGCAGACTTCGGCACATTTGCCGCAGAGCGTGCAGAGCTCTTTGTCGGTGATAATGCCCTCGGCAGTTAGTCTGCAAGCTTCCGTCGGACACACTTTGACGCATTCGCCACAGCCGATGCATTTGCTGCGGGTGAACAGTTTCTGCACCTGTGGCGAGATGCTTTCCGGGTTGTGGCACCAGCGGCAGTTGAGCGGGCAACCTTTGAGGAAAATGGTCACCCGGATACCCGGGCCGTCGTTGATGGCGTAACGCTTGATGTCAAAAGTAAGAGCGGATTGCATGGTGTGCCTTAACGTTTTTGATTTTTCGATCCCGTGTGACGCAGCCAGAATGTAGCTTAGTTTTGCGGGGTCTTTGACGAAAAATGTTTGAGCGTAGCGAGTTTTTTTCTTCGCCGCAAAACGTAAGCGCAATGGAGGGAACCCGCAGGGCAAGGAGGTCGGGCGCCTTTTTCTGCTTACTCTTTTGTGGCGTTACAAAAGAGTGAGGCGACGGGCGGGGGCGCAACCCCGCGACCTTGTCTTTGTTTGTGATTTTAGATGAAACAATCAAATTCAAACCGGCGGGTTTCGGCCCGCCAGCCGACTTCATTTTCTTGCTCGTCCAAGAAAACGAACCAAAAGAAGACGCCCCGAATGCCCCCGCCTGCTTTCAGCAGGTTCCTTCCACTCCGCAGTTGCTTGGCGCGCTCGCAAAACTCGGGCTGAAGCCCTCAAACATTCCTCGCTTATTCGCCAATAAACTGCTCCGTTCCAGCGGTGGCAAATGGGGGGAAGATCAAAGGCGAAAGCGGTGAGTCGTTAGAACGCCTCGTTCTCGGTGCGCTCGATCACTTCCTGTTGCAGATCCTCGTTCATATCATTGAAATAATCACTATACCCCGCCATCCGCACCAGCAAGTCCTTGTAATCTTCCGGCGTCTCCTGCGCTGCTTTGAGCGTTGCCGTATCGACAATATTGAACTGAATATGGTGCCCGCCCATACTGAAGTAGCTACGGATCAACGCCGCCAGCTTCTTGATGTCCTCATCCCGCTTCAGCAGGCTCGGCAGGAACCGCTGGTTCAGCAGGGTGCCCCCGCTCATGGTGTGATCCAGTTTGGTCAACGAACGAACCACCGCTGAAGGTCCTTTGGTGTCGGCACCGTGCGAGGGAGAGGTGCCGTCGGAGATCGATTTTCCGGCAAAACGACCATTGGGGGTAGCGCCCATCACTTTGCCGAAGTAGATGTGGCAAGTGGTCGAGAGCATGTTGAGGTGAAATGTCTCTCCCTTGGTGTTCGGTTTGCCATCGATGGCGGCGAGCAGGTCGGCGTAGACCCGCAGGGCGATGTCATCAGCGTAATCATCGTCATTGCCGAAGAAAGGCGTCTTGTTGATGATCGTCTGGCGCAGGAATTCTTCCTCCTCGAAATCTTTTGCCACCGCGCTTAGTACCCGATCCATGCTGAAAGTTTCGTTTTCGAAGACATGTTTCTTCAGCGTCGACAGACTGTCGGTGACGGTGCCGAGGCCGGTGCACTGGATGTAGTTGGTGTTGTAGCGCGGGCCGGCATCGTAGTAGTCGCGCCCCTTGCTGATGCAGTCTTCGATCACCACCGACAAAAATGGCGCCGGGGCATACTTGGCGAACATCCGGTCGATGTAGTTGCTGACGCGGATTTTCAGGTCGACGATGTAGTTCAGTTGCTTGACGAAAGCCTCGTACAGTTCATCGTAAGTTTTGAATTCGCGTGGATCTCCGGTTTCGATGCCGACCTTGTCGCCGGTGACCGGGTCGATGCCGTTGTTCAGCGTGACTTCGAGGATCTTCGGCACGTTCAGGTAGCCGGTGAGGATGAAGGCCTCTTTACCAAAAGCGCCGACTTCGATACAACCGCTGCAGCCCCCTTCGCGGGCATCTTTCAGCGATTTTCCCTGACGTACCAATTCCTGTACGTAGATATCGGGATTGAAGATCGACGGATAGCCGTGACCCTGGCGGATCACCTTGCAGGCCGCCTCCAGGAAACGATCCGGGGTGACTTTGCTGATATGCACCGCATTGCCCGGCTGCAGGATGTGCAGTTCCTCGACGATCTCCAGCATGATGTAGGAAACCTCGCTGACGCCATCTTTGCCGTCGGAGGTGATGCCACCGATGTTGAGATTGGTGAAGTCATTGTAGGTACCGCTTTCGCGGGCGGTGATGCCGACCTTCGGTGGTGCCGGGTGGTTGTTGACCTTGATCCAGAAACAGCAGAGCAGCTCTTTGGCCTGCTCGCGAGTCAGGGTGCCGGCGGCAATTTCCGCGTTGTAGAAAGGTGCCAGGTGCTGGTCGAAATGGCCGGGGTTCATAGCGTCCCAGCCGTTCAATTCGGTGATGGTGCCCAGATGCACGAACCAGTACATCTGGATCGCCTCGTGGAAAGTGCGCGGTTTGTTGGTCGGGACGTAGCGGCAGACTTCGGCAATCTTTTTCAACTCTGCAGCGCGCTGCGGATCGCTGGTTTCGGCCGCCATCCGTTCGGCCATCTCGGCATGGCGTTCGGCGAACAGGATAACTGCATCGCAGGAAATATCCATCGCCTTGAGCTCTTCAAGCTTGTCTGCAGCGATCGGATCGTTCAAAAAGTCTAGCTGTTCAATTTCTGTGGCAATCTGCTTTTTGAAGTCGAGCATCCCTTTCTGATAAATCTGGCCGTCGAGTGCCGTGTGGCCTGGCGCGCGCTGCTCCATGAACTCGGTGAACAGTCCTGCCTGGTAGGCTGCCTGCCATTCCGGGGGTACGTGGCCGAAAATTCGCTCGCGCACGGTGCGGCCCTGCCAGTAGGGGATAACCTCTTTCTCGTAAGTATCGATATCTTCCTGGCTGATGCTGTAGCGTTGTTGATCGCGGGTGTTGAGAACGTGAAAGTCCTCAACGCTGTGACAAGTCAGTTCGGGGAAGGTCGGCACCGCTTTCGGTTTCGGACCGCGCTCGCCGACGATCAGCTCGTCATCGCCGATGTAGATGGTTTTTTTCTGGCAGTGATCGAGGAAGTTGAGCGCACGTAAGACTGGAATCGAATATTTACCGTAGTTTTCTTTGTAGAAAGCGGTCTCGTGCAGAGCACGTTCGATCGACAGGCTCGGCTCGGTTTCGACCGTTTGTTTGCGCAGGCGCTGAATCCGTGCATTCATACCGGGGCCGATAACGTTTTGTTTCTCCGGATAGAAGTTGCCTTCGCTTGCGGCTTTTCGTTCCGGTTGCCTTCTGTCGTTGGTTTCCATGAGCAGTCCTCTAATTTCATGCAGGCAGAACTGCCAGCAGATGTTTATTTTACTCTAGTCGGTTATTGCAGGAAAGTAGAGCAAATTGAATACCAATTTTTGCTTCTGCTTTTTTTAGGCTAAGTTATTGGAAAGGCGTATAATTGTCGGATTTTTTGGAAAGCGTTCATGGTTTTTTTATTCATGTGTGAATAAAAAAACCATGAACGCATAAGGGGCTATTCAATCCAGTCGAAGGTGCGGGTAACTGCCTTTTTCCACATTCTGTAGTTCGCGGTACGTGCTGTATCTTCTTCTGAGGGGTGCCAGGTCTTGTCGATGCCCCAGTTCTGACGCATCTCTGCAGTGTTCTTCCAGAACTCGACAGCCAGCCCGGCGGCGTATGCGGCGCCCAGCGCAGTACTTTCAGCGACCTTGGGTCGAGTTACCGGAACGCCAAGGACATGGGCCTGGTATTGCATCAGCAGTTCGTTCGCGACCATGCCGCCATCAACTTTCAGGGCCTGCAATTTTACTCCGGAATCGGCTTCCATGGCGTCAAGGATTTCTCGTGTCTGGTAGGCAACTGCTTCCAGGGCGGCGCGGGCAAAATGGCCACGGGTCACGTAACGGGTCATGCCGACAATAGCGCCGCGTGCGTTACTCTTCCAGTAGGGGGCAAACAGGCCAGAGAAGGCAGGAACGAAGTACATGCCGCCGTTATCTTCAACACTGAAGGCGAGAGCTTCGATCTCTTCGGCATGTTCAATCAGTTGCAGCTGATCTCGCAGCCACTGTACGACTGCACCGGCGATGGCGATAGAGCCTTCCAGGGCATACACGGTCGGCTCGTTGCCGAACTTGTAGCAGGGGGTGGTCAGCAGCCCGTTTTTAGATTGAACGATTTCTGTGCCGGTATTGAGCAGCATGAAGCAGCCGGTGCCGTAGGTGTTTTTAGCTTCTCCAATGTCAAAGCAGGTCTGGCCGACGGTTGCTGCCTGCTGGTCACCAAGGTCGCCACAAACCGGGATAACGCCACTGAAAGGGCCATCGGTCGAAGTTTCACCGTAAATTTCAGGATCGCTCGAGGGGCGGATGCTTGGCAGCATCTGCCTGGGGATATTCATCAGCTCGAGGATTTCATCGTCCCAGTCGCAGGATTCAAGGTCCATTAGCATGGTGCGAGAGGCATTGGTCACGTCGGTTACATGGACACCGGTCAGCTTCCAGATAATCCAGCTGTCCATGGTGCCGAACAGGGCGTCGCCCCGTTCGGCGGCTTGGCGCACGCCTGCGACGTTATCAAGAATCCAGCTGATTTTCGGTCCGGAGAAGTAGGTTGCCAGCGGCAGGCCGGTTTTTTCGCGCAGGCGGTCCTGCCCCACGTCGCCCATCAGCTCGTTGCAAATCCTGTCGGTTCGTGTGTCCTGCCAGACGATAGCGTTGTAGTAAGGCTGGCCGGTTTTTTTGTCCCAGACAACGGTGGTTTCGCGCTGGTTGGTAACACCGATCGCGGCGATGTCGGTTGCGGACAGTTCCACTTTTTTCATCGCAGTGCGGATGACCTCTTCGGTGCGTGACCAGATTTCAACGGCATCGTGCTCGACCCAGCCTGGTTTGGGGTAAATCTGCTCATGCTCAAGCTGGTGGCTGGAAACCGGTTCTCCGGCGTGGTTGAAAATCATGCAGCGGGAGCTGGTCGTTCCCTGGTCGATCGCGGCAATGTAGTTAGCCATTGGTTCGCTCCGATAGAGATGTGTCTCAAGGCTGCTGGTAATGAGCCTTGAAAGTGACAGCGGGTATTTCGAGATTCATGCTCTGTAAATAATAGCATTGATCGCTGAGGCTGGCATTTGTTGCCTGGAATATTAAAGAGCATCCTCAAGGCGACGAATGGCGAGATCGCGCTCAGTGTCGCGTCGTTGCTGATCCCAGCCCAACTCTTTAGCCATGATTTCGATAACGCGGGGGAGCACTTGCAGCGAAGCCGATTGGTCGATCAACGCCAGCGGCGTACGGCGGGCCAGCACATCGATGGCGCGAAGGGCGAATTCGTGCCGCGCAGCGAACAGCACCTCTGCTTCAATGTAAGGGTGATTCGGGTGCAAGCGCCTGTTCAGGTCTGCCTCACGACCTTCTTCTGCCAGCATGAGAGCCTGATCGCCATAGGAATGGTTCAGGTTGTTGCTGACCTCGTCATCAAAACCGAAGCTGCTGTTCAGTTTCTGCACGTCACGAGGGTCGTAGTGAGCGCCTCCGATGATCGGACTCTGCTCCGTGCTGCAAGGCCGCTTGGCCTGCAAGCGCCAGCCGATGATCGCCTGATCGATAGTGTCTTCGGCCATGCGGCGGTAGCTGGTCCATTTGCCGCCAAGGATGCTCAGCAGGCCATTTTCGCTCATCGAGATCACATGGTCGCGCACCAGGTTAGACGTGTCGACCGCTTGTGGATCGGAGACCAGTGGCCGCAGCCCCGACCAGGTCGCCTTGACATCGGTGCGGGTCGGTTTCAGGTTGAAGTAATTGCCGACGTGACGTAGCAGGTAAGCGATATCCGCATCGCTCACTCTCGGATGATCGCTGATTTCAGCAGGTTCGTCAGTGGTACCGACCAGCGCGTGCCCCTGCCAGGGCAGAACAAAAAGCACGCGGCCATCTTCGGTTTCTGGAATCATCAAGCCGTTCGCCGGCGGCGCGAAGCTTTTGTCGAGGACGATGTGGATGCCGGAGCTGACGGTGATGACAGGCTCAACGGCCGGATCGTCCATTTTACGGATCGCATCGCTGAAGGGACCGGTGGCGTTGATGACGCCTTTTGCCTTGATGGCCCAGCTCGCGCCACTGATAGTGTCCTTCGCTTTGACGCCGCAGACTTTTCCGTTCTCTTTCAGCAGATCGACCACTTCGATATGGTTGCCGATGATCGCACCCTGTTGCTCGGCGGTGCGGGCGAGCGAAACCGCCATGCGGGCATCGTTAAATTGGCCGTCGTAGTAAAGAATGCTCGCCTTCAGGCCTTGTGCCTTGATCGCCGGGAAACGTTCGAGGGTCTCTTTGCGGCTGAGCAGGCGGCTGCTGCCGAGGCGCATTTTGCCGGATAGAAAGTCGTACAGTTTCAGGCCGGCGAACACCATGGGAACGTCGAGCCATTTATAGAGTGGGGTGATGAAGATGATTTTGTTGGAAAGATGCGGCGCATTTTTCAGCAGGATGCCACGTTCATGCAGGCCCTCCCTGACCAGGTCGTACTGTTCGCGGTCGAGATGTTTGACCGCCTTCTCCAGGTAGCGCACGCCGCCGTGAACCAGTTTGGTGCTGCGGCTGCTGGTCCCCTCGGCGATGTCCTGCTTGTCGAGCAGAGCGACTTTGAATCCACGTGCCGCGGCGTCGACGGCAATGCCACAGCCGGTGGCACCGGCACCGATGATCAACAGGTCGAAGAGGTGGTCCTGTTTGAGCGCTGTCAGGATTTGGTCTCTAGTCACAGCTCTCCTCGTCGGCAGGTCGTTGTCTTTTACTGGTTCAGTTTTCTGATAGTGTACCAGTTGATACCCAGCACCACCGCCAGCCCGACCAGTACGGCGATCTGTTTGCTGTCCTGCAGGCCGCCGCGCAACATGTCCATCAGGAAGACGCCGAAGAAGCAGACGGAAATAACGGTGTTGGCGGCCATTGTCCACCCAACTTGGGTGCGCCAGGCCCAGCTGAGAATGTAGGTGTTCATCAGGCCGTAGCCGCCGGTGACGTAAGCAAAAATTTTCAGATGCTGAGAACCTGTCTCGCCGGTGAAAATGGTGACGGCGTAGTAGACGAACAGGAAGGATGTAATCAGGCTGAACAGGGCGAAGCCGCTGCGAAGAATTTTATCCTGTGAGTTCATAACCTCTCCTTTTCATTGCACGTAAAAAGTCAGATTAGCAAAGCTGGCGGGAAAAACCAATCGGCTTGGTGTTTGTGTGCCGGGTTCGCCCACTTCATTTGCCAGGGCCGCATAAACTCGTCCGTGGGACTCAGCTGCCGCCATCCGGGCGGCAGATATCCTTTCAATGATGGCTCAGAACCCTACCGTGGATATGTTTTTGCGCTAAAAAACGTAACTCAAAGTCATTGAACCGAAGCCGTGATGTTCCGGTTGTCGCTTAAATTCACGAGTGCGGTGGGTGTAGGCAAAGCTGAAGGACACGCGTTGATAGCGGACGGTGATGCCGGTCATCAGGTCGGCGACCAGTGGTTCTTTGTCGACACTGTGGCTGTCGCGAAAGTTGTTGCCGTCGAGGAAAATATCGAGCAGCACGGCGCGGCCGTTGACGGCGGCGAAAAGGTAGCTGCTGAAGCCACGGGTGGTGGTTAGCCAATTGCTGCCAGCCGGGCGGATCTGCGAAACGGAGAAACTCCGCGGGATATTCCAGCCGAAGCGCACTTCGCCGCCAGCGTTGAGGTAAGTCATGACGTTGCCGATAGCCAGTCCTGCATGACCGATCAGGTCGGTGCAGAATTTTTGTCGGTAAGTAGGATGATAAAGCCACTTGCGCTCGAAGGCGAGCAGCAGCGCCGGCTCGTCTTCCAGTTGATGATCCCAGCCGTTGGGTCGCTGCAGAGCGCGCACGCGATGGACGAACTTTTGTGACTGCTCGGCCAACGAAGAAGGGCCGACAATGCCGAGCTGGACCTCGAGCGTATCCATCTGGCTCCAGCCATCGCCGTCTTCACTTTTGCGGTGATAGGAGGTCGACAGGTAGCTGTAGCCAGCGTAAGGCCGATCATCTTCGATTAAATCGTATCGGCTGATATCGCGTGGCGTGTACATATTCTGCCCCAGACCAAATTCCAGCTTGTGTCCCGTCTCGGCTGGCGCGTTCTTGATCAGTGGCAGGTTATGGATGAAATTAAGCGCAGTGCGCGGTATTTTCCCGGTGACGTTAACGGGGGCGTCCGGGGCGAGGTCGGGCGAAATGAATGAGTATTTGACGCCGTTGGTGTAATCGCTGTCGGTGCCGAAGAACAGATCGTTTTCGAAATAAAGATTGTGGGTCCAGGGATTTTCGGCGGCGAAAAGGTTGAACGGCAGAAGCAGCAGGATAAACAGGATCAGCTTGCGGCGCATGTTGTTTCCCTCGGTTGATGGTGAATGAGCAGGGAGTATAGCATTGCGGCAGTGGCGAAGAAAATAAAAGCCGGGAGGTGGAGGCTCTCCCGGCTTTTCTGTCTTGCGTTAAACTGATGAAGGAGTATTAACGGCAAGATTTCTCAGCCGCTGCCGAAATTTTGGCAGCGGCTGTTTTTTTAACAAGGTCGTTTATTGAACAGCGATCGGGATGAAGCGCATGGTGAAGCTCTGGACCGGCCAGCCGCTGGTGTCTCCGATGGTGAGCCAGTAGGTCAGGCCGAGGTTCGCCAGATCTTCGATCGGGTCAGTGTGGTAAGCAAGATTTCCATTGTCATCGGTCGTGGTGAGCCATGTTTCGACAACAGCTTGAGTGACCGGTTTTGCGACGCCGTCGGAAGCGCTGGCAACACCGTCTACCAGAATCGGCAGTGTGCGATAGGTGACCCAGGCATTCTCGCCAGCTGCATCAACACAAGTGTTGTCGGTTTCGTTGAAGGTGCCTGCGCAGTTGGCCATCAGCAGGTCGTCGGTGCTCGGGTCGGAATCGTCGTCCCAGAGGATAGCGGTCGGGATGTCGTAGATGGTGTTCCAGGGACCGAACAGCTCTTCGTATTTACCGATGGTGGCGCCGGTGACGATGCTGTCTTCGGTTGCGGTCAGTTCGTAGCCCATGCGGGTTGTGGTGTCGAAGTAACCGCTTTCCGGGTGCCACTTGTCAATAGGGCCAGCCAGACCTTGGGAGAAGTAGCCGGACAGGACTTCAGCTTTAATGTCGTTGGAAGAAACGGTACCGAGGAAAACGTTGCCGTTGGAGTCACTGAAGCCGAGGCCGTCGTTGGCGGTCGAAGAAACGAACTGACCGTCAACAGTGAAGCCAAGTTGGAGGGTGAACCCTGCCCAGTCCTCAGAGTCGACGTAGTCGCTGAGCTTGTGAAGAACTTTGTATGCGGTGTCAGCACCATCAGCAACATCAAAGATGATGTCCATTGGTGCGCCACTTACAGTGCCTTTAAGCTTGAAGCGCTTGCTCGATTTCAGACCGTCTTCGCACTGCTTGGTAACGTCAACACCCAGCTCAGGGTTGTAGCCGGAGGTCATGATGCAGCTGCTGCCGGTGACATCATCGGTGACAACTTTCATGCCCGGTGCCTGCACGTCGGACTCTTCCCAACCGATGAAACCGTTGCTGTCGGTTTTACTGCTGTCGGTGAACAGGGTGCTCTGGTAGAGCTCTTCGACGGCATAAGGACCGGCGTCGGTTGTGACGTTGGCGGTATTCCAGTTGCTGATGACTCCTGCGTTGGCCATGCCGGCGCAGAAGGTCAGGCCCAAAACTGTGGCAGTTAGTTTCTTGGCAATTTTCATTCGCTTTCTCCTTTTTGGCTTGGTTAGTATTTAATGAACCAGGTGTTTCTTGCTATCGAGGTTTTTTCTTTTCTGCCAATCCTCTATTCGGCAGTCGTTGATATTTTGCTGTCGCCAATAAGTCCGACTATCAGTGATTGTAATTTGTCTATAAGTTTTACTTTTCATTTTGGTAGTAGGGTTTGTTTTCAATCTCTGTTTTTGTCGGTTGAAATTTTTTTGCTTTGTAGAAAAAACTACGGCAAGTTGAGTGCCAAGGGATGGATTTGCGTCTAACTGTATGAAAATAAATAAGAATAGATTGTTTTGTCCGATTTGTTGGCGCTGCTTAATTGCAACTATGGTTGCGCTTTGTTTTTGGTATACGGCTGGAGGCGCGTGAAATAGGGCGCTCCGTGGAGTGGGTAGCTTTGGTTGCGTTGCAACCAATGTTGCGGTGTTTTGTTTTTGCAGTGATTTCTTCAGGCTATTTTCCACTAAAAAAAGAGAAAAATAATTTTTGAAAAGGAAAATAACCGCTCTTTTGCCCGTGGAACCTGTTTGGAGTTTATGTTTCAGCAATCCCATGAAATCTTTCAAAAGAAAATTATTAAGAACCTTGCCTGTAAAATGAGCAGGGGTTAATCTTTTTATTTGAGAACTTTAGCCTCAGACTCTCAAAGAAAGGGGTGAAATGTCCCAGGTTCTGATCCGCTGCCCACATTGTGGCTACAGCAAAAAGATGGCAGAAGCAAAGGTCCCGGCAAAGGTTACGCGGGTGAAATGCCCGCAGTGTGGCCAGGGCTTCAGTATGGCTGAAGCGGTAACGCCCGCTGCTGCTCCGCAACCGGCCCCAGATTCGGAGAGGAGGTCTGAGTCGCCTGCAGCGCAAACGAGGGCCGCTTCAGTGCCGGCTGAGAGACAGCTACCGCGGTCGATCAATTTTGTTTTCCGTGGGGATGCAAAAGAATATTTCGGTATCTGGATCGTCAATACCCTGTTGAAGATAGTCACCCTCGGCATCTATTCGCCCTGGGCGAAAGTGCGCAAGCGCAGCTACTTTTATCGCTGTACCCAGTTGGAAGGGATGAACTTCGATTATCTGGCCAACCCGATTACTTTGCTGAAAGGCTGGCTGGTCGGAGCCGCACTTTTTCTTCTCTACACCCTCGGCGCCAATTTCAGTCCGGTACTCAGCTCGGTCGTCGGTTTGATCATTTTTGTCATCATGCCTTGGGCAATTGTCAGATCGCGCATATACAACAGCCGCAATTCAGCGCACCGCAACATCTGTTTCGGCTTTTACCCTGATTATCGCGGAGCCTACATTGTTTATATCGGTTTGTCGGCGCTTGCCTCGTTGACTTTGGGCCTGGCGGCTCCGTATATGATCTTTCGCCAGAAGCAGTTCCTGGTCGACAATAGCAGTTTCGGTCGCACCAATTTCCGCTTTAACGGAACAGCAAAAGATTTTTACCGGCTTTTCCTGCGCGGTATCGGTATTGTTGTTCTGGTAATCATCGCCAGTGGTGCCATGATTGGCATTTTTGCGCCGATGCTTCAGGGCGTGGCTGTCGGTGGTGGCGTTATCGCGTCGATGCTGGTCTTTTTCTTTCCGCTGACCATCCTGCTTGCCTACCTCTTCGTCATCCTCTATTTTTATGTCCGTATCACTAACCTGACCTGGGACAACACCCAGCTCGGCAAGCATCGTTTCCGTTCCAGCCTGAAAATTAAAGAGATGGCCTGGCTCTACTTTTCCAACGGCTTGGCGATAATGTTCTCTTTTGGCTTGTTAACACCCTGGGCGACGATCCGTTTGACCCGCTACCGGTTGGAAAATTTGACCATGATTGTCGATGGCGACCTGGACGCCTTCGAGGCCTTCAACCGGCAGGGAGGCAGCGCGGTCGGCGAGCAGATCGGCGATATTTTCGACATGGATATTGGGTTTTGATGGAAAGTCGCGGCGAATATTTCGATGGTCAAAGTGCGGCCTGCAAGCATGTCGTGCTGCGTCTAAAGAATGATTGCCTACAGATTGACGGCGACGGTCTGGAATTGCAGCTGCCTTACAGCGAGCTGCGGTTGAGTGATGCTCTTGGCAGCGTCAGCCGCTCGATTTATCTGCCGGATGGCGGGAAATGCGATATCCGCAACAGGGTGTTCGCTGCTGAGTTGCAGAAGAAACTCGGCCGGGGTGGTTTTTTCAACCAGGTGCATCGCTTTGAAAACAGCCTGCGGTTGGCAGCTATAGCCCTGCTGCTGACTGCTGTCGTTGTCTGGGCCTTCATCCGGTTTGGTATCCCGGTGCTGGCAGAGCGGATGGCATACGCCATTCCCCCATCGGCAGAAGTCAGCATGGGAAAAGAGGCTTTCGAATTTCTCGACAGCAGCTTTTTCAGCGAAACAGGTCTGCCTAAGTGGCGACAGCTAGAGGTTGAACAGTTGTTCAATCAGGTTGTCTCTGGCATGGAACAGGATCAGCGCGATTACCAGCTGTTGTTTCGTGACTCGGCTGCTTTCGGAGCCAATGCATTGGCATTGCCGGGCGGAACCGTCATCGTCACTGATGATTTTATGGCGCTGGTTGACCGGGATGAAGAACTGATCGCGGTACTGGCCCATGAAATCGGTCACATCCGCAACCGGCATGCCCTGCGCAAGATTATTCAGAGTTCTACCGCGGGATTGCTGGTCGCAGCTATAACTGGCGATATTCTTTCTTCCGGATCCATCGCTGCCGCTCTGCCGACTATGCTGGTTGATGCCAAGTACTCCCGCGACATGGAACGGGAAGCAGACGATGCCGCTGTTGAATACATGCTGGCGCAGGGGATTCCTTTACATCATCTTGCTGACGTTCTGCTGAACCTGCAAAGATCAGTTGGTGGGGAAAAAGAAGGCAGCGGTGAGCCCTCGGCGCTTCGTTATCTCTCAACGCATCCGGCAACGCAGGAGAGGATTGAGCGCTTATCCAGCTATTGATCAGACTTTTTCAGCCAGGCCAGAGCTGCATCGTAGTCATCAAAAATTTCAACGGTCCAACCGCGTGTGACCGCGGCATCACGGTAGAATTGTAGGTCTCTGGTGATTTCTTGCAGCAGGGACGCAATCCGCATTTGCGGCTCCAGACCAATTTCCTTATAACGATCTGAGCGCTCATAGGCTTCCATGGTTTCCGCGATCACCTCTGTCTGCCGATGATCGAACAGGCAACGATTACATCTGTGCGATTTCATCATCTCAATCGCCCTTTTTACGGTTTCAACTTCCTGATTGAGGGCATAGGTTCCCAAAGTTTGCACGCATACAATGTCCAAGTCATTTAAATACTCAATGGCTCTGCGCATATTTTTCCTCTAAGGGGCCCTGATGATATCTTAAAGGTGGTCTATATCACATATTACTGGAAAAATTTGGTAGGTCAAAAAACGAAAGTAACAGCAAAAAGGCAATGATGAAAATACTATTTTCCTGAAGTGTGGAGAAGCTTCTTCACTCTTGATCTTGTGGGGGCTGGGAAGATTGTTCTTGCTTACGCTTTAATTTTTCTTCTTTTTTGGCCTTTTTCGCGAGTTCTTTCTGGCGTTTCTCATAACCATAATTCGTTTTTCTTGCCATCAGGTATCCTTTTCTGTCAGCAGGGCACAATTCCACTTGAAAGCTGAAAAAAAGGGCTCTGCAAAACTGCAGAGCCCTTTTTCGAATGTTATGCAAGTATTTTTAGAGCTTGACGACATTCGCTGATTGAGGGCCTTTCTGACCTTGGGTGACATCAAAACTTACCCGGTCGCCTTCGTAGAGGGATTTGAACCCCTCGCCCTGGATATTGGAAAAGTGGACGAACACATCAGGTCCATTATCCTGCTCGATGAAACCAAAACCTTTTGATTCGTTAAACCACTTCACTGTACCTTCTGCCATTGATTTTCTCCTTGTTCCTGTATCGGAACATGATTTGTTCGTGCGAAACTCACTCAGCTAAAATAAAAAACACACGCCCAAGAGGGCCTGTGTTTTTGGTCCGGAACGACACCTTGCCAGTCCGGTGAGTGACAAAAAATTTCCACAAACGTACTTAAGTTTTTTAACCATAGCACCTTTGGCATTATAAAAGCAAGGAGCAAGTCAATATTGGTTCCGTTTAGCTGTATTGTTTTACGGAGATTGAACGTCGGCAGTAGCCTTTTCCTGGGGATTGGTGTATGAATCCGGCATTGACTATGTAGAACCACCTTGGGTTGAGATTGTTCTCAGGATAGAGTTGATGAGTAGCACCGTCCTTGCTGTTTTTGTTCCCACATTTGTTGCCGTATCGGTCACCCCCGGCATGTGCATGACACTGTCGATGACCCTCGGCATGACCATCGGTGTGCGCAGGACGCTGTGGATGATGGCGGGAGAACTGATCGGCGTCGGCTTGGTTGCCGGTGCTTCGGTGGTCGGCGTGGCGGCGATCATGCTGCAATATCCGATGTTGTTTCTGGCGCTGAAATATCTCGGTGGTCTCTATCTTTGCTACCTCGGCGTGCAAATGTGGATGGCCAAGGGGAAGATGGCGATCGACTTTGAGTCGGGATTCAGTGGCAAGATGTCCGCGCCGCAGCTGGCTTTGCAGGGCTTTGTCACCGCTGTCGCCAACCCCAAGGGCTGGGCGTTTTTTATCGCCCTGCTACCGCCTTTCATCGATCAGCAAAGGCCTCTGCCGGGGCAGCTTTCTCTTCTACTCGGCATCATCCTGTGTATCGAGTTTATCAGCCTGGTTCTGTACGCCAGTGGCGGGCGGACCCTCAATCATCTGCTACAGAAAAGCGATAACGTTCGCCTGCTCAACCGCATCGCCGGCACCCTGATGTTCGCTGTCGGAGTGTGGTTGGCTGTAGATTGATGCTGGCTCGTTCTTAATCGTACCTTAATGCGGGACTGAAACCGTAAATCAACACGCCGAATTTCCCTTGTCTGATGTTTTCAGTTCATTGTTCGGCCGTTGCATCCCACCTCGAATAAGAATTTTTTCAAACATTGCAATCCAATTAATTCGTGAGACAATTATGGTATCAATCTCTCATTGATTAATCGAGTTAAGTGCCGGTTTTTTCATGTGCTGGGAAAAGTATGCAACCTGATGTCAAAACAGCCTGGTTGTCTATTCTGACCAATGTGTTACTGGTGATGATTAAGGCGCTGTTGGCGGCTGCTACCGGAAGTCTGGCGATTAAAGCCGATGCCGTTCATTCGCTCACCGATGTCCTCTCCTCGTTTGCCATCCTGCTTGGCATCAAAATATCCAAACGCCGCACACGCGCCTTTCCTTATGGCCTGTACAAGCTGGAAAACCTGGTCGCGTTGGGAACTTCGCTGCTGATTTTCCTGGCTGGCTACGAAATTATCAAGGACGTGTTTGCAAACGCTTCTCCTCTGGTTGCCGGGCAGATGCCGCTTGCTGTCGGCGGAATTGCGCTGACCATTATCATCACCTGGCTTTTTTCTCGCTATGAGCTGAAAAAAGGGGAGGAGACCGGCTCCCCCAGTTTAGTGGCGGATGCCCGGCACATTTGGACAGATATGCTGTCGTCGCTGGTCATCCTGCTGTCACTGCTCGGCAACATGATCGGATTCGCACTGGATCGTTATGCGGCGCTGATTGTTGTTGCCTTCATTGGGCGGACTGCGCTTCTTATTGCCCTTGATGCGGTTCGCGTGCTGCTCGATGCCTCGCTCGATCCTGAAAGCCTGGAGTCGATTCGGCGGATTGTCACGAACGATCCGCATGTTGTGACGATTAACCAGTTAAGGGCACGCAACGCAGGGCGCTACAAGTTTGTTGAGCTGGACTTGACCCTACGCGTCAAGGAACTGGAAAAGGGGCACCGGATAAGTGAGGAAATAAAGCGCAGCATCAAGGCTGAGCTGCAACATGTCGACCATGTGCAAATTCATTACGAACCTCAGCAAAAAGACCATTTCATTGTGGCGATGCCTCTGTCAGCGGACCGCCGAACTTTGTCTGAACATTTCGGCGAAGCGCCATTTTTTCGGATGGTCACTCTCCTCGCCAGAACGGGAGATGTCACTCTGGATGCCGTTACAGCGAATCCATTCTGCGATGAGGAAAAAGCAAAAGGAATCAAGGTTGCCAATTGGCTGTTGACGCAGGGAGTTGATAGCCTGCTGGTTCGTGAGCAGCTTGCCGGAAAGGGGCCGGGGTATGTCCTTGGCAATGCTGAGGTCACTATCGAGGTGACTCGGCAAAGCGATGCGGAGGTTGCCTTGTCAAATTTACGGGAAAGCGGGAGTCAGGAGTCATAAATTTGGCCGGTACTGCTAGTGTTAACCGGTCTTTCAGGGAAAGGGGCCCAGAATGTCTTCTGAACAGAAAGAGAAGCAAACCTTTAATTCTCGCCGAGAATCTTTGCTTGGACTGGAAAAGGTCAAGCAGGTACTGGCCGTTGCCAGCGGTAAGGGTGGTGTCGGCAAAACAACCTTAGCGGTGAATATCGCTCTGGCCCTCGCCGGAGAAGGCAAGCAGGTCGGCCTTCTGGATGCAGATGTTTACGGGCCGAGTGTGCCGGTTATGCTCGCTCTAAAAGAGGAGCCGGCCCGGGAAAACAAAATGATCGTCCCGGTGTGCAAATACGGGCTGAAAGTCATGTCGTTGGGGATGCTTGCCGAAGCCGGGCAGGCATTTATCTGGCGGGGACCAATGGTGGGCCGGGCGATTCAGCAGTTGCTGGGTGACGTTCTCTGGGGAGAGCTGGATTTTCTGGTTGTGGATCTGCCTCCCGGCACCGGAGACCCGTCAATAACCATCGCCCAGTCGATTCCGAAGGCAAAAGTGCTGATGGTGACAACTCCCCAGGGGGTTGCTCTGGCTGATGTCAGGCGGGCCATACAGATGTTCCGCAGGTACGATCTTGAAATCATTGGCCTGGTTGAAAACATGTCCTATTTCATGTGCGGGCATACCTCCGAGCCGATCGAGATATTCGGCCATGGGGGTGGAGAACTCCTCAGTGAAGAACTCGATCTCCCTCTTCTGGGATCTGTTCCCCTGGATCTCGCCATCGGCACCGGAGGAGACGCAGGCGTACCATTGATGGCAGCAGATGCCGATTCCGAGGCCGGCCAAATTTTTAAAGCGATTGGTCGGAGTATTTTGGCTTCCACTTGAAACACGTCCTTCGGTTGCTGGAAATGAGAGGCTGATATGGAGTTGTGGCAGACTGACCTGGCTGGAGGACTGAGCCAGGCGCATTCGCTGGTTTTTCTCGGACTGCTGTTATTGCTCAGTCATTTTGGCGGCAAAGTGGCCAACTATTTCAATGCCCCGCGGGTCACTGGCTACCTAGTCATAGGGATTTTGGTAAGTCCTTCTGTGCTGGGGGTCTTTCATGAACGGCTGGTCAAGGATGAACTAAGCCTGATCACCGATATGGCCCTTTCGATCATCGCGTTTTCCATCGGCGGGTCGCTGGGGGTCGCCAAGCTGAAAAAGCTCGGCAAGCAGATTCTTTGGATTACCTGCGCAGAAGCCTCGAGCGCTTTTATCGCTGTAACGCTTTTACTGCTTGTTACGTTCGGTGCTTTCAGCGCCTTGTCATCTTCGTTTTCAACTCTCCAATGGCCGGTCGCACTTCTGATTGGAGCTCTGAGTGCGGCAACCGCGCCGGCAGCGACTTTGGCTATCATCCACGAATACAAGGCGCGAGGACCTTTGACTTCGGTTCTACTTGGTGTTGTAGCATTGGATGATGCTCTGGCGATCCTTTTTTTCGCGTTCGCAAGTGCTGTTGCCGCAGGTCTGCTGCAACAGACCGCAGTCAGTTGGCAGCAAGTCGTGCTTGTCCCGGGTGTTTCCATTCTTCTGTCACTGCTTCTGGGCGGGGCTTTGGGGCTTGGGCTGCAAAAAGCCATACGCTTTGTGTCCCGTAAAAAAGCGCTTCCGGGCATGATGATCGGCACGATCTTCCTACTGGGCGGTCTCGCCATCAGCCTGAAGGCCTCCCCTTTACTGGCCAATATGTCGCTCGGTTTTGTGGTCACCAATTTCGTGGAGCGACGTGATGACATGTTTGCTGCTGTCGAGGAGTTTGAAGAGCCGATTTTCGCCATGTTTTTTACCCTGGCTGGAGCTCACTTTGATTTCCGGGTCATCGAAGCTGCCGGTGGGCTGGCATTGCTCATCATTCTCGGTCGATTTGTCGGCAAACTGCTGGGAAGTCGGGTCGGTGCCCGCATTTCCGGCGCACCTGACTGCGTGAGAAACTATCTCGGTTTTGCGCTGTTGCCGAAAGCCGGGGTCACCGTAGGGCTGGTACTGGCCGCCGAAGAGATCTTCGGGCCGACTCTTCAGGCGGAAGTGATGATCAACGCCGTCCTTGGATCGGTCATCATCAATGAATTGCTGACACCGTTTTTCGTCCGTTTTGCCTTGTCCAGGGCGGGGGAAATACACCAAAAGCAGAAGGCCCGTTGAGGGAAAGGATGGCAGGCATGGCACAGGAGGAAATTGTCCGCAGTTCAAAAATCAGCGAACTGGTGGCTCGCATCAAAACAAGGAATCTGCCGCTGATTCCCGAAGACGCCAGCATCGCAGATGTGGTTGATGCCATGATTGATTATGAGCACAGCCGCCTGCTTTACGTGGTCAACAGCGAGGGTTGCCTTGTCGGCACCATCTCGCTGGGCCTGCTGGCTCGTCATGTCTTTTGTCCCAGCCATGAGCCACAGATTCATCCGCGGTTTCTCATCGATATGGTCACCGCGGAATGTGCCAGAGATATCATGCAGAAAAATACCCTGAGTGCTCGTGACGGAGATGAAGTTGGCGCGCTACTGAAACGGATGCTCGGGGCAAATGTCAAAGAAGTTCCGGTTCTGGACAACTCCGGGCGGGTGACAGCAGATATCACGATTGTCGATTTGCTGCGTTTTTTGATCGTAGATGCCCACTGACCAGTTTCGGTTTGAGGGACGAGGAGGTATGTGAAGTAGCCTGTTACCCCAACTTGGCCCCGTTCTGCACGGCTCGCTCCGGCACTGCCAACACAACCGAGCGATCTTCCTGGTAGAAGCCTGTCAGCAGAAATTCTGAACGCATCGGCCCGATCTGTTTGACCGGGAAATTGACTACGCCGATAATCTGCCGACCGAGCAGATCTTCTTTGCTGTAAAGGTCGGTCACTTGCGCGCTCGATTTTTTGATACCGATCTCCGGGCCGAAGTCGACTTTGACTTTGTAGGCCGGGGTGCGTGCTTCCGGGAAATCCTCTACTTCGATGATGGTTCCGGTGCGGAGTTCGACCATTTCAAATTGCTGCCAGCTGATTTCTTCCATCCTGCGTTGCTCCTGTTGTTCGTTTTCTGCTAGCGACCGGCATAACTTTAGGCATCAACGCGACTGGTCACCAGATACTTGCGCATATGCTCAGCCGTGGCCAGAGATAACCGCAATTGCGAACGGTTTTCTTGTACAAAATTGATCTCAGCCTAGAACCTGCTTGCGGTAGATGCCGGGGGTGACGCCGAATTTGTTTTTAAAGTGACGGGTCAGGTGGCTCTGGTCGGCGAAACCTGTTGCCAAGGCTGCATCGACCAGCGAATCCCCTTCGCTGATCAGCTGCTTCGCTTTCTCCAGTCTCATTTGGACCAAATAGGCGTGCGGCGCTATGCCGACCGCTTTTTTGAAGAAGCGGATCAAGTGGTAGGGGGTGCAATCAAACTGCTGTGCCAGCTCGCTCAGGCCGAAATCCTCTTCGATCTGTTCGTGGAACAGCTCGATAATCTTGTTCACCCGTTCTGTTTCCTGGCCGAATTTGGCTGAATTGATGGTTTTGGCGGTATGCCGGGAAATCAGCAGGGCCAGTAATTCAATAAAAGCGGTTTCTTTTTCCAGTTTGGAGTCGGAATGATAAAGGGTCTGGTGCAACTGGATAAGGCCAGCGTAGGCTTCGTTGTCCCGGTAAAAATCGGTGCGGAACTCGCAGTCGTCAGAATCGACATCACGGATTTGCGCAGCGAGCGACTGCAGTTGGGAGGGAGCAAGATAAAAGGTCAGCAGGTTGCGCCGGTCGTTTTCGCAAGCGTAATTTTCATGAACTTCTCCTGGGGCGATGATGCCGAAGTGGCCCGGCTGCAGAATTGAACTGTTTCCACTGTGGCGATAACGTTCGCCACCACTGCTGTTGAGCCAGATACAGTAAGCGTCGTGAAAATGGGGAGGGAACAGGTAGTTGACGTCGGGGCAGCTGAGCAGTTCCAGCCCGCTTAGCCCTTCCGGTTTGAAATATCTGACTTGACAGTTCCTCATTGTGTTTTACCCGGATTCATCTGTTTCAATCGCTGATGGAGTTGAGCGCTTTTTCAACCCAGTTGGTTGCCAGGTAAAAAGAACCAATAAAACCGTCGTCATCCCTTTTCAAACTTGATGGATTCTGCATAATGGCGTGCTCTGTCCTGATAATCTCATCCAGAACTTGTCCAAGAAATCCTTTTCGTAGAAGCACAGCTGACGTTATTTCCTCATGCAGTGAGCTATGCTTCAAAAAAAGCTCATTATCAATCCCGAAGAGGAGGTTGACACCAGAGAGGAGCCCGACCAGGAATGCTTTTTCTGGGGTTGTGAAAACCGTTGTGGAGGCATATTCCTCACAGGCTTTTGCCCGCGTTAGAACAACACGTCCCGTTCCTTCTTTCGCAGAGCTGTCGTGCAGCATGCTCAGCATGATAATCCAGTTTTTAACTGTACCCAGCCCAAGATATATGATTGCTTCTTTCAACGATGAAATCGTTCTTTGCAGGGCACAGGCCGGGCTGTTGATAATTTTTAAAAGCTGGGTCGCCAGATAAGGGTTTTGGGCAACGATCTGGCAAAGTTTGTCGATATCGATATCAGCGTGGCTGATCGATTCAAGTGTATTGGCGCAGATTTTTGCTTTTTGCTTAAGCGATTGCCCTTCGATCTGGAGAGGTTCAGCAATGAAATAGCCCTGAAACAGTGCAAAGCCGAGATCGAGAAACTTTTGGTACTGTGCTTCTGTTTCAACCCTTTCTGCGACCCAGACAACAGAGCGTTTGGCCACGCGATTGAACTTCTCCTGAGTGTTTTCATTTTGCTCGGCAAGGGCGTCAACTTTGACATAGTCGATGACTTCAAGCAGGGAGTCATAACAAGGGGCAAAATTGTAGCTGTCTAAAGAAAAACGAAACCCTTCCGATTTGAATTTCTGGACGGCATCCAATGTCTGTTTGTCGACCTGTAAGCCAGCAGGGAGCTCGATGATGATGTTTTCAGGTGCAATCGGCAGCGACACATCCGAATAAAGGATGTCGGCGGGGAAGTTGACGAATACCGGGCGATGGTTGTTGTCGAGGTGGTCAGAAAGGCCGGTGCACATATTGACAAGAACATCTGTGGTTGCCATCTCTTCGCCGTATTCGGCCGCCGAAATGTTTTCTGCGTGGCGGAAAAAAAGTTCGTAAGCGAAAAGTCTCTTGTGCTTTGAATAAATTGGCTGACTGGCCAGAAGAATTTCGTTTTGTTTATTCAAAGCAACCTCCACAGCTTGGGTCTTAACTGTAACAGTACACAACTTTTATTGCTTACAAAAGGGAAACAGCTGTTTCTCCGGACATAGAAATTAGATCGTTGATATCAGCTTGGAGCAGTCACGCAGCCATGTATTTGGCTATGACGTTTGTCTCGAAAGAATCACAGCTGAGCTGGTCTTACGAAACAGGTTTCCTGCCCTTGCTGTGGCGTTCTTGGGATCAGCGTCGCCAGCAGCAGAGAAATTAGAGCCATCGCTGCTCCAAGGAGAAAAACCAGCGCGTGGGATTGTAGCCAGATCAGACCAAAGAGGGCGGGGATGACGACGGCAGCAATGTGGTTGATCGTGAAGCTGACACCAGCCGTTGAAGCGATATCTTCCGGTGCGGCAATCTTCTGAAAATAGGTTTTCTGGCTGATCGCCAAGGCGAAGAAAAGATGGTCGAGAACATAGAGACCCGCTGCCAGTTTGCCACTTTCCACCAAAGCGTAGCCACAGAAGACCAGGATCAGGCCGATGTACTCGATCACCAGGGCGTTCCGTTCGCCAATTCGGCTGATCAGCCGACCGATACGCGGAGCGAAAAAGACATTCAGAGATGCGTTCAGCAGGAACAGCAAAGAAATGTCGCTAACCGAGTAGCCGAACTTCTCCACCATCAGGAAACCAGCAAAGACCATGAAAATCTGCCGGCGCGCCCCTGACATGAAAGTGAGGGCATAGTAGAGCCAGTACCGTTTGCGTAGTACCATGTGTTTGTGCTGAATGGTCTGCTGCTCGAACGCCGGAAAACTGAAACGGGCGATCAGAGCGATTAACATGGTCAGGCCACCGAACAAGAGATAAAGCCATTTAAAATCCAAGTGCAAAAAGCTTGACCCCAGCCAAATCAGTCCAAACGTGATGATAGCCGCTGACGACCCAATCGCAATCAGCTTGCCGAAAGTTTCCGCCGTGTGTTCTTTAGCGATCCATTGCTGGGTCAGAGAGGTCTGCATGGTTTCATAGTAGTGGAAGCCGAGCGACATAAGTATCGTGGTCAGGTAAAGCCCGATCGTCGATGGGAAAAATCCGGTTAAAGCTGTCCCCAGGCCGAGCAGAAAAAGTGATGTCAGCGCCAGTGTCTGTTCGCGGAACAACAGCAGCACGAAGACGACGGCAAAGGCAAGAAAACCTGGTACTTCCCGCAATGACTGCAGAATGCCCATCTCCTTGCCGGTAAAGGCGACCTGTTCGATGGCGAAATTATTCAGCAGTGCCTGCCAAGCGGAAAAGCTGATTGGAACGGCAAAGGCCATCAGCAGAAGCAGGGTTTCCGGTCGTTGCCAGGATTTGCTTGGGGAGGGTTGCACTTAATGTTTCCGATCTGTTGTAACTGTAGAAAATGACGGCGAGTCTCTCCCATTTTTACATCAACAGTGCGGATTTTGGTATATGAATTCTGTCAGAGGTTCTCTTCAGGGCTGAAATGGCTGCTGATACCGTATTTGTGCAGTTTGCGGGCAACGGTCGGTTGGCTCATGCCGAGGGCGGCAGCGATCTGTTGCTGCTTGCGGTAGCGTTTGCTTGCCTCCAGCAGGACGCGGCGCTCGACCGATTCAATGATCTGGGACATATCCATTTCAGATGGCCAGTTCACGAGCAGCATTTCGCTGTTGTTGTCAGATCCGCTAAGGATATGCTGTGGCAGGTCATTGACGTCAATCAGGTTGGTCTCCGACATCACGACCAGGCGCTCACAGATATTCATCAACTCACGGACATTTCCAGGATAAGAATAGCTTGTCAGGGTATCCAAGGCTGCAGTTGACAATCTCTTTTCAGTGTTTGAACGCTTTGAAAAATGCGTTATGTATGACCGAATAAGTGGGGTCAGGCATTCTTTCCTGTTTCTTAATGGTGGGATCGAAAGAGGGATAACGCTTAAACGGTAATAGAGGTCGAGGCGAAAGCTTCCTGCATCGACCATCTGCTGCAGGTCGCGATTGGTCGCGGCGAGGATGCGTACATCGATCTGCCTGCTCTGGGTGCTTCCCAGCCGTGAGACTTTGCCATCTTCCATGAAGCGCAACAGTTTGACCTGCGAGGCCAATGGCAACTCGGCAATCTCATCAAGAAAGATGATGCCTTTGTCTGCCAGTTCCAGGTGGCCCGGTTTGCTACCGACAGCGCCGGTGAAGGCGCCTTTTTCGTAACCGAAAAGCTCTGCTTCGATCAGATTTTCCGGAATGGCACCGCAGTTTATTTTGATGATCGGTTCTTCTTTGCGCCTTGAGTTCTGGTGAATCAGGTCGGCGAACAGCCCTTTGCCGACTCCTGATTCACCGAGCAGCAGGATGGTGGAGTCGACTTCGCTGACTTTCAGTGCCTGCTTCAATGCTTTGACCATGCAGGGGCTTTTGGCGATCACCGGGTAGTTTTCCAGTTGTTCCTGTTGAAGTTCGACAATCTGATGGCGGAACTGGTCGCCGAGAGCTTGTTGCTCTTCCAGTTCACGTTGCAAGCGGTCGGTTTCAGTGATATCCCGTTCGCTGACGACCACCCGAATCAGCTCGCCGGTATCATCAAATACCGGGGTCGCGGAGGAGATCAGTTTGCGCCCGTGCCTGTTCTCCTGCAGCAGGCTGACCGGTTCACGTTTTTTGATCGCTTCCAGGGCGGCCGAGGGCAGAATCAACAACCCGTCGCTGGCGGCATCCAGGTAATCACGGCCAACCAGCTGGCTGGCCGATGCATTGTTTATCCGCTCAGATGCGGGATTGACGCGCAGGATCTTCCCTTTGCCGTCGCAGACGAACAGTCCGTCCGACGAAGAGTCGATAATAGCGTCATGTTCCCAGGTCAGTTCCTGAACTTTGCGGTTCATGAGTCTAGTGTGACATCAGTACCGGAACGGTCATGTAGTCGAGCAGGTAGCGGCCGACTTCACCGAGGGTCTGATGGCCACGGCGGTATTGTGAGAAGGCGCCAAGGACCAGCAGGTCGATTCCTTCATCGGCACAGCGGTTGAGCAGCATGTCGCCGACACTCAGTCCAGCGGTGATGTGTTTTTCCCCTTCCAGGCCTGGAAGCCCGTAGCGGGACAAGTGTTGGCAGATATCAGCATCGTGGGCTTCGTAGGCTTCATCTCCATGCTGGCCCTGAATTGTCATGACCTGAACATGCGAGGCGGAGCGCAGCAGGGGCATGGCGTCGTGCAGTGCGCGGGATGACTCCGGGCCGCCACGCCAGGCAAGCATCACTTGTTGGCCAACATTTTTGAACTGACCAGCGTAAGGGACAATCAGCACTGGGCGGCCGGAACCGAGGACGGTCTTTTCCGGCAAATTGTGCGGGGTGGCGCGATCAGGTTTGTCCATGTCGGTCTGGCTGATAATCAGCAGGTCACGGTAATGAGCGTGCAGGTTGAGAGCGTGTGGTAAATCGAGGCCAGTCTTGACGCTGTCGACGCAGATCCATTCCGAGTCAAGGCCGGCTTCAGTCACTGTCTGCTCAAATTGTTTGCGAGCAATCTCTGCCTGTGCCTGCTGATCGATATGCTTCGATGCGTAATACGGGTGAGGAATGACATAAATCCCGGAGAGGAATGCACTCTGCTGCTTGGCCAGCTGTATGGCGACTTGCAGCCTGGATTTGCACGTTTGGCGGTTGTCGATATGAACAAGGATGTCTTTTAAGTTCATGCTTTTGCCCCATTTGGCAGTTTGGTTGAATCGTGAGTCAGTTTGTTTTTGCTAATGCTTTTTGCCCAGATAAGCTTCCTGCACCTTCTCCGATGCCAGCAGTTCTGCCGAGGTGCCGGAGAGGGCTATCTTGCCGACATCGAGGACGTAACCACGGTCGGCCAGCTTCAGCGCTGCCTTGGCGTTTTGCTCGACCAGCAGCACTGTGACACCGCTTTTAGAAATTTCCTTGATCTCTTTGAAAATCTCCTTTACCAGAATCGGGGCGATGCCGAGGGAGGGCTCATCAAGCAGGAGCAGCTCCGGTTTACTCATCAGCGCCCGACCGATGGCCAGCATCTGCTGCTCGCCGCCGGAAAGGGTGCCGGCCAGTTGCTTGCGCCGCTCCTTCAGGCGCGGGAACAGCTTGTAGACCCACTCAAGAACGTCGCGGTCCATCTTCTTCTGGGTGAAGGCTCCGAGCATCAGGTTTTCTTCGACGGTGAGGATACCGAAGACTCGGCGACCTTCCGGTGAATGGCTGATGCCAAGCTTGACAATCTTGTGTGCAGCGAGTTTTGTGAGTTCCTGGCCTTTAAAATTTATGGAGCCGGATTTAGCTTTCAGTAACTGGCTGATGGTGCGCATGGTGGTGGTTTTACCAGCACCGTTGGCGCCGAGTATGGTGACGATCTCACCTTTACGCACTTCCAGGGAAATCCCCTTGATGGCGGCGATGCTGCCGTAGGAGACTTCCAGGTCTTTTATTTCGAATAGCACATCACTCATCGTCGTCATCCTCACTTCCCAGGTAGGCCTCGATGACGGCCGGGTTCTTCTGGATTTCTGCCGGGGTGCCCTCGGCGATCTTCTTGCCGAAGTTGATTACGGTCAGATAGTCGGTGACTTCCATGACCATGTCCATGTCGTGCTCGATCAAAAACACCGTGACACCGCTGTCGCGGATCTTGAAGATGGTTTCCAGCAGCTCCATGGTTTCTTTGTCGTTGAGGCCTGCCGCAGGTTCATCGAGGATCAGCAGAGTCGGTTCGACCGCCATCGCCCGGGCCATTTCTACCCGGCGCTGAATGCCGTAGGGCAGCGAGCCGACCGGGGTGGCAGCAAACTCGCCGAGCTTGAAAAAGTCGAGTTGCTCTTCTACTTTCTTCCAGTTTTCCAGCTCGTCCTGTTTTTTTCCGGGTGTCGGAATAATGCCGTGCCACCAGCTCTGCTTGCTCTTGATGTGACGGCCGCTCATGATGTTTTCGGCCACCGACATCTGCGAGAACAGGCGGATCGTCTGGAAAGTCCGGACGATGCCGCGATCGACGATCTGGTATGGCGTCAGCCCAGTGATCTCTTCGCCGCGCCAGTTGATCGAGCCCTCTTCCGGCCTATAGATGCCGGTGATGTTGTTGAAGGCGGTGGTTTTGCCGGCACCGTTCGGGCCGATCAGGCCGTAGATCTGGCCGTCCTCGACTTTCAGGCTGAGGGCATCGACAGCGGTCAGCCCGCCGAAACGCTTGGTGACATCGGTCAGGATCAGTTCGTTACGCGCCATGGCTGCCTCCCTTGATCAGGAACTTGGGGATTTTGCCGAAGGTGGCCGGGACAATGCCGCGTGGGCGCAGGATCATCGCTGCAATCATTGCAAAACCGAAAATGAAGTAACGCCAGGTGGCAAACTCACGGAAAATCTCCGGCACCACGAACATGACGAAGACACCGAGCATGACGCCGGGGATTGAGGAGCCGCCGACCAGAACGATACTGAAGAACAGCACCGATTGGATAAATTCAAAAGCTTCCGGGCTGACCGCCGAATACTGCACAGCGAACACTGTTCCGGCTAGCCCGGCGATGCCGGCGCCGAGGCCGAAGGCAAAGATTTTGTAAACGCGGGTGTTGATACCGATACTTTCGGCCGCTAGCTGGTCTTCGCGCAGGTAGTGCAGGGCGCGGCCGGGCTTGCTCTTTTCCAGGTTGCTCATTATCCACAAGGTCAGCAGCAGGACGATGAAAGCGAAGTAGTAGACCGCGACCTGATTCATCAGGTCGTAGCCGAAGATGCTCAGGGAGTCGAGCCCGAAGATGCCGTTCGGCCCGCCGGTGACGCCGCCGAGGTTATTCTGCAGCACCTGGACGAAGACGATATTGAAGCCGATGGTGACCACCAGCAGGTAATCACCGCGCAGGTGAACGATGGGGCCTGCGAGCAGGATGCCGAAGATGGCCGGAATCAGGATCGCCAAGGGGATAGTGGAGACGATCGACCAGCCGTATTCGTTATTGAGGATTGCCGTGGTGTAAGCGCCCATGCCGAAGAACAGCGCCTGGCCCATGTTGAACATGCCGCTCTTGCCGAGGATGATGTCCTGGGAAAGGGCGACGACTGAGAAGATCAGAAAGGTGATGGCGACCGCCTGCCAGCGCTCGTTGAGCAGATGCGGCAGCACCGCCATCACTGCGATAAAGGCCGGGAGGACAAATTTTTCGTAATTTTTCATCAGACTTTCTCCGCAACGCGCTCGCCGAGAATCCCGGTGGGGCGGACGATCAGGATCAGAATCAACAGGATGAAGGTGAAGGCGTCGGCCCAGGTGCTGGAAACATAACCAGCGATAAAGGCGTTGAACAATCCGAGCAGCATGCCACCGAGCATGGCGCCGGGGATGTTGCCGATTCCACCGAGGATTGCGGCGATGAAGGCGTAGAGGCCGTATTGCCAACCCATGTTGAAGGTGATGCCACGGTAGTAGAGGCCGATGAAGAGGCCGCCGACGGCACCGAGGGAGGAGCCGATGATAAAGATTAAGGCGATGATGTTGTTGACGTTGACGCCCATCAGCCGGGCTGCGTCCTGATCGATGGAAGCGGCGCGAACTGCTGCACCCATACGGGTCTTTTCGACGAACAGGTAGAGGCCGAGCATCAGGATCAGCGAAAGCACCAGGATGATTACCTGGATCAGGCTGATGACGACGCCGCCCAGGTCCCAGTAAACCTGCGGCACCAGCTCGGGGAAGATGCGCATGCGCGGGCCCCAGATCAGCATGATGCCGTTCTGGATAACCAGCGAAGCGCCAAGTGCCGAGACCACAGCCGAAAGTCGGGGGGCACTGCGCAACGGGCGGTAAGCAACCCGTTCGAGAATGACCCCGATGACCGCCATCGACAGCGCTGAAAGCAGGAAAATGGCGATAACCGCTGCCAGAGACGTGGCCTGCCCCATCACCTGGGTGTAAATCGTCAGGCCGACGAAGGCGGAAGCTGCGACCATATCGCCGTGGGCGAAGTTGATCAGCTTCATGACGCCGTAGACCATGGTGTAGCCGAGGGCGACCAAGGCAAACATGCTGCCGATGGTCAGGCCGTTGGCCAGCTGTTGAAGAAAAATATCCATAAGTGACTCCAAGGTTGGTGAAACAGTCTGCCTTGCAAACGCCAGGTGAGGACGGCGTTGTCCTCGTCTCGCGTCTGCTGGGCAGCGGCGTAAAAGGTTTACCGTTTACGTTTTTGCGGGCAAAAAAAGGGCGGGAGATAGACTCCCCCGCCCTTTTTGATCTGTATTACTGGACGTACTCGTTGAAGTAGCTGCCGTCCTTCTGGATGCGCTTGACCACGTAGGCGCCGCCTTTGCGGTTGCCATCTTTGGCGAAAGCGATCGGGCCGGTGATGCCGTCGAGCGGCTGTGCCATATTGTGCAGGTAGTCAGCAGCGGCCTTGGTGTCGAAATTACCGTTCTGCTCGAACGCGTGCAGGATGGCGCGCATGCCGTCGATGTTCATCAGGCCCCAGATGGAAGGAGGCATTTCGCCGTACTTCTTCTGGTAGTCAGCAATGAACGACTTGGCGATCGGGGTCGGCAGTGCTGCCGGCTCAGGAACGTTAACAATGAATGCGCCTTCAGCGGCAGAACCGGCCAGCTTGACGAAGTCCGGGTTGTCGTTGGCGTCGCCGCCGTAGAAGTCGGCCTTGATGCCGAGAGCAACCTGTTGAGCGCGCAGCAGACCACCGTCGGTGTAGTAACCGGCGAAGAAGATGGCGTCAGGGTTCTTGCTCTTGATGTTGGTCAGGACCGGGGTGAAGTTTTGCGAATCGGCCTTGATCTTGTCGCGGGAGACAACGTTGCCACCCATTTTCTTGATGGCAGCTTCAGCAGCGTTGGCCAGGCCGTCAGCGTAAGTCGAGAAGTCAGAGATAACGACGATGCGCTTGTACTTCTTGACATCGACCAGGTATTTGGCTACGAACTCGGCCTCTGCGCTGTTCGGGAAGGAGTTGCGCAGGAAAGTCCAGTAACCCTTTTCGGTCAGGCTGTCGGCGGTGCCGTCGGACGTCTGCAGGACGCCAGCCTTGTAGTAGGTCTTCTGGGCTGCTTCAGCAGCAGTCGAGGTGTATGAGCCGACGACCAGCTTGACACCCTTGTTGACCAGATCCTTGGCGCAGATTGCCGAAGCCATGGCGGTACCCTGATCATCGCAGGTGATGACTTCGATATTCTTACCGAGGACGCCGCCTTTGGCGTTGAGCTGCTCGGCGAGCAGGCGGGCGCCGTTGTCGATGCCTTGGCCTTCGTTAGCGTAGGAGCCGGTGATCGGGGCCTGAACGCCGACCTTGAGAGTGTCAGCAAAAGCCGGAACGGCGATCAGGGCGATGGCTACCAGGGCCAGCATGATTTTTCCGAATTTCATTCTGTTTCCTCCGTCAAGTAAAGGTGTGAACGATCGTACTCAAAAGCACGATGACAAAAACTTCACTGCAGCAATTTCGTATCTGCTGAAGTCGAGACTGAAGTATACCCAAATCAAACAGCGGTTTGGTGAAATTAATAGCCTTCCTGACTAAATCTCAACTTCTATTGCCGATAAATTTGCTCAACCATTGCCACGCAGCATCTGCAACAGGGCATGGCGAGCGATGTTCGGGTTCTCTTTCAGTCGACGCCGCGAGTAAGGCATCCACTGTTCGCCGTAAGGCAGGTAGACACGCAGCTTGTGGCCGGCATCCACCAGAATCTGACGCAGTTCGGGGTCGACGCCGAGCAGCATCTGGAACTCGTACTGGTCTTTGCTGAGACCGTACTTTTCAATCAGGCGCAAGGATTCAAAGACCAGTTTCTCGTCGTGGGTGGCGATGCCGACATAGGCACCATGCTTGAACATTTTTTCCAGGCAGTAGATGAAGCTGCGATTGATGGTGTCCATGTCTTTGTAGGCCGCAGTACGCGGTTCATTGTATATTCCCTTGCACAGACGGTAGTGCATCGGCTTGTCGCTGAGATCTTCGATATCCTGCGGGGTGCGGCGCAGGTAGGCCTGTAGCACAACGCCGACATTCTTCGGAAACTCGTCGCGCAGGCGACGATAGAATTCGAGAGTTTTGTCGGTGCACTCGATATCTTCCATGTCGATGCGCACGAAGTTGTCAAGTTCGGCTGCCTTGGCGATGATCTCGCGAATGTTTTTAAAAGCGAATTCTTCGTCGAGCAGCATCCCCATCTGGGTCGGTTTCAGTGACAGGTTGCCGTCAAGCTTTTCCCGGTGGATGGTTTCGAGGATTTCCAGGCATTGGTCCTTGAAGAACGCTGCTTCCGGCTTGGTTTTGATGAACTCGCCGAGGATGTCGAGGGTCAAAACCATCCCCTGCTCGTTCAGTTTGCGGCCAACGCGGACCGCATCATCCAGTTTCTCGCCGGCAATGTAGCCCTTGGCGAAAAAACCGACGATCGGACCGGGAATGTGCATAATGGTCTTGGAGACCAGGTAGTTGAAAATAGACATGATTGCTCCGCTTTCTCTTGTTGGCTAAGTCAGGGCAGGGGAGCAGGTGCTCCCCTGCGACAGATGTCCGGGCGACTTATTCCTCGTCCAAGAACGGATACTCGAAGCTGGTCGGTGGTACGAAGTTTTCCTTGATGGTACGGACCGAGGCCCAGCGCATCAGGTTCTGCTTGCTGCCGGCCTTGTCGTTGGTGCCGGAGGCGCGGCCACCACCGAAGGGCTGTTGGCCGACGACTGCACCGGTCGGTTTGTCGTTGATGTAGAAGTTGCCGGAGGCATTCTCCAGCTTTGTCAACGCCAGGCTGATAGCGGTGCGTTCCTGGGCGAAAACGGCGCCGGTCAGGCTGAACGGCGAGGTCTGGTCGCACAGCTCCAGGGTTTGCTCGTATTCGGCATCCGGGTAGCAGTAGACAGTCAACACCGGGCCGAAGATCTCTTCTTCCATGGTTTTGAACTTCGGATTTGTGGTGACGATCAGGGTCGGCTCGATGAACCAGCCCTTGCTGTCGTCGTAACCGCCACCGATGACGATTTCGGCATCATCCGCCGTCTTGGCGTAATCGATGTACTCGGTGATCGACTTGAAGGCGCCTTTATCGATAACGGCGTTGAAGAAGTTGCCGAAGTCGCAGACGTCACCGGTTTTGATCCGGCTGACCTGGTTTTTCACTTCAGCGAGCACTGCATCTTTGAGCGATTCCGGCAGGTAAGTACGGGAGGCTGCCGAGCACTTTTGCCCCTGGTATTCGAAGGCGCCGCGAACCATGGCGGTGGCCAGCGCCGCTACGTTGGCCGAGCTGTGGGCGAAAATGAAGTCTTTGCCGCCGGTCTCGCCGACGATGCGCGGATAGGTCTTGTAGTGATCTTTCGCCAGGTTGGCGCCGATCTCTTTCCACATGCTCTGGAAGACCGGGGTGCTGCCGGTGAAATGGATGCCGTTGAAGTCGGGGCTGGCAAGGATGGTGTCGCCGACGTCGCTACCGGAGCCCGGAACGAAGTTGATGACGCCGTCTGGCAGGCCAGCTTCCTGCAGCAGCTTCATAAAGTAGTAAGGAGCAAAAACGGCCGAAGAAGCCGGCTTCCAGACTACGGTGTTACCCATGATCGCCGGCGAGGTCGGCAGGTTGCCGGAGATCGCGGTGAAGTTGAACGGCGCAACGGCAAAAACGAACCCTTCCAGCGGACGGTGCTGAACGTAGTTCCAAATGTCCTTGGAAGAGTACATCGGCTGCTCGCGGTAAATTTCCGAGGCGAAGAAAACGTTGAAGCGCAGGAAGTCGATCAGCTCGCAGGCGGAATCGATCTCGGCCTGGAACGGGTTCTTGCTGATGTTCAGCATGGTTGCAGCGTTGATCAGGAAGCGGTATGGGCCGGAGAGCAGGTCAGCGGCCTTGAGGAAAATTGCGGAGCGCTCTTCCCAGCGCAGGCTTTCCCAGACCGGCTTGGCGGCCATGGCAGCATCGATCGCCATTTGCACTTCCTTAGGCCCTGCCTTGTGATACTGGCCCAGCTCGATGGAGTGATCATGCGGGCAGGCAATTTTTGCCGTGTTGCCGGTGCGAACCTCTTTGCCGCCGATAATCAGGGGAACTTCGATCTGCTGCGATTTCAGTTCCTCGAGTGCGTCCTTCAATTTCTGCCGCTCCGGGGTGCCGGGTGCGTAAGAGAGAACAGGCTCATTGACGGGTGTCGGGATGTTAATGACGGCGTTGTTTAAAAGGTTCATCGATTTTTCCTCTTCTTTCGTTTGGTTGGTCCAGTGTATTCATTCGCGCATGTCGATTAATTTCTCCTCTTTGTATGGCAAGGAGAGTGCCAAGCCCTGTTTTGAGTGCCCTGTGAAAACCAATGAAAAGGTCAATAGTCTTTATTTTATCAGGGTTTTTCTTTTTTTCAGGCTGGTAGGGCTAATTCTTGAAAAGAGGTTTTGCGAAGGCTTTCTGAAGAGGAGTGGTTTTTGGGAATGTCTTTTTTATGCTCTTTTGCATAACCGTTTGGGGCGTATTCAAAATTGTAAAGTTTTAACGCGAGCAAGTGACCAAGGGCCTTAGAAAATCCCTGTTTTTGATTTAATGGTGTTTCAGTTGAGCTGGTGCCGTTTCAGTTTGCGGGCGATGGTCGACTGGTTGACGCCGAGAGCTTTTGCGATTTCGGTTTGATTGCCAAAGCGTTTCTGTGCTTTTTCCAGAATGCTCTTCTCCACCCTGTCGAGTGCGTCCTGCAGGCTCATTCCTTCCTGCCATTCGACGCTGTTGACATTAAGCCTTTCTGCGCGTTCGACGATTTGAGCCGGCAGGTCGCTGATGTCGATCGACTCGGTTTCGCTCATGACCACCAGGCGCTCGCAAATGTTCATCAATTCACGGACGTTTCCGGGAAAGGGGTAGTTGGCCAAGGTGTCGAGGGCGGCGCGGGTCAGCCTTTTTTTACTGCCAACCTGTTCGCTGAACAGCTCTATGTAATGGCGGATCAGCGGGACCACGCAGTCGCGCCGCTCGCGCACGGCAGGCACCTGGATCGGGATAACGTTGAGTCGATAATAGAGGTCGAGCCGGAAGCGCCCCTCTTTGACCATCTGCTCAAGGTCGCGGTGGGTGGCTGCCAGCACCCGGACATCGACATTCTTGCTGCTGGTGCCGCCAAGGCGGGTAATGCGCCCGTCCTCAAGGAAACGCAACAGCTTCACCTGTGACGGGAGTGGCAACTCGGCGATTTCGTCGAGGAACAGGGTTCCCCCATCGGCAAGCTCAAAGTGGCCCGGTTTTCCGTTTGCCTGGGCGCCAGTAAAAGCGCCTTTTTCGTAACCGAATAGTTCCGCTTCGATGAGTGATTCGGGGATGGCGCCACAGTTGATTTTGATCAACGGGTTGTCAGCGCGGCGCGAGTTCTTGTGGATCAGGTCGGCAATCAGCCCTTTGCCGACTCCTGATTCGCCAAGAACCAGAACCGATGAGTCCGCTCCCGCGACGCGCACTGCTTGTTGCAGGGCACGGATCATTTCGGGGCTGCGGGCGATAATCTGTTTCGCGTCGAGCTCAGCGTGCTGCATTGCCAGCATCTGGTCACGAAACTGGTCGTTCAGCGCCTCTTTGTCTTCGAGTTCGCGTTGCAGCGTGTCGATTTCGGTAATGTCACGCTCGCTGACGACGATGCGGATCAGTTCGCCCATTTCATCAAAAACCGGAGTCGAAATCGAGATCAGTTTACGACCATCTTTATTTTGCAGCTGGCTGACCGGTTTTTTGGTCAAACTTGTTTCGAGTGCCGCGGAACGATCGATAAAGCCGCTTTCTACCAGCTCACGCATGTTGCGACCGATGAGTTCGCGGGCGGAAATTTTGTGGATGCGCTCAGAGGCTGGGTTGACACGAATTACGTTCGCGTCAGCATCACAGACGAACAGTCCGTCGGAAGAGGAGTCGATGATAGTGTCGAGCTCGCGCGATAACGTTTGGAATGAAGGCAGTTTGCTGGTCATTCGCTCCAGCTGCTGGCTGTCGACCAGCGTGCAGGCAACACCAATGATATCGCCATCGACCAGTAGCGGGTTGATGTCGACAAAATATTCATCCTGTCGCATGTGAAGTGGTAGCGCTTGCTGGGGGCTCTGCCCGCTGAGTGTTTTTTTGACTTGTGGCCAGAAATCGGGCAGCTGCTCCAGCAGGTTTTCTCCTGGTTCGATGTGAAGGCTCTGTCTGGCCAGATGGCTGGCATGAATAATCAAACCAGCTGCGTTGACGGTGAAAATGGCGCGGGCGGTGGCGTCAAGCAGGGCATCGATCGACAGGGTATGGTTCATGAAGACTGCCTTTATGCAATAAGGGATAGAGTATGCACAAAAGCATAGTCGCCCGACTGACTGCTGTCAATGGGCTTTAGCGGGTCAGTTCGAAGGGGTAGCTCTGTGTCATGCTGTCGCCTGCGACCAGTACTGTGATGCTTTCAATGTTGCCATCAAACATCTGTCTGAGGCTGAAGGCATCGCCGGACTTCTGCCAGGTGAAGCCGATTTCGCGCAGGGGCTCAGCATGACTGTTGCTGGCATGAACATTGAGCAGGTCAGTGCGGTCGCCGAGGAAGCGCAGCGTGACGGCATTGCTGCCGAGTCGTTGCAGGATCAGCTGTTTGCCGCCGATTTGCAGGGTTTTGCCGATATCGTTACGAGTCAACTGCAGGCTTTCGATGGCGAGGGGCAGGGTTAGCTCAAGTTTACCTAGAATCGAGTGGACCTGTTCAGCCTGAGTGCCTTGTCGCAGGTAGATGCTGCGGATTCCGGAGAATAAATCGTTCTCATCGGTCTGGTTGATACCGACCCAGTGAAAGGCCGGGTGTTCGAAGCTGTGTTGCCTGTCATAAAGATCGCGGGCGTCGTCGTCGAGAACCTTGTCGATCTCTATCCGCGCAGAGCCTTTCTGTGCCAGGCTCAGATTGGGGAAATCGCTCAGCTCCAATTTTAGCCAGAGGTGAGGATTCTGGTCGTCGGCCCAGAAACGGTCAGCGAAAAGTGTCACTGGCCCAAGGCTCAGCCCGCCTTCAGAGGTAGTTTTTCGCTGCTTGCTCAGCAGAAGTTTGTAATCGGCAGAACTCAGACGCTGCGGTTCTTCTGGAAGTGACCGATTGAGGTCAGGCGTTTGCTGGGGCTGTGTGCCGAGTCTCTGCTGAATGTCTTTGCCGGCAGAAAGCAGCTGCTCGGCGGACAGGTTCTGGCGGCTGAGGCTAACGAGCAGTAAGCCCGGAATGAGCATCCAGCCGAAAATTGCAGCTGTCAGCGGCAGCCACTGCCTTTTGATGGGAGGGTGCTGCGGTCCCCGGTAGTTTGCTTTCAGGTCGCTGTAGATGAGGTAATAGTAAAGAAATGAGAACGGCGTCAGAAGCAAAGAAAAGGCAAGGTTCGCTGCCTCGCCGACATAGGGGATGCGCGCGGTCAGAAACGAGAGAGTAAGAGAAATGACAAGCAGTAAAACAAAACGGCCGAAAATTGCCCACCAATGCCCGCTGACCAGCAAGCGACTTTTTTCCAATGCCTGCAGCCCGCCGATGTTGTCGTCGGCAAGGACGTATTGACAGAAAAAGAACCAGACGCAGAAGAGCAGGCCCGGAATTATCAGCAGCAGGGAGCCCCCGCCAACGACAAGAATGAGCAGAATGAGGAGCAGGGTGAATGAGCCGACATGTCGCAGCCCAAGTTTCATCGATCTGAACAGCCCAACGTCGGTTTTGCAGATGTAAATGAACATGCTGCCTGTCATCCAGGAGAGACCCAGCAGGATGTAGGCGACAGTTGCCAGCAAGATGGCCCACTGCCAGTTTTGGTTTTGTGGGTTGAGCCATGTGGCTGGTTTCAGCAGGAGAGCAGAAAAAATGGGAGCGAACGCCAGGACAATGCCGAGCAGGTAGATGCCCAGCAATCCCCAGCCGCGGCGGCAGAACAGTTCCCAGCTGTCGGCAAGCAGTTGACTGATGCTGCGCAGGCCTGAACCGGATGCCCGGAATTCTCGTTCTGGCTGCAGGCAGAAACTGCGATTGCAGCGACGACAATTAACGGTTTTTGATTGAATTTCGAGTCGATCGCTAGGAATGCGCCGCTGCAGCCCGCAGTGCGGGCAGGTTGCGATGTTGTCAGTCGTTTGCGTGCGTTGAGATTCTGCAGGATCAAAAATAAGGGTCTGGCAGCATTCAGGGCAACGGGCGCTACTCTTTTTTGCAGGGAGTTTGCTGCTCGGGGTGTTGCGCTCTGCACCGCAATGCGGGCATCTGACTGTCGGCATGACGGACCCTAGAGGGATTCCCAGAACTCTGCTGCTTCTTTCCAGCGCAGAGCTTCATCCATATCCTGAGGAACACCTTTACCGGTGGAGTACATGACGCCGAGGCAATACTGCGCCTTGGTGTGGCCCTGGTCGGCCGCTTTGGTCAGCCATTTTTTGCCTTCCAATGCATCCCTTTTGGCGCCTTTGCCATTGATGTACATGACGCCGAGGTTGTACTGAGCGTCAGAGTTGCCCTCTTTGGCTGCTTCCAGCCACCAGTGATAGGCGAGTTGTAAGTCCTGAGCAATGCCGATTCCCTTGGCGTAGTGATGGGCGACGGCGACTTTGGCCCGCTGGTGTCCGCGGGTTGCTGCCTGTTGCAGCAGGCTGACTGCCAGTGCCGGATCGCGCACTTCGTCGTTGCCGGTGCTGAGGAGTTTACCGAGAGTGTAGATAGCGTCGAGATAGTTCTGTTCTGCAGCTTTCTGCAGCCATTTGCGGGCCTCGGTATAGCTTTGCAGCACGCCGGTGCCTTTTGCGTACATGATGCCGAGGTGGTACTGGGCGGTGGGCAGACCCTGGTCAGCGGCTTGACGCAGCCACTGGCGAGCCTTGGAGTAGTTTTTTTTCACACCCTTGCCGACCAGGTACATATGGCCGAGGGTGAATTGTACTTTCGGGTTGCCCTGTTCGGCGGCCAGCCCCCACCAGCGGCGGGCTTCGAGAAAGTCTTTCGGCACGCCGTGCCCCTTGGCGTACATCAGACCGAGGTTATACTGGCCATCGGAAAAATTCTGTTCCGCTGCTTTGCGGAACCATTTCAATGCTTCGTCGTAGTTTGCAGGAACGCCATGCCCCTTGATGAAGGCCTGACCGAGGAGGTTCTGTGCGCGGGCATAGCCCAGCTCTGCTGCCTGACGGTAGTATTTGACCGCTTCCGCCGGGTTTTCCGCGATTCCTTTTCCGGTGTCATACATGCGGCCGAGCATGAAAATAGCCCGCGGATAACCTTCCTGGGCTGCCAGGCGGAACCATTTCATCGCCTCTGCATATGATTTCTGCACTCCTTTGCCCTGAAAATAATTCATCCCTAGGCGGTAGTGCTGTTGTGCCATTCCTGTCATTGGATCCCTCTTGATTTCTCCTGATTTATACGGTTTTACCCGTTTTTTTACAAAAAATCATTATACATCAGTTGGGGCTGAGAAAAAAATGTAAATGTAGTATTTGCTAATTGACTCAATTTGGTTAAGATGTTCAAATGATTGCCGTGCACTGACCTTTGTGACTGAAAGGTAGAAAGATATGTCAGATCTCGTTAAACAGGAAATTCTGCTGGAAACCGGCACCAACGAAATGGAGATTATCGAGTTTTATCTCGGAACCCAATCGTTCGGCATTAACGTACATAAACTGAAAGAGATTATTCCTTTCGACGAAGAGGCCGTGACGGTTGTGCCGGGCAGTGATCCTGGCATGCTGGGGACTCTGCTGCTGCGGGGGAGCACCATCCCGCTGGTTGCTTTGAAACAGCATATCGCTTCGAAAGAACCGGATCTGCCTGAAGACGCCCGCCGCGTTGTGTTGATTTGTGAGTTCAACGATCGCGTTAACGGTTTCAAGGTTGATGGTGTGAATATGATTCACCGGGTTTCCTGGGGCGATGTTCAGCCGATGGCGACTTTTATCGATCAGTATCATCCCCGCTTTACCGGCAGTATTAATATCGAAGGGCGGGAGATTCTGATCGTCGACCTGGAGCATATCGTCTCCGAGTTTGATCCTGAATCCGCTCTTGACTATGAAGCTGAAATTCATAGTGCCGCGATGGAAGAAAAACTGCCGAATACGCGGCAGGAGATGAAACTGATGCTGGCGGAAGACTCATCCTTGATTCGGGCTGGCATTGAGCGGGTACTGAAGAGTTCCAACTATGCCAATCTGAAAACATTTGTAGACGGTGAGGATTGTTACCTTGATTTGATGAGGTTAAAAGAAGAGGCAACGCGGGAGGGGAAGCCGATCACCGATTACCTGAACCTGCTGATTACCGATATCGAGATGCCGAAGATGGATGGATTGACATTGTGCAAGCGGGTGAAAGATGATCCTTTCATGCGGGATGTCAAGGTGATCCTGTTTTCATCCCTGATCAACGAGCAGATGGCGGTCAAGTGTGATTCGGTCGGCGCCGATGGCTATGCGACCAAGCCACAAATTCCATACCTGGTACAGATGATGGACAAGCATCTGGGGATCGATGGAGAGCCTGCAAATAGCTAGAAGAAATAGAGATCGAGAGCTGAAAAAAGCGTTGCCAGTTATTGGCAGCGCTTTTTAGTTTAGCCGATATTTTTTTCCAACCGCGAGCAGACCTTTTCGACATCTCTGCGTGCTGCTTCGATCTGCGCTGGAGTCATCTTGTTTTCAAGCGACTTTAGTACTTTCTGGGCATCACTGTGCCCCTTGTCGGCTGGCAGGCGCAGCCAGACGTAAGCTTTAATGTAGTTCTTCGGTACCCCGCGGCCGAGGGCATACATCCCTCCCAGGTTATACTGGGCGTCTGTGTAGCCCTGCTCGACAGCCAGGTTCCACCATTTGATCGCTTCGGCGTCGTCTTTTTCGACACCGTAGCCGAATACGTACATGACCCCGAGATTGTACTGTGCTGCAGCGTTGCCAGCTTCGGCCGCCATGGTCCACCAGTAGCGCGCTTCTGCATAATCCTGCGGGATGTCCTCACCGTTCACATACATGCTGCCGAGGCTGTACTGGGCGTCAATATCGCCCTGCTCGGCAGCGAGGCGGTACCACTCGACCGCGGCATAGGGATCGGCTTCGGTCCCTTCTCCTTTGGCGTACATGCCGCCAAGGTTATGCTGAGCATCGACATGCCCCTGCTCGGCCGCCATGCGGCACCATTTGAAAGCCTGCACGCTGTCTCGCGGAACACCTTGGCCAAAAGCGTACATGACGCCGAGGCTGTATTGGGCATCTGCATTATTTTGCTGAGCCGCCAGCCGGTACCAGTAGATGGCCTGCTCGAAGTTCTGCTCGACACCTTCGCCGTTGGCGTACATCATGCCGAGAGTGTATTGGGCTTCAATGTGATTCTGTTCAGCTGCTTTCAGGCACCAGAAAAGGGCTTCCTGGCTGTCGGTTGTGATGCCGTGACCAAAGGCCAGCATGACGCCAAGGTGATATTGAGCGTCGGCACTGTCCTGCCGCGCAGCAAGGCGATACCATTTAACTGCTTCAGCATCATTTTGCTCTACACCGGAGCCATGCTCGTAAAGTAAGCCCAGCGCCAGCTGGGCCTGCATATGTCCCTGCTCGGCCGCGCGTTGGTACCAGCTGGCCGCCTCAGCAGGATTCAGCTCGGCCCCGTCACCTTTTTCACACATCCGTCCATAGTTATACTGGGCATCAGCATTCCCTTGCTCAGCGGCCATGCGGTAGCGACCATCGACTATGAAAGGAGCTTTGTTCATTGCATCTCCGCGAATTTGAGAGTTTGTCTCATTAGTCCATGTTCGATGGAATCTAGCAGATTTGTCAAGGAGTTGCAAATTTTGCAATATGGGGGAGGCAACAAAAAAGCGATCGACCAGAGCGGTCGATCGCTTGAATTTTTTTGGTTGCGGGAGAGGGATTTGAACCCCCGACCTTCGGGTTATGAGCCCGACGAGCTACCAGACTGCTCCATCCCGCGACAACGGATGCAGACCCTAACGGAAATTTAGCAGCTGGTCAACCATTTATTTACAGATCGGTTGTTTTGCTGCGAGCGATGGTGTAGAACCTTTCCACTGTAGTTTTCCTCAAGGGGCGTTTTTCAGGTGATTCAAGCGACAGTTGAATTAAAGAAGGTATTGCGACTACGGGCACAAGGTGCCTTGCTGGTTGACGTCCGCACGCCGGCGGAATTCTCCGAGGCGACAATTCCCGGCGCTGTGAATGTGCCGATCTTCAGCAATGAAGAGCGGGCCGAGATTGGTACTTTATACAAACAGCAGGGTAAAGGCGTTGCTCGCAAACGCGGCATCGAAGTGGTGTCACCTAAAATTCCCCAATTGATGGAGCAGGTTGAGGTTCTCCGCAGGGGCTGCAATGGACCTGTCGTTGTTTTTTGCTGGCGCGGTGGCATGCGTTCCCTGGCAATGACCAGCCTTATGAATCTGGCCGGTATTCATGCTCGACAGCTGATTGGCGGGTATAAAGCCTTTCGCAGCCATATTTGCGCTTATTTTGAAGAGGCTGACTGGCAGCCGATTTATGTGCTGCGAGGTTTAACCGGGGTTGGAAAAACGCAGGTTCTCCATCACTTGGCAGAACAGGGGTATCCCGTTGTCGATCTCGAAGGGCTGGCAAACCATCGCGGCAGCGCATTTGGTGCTTTGGGGTTGCCGCAGCAGCCGGGACAGAAAATGTTCGAAGCACTGCTGTGGGACCGCCTGCTGCAGTTGCGGGATGCTGCCTATCTGCTGACGGAAGGAGAAAGCCTGCATATCGGTCGTTTGCTGGTGCCGAAAAGATTTCATCAGGCGATGCAGGTGCAAACGAGCCTCTGGCTTGGGGCATCGCTCGATTTCCGCACAAAAATTATTCTGCAGGATTACCCCGCTCTTGATCAATTGCGGGAACAGTTTGAAAAGCCGATCTGCGCATTGAAGGAACGGCTCGGGAAAAAGATCGTCAATCAACTTCTCGGCCTGCTGAATGAGGGTAGGTGGGAAGAGTTGGTTTACGAGCTGATGGTGCATTACTACGACCCGCTTTATCTGCACACCAAGCCGGAGCAGAGGGTTGAAATCGAACTGGAATCCGTCGATGCCGGCGTAGAGCGGGTCGCAGCGGCATTGCAGGAACTGACGAGCTCCCCCGAGAGCTGAGCGCTTCGCCGGGGGAGTGTTGAATGGTTATTCAGTTTCAATTTCGTGGGCGTAGAACGCCCCGTTGTCTGCGAGCTTTGCCCCAGAAACCTCGACCTTTGCACCGACAGTAATTGGGCCATGTTCTGACTTGATCCGGGTCGAGCGGTCAACGAAAACCTCTCTGCCGCTAATGCGCCAGGTCCCTAGTCCCCCCGTCGGGATCTGTTCGACGACACCGTAAAATTCATTGCCTTCCGCATAATTACTGCCGTACTCTTCGCGGTCACTGCCACGGGTTTGACGATATTTGTTTCCGTATTCATTCCGCTTGCTGTCGTTTTTCGCTTTTCCTTCGATCTCGTAGGCCCTGAACCCCTGGTTGTCGACCACGCCTTCAACCTCGACGTAACTGCCGACAGCAATGCGGCCGTACTCGTTCTCTATTTTGGTCCTTTCAGTCACGAGAACCGGGTGGCCGTCGATGATCCAGTGTCCGTAACCGTCTTGCGGGATCTGCTCTACAACGCCGTAGATTTTCTGCTCGCCGGATTTATACCCATAGCCGCTTGCAAAGGCCGTGTGCATGGTCATTAAAATAAATAAGGTTGTGAAAAGAGCAATTCGCTTCAACATGTTGTCCCCCTTTTAGGCGTTAGCTTGGATAGATAGTTTGTATTTTACTTAATGAGATGTCGGGGCGAAAAGAGGGAGGCGCGAAAAAGTGCGAACAAGCTAACAGTAAATACTGCCGGTCGCAAACCAGCGACGAGGGTGCTATGATTGCTCGGATCGAAAAACAAAAATAAAATTATGCTGTTAATGTCAATGATGGTGAAAGGAGAAAAAATGCACTTGAAAATAATAAAAAGCATGGGTCTGGAGCAAAAGACCTCCTGCCTGGTTCTTGGGGTTGTGGAAGGAAAGTTGAAAACGGACGAACTGCAGCAGCTGGATGAGATGGTTGGCGGCGCGTTTGCTCGCGCTGTGAAAGCTAAAGAGTTCAGTGGGCAAAAAGGGGAAACCCTGTTACTGCATTGTGCTGCTGGGGGTGTCGAGAGGGTTTTGCTCTGTGGAATGGGCAAAGATAAACAGCTGACGGCCGATAATTTGCGCAAAACTGCAAGTATGGCAGGGAAAATACTGAGCGAGAAACAGCTGGACAGCTTCGTGCTGGCGCTGGCGCAGCTGCCGGTCAAGAAGCTGGCCTTTGCAGAGAAAGTCCAGGCCGTGGCCGAGGGCGTGTTGCTGGCTGATTACCGTTACGTACGTTACCTGCCAGCAGACCGGTCAGGGCAGGCTGTGCAGCTGGGCAAGGTCACTCTGCTGATTTCTTCCGCCGATAGTAAAGCCGAGGCCGAAAAGGCCGCCAGCGATGCTAAAGCGATTGTCTCGTCGGTCGCGTTCGCTCGCGATCTGGTCAATGCTCCCGGTAACGAAAAGTCACCGGAGTTTATGGCTATGCAGGCTGTCACTATGGCGGAACGGGTCGGGATCAAGGTCAAACTGCTTGATCGTGAACAGCTGGAAAAACAGGGTTTTGGTGCCATGCTCGGCGTAGCACAGGGCAGCGCGCGCGATCCCTACCTGATCGTCCTCGAATACTGTGGAGGAACAGCGGATGAAAAGCCGGTCGCACTGGTCGGCAAAGGAGTCGTCTTCGATACTGGAGGTATCTCGCTGAAACCTGCAGAGAAGATGGATGAGATGAAGATGGACATGGGCGGCGCAGCAGCGGTGCTTGGTGCCATCATGGCAGCGGCGCAGCTGAAACTGCCGGTTAATCTGGTGACCGTGGTCCCGGCGGTTGAGAACATGCCATCGGGGACGGCGATCCGGCCGGGCGATATCCTCACTTCGCTGGCGGGGAAAACCATCGAAGTTCTGAATACTGACGCAGAAGGCCGTCTGATCCTGGCCGATGCGCTAACTTATGTCGGTCGCTTCGAACCGCGCGTGGTGATCGATGTCGCCACTTTGACCGGTGCGGTCATTATCGGACTTGGGAATCATGCCGCGGCTGTGCTCGGCAACAGTGATGGCCTGGCGCGCCAGCTGATCAAGGCGGGTGAACGCAGCGGGGAGCGGCTCTGGCAGCTGCCGTTGTGGGAAGAGTACGGGCAGCAGATCAAGAGCGATTTTGCCGATGTCAAAAATACCGGCGGTCGCCCGGCAGGAACCATCACGGCTGCGGCATTTCTGCAGAAATTTGCCGATGACTACACCTGGGCACACCTTGATATCGCCGGAATGGCATGGGAGGGCAGCGGCAAACCGGGACAGCCGAAAGGTGGGACCGGTTTTGGCGTGCGGGTTCTGGTCGAATACCTGCGCGCGCTGGGGTGATTTTTGCGGGGCAGCCGAGACGGCTGCCCCTTTTTATTTCGCGTTGCCGATGCAGACCCGCTTCAGCCAGCCGCGGGCGTACTTTTCCTGGGCCGGACTTTTGCGCATATAGTCTATGTAGTGCATCCCCTGCAGCACGTTCATGATTTTCAACAGGTGTTCCGCCGGGTCTTTTGCCAGGTAGGCGTTCAGAGCTGCCAAGGTGCCCGGACCCGATTTGCCGTCCTCGAGAATATCCTTGAAACTTTTCTGGTTGCGGTTGAGCAGGTTGAGTCCTTCCTGCATGAACCTGACTGCCCGGTGAACCCCCATGTTGACCCCGGTATCGAACAGCTCTTCGGCCAGTTGCTGTGAATCGATGGCATCTCCCTGAAAGCGATCCCAGTAGTGCTGCTTGTAGAAGTCGCGGATCTGCAGCTGCAGATCGTCGTCCTCTGCCAGCAACCTGTTCAGCTGGCGCCGGTTTTCCGCCTGCTGCTTGAGCCTGTCGATGCTGCTCCAGCCAACCCATCCCGGATGGTAGCGACGGGAGACCCCACGATAGGTCTCACCGCCGGCATCATCGGGATCGAAAACATAACCGCCTTCGTGGCCGAGCGTTATTTTGAATGCCGATTCAAAATCTGCCATTTGCTCCTCCTTTTTCCTTTGTCTGAATGTAAAAATTTATCACTGATTTCATTAAAGACAAGCCGGTGCACTGCTTGGATGAGGGCCCTTTGCCAGACGCGTAAAAATGAAACAGCGATGGGCCATTTTCGTTTCCTTGACATCTTGTGCAAACTGTTGCTAGATTGCCACGTTCGGCCGCAATCCGTGGGCTGATCCGGGTGATTTTTCACCGTCAAAAACAATTTTGCTTCCCGTTGCCACAGGCTGAAAAACCGGCGGGATGGAGTTTGGAAATGCGTTCTTCAAAGTTTTCCCTGGAGACCGATCTGCCAAAGGGAGTCAAGGACTTCCTGCCGCTGAAAGCGGCCAAGGCCGATTTCCTTCAACAGCAGTTGCGCCAGGTGTTTGCTGCTTGGGGCTTCCGCCCGGTAATTACCCCTCAACTGGAATATCTTGATGTGCTTGAGCACGGGCTGGGCGAAGGCCTGCGCGATCGGGCTTTTCGCTTTGATGACCGTCAGAGCGGCCGACTGGTTGCCTTCCCGCCCGATATGACACCGCAGATTGCCCGTATCGCCGCTACCCGCATGAGCGAACGGCCGATGCCGCTGCGATTGAGCTACAGTGGCCGGGTGTTGCGGCATACCGAGCAGCAGATGGGCAAGGATCGCGATATCTTCCAGACCGGCGTTGAACTGATCGGCCTTGACAGCCCGGAAGCGGATGCTGAAATGATCGTTATGGCGGTCGAGGCGTTGCAGGCAGTCGGCGCAAAAGAGTTCACCATCGATATCGGCCAGGTAGATTTCTTCCGTGGCGTCATGGACGGCCTCTCTCTCGAGGGAGATGTGGCCGATCAGGTCGCCGATGCGATCCTGCGCAAAGACAGTTCCGAACTGCAGGCGTTGCTGAGAGACGCCGATGTCGATGACAGTGCGCGCGATGAGGTGCTGGCTCTGCCGCGGTTGTTCGGTGGTCGCGAGGTGCTGGAACGGGCTGAGAAGGTTGTGTGCAACGCGCGTTCGCGCAAGGCCCTCGATAACCTGGCCCAAGTTCTGGATGTGCTGGAAGTTTATGGCGTGCTCGATCATGTTACTGTCGATCTTGGTGAACTGCGCGGGCTCAATTATCATACCGGCATCACGTTCCAGGGTTTCCTGCCTGGCGTCGGTCGCGCCGTCTGCAGTGGGGGCCGTTACAACAATCTCACCGGGCAGTACGGCTTCGATGCGCCGGCGACCGGCTTCACGTTCAGTCTGCTGCATCTGCTGTTTGCTCTTGATAAAGAGCTGGACGAGCTGGTTCAGCCGGGAAGTGATCTGTTGATTTTTGCGGCTGGAGGCGAGTTGCGCCCGGCACAACAGCTGGCCAACAAACTGCGTAAGCAGGGCTATGCGGTTGCCCGCGACATTTTGCCGCGCGATCGAGCCGAGGCTGTCGAGTACGCAAAACAGATGAACTTCAGATATTTTGCAGTTGTTGCCGGGGAGGGGAACGAGATTGAGCTGGTCGCTCTGGCCGATGAGCAAACTCGCTGGATTCCCTGGGCTGAAGCATTCCAGAATGGCCTGGAACTCTAAGGTCGATTCATAAAAAACAGTCGGTTACGACCGGCGTCACAGGAGTTGCAAAAAATTATGGCCAACGTAATTATCGTCGGCGCCCAGTGGGGTGACGAAGGCAAAGGAAAGATCGTCGATATCTACACCGAGTATTCACAGCAGGTGGTGCGTTTTCAGGGCGGCAACAATGCCGGTCACACCTTGGTGGTTGGTGATGAAAAGACTGTTCTGCACCTGATTCCGTCCGGCATTCTGCACGAAGGCAAGCGCTGCCTGATTGGCAACGGTGTTGTTCTCGACCCCAAAGTCTTCCTCGAGGAGATTGACGGGCTGAAGAAGAAGGGTTATCTCAAGGACGATAGCCAGCTTGTTGTCGATGGCGCTGTCAATATCATCATGCCGTATCACAAGAAGATCGATATTGCCCGCGAGCAAAAAGCTGGAGCGAAAAAGATCGGTACGACCGGTCGTGGCATCGGCCCCACTTACGAAGATAAGGCCGGCCGTCGTGCGATCCGTTTTGCTGATCTGATGAAGCCGGAGACCTTCAAGCGCAAGCTGGCCGATGTCCTGCCGGAGAAAAATTTCTACCTGGAACAGTATCTGGGAGAGGAGCCGCTGTCAGCTGATGAGATCGCTGAAGAGTATCTGGGGTATGCCGATCGCCTCCGCTGCTACCTCGGCCGGGTATCGACCACTCTGGACGCTGCGATCAAAGCAGGAGACAACGTCCTGTTCGAAGGTGCTCAGGGTAGCTTGCTTGATGTCGATCACGGGACCTATCCGTACGTCACCTCCTCTTCGACCGTTGCTGGTGGTGCCTGTACAGGAACCGGTCTCGGCCCGAACAAGATCGACCAAGTCATTGGTATCTCCAAGGCTTATGTCACCCGTGTCGGTGAAGGTCCTTTCCCGACTGAGCTGCATGATGAAATGGGTGAGCGCCTGCGTGCTGCCGGGCACGAGTTCGGTGCGACCACCGGACGGCCACGGCGTTGCGGATGGCTGGATATTGTTGCCCTGAAAGAAGCTGTGCGCACCAACGGTCTCACTGGAATCGCCCTGACCAAGATGGACGTTCTCAATGAACTGGAAACGGTCAAGGTTTGCACCGCCTATCGTCACGGTGAGGAGCTGTTGGAAGAGTTCCCGCAGGATTTTGATGTCCTCAAAGAGTGCACACCGGTCTACGAGGAAGTACCGGGCTGGCAGTGTGACATCAACGATACAAAGGAGTACGATCAACTGCCGCAGCAGGTCAGGGATTATGTCGACAAAATTGAGGCCTGGACCAGTTGTCCGGTCGTTTTGGTTTCGGTCGGACCGCGTCGTGACCAGACCATTCAGCGCACTAACCCGTTTGTAAAATAGGTGTGAAAAAAAGTTGAAAAAAGTATGAAAAAAGGGTTGACCGGTTAAGAGCTTTCCCGTATAACAGGTCTCCGTTGCGTGCCGCTAGCTCAGTTGGTAGAGCATCTGACTTTTAATCAGATGGTCGTAGGTTCGATCCCTACGCGGCACACCATTTAAGGCGTCGTACACGCGGGTACATTTCCCGCAGGGTACTTAGCAAGTTTAAGTCCCTATCGTCTAGCCTGGCCCAGGACACCGGCCTTTCACGCCGGCGACGGGGGTTCGAATCCCCCTGGGGACGCCAATTGAAAGAGCCTCTTCCGAGAAATCGGGGGAGGCTTTTTCTTTTTTGCCAACACAAAAATTGACCCCAAAATCAAAAAGATATATTGTATACCTTTTATCGGGTATTTTTTGATTGATATTGTTTTTGGGAGAGATTTTATGGGTTGGAAGCAATTGATTCCCGGGCATGCCCGGCGTGTGGAGAAAGTTGTCGAGGAGGTTCCGTTACCGCAGGTGGTCGAACAGTGCCACTGCTCTCGGGGACACAACATTCTCAGTGAAGACCACCTTTACTCCGGCTATCCCGGAATTCTGTTAAAGCTGAAAACAGCTGAGAAGGAAGGTTTGTTGTCACTCAGCCCAATTATTGGTGATACGGATCGAACATTTCATGGCACCAAGTGGGGCAGCGGTGAGATCGTCGAAATCTGTTGTCCAGTCTGTGACGAGCCGTTCCCGATTTACAATCAATGCGGCTGCAACGCTCACTTGATAGCGCTCTTTACGTCCCCTGATAACGATTTTTCAAATTGTATAGGTATTTGTCAGAGGATCGGTTGCCTCAATGCTGAGATCATCAGCGGCCGAGAGCTGCGAATGCTTGACCGCGTCAATTATTTCTAAAGAAGGGCCCCCGTCATTGGGGGCTTTTTTGTTGGAAACAGGTCTCATCTTCACGCTTTGGTAAAAGTGTTGACGGCATTTCTTGACAAGCCGTAAACCTCTTTGTATATAAGCTGAATGCTCTGCTGGCTCACTGGTTTGACCAGTTCTGTCCGGCGTTCTGGCCTTAAAGAGTCAACAAGATTCGGAGATTCGAAATGAAGATTGGACTGATCGGAATCGGCAAGATTGCCAACTACCAAATGCAGGCGATTTCTCATACCAAGGGGATCAGTCTGGTCGATGCTCATGACCTTGATCCGGTGCGCGCCGAGGAACTGCCTGGAAGCGTCACTTTTTATGAAAACTTTGACCAGTTGCTGAAGCGATCGACAGCCGATGCGTTTATGGTGTCGACGCCGACTCCGAGTCATTTTGAAGTTGCCATGAAAGTGATCGAAGCCGATCGGGTGGCTATCGTAGAAAAGCCCCTCTGTATCAGCCCTGAGCAGGAAGATGCTTTGCGCACTGCAGCAACAACGCGCAAGTTGCCACTCTACACAGCTTTTCATCCTTCTTACGGCCGTGAGGTCGAGTGGTGGGTCGAGCAGCGAGAGAAGCAGAATTTCGACCTTGGCAAGCTGCTCGGTTTCGAGTCCTGTTTTGCCGACCCCTACTACCTGAACGGTGAGCTGACTCTTGGCGCTGTCGGCAAGGCTGGCGCATGGATCGATGGTGGTGCCAGCAGCTTGAGTATCCTTTCCCGCTTGATCGATCCAAGCGCCATGCAGCTGGTCGATGGCCGGATGACCACAATTCCAAGCCTCAAATGTAGCGAAGTGCAAGGGTTGGGCATTTATCGTTTTATTGTTGATGATCAGCCCGGATTCGGAATTGTCGATACCAACTGGACTCTTGGTAAAAACCACAAGATGACCCGCCTCTGGTACGAAAACGGCAGTATTGAGCTGGATCACGCCAAGGAATTTGCCCGTCTCAACCATCGCGGTGGTGACGAGCTGGTCTTTAACCTGGCAACTGACAAGCCCCGACTGGTCAACCACTACTGCGGTGTTTTTTCCAACCTCACTGAAATGTACGAAAAGGGTGAGGATAACCAGGAACTATCCTGTAAGTTGCATAAACTGCTGTTCGCCGCCAATCGCAAAATTTAGCCACGCAGAGCGTCAGAAAAATCCAAGGGGATGGCCGAAAGGTCATCCCCTTTTTTGTGCCGGGAGAGTCGGTTTTGCAGAATTGTTGATTTTTTTGGTAGTATTTAGCTCAGATCTTAATTTCCAATACTCCAAAGTGGCTACTGATTATGATCGCTGGAGTTGGCCTGTTTCTTCGGGGTATTTAGGTTGGCCCAGGGGAGTAAGTTGCGATGCCTCTTTCCAAAAAAACGATACTGATTGCGGAAGACGACAAGAATACTTCCTCGCTGGTGGAGACCTACCTGCAGCAAGAGGGCTTTTCGACGATTGTTGCTTTTGATGGTGAAGACGCCCTGCAGCTTGCGCGGCGCAGCAACCCCGGATTCGTGATTCTGGATATCATGCTGCCCAGCATGGACGGCTGGGAAATCTGCCGGCAGATACGGAAATTCTCCGAGGTTCCCATTCTCATGTTGACGGCCCGGGAGGAGGAGATCGATCGGGTGATGGGACTGTCGATCGGAGCGGATGACTACGTCGTCAAGCCGTTCAGTCCCAGGGAGCTGGTCGAGCGGGTTAAAGCGATTCTGCGTCGTGTCGAATCGCGCTCTCAGACCAACGATCAGGTTCTGACCCATCAGGGCCTCAGTCTCGACCCGGTCAAGCTAAAAGTCACTCTGGATGGCCGCAGCCTTAACCTGACAACCTCGGAATACAAACTGTTGCAGGCACTGATGTCGGCACCTGGCAAGGTTTTCTCCCGGGATGAACTGCTCGACCGCTTTTACCAGCATGGTGAAACGGTCATCGACCGGGTCATCGATGTGCATATCGGCAAGCTCAGGCAGAAAATAGAAAGCGATCCGGCCAACCCTCAGATGATAATTACCGTTCGTGGTTTCGGCTATCGTTTTGCCGAAGAAGAGGAAGGCTGACCCGTGAAGTTGCGCCTGCTCTGGAAATTGATGCTGATCACTATCCTGCCTGTGGTCGGGGTTATTTTCCTGATCGTATGGTTTTCCGTTGATAACCTTGCCGCTCACTATTTCATGGCGCTGATGGAAAAGTACGACGTTGCTGTCGACGACGTTCACCGCATGTTCATCGGCTCGATCCATCGTTACCTTGTCTGGGCCAGCCTGGCAGCCCTGGCGCTGGCCTTTGTTCTCAGCTACCTGTTGACGCGACGGGTGCTCCGCCCTTTGCAGCAGATGACTGCGATCACCAGAGAGGTTGCTGCGGGCAATTATTCTCTGCGCGCAGAGGTTACAACAGGTGATGAGGTCGGCCAGCTGGGGGAGGCTTTCAACAGCATGGCAGATAGCCTGGAGCAGGTTGAGCGCTTGCGCAAAACGATGGTCGCTGATGTCGCACACGAGCTGAGAACCCCCCTGACCAACCTGAGAGGCTACCTGGAAGCGCTCAATGACGGTGTCATCCCGCCGACCTCTGATACCCTGCAGATGCTGCAGCAGGAGAGCCTGCGGCTGGTGCACCTGGTGGAAAGCCTGCAGCAGCTGGCCCGTGCAGATGCCGCTAAGGCCTATCTCAAGCGTGAAACGGTTTTGCTGTCCGACCTGGTCGGCCATCTGCTCACTTTGGGACAGCTCAATTTTCAGAAGAAAGAGATCGAAATTGAAACCGACTACAGCGCTTTGGAGCGTCCAGTGAAGGTCGATAAAGATAAAATATTGCAGGCCATGCAGAATATGCTCGACAACGCCTGTAAATACACTCCGCATGGAGGCAGCGTACGGGTTGCTGTTACCCCGGTGGAGGACGGGATGAAGGTTGTTTTTCAGAATACTGGGCCAGATATCCCGGCGGCAGACCTGCCCTATATTTTTGAACGTTTCTTCCGTGCCGATCGTTCCCGCTCCCGCATCGGCGGTGGCGCCGGCATCGGTCTGGCAATCAGCAGAGAGCTGATTGCGGCGCACGGCGGACAGGTTGGTGCTGAAAGTTCGGAGGGAAAAACCGAGGTGTGGCTGATAGTGCCGGAATGAACAAAGGTTCAACAGAAAATGCTGGAGCTTTACCAAATCTTTACAGAAACGTTTTTCCCTCTTTATCACAGCTCTCTACTCTGAAGGTCAAGCAGAGTTCAAGTTCTTTCGGTCTTTATCAAGGAGAGACAAGATGAAAAGATCAACGAAAAAAATGCCGATATTTTACTGTTTTATGACCTTGTTCCTCGGTTCTCAACTGGCTTTTGCAGCAGACATGATGGATCAGGGGATGAAGAAAAACACTTCAGGCCACGCAATGGGCACGGAAATGCAGGATTCCATGGATGTGAAAGCGATGGATAAGGGAATGAAGAAGTCGATGCAGGACAACATGCTGGATACGCAGGATAGGATGAAGGAAAAGCCGATGATGCATGATGGTAAGATGAAGATGGATGACGGGATGAGTATGAAGCGTGAGTATTCTGTCCCGAGTGATGAAGAGCTGCGCAAGTCTTTGACTCCACTGCAATACAAGGTCACTCGTAAAGAAGGAACTGAACCGGCGTTCAACAATACTTACTGGGATAACCATGATGCTGGTTTGTACGTCGACGTGATCTCTGGCGTTCCTCTTTTCAGTTCGACCGACAAATATGATTCTGGCACAGGCTGGCCAAGCTTCACCAAACCGCTGGATCCGGATGCAGTTTTTGTCACAGAAGACCGGAGTTTTTTCATGGTGCGTAACGAGGTTCGCAGCAAGTTGGCCGATGCCCATCTCGGACACGTGTTCGATGACGGCCCGCAACCGACTGGATTGCGTTACTGCATGAATTCAGCGGCTTTGCGCTTTATTCCTGCTGACGAGTTGGAAAAAGAAGGCTATGGCGACTATGTTCACCTGTTCAAATAATTGGAGAAAACTGTCGAGGTGACATTATGTTATTGAAACGGATATTGATTTTAACGGTAGCGATATTGACGATTTCAACCCAGGTTTTCGCTGCGACAACAATATTGGCCGGTGGCTGCTTCTGGTGCATGGAGTCCGATTTTGAAAAACTGGCTGGTGTTAGCGACGTCGTCTCGGGATTCAGCGGCGGAGACCTGCAGAACCCGACCTATAATGGCAATCATGTAGGGCATTACGAAGTGGTTGAAATTACCTATGATCCGCAGGTGCTGAGTTACCGTCAGTTGCTCGATTACTACTGGCGCCATATCGATCCTTTTGATGATGGTGGGCAGTTCTGCGATCGCGGTCACAGCTACAAGGCGGCCGTCTTTGTTGCCAACCCGGAGGAACGCAAAATAGCGGAAGAATCAAAAGCACAGGTGCAGGAGCTGTTCCCGCAGCAGAAAGTTGTGACGCCGATATTGCCGGCCACGACATTTTGGCCGATAACGGGAAAAGAAAGCTATCACCAGGATTATTACAAAAAAAATCCGATCCGCTATAACTACTATCGCTGGGGGTGTGGCCGCGACCAGCGGGTGAAAGAGATCTGGGGTGACGAAGCGGACCACGGGTAAGCTTTGCTGATAAGAGTCTTGATGACAATAGATTGTAGATTGTGAAGTTAAGCCCCGGTTATGCCGGGGCTTTCTGCTTATTTTTTCAGCGATCGATAATAGCTGTCGAGGGTGTAGATGGCGGCAAGCGGGTTGTGGCCGAGCAGGCGATCTTTGACGGCGAACACTGTGCAGGGGGCAACGGATTCTTTGAAGAAGATCGAGTCGTGGCCGACACAGAGGCCGATGACGACGTTGAGGTCGGTCTTTTCGTCATTCAGGACGCGCGCCTGCAGAACCGGGTTGCACATCGCCTCAGAGCTGTTGATAACGATCTTTTCGCTGTCATCCAGGCCGATCTCGTTTTTGTCGATGTTGCCGATTTTACAGATGACGGAACTGACTTTAAAGCCGTGCTGTAGCAGGAGCTGTTCAACCGCTTTAGCCTCATTGCGTAGCCCGATACAAAAGGCCAGACCGAGGTGCTGGTAGTTCATCTTGTGGGCAAACTCGATAATTTCCAGAATGCGCGGCTTGACCGGTTTCAGCTCTGCGTAACTTTTATCCCTGTTGGTGTAGCCTTCCGCTTCCTGGATCGATGACTGGCGGGCGAACTCGCAGAGTTCCTCGTTCTGGTAGCTGGCGAAAGCGTTCTCTTTCAAGTCATCATGCTGCTGGGTAGGACAGCTTGCAGGGCCTTTTCCCGGAGTGATTTTGCAGGCACGCTCTGCAACGGCGACATTGCAAAGGGCGCAGTGAGATGTCATCTCTTTCATGTTCCTGCTCTCTTTATTCAATTTTGTTGATCAAGACTTCACGCGGCTTGCCGCTTCCGTCCGATGGGCCGACAATGCCTTCCTGCTCCATCCGCTCAATCATCCGCGCAGAGCGGTTGTAACCAATTTTGAAACGGCGCTGCAGGCGGGAAATCGAAGCCTGCTTGGTATCAGCGACAAACTTCAGCGCTTCATCCCAGAGCTCATCGTACTCCTCTTCGCCCGTTTCGGCCCCGGCGCTGTTCTGCGGCGCTTGCAGAATGCTCTTGTCGTAATCTGCATTTCCCTGCTTGGAAAGGAAGTCAACCACCCGCTGCACTTCCAACTCAGAAACAAACGCACCGTGGACCCGCTGCAGGTAACCGACCCCGGGCGGCAGGAACAGCATATCGCCCATGCCGAGCAGCGATTCGGCCCCCATCGAGTCAAGGATGGTGCGCGAGTCGGTACGCGAGAACACCTTGAAGGAGATCCGGGTCGGGAAGTTGGCCTTGATCAGGCCGGTGATGACATCGACACTCGGGCGCTGAGTGGCCAGGATCAGGTGGATGCCGGCGGCTCGCGCCATTTGCGCCAGTCGGGCGACCGATTCTTCTATCTCCTTGCCGGCGACCATCATCAGGTCTGCCAACTCGTCGACGATGACAACGATATAGGGCAGGTGGCCGTGTTCCAGCTCCTCTTCCGGTTCGATGAATTCCGGGGTCTCTATTTCGGCATCGAGAAAATCCTCATTTGCCTCCGGTTCCGGCGGCAGGGTCTCCGCTTCCTTCTCTTCTTTTGCCAGTTTGCGGTTGTAGCCGTCGATGTTGCGTACGCCTTTGTCGGCCATCAGCTGGTAACGGCGCTCCATCTCCCGCACCGCCCAGGCCAGCGCCAGGGAGGCTTTTTTCGGGTTGGTGACGACCGGCAGCAGTAGGTGCGGGATGCCTTCGTAGATCGACAGTTCGAGCATCTTCGGGTCGATCATGATCAGGCGCACATCATCCGGCGTTGCCCGGTAGAGTAGCGACAAAATCATGGTGTTGATCGAGACCGATTTGCCGCTGCCGGTTGAGCCGGCGACCAGCAGGTGCGGCATTTTGGCCAGATCGGAAACGACCACGTTGCCGAAAATGTCCTTCCCCAGCGCCATTGGCAGTTTGCTCCCGGTTTTCTGGAACGCCTGATCTTCGATGATCTCTTTCAGGTAAACCGTTTCCCGATCTTTATTCGGGATTTCGATGCCAACCACACCGCGACCCGGAATCGGTGCGACAATACGGATCGAAACGGCCTGCAGTGCCATTGCCAGGTCATCCTGCAGGTTGGAAATTTTATTGACTTTGACGCCGGGAGCCGGAGCAAATTCGTACATGGTAACCACCGGGCCCGGCTTGACTTCAACCACGTCGCCTTCGACACCGAAGTCAAGCAGCTTGTTTTCCAGCATCTGGGCAGCCTTGGTTAAACTGTCCTTGTCAATCGGTTTAGGGTCGCCACCATCGTGATCGAGAAGTGACAGGCCTGGCATATGGTATGCGCCGGAGGGTTCCAGAAATGCGAATGCTTCCTGGTTCTCTTCATCTTTGCCTTTTGGTTTTTTCTGTTTTTTGCCCTTTACTTCAACCGGTTGTTTTGGCTCTTGCGGTAAGATCAGTGGGGCCTTGATTTCCGGTTCCGGCTTGTTCTTTTTCTCTTTCTGTTTCAGTTCTTTTTTAACTTTACGGGCTTCGCTGCGTTGTTCCAGCCTGCGGCCGAAGCGCTCGAGAAAGCCATCAACGAAAAGAACGAAGGAAAAGCGGGTCGATAGAATCAGTGAAACCAGGAAGAAAACCAGCAGGACGATGGCAGCCCCGCCAAGGTTCAGATAGCTGGAGAGCAGGTTCACCAGGATGCGGCCAATTGCCCCTCCCGCCTCGCGGATCTGGCTGCCGAACAGTTTGACCTCTGACAACTGCAGCGCGAGCAGCCCGCCGAGGGTGACCTGCAGCAGCAGAAATGCAATCAGGCGCAAAAGGCGAAAGTGAACTTCGCGAAACTTCAGCCAGCGCCAGGCAAGAGTGAGGCAACCGAGCGGCCAGAGCCAGGCGGTCAGGCCGAATGCCTGATAAAGCAGATCGGAAAGATGTGAGCCTATAATGCCGATCAGGTTGTTGACTTTTGCCGGGTTCAGGTTGTTATTGAACGATGGGTCTGCAGTGCTGTAACTGCCGAGGCAGAGCAGCAGGAATATTCCCAGCGCCAGCCAGACCAGCCCCAGAATTTCGCGGTGGACCGGTCTTTCGATCGAGGTTTCCGTTTCCTCTTTGGTTTTACTTTTCGCTTTACTCATAACTTATCCATTTATCGGTAAATCAGCCAGCCAGCATAGAATAGCCGATAATGCTGCTGCCGACCAGCAGGCAGTAGACGGCGAATCCAGCCAGTCGTTTGCGACGGACAACGTTCATCAACCAGCGGATGGCGAACAGTCCGCTGGCAAAAGCCATGATCGCGCCGATGCCGTAAGCAGGCAGCTCGCTCGCCGTGACATGTTGCAGGTCTTTCATCGATAGCAGCATGGCGCCGCAAATTGCCGGCAACGCCAAAAGAAAAGAAAATCTGGCCGCAGCTTCACCATCGATTCCGCGCAGAAGCAATGTGGCGATGGTTGAACCGCTGCGGGAGATGCCGGGAATGATCGCCATGCCCTGCACCACGCCGACCAGAAGGGCATCGTTGATGCGTATTTCTGCCAGGCTGCGGCCGTCCTTGCGTGTCTTTTCAGCGACGATCAGGAGCATGGCTGTCAATAGCAGCATGCAGCCGATGACCAGCAGGTTCTCGAACAGTCCTTCGAAGAAATCTTTCCCGCTCAGGCCAATCACCGCTGTCGGGATGGAGCCGAGAATGATCATCCAGAATGTGTGTCGGTCATCAATGGCATAAGCATCTTTGCGGAAAAAGCAGGTCAGCAACTTCCAGACATCTTTGCGGAAATAAATAATAACCGCCAGCGTGGTAGCAAAGTGCAGCAGTACGTCGAACAGGAGCCCCGGTTGCTCGAAGCCGGGCAGAAAGTGCTGGGCTATCGCCAGATGCCCGGAAGAAGAAACGGGAAGAAATTCGGTCAGGCCCTGAATCAGGCCGAGGAGTATTGCGTGTAAAGTGTCCATCTCTATATTTTATCCTGGTTATTGATTTGGTTTCTGGTTCATGAAGTTAAAGCTGCAGGATGACGGGTAAAATCAGCGGCCGACGGGCGACTTTTTTGTTGAAACAACGACGTAGAGCCTTACGGACTTCCACTCGCAACTCTTCCCAGTCGCTGACGGCGTCCAGGCTGTGCTCGTCCAGCAGGTCGCAAACCGCCTGTTTCGCTTCGTCCAGCAGGGCATTGTTTTCTTCGCTCTCTTCCTCGATAAAGCCTTTGCTGAACAGCTCCGGTCCCTGAACGATTTTACCCGTCGATTGGTTGATCGCCAGCATGAGAATAACCAGGCCGTGATTTGCCAGATGACGCCGGTCGCGCAGTTGCATGGCGCCGACGTCGCCGACGCCTTTGCCGTCGACGAAGACACGGCCAGTTTCACACTTTTCACCAAGTTCGGCCCCCTCTGCAGTTATCAGCAAAGGGTAGCCGTTATCAACAACAAAACAGTTCTCTGCGTCTATCCCCATCTCCTGCGCCAGTTGCGCATGCTTGACAAGATGGCGATATTCACCATGGACCGGCATGAAGTATTTGGGCCTGGTCAGGTTGTGTACAAGCTTCAGTTCCTCTCGGCTGGCATGGCCTGAGACGTGGATTTCACTGGTTTTCTCGTAAAAAACCTCTGCGCCCCGACGATAGAGATTGTTGATCAGGTCGGAAATCGCCTTTTCATTGCCAGGGATGAATTTGGAGGAGAGGATGACCGTATCGCCCCGTTCCAATTCGATCTGTTTATGGTCGCCAAGAGCAATCCGCATTAATGCGCTAAGCGGTTCTCCTTGGCTTCCTGTTGTTATTATGAGAACTTCTTCTGGTGGCAGGCTTCGCATATCGCGCAAATCGATAAACTGTTCCTCAGCGATTTTCAAGTAGCCAAGTTTGCGCGCTATATCGATGTTGGCAACCATGCTGCGCCCGTTGATAAGCAGTTTGCGGTTATTGCTTGCAGCGACATCGGCAATCTGCTGAATGCGGTGGATGTTGGAGGAAAAAGTTGCCACGACGACCCGCTTTACACTCTGCGGGATAATCTCTTCGAGCGCTTTTTTGACCGTGCGTTCAGAAAGGGTATAGCCGTCGTTTTCAACATTGGTCGAGTCGGCCAGCAACAGCAAAACACCCTCTTCGCCGAATTCAGCCAGGCGGGCCAGATCGGTATTTTGGCCATCGACCGGGGTTTGGTCGATCTTGAAATCGCCGGTGTGAACAATTAAACCAATAGGCGTTCTTATGGCAAGCCCGACACCATCAACTATTGAGTGCGCTGCTCGAAACGGTTCAATTTCAAAGGGGAAAAGATCAACTTTTTGCCGTGTTTGAATCTCGATCATCGGAACTTTGCTGTCGAGTTCAAACTCTTTCAGCTTGCTGCGCAACAGGCCCAGTGTAAGGCCAGTTGCATAAATTGCCGGCTCTCCAAGGTCTCGCCACAAGAAGGGGATCGCCCCGATGTGATCTTCATGCCCATGAGTCAGGACCAGGGCGATGATGTCGTCCTGCCTTCCCTCCAGGGAGCTGATGTCGGGCAGGACCAGGTCGATGCCCATCATGTAGGCTTCCGGGAACATCAGGCCGCAATCGACCAGCAATATTTTGCCGGCATATTCAATCGCCATCATGTTCATGCCGATCTCGCCGAGACCACCAAGAGTGTAGAGACTGAGTTGTTCGCTTGTTTCTGTGCTCACTCTTGCCCCCTTTCGGTTTTTTCGAAAATCGGCTCGCGGACTTGTGCCATCAGTTGCTTGGTCTCGGCATTTTTAAGCCCTTCAGTTGTAATGGGCGGAAAAATTTCCATTTCTATATCGCTCTTGTTGATTCGCAGGCTGTCTTTAGACATGACGTTGAAACTTCCGGTAATTGCGACCGGAACAATGGGAACCTGGGCTTTTATTGCGATCAGAAAGCCGCCTTTCTTGAACTCCTGCAGGTGACCATCGGGTGTGCGAGTTCCTTCAGGGAAGATGATGACAGAAGCCCCTGCCTGAATTTGTTTGGCAGCATCATTCATGCTGTGCATCGCTTTACGCCTGTCGGAGCGATCGATTGGGATATAACCACAACGGCGCATTGCCAGTCCAAACAATGGTACATCAAAGAGTTCTTTTTTAGCCATCCAGCGGAATTGCAGCGGCAGACCAGCGTAGAGAACCGGAATATCGAAGTTGCTCGAATGGTTGACAATATAAACAACAGGCTGGTCGCGCGGAATGTTCTCAGATCCCTTGACTGTTATTTTCAGTCCAGCACAGAAAAGAGCGCTGCGGCCCCAGAGAATTCCCAAGCGGTGCACGTGATTTTGCCCCAGCAGGGAAAGTGGTAGCGCGAGCAGTAAAACAATGAAAGTCCAGGGATAATACGTTAGATAAAAAAACAATGTGCGTAGCACTTATGCCTCCAATGCATCTAAACATTCAACAATACTGACTTTGGTTCGTTGCCGTCAATTGAATTTACAGATTCCCGGCAAAGGTTGGCTGTCTGCAATTTTAGAGTGTCTCTGGAGCACGTGCCCAAATAGGGAAATGGCTTCACGTCTTGTGCTGAACCGTGTAACATGTCCGGTTCAAAAATATTCTGAAGAGCGAACAGGTAAACAACTGTCGGAGGTTTGGGAAACGCGGTCTGCGATTTTCTTTCAAGAATCAAGCTTGCGGGCAGTCATAATTTCGAGGAGGTTTTAAATGTCTGTAAATAAAGTGATTTTAGTGGGGAACTTGGGGAAGGACCCGGAGCTTCGCTATACTCCGTCCGGTGCTGCGGTGGCAACTTTTTCCCTGGCGACGACCAACCCGTTCAAGGACCGGGAGGGTAACAAGCAAACTGAATGGCACAATATTGTTGCCTGGCGGCAATTGGCCGAGGTTTGCGGCAAGTATCTGCATAAGGGCAAGCAGGTTTATATCGAAGGCCGCATCCAGACCCGCTCATACGACGATCGTGACGGTAATAAGCGCTACATCACTGAAATTGTTGCTGAACAGATGCAGATGCTCGGCAGTCGTGACGATCAGGGTGGTGGTTATGCTGGCGGACAGCAGGGCGGTGGCCAAGGTTACAACCAGGGTGGCCAGGGGAATTATGGCGGCGGGCCTCAGGGGGGCGGTCAATCTCAACCGCCGAGAAAACAGGAAGGCGCTCCCCAACAAGGGGGCGGTTTCAGTGAGCCGGCATTTAATCCTGATGATGAGATCCCCTTCTAGGAAGACTGTTGAGGAATGTGAGAAAGGGCTGCAGGTTGTTGAACTTGCAGCCTTTTTTTTGCCCTTTATACGGTCGAAGACAGAACACCACGGCTTTAGCCGTGGTTGAATGAGTCCTTTTCTCGGGTGCCGCTGCAGATGCTGTGGCATCTGGGAAATCAGATCCGAAGGATCTGTGGTGTTAACTGATTGCAACAGCAATCAGTTTGCGGAGCATCAGGAACCCGGGTGTACCCGGGGATATCTATAATTGGTGTTTGTTGTTGGCGGAATTAACCTCTGACTGCGCTGAGGTTGATTTGTGGTGCTCTTAGATTTGCCGGCTGCAACGGGGCGGTTTGCGCGATCAAATTAACAGCTTTCGGTCTTTGTTGCCTCGAGGCGCCTTTTGCCCTAGGGCGCTTTGCGGTATTTTATCGGATTAAATAACATCTTTTTTTACTGGAGAGCTCAGATGCTTGATGCCATCAATAAATTCTTAAAAAAAGAGTCATCTGTCGGCATTATGCTCATGGTTGCAACCGTCGCAGCCATGTTGCTGGAAAATTCACCGCTGTACTGGTTGTACGATTACTTCCTCGAGACGCCTTTCGAGGTCCGTCTGGGACGCCAGATTCATATCGCCAAGCCGCTGTTGCTCTGGGTCAATGATGGTCTGATGGCCGTGTTTTTCCTACTCATCGGGCTGGAAGTGAAAAAGGAACTTCTGATCGGCCGCCTTTCGCGCAAAGAGCAGATTATCCTGCCCGGTGTCGCCGCGATCGGCGGGATGTTGGTTCCTGCGCTTATCTACGTGCTGATCAACATGGGTGACATGGTGGCTTTGAACGGTTGGGCGATTCCTGCAGCGACAGATATTGCCTTTGCCCTTGGCGTCGTCGCTTTGCTCGGCGACCGGGTGCCGCCTTCTTTGAAGATTTTCTTGCTCGCTCTGGCGATCATGGATGACCTCGGCGCTATCGTTATTATCGCGCTGTTTTATTCAGGCGACCTTTCCGGAACCATGCTGGTGCTGTCGCTGGTCTGCCTGACGCTGCTGGTTATCCTCAACCGGATGCGGGTCGAGACTGTTGTTCCCTATCTCTGGGTTGGGTTCTTCCTCTGGATTTTCGTTCTCAAGTCTGGTGTTCATGCCACCTTGGCCGGGGTGGCGCTGGCTTTTGCCATCCCCCTGAAGAGCCAGAAGGATCCAGGATATTCGCCACTGACATTCCTTGAACACGAGATGCATCCCTGGGTCAATTACATGATTCTGCCAATTTTTGCTTTTGCCAATGCCGGGATCCCGTTATCTGGAATGAGTTTCAGTGACCTGTTGCATCCGGTGCCCTTCGGCATTATGTCTGGTTTGGTGGTTGGTAAACTGATCGGTGTCGGTGGCTTTTCTGTTGTTGCGATCAAACTGGGTATCGCACAAATGCCGGAAGGTGCAAGTTGGCGTCACCTGCTCGGTATTGCAGCTCTCTGTGGCATCGGCTTCACCATGAGTTTGTTTATCGGTGGTCTTGCCTTTGAACATACCGGTGGTGACTCGTTCAGTTACATCACCACCCTACGTCTGGGAATTCTTACCGGCTCGTTGGTTTCCGGAGTGATCGGTTACCTGGTGCTGATGGGAGGGCGCAAGCCTGATTGAGTGAGAGCCGAATGCGGGATATAAAAACGCCCCTTGCGCATGGCCGCAAGGGGCGTTTTTGGTTTAGACATCAATGTGGTCCCGAATCCCTCGATGCTCAATCGTGTTGCCGTTGGCGTGCAGGCAGTTGTGTTTCACTCCCTTTAATGCTTTTGGTCGATAATCGACGATTTCTTTGATGCGCTCGATGGCAGTGTAATGAACCAACGGCAGCTCGTTGGGGGCGGGCTTGTCATTAATGTTTACCCGAACTTCACGTTCTGTGAGGGTGGCGCGGGCGATTGGCAGCCAACGGTCCTGAGTGTGGATTTTGCCGTGCAGGCGGGGTTTGATGAACAGGTCGTCGTAATCGAGTTGATATTTTTCCGCAGGAACGCCCAACTTATTGAACTGCACATCGTCTGCCGATAGTACGGTCAGGCCCAGTTCACGCTTTTCGAGTTCTTTCAGCATGAAATCGAGGCTGATATCTGAAAGGCCATCAAACCAGAATCCGCCCCCGACATCGGAATGAGCGCCAGCGAACCAGACTTCAGTCACCCGATCTTCTTTATTCATCAGTGTTGGCAGAAAGGCAATCCGTTTGTCGTCCAGAGATACCAGGTGCAAGGCCTCCTGGACATGCCCGGAAACAGTGCAGTTTTCAAAAATCACATCGGATACAGGTTTGTCATCATCGTCGAGGTTGGGAAAGCCGATGGCGGCGACTGTGTCGAATACGCCGATGAAGCGGACAACCTTGTCTTCCGGTTTGACCGGCACATATTTGTCGATGACGGCTGCAAAGCGTCGCGCTAATGCAGCACCCCGGCTGAAGCCGAAGAGGAAGATGCGGTCATTCTTTTTATAGATCTTCTGGAGATCGTAACCCGCTTGTTTGATGATGCGGGCGACGTCCAGGTTGTTCGGAGCGAAAGCGGCATTGAAGAGCTGTTGTACTTTGTTGCCGTAGGTGCCGACGCCAGAGTAGTAGAGGCTGTGCTGCTGCTTGTTGTGGGGGCGGTTGTCGAGTGTGCCGCCCAGCAACAGGTGCAGCTTCAGAACATTGGTGATGCCCTTGTCATCGATGTCCCCCAATCCGAACCATTCGCGTTCCTGTTTTGCGCTCTTCGGATGGTTACATGTCCCGTCGAAGCAGATAATGATATTTTTGCCCGCCATAGCGTCCTCCCTGTGATGGTTGGTTTGCCGGTTCTGTGGTTAGCTGCTGCTGTCGGTTTGCGTGGGTAAGTGTTACTTAAAATGTACGTCAGTTTTAATGAAGATCAAGAGGTTAGCTGTTTTTATTCGCAGCTTTTGAATCTGGCTGCTGTGCGTTCAGCTCGCTTGCCTTTGTCCGATGTCTGGGCTAAAACTTGAATATCATTTGCCGAAAGGTTGCTCCATGCAGAACTTTCCCTTCCCTCTCAGCGCTATCGTCGGCCAGGACGCCATGAAGGCAGCATTGTTGCTCAACGCCGTTGATCCCAGTATTGGCGGTGTCCTGATTCGTGGCCAGAAAGGGACGGGGAAGTCGACCGCAGCGCGTGCGTTGGCTGCGCTCTTGCCTGCCATCGAGGTTGTTGCCGGTTGTCCCTACCAGTGTGATCCGGGGAATATAGAAAAACTGCACGACGGCTGCCGGGAAAAGCTGGAAAAAGGCGAACAGCTGGAGAGAACGAAACGGCCGATGCCGGTGGTTGAGCTGCCACTGAGCGCGTCAGAAGACCGGGTGGTCGGCAGTGTGCAATTGGAGCATGTACTCAAAACCGGGCAAAAGCGTTTTGAGCCTGGCCTGCTGGCTGCGGCGAATCGCGGCATTCTTTACGTCGATGAAGTCAACCTGCTGGAAGATCACCTGGTCGATCTGCTGCTCGATGCTGCTGCGTCCGGTGTAAACCGGGTTGAGCGGGAAGGGCTCTGCGTCACTCACCCGTCACGTTTTATGCTGATTGGCACCATGAACCCGGAAGAGGGTGAGCTGCGGCCGCAGTTTCTGGATCGCTTCGGTCTTGTGGTCAATGTCGAAGGGATTAGTGATCCACATCAGCGCCGGCAATTGATCGAAAATCGCATTGCTTATGAACAGAATCCGCAGGATTTCGTTGCCCGTTGGCAGCAGGAAGAACATTTCTTGGCTGCACAGGTGCAGCAGGCCCAAAGAAATCTGAACCAGGTGGTGATCCCGGAGGCCGCGTATGATCTGGTTGTCAAGCTGGCGATTGAGCTGCAGGTGCATGGCCACCGGGCAGATATCGCCCTGCTGAAGGTCGCCCGTGCGCTGGCAGCATTGCTCGGAAAGAAAGCGGTCAGCGTGGCTGAAGTCAAAGAAGCGGCCGCTTTTGTCCTGCCGCATCGCCTGCCGGGCGGGACTTTGCTGAACAGCGAAGCTGCCCGGAAAAATCTCGACGACGCCCTGGTGAGGGTGCTTGAAGGCAAGCCGGAGCAGGTTAGTCTTGATGATCAGGATCCCCTTGATGACCTTGACTTCATGTTGGTCGATTACGAGTTTCCTGGTTCCGCCGCCGCGGGAAGCATGCTGTTCCAGACGCTTAAAAAAAAACTTCACAGCGAATCGTCGATATCGACGACCAGCACTGCCTCGCCCCAGTCAATATCGAGCAGCTGAGCTTTTCCCGTAACAGGTCCGGACGCCGCCGCAGTAAGGGCCGTGGCCGCGCTGGCCGTCATCTGCGCAGCCTGCCGCTGCGAGCCAATCAACCTGATGCAATCATCGATCTCCCTGCAACCCTGCGCGCCAGCTTGATCCGTGGTAGTGAGGTCGAATTAAGAGACCTGCAGGCGAAGCAGTTTCTGCAGCGGCAGCGGGCGCTGATTGTTTTCGTGATAGATGCGTCCGAATCGATGGGGCAAGGCTCACTGGAGCGGATGAAGGCGGCAAAAGGAGCCATTCTCGGTCTGTTGACGGCGGCCTACCAGAATCGTGACCAGGTTGCGCTGGTCTCTTTCGGCGGCGAACGAGCACAGGTTTTATTGCGACCGACCTCCAGCGTGTTGCTCGCCCAGCAGCAGTTACGCAAGTTGCCGCTGGGGGGTGCGACGCCTTTTGCCGATGGACTCTGGCAAGGATGGCAGCTGATCCGCACGCAACGGCAAAAGCAGCCGAGCCTGCAGCCTTTGTTGGTGATTGTCTCCGATGGTGAAGCAAACCTGCCATTGTCCCCCGGGGGCAACGTTTACGATGAGCTGTTTGGCTTGGCCCTGCAGGTTGCCAGGGATCAGATTCAAAGTGTCGTGATCGACAGCCGCGGTGGTGTCGGCAACGAAAAGCTGCAGCAATTGGCTCGACGGTTGGGTGGCCGCTACACGCAGATTCGTGATTTGCACGCCGGGCGATTGATCGAAGCTGTGCAGACACTGGAGCGGTGAATGATTGACCAAAATGGTCAGAAAACGCTATTGTTGAAATAATATATTCATGATTTTTTAACGACTTGCAGCCGGAAAAGATAGGTGCCATGTCCGAACATTCAACATGTGGCAGCCAGTGTTGCTGTGCTCATGCGGCGGGAGATGACTGCCGTATCGATAACCCTTTGACCAGCGCCAGTTGCCGTTTCTCCCTGCAGGGTCTCGGTTGTGCGAGTTGCGCCGGGAAAATAGAAGCCGCGGTGCAGGAGTTGCCCCATGTCAGCGAGGCTTACCTGAATTTTACAGCAGGAAGCCTGCGAGTTGACTCACCTCAGCCCTGCCATCAGCTTCTGCGGGAAGTCCGCGAGATCGTCGAGCGGTTTGAACCGGGTGTGGCTGTTCGGCCCTGGGCTGAAGCGAAGGTTGAAGAGCCAGGTAGCCGAATAAAAAATCAGATAATAAGGCTATCTATCGGTGCCGCGCTTTTTATTTTAGCATTTTTGGTCGATAGCTATATTAGCTCCACAGCGGCTGTAGTTTGTTTCCTGGCCAGTTATGCGATCACAGGTGGATCGGTGCTTTGGGCAGCACAGAACAATCTGCGACGCGGTGGTTGGTTCGACGAACACTTCCTCATGTCGATTGCAACGGTAGGTGCGCTTTTTCTTGGAGAATATGCAGAAGCCGTAGCTGTCATGATCTTCTATCTGCTCGGCGAGATTGTTCAGGGTCGAGCCGTGGATCATTCACGCCGCGAGATCTCCGCCCTGCTCAATATCCGGCCTGATAGTGCAAACCTGCTGGAAGGTCATCAAGTTCGCGTGGTGCCACCGGAGGAGATTAGTATCGGTCAGATGATTCTGGTGAGGCCTGGTGAACGTGTTCCGCTCGATGGCATTATCGTCGAAGGCGAGAGTTTACTCGACAGCTCGGCTTTGACCGGTGAGTCTCGCCCACGCCGATTGACAGTTGGGGATGAAGTGTTGGCCGGCCTGATTAATAATACTTCAAGCCTGACACTGAGAGTTGTCAAGCTTTCTGCTGAATCATCTTTGACTCGTGTCATTGAACTGGTCGAGCAGGCGAGTGAGAAAAAAGCCAACACAGAACGTTTTATCACCCGCTTCGCTCGTATTTACACCCCTGCAGTTGTGCTGATCGCGGCATTGATTGCGCTGCTGCCGCCTATCTTTGTCGGTAGTTGGGGGGACTGGTTTTATCGTGCGCTGATCTTTCTGGTTGTTTCCTGCCCCTGTGCTTTGTTGATATCGATTCCTCTCGGCTTTTTCGGTGGCATTGGCCGAGCTTCGAAACAGGGAATTCTGGTCAAAGGTGGGAATTATCTTGAAGCATTGGCTCAGACTGAGTCGGTTGTTTTTGATAAAACCGGCACCTTGACTGAAGGTGTTTTCGATTTACAAAAGATCTTTCCTGCAAATGGTTTTTCAGCCGACGAAGTTCTTGAACTGGCTGCGTTGGCGGAGATCGATTCCAACCATCCGATTGCCGAATCGATTCGATCTGCTCACACTAAAAAGCTGAGTAGATCGCGACTGAAGGGTTTGCAGGAGATCGCAGGTTTCGGTATCTCAGTGCAGATTGATGAACGCTCGGTTCTGCTCGGTCAGCGTAAATTGTTGGAGCAAGAGGGGATCGATGTGCCTGAGGCAGAAGAAATCGGTAGCCCGGTATTTCTCGCTGTTGGTGGCAAATATGCTGGAGCATTGATCATCTCCGATCGTTTGCGGGAAGGATCAGCTGCTGCTGTGGCTGCCCTGCGAAAGATGGGAGTGCGAAAAGTTCGCATGCTTAGCGGTGATCGTCAGCAGGAGGCCGCGCGGATTGCGGATGAACTGCAATTAGACGGCTGGAAAGCAGAACTGTTGCCGGAGCAGAAATTGACGGCGCTGGAAAACTATCAGCAGAAATGCCGCCACGGGCGACTGGTTATGGTTGGTGACGGTATCAACGACGCGCCGGTTCTGGCGCGGGCTGATATCGGCGTCGCCATGGGAGGTCTCGGCAGCGATGCAGCCATTGAGGCGGCTGATGTGGTGCTGATGACCGATGAGCCGGGGAAGCTGGCTGAAGCGATAGAAACCGCGCGGCTGACACGGCGGATCGTCTGGCAGAATATCTCTCTCGCCTTTGTCGCCAAATGCGCTGTTATGTTGCTCGGTCTGTTCGGCTTGGCGACCATCTGGCAGGCCATTTTTGCTGATGTCGGTGTGGCGCTGTTGGCAGTCTTAAATGCCGTGCGTATTATCAAGGTGTGATATGAATGATTTTGCATCCCTGGCCTTTTTTCACGACCTGCTAGACAGCGTCAAGGAGCCGGTGCTCTTTGCCGATACCGATCACGTTGTCCGTTATCTCAACAAGGCGGCGGTAGAATTTTATCCCAACGGAAACAACCTGCTCGGCTGTGATTTGCTCGAATGCCACAATGAAAATTCGCGTAAGCAGCTGCGCGATATTTTGCAACAGATGGCAGAAGGGCTGGAAGAAATTCTTATCAGCGATAATGAAAAACGGCGCCTTTACATGCGCGCCGTTCGTAACGGTGCAGGGGAACTTATCGGTTACTTCGAGCGTTTTGAGCCGCCTCGAGGCAGTTAGCTGTTGTCAGTCATTTTTCTGTTCTGTGCCAAGACGTTGAATCGCTTTAAGTGCTCTGAGTGAGCCCGGTTGCAGTTCGAGAGAGCGTCGGTATGCCTTCAAAGCTTCATCTTGTTGGCCATTGGCCTCAAGTGCCTTGGCGAGCCAGTAGACAGTTGTGCCGTTAGGCGCTCTTTTGACGTTCAGTTGAGCGATCTGCAAACTTCCGAGACGATGATCTTCAGCATCCTCTGTTTTTTCCAGCAAATCATAGGTGTCAGCTAGCGACAGGTGGGCTGCTACGCTGAGCGAGTTGCGGGCGAGGTATTCGATATCCACTTGTTGTGCCTGCTGCAGGTATTTTTTAGCCTGCGCAGGATCTCCCCGTTCCGTTTCTACCTTGAAGAGTTGGCGTAAAATATCCGCTCGCTCCGGTTCCTGTTGCAGCACGCGACTGTAGAGTTGGCTGGCAATCTCCCAATTGCCGAGTCGTTGATAACGTCCGGCAAATTTTTCCATGCCGTTCAGGTAACGTTCGCTGATTTCAGGGCCAAGGCGGGGGGAGTTGTAGCAAGCCGCGGTTGTTCCACAAGCCAGCAGGATTACAGTGGCGAAAAGAAGCAGCGTTTGTCTGCCAAGTTTTCGCGACCGCTGAAGGTCCCAACCTGAAAGCTCAGCCAACGGCTTTTTCTCGCGAGCTGTCAGCAGGTAATTCAGCGCCATCAGAGACAGAGCCAGCGGGAGTAGAAGCTCTGCAATTTCAGATTCGTTGAACTGGATCAGGCCCAGCTCAAAAATGGCACTGGCGACAAAAAAAGGCCAGAGGTAGAGTGGCGGAAAGGGTAGCCCTTTGCCGTTGAACCAGAGTGCAGGCTGCTTGCGTAGCTTGATCAGTAGTGGGTAAAGCAAGCCGTAACCGGTGATCCCGGCAGCCAGCAGGTACTCCAGCAGCATTTTGCTGGTAGACTTGATTGGGCCGGTAAAAAAGTTGTGCAGGTTGGTTTCATTCTGCTGATTGTGCTGCTGGAAAAAATCGGGCGTCGCAATGTCGAAAATTCGTTGACCCCAGGAAATCTCTTCGCCGACCACGTAAAAGCAGGCAAGCGCGAGCAGGGCAAACCACCATCGCTCAGCGATTTTCTGGCATGCCAGCCTTGTGCATAACAGCATGGTCGATGCAAACAGGAAAACCTGTGTCCACTCGCCGACCAAATCTTCATAGGTGGCAACGATGTAAGCGAGGGGGAATTTGACAGCAAATAATAGGTAGCCAGTAATGATTATGGCAAAAAGGAGCCAGGTGACATAAATATGAGGTTGTTTGGCGGGCATTATCACTGCTTTCCTGATTGAGGGTGTGGGGAGCTTCTATAATATCTTTTTGCCACGGGAATGTTGAGCATTTTAATTGTGTTTGGGGGAACTATGATCACTGAAAGGCGAAGCGCACTGCGCTCTATGTTGCTCGATCCGGATGCTGATGTGCGTCAAGCTGCCGCCACGGCACTCGATGTGGTTGAAGCGGTTGCCGATTTCGATCGTCTGCTGAGCGTGTTGCGCAACGGCGAACGGGTAGAGCGGCTGGAAGCGGTTTATGCACTGGGGAAATTGAATCATAAACGGGTTTATCCTGCGCTCCTGGAAGCTTTGAAGGCTGACGATGCCGAGATGCGCCTGTTGGCGGTCAAAGTGCTGGGGGAGAAAAAGCATCCGAAGACGGTCGCAGCGCTGATCAAGCTGTTGGATGATCCAGAACTTGCTGTGCAGGTCGAAGTGGCTCGGGTGCTCGGAGGCTTTGGTGACCCGGCGTTGCTGGCAGTCCTGGGGCCGTTGGTCTGCCGCCAGGAAGAGCTGGCTTTAGTTGCGCTCGATGCGATCGGAGAACTTAACTCTGCTGACGGGGAGCAGGTGGTTTTTACTGCTATCCGTGATAAGCGTTCGGCAGTTCGTGCCAAAGCGGCGCAGATTCTGGCCTGTCTGCCACTGTAAAAAAAGCAAAAGCCCGGCATTAACTGTCGGGCTTTCGTTGCGTATGACTATATTCCAGTGCTGGAAGAATCAGTCGGTGCCGTACTTCCAGTCGTCGTCGGTTTCGCCGTCGATCAGGGTGATGTAGTCGGTGATTTCTGCATCAGCGGCTACAGGTGTAGGGTTGATAAATTCGTCCAGCCAGTAAGAAAGTGCTGCTTCGCCCATTGTTTTGACTCCTTGTGTTTTTGAAAAAGTTTTGCCGGCAGGAGCAATCCCTGTCGCGTTGAAAAGGAGATTAAAGCAGGCAGATTTTGAAAAAAAGTCGATTCGGAGTGACCGGCCGTATACACGAGTTAAGTGGTCGGTAGTTATATGTGAGCGGTTTTTTACTATTTTGCTTGGTTATAAGTGGAAAGCTTCTTTGAGACTGCGCAAATAACGTCGGCTTACCGGTAGCTTATGGTTGCTGAGGGTAACGATTTCCGCCAGCCCATTTTCTAGGGTAATGATTTCAGCAACATGGGCGAGGTTGATGAGATACTGTTTGTGGCAACGCAGCAAGCCGATTTGTTTCTCCAGTACTTTCAGGGTTAATTCGGTAAAAAAGTTGCCTTCGGCGGTAAAAACATGGACGCCGCTCAGATCGGAGTGAATGTATTCGACTTGCTTGGGATCGATCAGCTTGATTTTGTGACCGCTGGCACAAGGGATGCGGGTCAGTTCCGGGGTCTGGTAGTGAGGTTCTTCGCCGGTGTCGATAGCCGCTTCGATCTTTGCCATGGTTTTCTTCAGTCGTTCCGGGTCAATCGGCTTCAACAGGTAGTCGAGAGTTTTTTCTTCAAAGGCTTTCAGCGCATATTGGTCGTAAGCGGTGACGAAGACAACCTGTGGCATGACCTCTTGATCGAGGAGGCTGAGCAACTCGAAGCCGTCGATCACCGGCATCTGGATATCAAGAAAAAGGACCTCGGGGTGAAGCTTGTTGATCAGCTTGACCGCTTCCAGTGCGTTGGCGCAGCTGGCAACGATATCGACCTGCGCGACTTCATTCAGCAGGCTGGCCAGCTCGTCCCGTGCATGCTGCTCATCATCAACGATCATGACCCTGATCATTTCGACTCTCTTTCCTCGAACGGTAGGACCAGCGCGACCCGAGTGACCTGGTCGGGAACACATTCCGTTTGTATTCCGTACTGGTTGCCGTAAAGGTTCTTTATCCGTTTGTCGACGATGTTCATTCCCAGCCCATCGCCATCAAGCTTATCACAAAAACAGCCTGCGTTGTCTTCTACCGCGATGATCGCCCGGTCGCGAGAATGGCCGGCGGAAATTTTGATGACTCCGGCATCGAGCAGGTTGGAAATACCGTGTTTGACAGCGTTTTCAACAATCGGCTGAAGGGTGAATGTAGGGATTTTGATCTGCAGCAATTCTGGGTCGATTTCTTCAATGACTTGCAAACGATCACCAAAACGGGCGCGTTCGATCACCAGGTAGGAATTGACGTGATCGAGCTCTTCTTCCAGCGATGACAGGTCACCGGAGCGTTTTAGGTTTTTGCGGAAGAAGTTGGACAGGTGGCGTAGCAGGCTGCGGGCTTGTTCCGGGTCATTGCGGACGATGGCAATGATGGTGTTGAGAGCGTTGAAGAGAAAGTGCGGGTTAACCTGTGCCTGGATCAGTTTCAGTTCCGACTTTACCAGCAGGTTGCGCTGGGTTCGGTAGCGATCCCGGAGCAGTTGCTCTCCAAGCAGTTTGGCGATTCCTTCACCGAGGGTTTTATTCAGGTTCAGGAACAACTTGTTTTTCGGCTCGTAGAGTTTAATGGTGCCGACCACCTCGTTTTCCACCCTGAGCGGGACAATCAGTGCTGAACCGAGCTGGCAACTGTCAGAAATAGCACACTGGAAATGTTCGTGGACGCCGTCTGCAAAGATAACCTTGTTGTCACGGACAGCTTCCAGGGTCTGCGGGGAAACGATATCGAGACCAGGCAGATGATGGTCATCACCGATGCCGATGTAGGCAAGAATTTTTTTTCCGTCGCTGATGCTGACAGCGCCGACCCCGGTTTCGTCGTAAATGATTTCAGCCAGCTGCTTGGCACTCTCGGCATTAAACCCCTTGCTGAGGATGCCGAGACTGCGGTCGGCAATGTTGAACGCTTTGGCGGAGAAGAGCGCGCCAACTTTGTCGAACATGCTCTTCTGGTCGCGCATCATGCTCATGAACAGCGCCGAGCCGATCGGGTTGGCGATCATCATCGGCAGGGCGATCACCTTGACCAGCGCCCAAGCTTCGGAAAAAGGGTTCTTCATCATCAGGATGATCAGCATCTGCAGCGCTTCGGCACCAAACGTTGCCAGGAATGCGGCTTTCGGGCTGAACACCTGGTCCGGTTTGTTCTGCCGCAGCAGGTAAATGTTGGCCAGCCCACCGAACAGTCCGGCGACCCCGGTCGAGACAACATATACGAGGGCTGAATTCCCCTTCAATATAAAAAGATGCAGGGCTGCTGTGCCACCGACGGCACTGCCGAGCACTGGACCACCAATCAGGCCCGCAAGGACTGCACCGATCGCGCCGGTATTGGCTATCGCCCCTTCGACCGGTAGTTCGGTGTAAATGCCAAGGACCGAAAAGCCGGTGAAGATAGCGAACAGCAATAACTTGCTTTTCGGTTGAAGGTTCTTTTCAGTCAGCGGCTTAAAGGCCGGGGATTTGCTGAACAGGTAAGCAATAACCAGGAAAACGCTCAACTGACGAAGCAAAGAGATCGTTAAATCCATAGAGCCATAGTCTTTCAGGGGAGATAATCGTTCAACGTGATGCCGTTGAGAATCGGGTCGACCTCGGCAACAATTTTGCTGCTGTCAGCCAGCTCTAACAAGGTTGGTTCAGGCTGTTTGTGGCCTTTGTAATCAATGACCAGCTTCAGACTGAGTGAGCCCTGGTGATCCCGATTCTGGTCGCAGATAAGGCCAATTGAACCAGCTTTCAATCGAACCAGCGTACCGACTGGATAAGGGCCGAGGTAGTCGATGAATTTATCCAGAAATTCAGGGTGCAAATAGCTGCCACGCCTTTTTTTCATATTATCTATTGCCTGGCGAGGCGAGCAGGGTGGTTGATAGCAGCGGATCGAGGTCATCGCGTCGTAGCTGTCAGCGATACAGGTCATTTCTGTCAGTGGTGAAATATGCAGATAGCGTCCGCTCGGTGGGTAGCCAGTACGGTCAAAGCCTAAATGGTGGTGTCTGACGATATCGACAACCTCAGCAGGGATCTCTTTCATTTTGCTGACCAGGTCGGCACCATTTCCCGGGTGCTGCTGGATGGTCGCATACTCATTGGGGCTAAGCTTGCCTGGTTTGTTGACAATTTGTGGCGTGATGGTCATTTTTCCGAGGTCGTGGAATAATCCGCCAAGACCCAGTTTGAACAGCTGGTCTTGCGGCAGGCCACAAGCTTTGCCGACCGACATGGCGATGACCGCGACATTGACGGAATGGTTGAATGTATAGTCATCGTAATTTTTCAGCATCGCCAGCGCCAGCAGTGTGTATGGCTGCTCGAGGATATTCACCACCATCGCTTTTGTGCTTTTGATCGCGTCTTCTGCCGAGGGAGTCCTGCCGACGCGGACATCGTTGCACAAACTCTCTACGGTTTGCAGCGCTTGTTGATATGTGACCGCTGCGTTATCCATCTCGTCCGGCTGGATTGCACGAATGTCATGGATTCCAAGGTTCTCGAGTCTTTGCTGGAAGTCGTCGTTCTGCAGGCGCGGAAAATGCTGACAGAAAATCAATAGCTGACGACTGTCGATGCCGGGCATGATTTCCAGGGCTTTGAGCTGCTGTTTCTCGAGTAAGCGGGCGATTTCCTGGACGGCTGCTGTTTGTTCTGTACAGGGGATTTCGTTGACAAGCAGGCAACCGTCGAGTAGCCCGAGAGTCAAGCGGTCGTTCCATTTCAACAAACTCTGCAGGGTTTCAAGCGAACTGCGAAGCTGCTGCGAGATTTGCGGATGCTCGGCCGGGTAAAGGCGCAGACCAAGCAGAAGGCTATGCAGAGATTGCGGGAGCTGTTTTCGCAGGTCAGGCGACATGGTGCTTCAGAAGTTGGCTCGTCGCCTGTTTCAACGCGCGGCCGGCCGGATCTTTTTCCACTTTCGGCAACTGTTCAAGGAGTGGAATCAGTTTTGCGTTTCCCAGTTGGCCGATGGCCAGAATTGCTTCAGCACGCAGGGTCTCAATATTTTTGCGGTTGAGCAGGTTTCGTTGCCGGGCGATTTTCAGCAAGGGGATAATCGCTTTTGGTGAGCGGGTTGCCGCCAGTGCCCGGATGACTTCAATTTTCAGCAGGTGCTGCTTTTCGCGAGGGCCCTTTCGCATGAGAATGTCGATCAGGGGCGGAACTGCCTGTGATCTTCTCAAGCCCCCCAGGGCCTGTATTGCTGGTTGATGTAGATCTTCGTCTGCATCTTCCGTCAACTTTATCAGGAAGGGGATAACCTGGTTGCCTCCGATCGCCGCCAAGGCACGGATGACTGAACGACGGACCCGTGGCTCCGGGTAGTCGACCACCTGGGCCAGCAGTGGCAACGCCGATTCAAGGCGTGATTCGCCGAGAATGGTGACGACATTGCGCACGCGGTGCCAAGTTGTGTGGTGCAGATCGGCTTTCAATAAGGGAAAGATCTTTTCCCCCATTTTTGCCAGAACAGCAGAATAATCACGGCGGATAAGGGCATCTCTCTCGGCATAGAGTCGTTGCAGCATGTCTGGCGCGATGCGTTCCCCGAAATTGATCAGCAAGCGTACGAGCAGGCGCCTCTGTGATGATTTCAAGTCGCTGTTAGCGAGGGCGTCGATCAATTGTTTGCGGCAGCTTGCGGTTAGCAGGGCTGAGCTTAATTCGTTTGCCGATGCGCGTTGACGGGGCGAGCGTGTTTGATCCTTATGCAGAGATTCGAGCAGGCTGAAGACGGCCAACTGGCCAGTCAGTCGTGTTTCGTTGAAGAATGGTTCAGCTGTTTTTCTGATCTTGCCGAGCAGTTTATCAAAGGCAACCTCAGACTGTGGCGCTTTTAACTCTTCGAGCAGTTCTCGCATTTGCTCGGTTGTACTTGGCTGAGGTTTTTCTTCAGGCAGCTTTTCAAGCAACTGCTGCGGGTCAATATCGAATGCCTCAGCGACTGCTCCTGCAGGGGAACCCAGCTGTTCGAAGATCGCCTGCAGATTGGTTTCGTTGATCACTATGGACGTCAGCCCTTGCTGCTTCAGCTGTTCTGCCAGCCCACCTGCTGCTAATGTTTGCTCGAGCGGTGCTGCCAACTCCTCAGCCAGTATCAGTAAGTCTTGCTGGTCCATTTTCGGCATGAAGAGAATGTGGCGAACACGGCGTTCCACCAGTTTGAGCGCAAGTTCCTGCAGTTGCAGGTTCCCTGGGGCGACTGGGGTGCTGTCAAGCCTGAAGCCATTCTGGGTAACGTGGTAAGCTGCTGGTTTGTGGTTCTGCAGAAAAGTCTGAAAGGCGCTACTTGTTTTACCGATGGTGCTCAGCAAAGAAGGGTGGTCGGCCGGATAAAAGCTGAGGGCTTTTACCAGTTTCAACAGGCCAGCCAACGCTCGTTCCAGATCTGCGCTGAGATTTTTTAAATGACTTGCTGCTTCCATGACAAAGGCAGTTCCGCAAACAGGGAGAAAGATGATTAATCTTCACAGCATAAATGCTTTCTCATGGATTCTCAACAGCTGATTTTTCTTCGCCGATACTGCAGAAGCAAGTTTTGTGAATTGCTTCACTTTTGGTGCGATAAAGGTCTTCTATGACTTCGGCGAAATTGTCAGCGATAATCTTGCGTTTAAGCTTCAGTGTTTGCGTTACTTCGCTTTTGTCACTGCTGAAGTCTCGTGCTAAAAGGGTGAAGCGCTTGATTTGCTGGTAAGATGGGCGATGCTGCTGGAGGGTGGTAATACGTCGGCGGATCAGATCGAGAGCCTGAGGATTGTTAAGCAGGGTTTTCTGGTCAAGCACATCAAGGTGCTTGTAGTTTGCATATTTCTGCAAACTTACAAAGTCAGGCACTACTAAAGCTATTAAATAAGGCTTATTATCGCCATAAACGACCAAGTTGCTGATAAACTTGTCAGTCTTCAACTCGTTCTCGATCTCCTGTGGAGCAACATTCTTCCCGCCGGCGGTAACGATCAACTCTTTCTTCCGGCCCGTGATGAAGAGAAAACGATCATCATCCAGCTTGGCCAGGTCGCCAGTGCGAAACCAACCGCCCTCCTGCAGGGCAGAGTTTTCGCCGGTTTCCCGCCAGTACCCGTGGAACACACTGCGGCCCTTGACCAGTAATTCCCTATCATCCGCAATTTTCAGTTCCACCTGTGGCAGCGGGGGGCCAACACTGTCGATCCGGTTTCTATCGGGATAGTTGACGGCGATAACCGGCGAGGTTTCAGTCATGCCGCAGCCTTGATAAATGGGGACTTCGGCAGCGAGGAAAAATTCAGCGATCTCAGCCGAGAGGGGAGCTCCTCCGGAGATCAGAATACGCAGGCGGCCACCAAGTCGTGCCTTGATCTTGCTGAAAATCAAGCGGTCGAACAACTTTAGTGAAAGGTTGAGGAGCGGGCTTGCGCGTAAGCCCTTCTGGCTGCGGCGAACTTTGCTGCGGCCAAGGATCAGGGCAAAGAAAAACAGCTGTTTCTTCAGCCAGGGGCCAGTGGTGACCCGCTCCAGTACACGATTGTGCATTTTTTCATAGAGGCGCGGCACACTGATAAGGACCGTCGGCCGGATCTCTGCTAGGTTGATGGCGACGCTATCGATGCTTTCAGCGTAAGCGATGGTCGCGCCCTGCCGCAGCATCAGGTAGTAGCCGGTGGTCCGCTCGAAGATATGCGACAGCGGGAGGAAAGAGAGGCATTGATCGCCAGCGGTGACATCGAAACGGGAACAGCACTCTTCGACATTGCAAAGGATGTTGTCGTGGGTCAGCATGGCTCCTTTCGGTGGGCCGGTTGTGCCGGAGGTGTAAACCAGCGTCGCCAGCTGGTCGCCATCTCCCTGCTGGCGAATCCGGGCGACCTGCACGTCTGCCTTCGTTAGCCTGCTGGAGAAACCTTTTCAGCGGATAGATATTGGCTTTGCCGCTTTCACCTTCCAGCAGAATGATCGATTTAAGCGCCGGGCAATGCTGGCGTTGACGAATGATCTCCTGTGCCAGCAGCAGCGAATGAGTGAACAACATGCGGCTGCCAGAGTCGGCCAGGATGTGCAGAATTGTCTTTATGCCCTCGGTGTGGTAAACGGGGACAGTGTGGGCCTGCAGGCTCATGATCGCCAGGTCTGCGAAAACCCATTCCGGGCAGTTGGGGGCGAGGATAGCGACCTGCTCCTCCGGTTGTAGACCGAATCCGAGCAGCGCAGCGGCGTAGCTGTCAACCTGCTGAGCCAGTTCGTGCCAGCTGATCGGCTGGTAGTGGCCGTCGATCTTACGGCGCATTGCCGGGTACTGCTGATACTTCTCGATACGCGCAAAAACCATCTGGGGAATGGTTTGTTTCATCAAGCCCTCCTGCAGATTACCGAACAGGACCAAGTTTATCATGCCACGAGAGAAATTGATTTTAGGCATCACCGGAAATATCGCTTCCGGGAAAAGTACTGTGGCTAAAATGTTTGCCGAGCGTGGTGCCTTATTGATCGATGCCGACCAGTTGGCGCGCGAGATCGTCGAGCCGGGACAGCCAGCGCTGCAGCAGTTGGTTGAGCGTTTCGGAACTGATATTCTACGGGCGGATAAAAGCCTTGATCGGGATAAATTGGCGCAGATTATTTTTGCTGATGAGCAGGCGCGGCTTGATCTGAACCAGATCACCCATCCAGCCATCGGCAAGCTGGCGGTCGAGCGACTGCAGCAGGGGAAACGCTTAGCTGATGTGCCCCTGGTCGTCTACGAAGCGCCATTGCTGTTTGAAGCCAAAGCGGAGAACCGGGTTGATAAAGTTCTGGTGGTAAAGGTTGATCTGCAGGTGCAGCTGCAACGCCTGATGCAGAGGGACGGCATAGATGAAGCGGCGGCACAGCAGCGTGTCTCTGCGCAGATGCCACAGGATGAAAAACTGGCACGGGCCGATTATGTCGTTGATAATTCTGGGTCGTTAGAGGAACTTTTTATCCAGGTCGAACAGCTCTGGCAGAAACTGGTCATAGTTTAATTCTGCTGAACTTTGGTTCAATAAAAAAGCGGCTGCTGGGAAAGCCAGCAGCCGCTTTTTGCCACTTTATGCGTGCGACTTAATGATGATAGTCGTAAGCACCGTCGTCGCTGTCGCTGTCGCTGTCGTGCGATGGTACGGGGTCAACAGTCGGGACTTCAACGTTCGGGCATTCGCCATTCTTCTCAACTTTTGCCTGCCAGAACAGACCGGTGGCGTAGTTCGGAGCTTGCCAGCTGTATTCAACGGCAGTGGTGTTGCCGTAGCCGCGCAGGTAAACTTCTTTGCAGAGCTGGCCAGCTTTACTGCCAGCGTTATCGTAAGCGGTCATTTTGACAGCCGCCATAGTGCTGTAGCCAGCATTTTTAACGGTGACTTTGACCGGAGCGATTTGTCCTTTAGCAACCTGGGTTCCTGCCTGGGCCAGGGTGACGGTGACGAATGCAAGTAACATCGCCAGTACGATCATTTTGATGGTTTTCATTTTATCCTCCAAAAGAAATTTCTTGGTTTAATGTTTCTTGTTTACACGCACTGCTTACAGAACCGTCGTCGGGGCATCTGTTGTGAGGATGTAGGTGTCGTCAGCGACGCTGTTCTCATCCGCCACGGCTTGGTCGAAAGTCGGGGTTACGCGGATGGTAAAGCTGGCATTGCCGTTACCGTCAGCAGTCGGCCAATTGGCAGCGTTTCCGACAGCGATGTAGGAGTTGATGTTGACGTTGGCAAAGTCATCAATATAGCCCGGAATCCACAGCGGGCTGGCAGCCCATTGAGCAAGGACATCAGCAGGGATCTCAGTGCGGTTGGCAGAAGTGTCCAGCGGATCAATGCCCGTAGAAGGAGCGATAGTCCAGGTGCCATCACCGTTGTCAACCGGTACATAGGAGGAGCGATAGGTGACCCAAGTACCGTTACAGCCAGCGTTGGTGCCGACAGGATCAGCTTGTCCAGCTTCTTCGTCGAAAGTACCTTCGCAAGTCGCGATCAGAGCGTTGTCGGTGTAGACAATGCCGTCCATGTCGAAGTAGTAGGCGCCCGGCAGATCGTTAGACGGAATCCACTCGCCGACCAGAGAGGTATGAACCGGGTGCATGCCGGTTGTGTTGATGAAGGTTTCACCAGCTTCCAGGCCGAAGTTTGCACGGACGTAGGGGTTGTAGTAACCGGCAGAGGTATGGTGCTTGTCAGGAGCACCAAACAGACCGTGGGCGATCAGCGAGTCGAGCTCACCCTGGTTGGCCATGTTGCTCGGGGTCGGGTTGGCATTGTCGAACTTGGTGCCGTTTTTCAGGGTGTAGGCCAAGCCCTGACCCGGAGTTGCCTCAACAAATTGACCGTTAATCATGAAGCCGAGCTGCTGCTTGTAACCGGTGACGCGGCTACCGGTTTGGTTGCCATATTTTTGCAAAACGCGGTAGATGTCTTCCTGACCGTTGTCGGAGACGTTAAAGGTCAGGTCGAGGGGAGCGGAGAGGTTGCGGCTGACAATCTTGAAGCGCTTACTCGACTGCCATGGATCGGAACACTGCTTTGTGTCAACGCCCCACCAGTCAGCCATTACGGTTGCATCCGGTGTCGAGTCCGGGTTCCATCCAGCTGACATGATGCAGTTGTCGCCGGTAACGTCATCACCGGTGACGACGCTCAGGCCAGGGCCTTGAGTGTCACGCTCTTTCCAGGTCATAGCACCGTTCGGTAGATCCCAGGAACCGACAACATACTTGGCCCAACCGCTCGGCATGAAACCGTCAGCAGCAACATTTCCGGTGTTCGGATCGATCAGTGAGCCGGGCTCAATGTAGTTGTAGGGATCGAACGGGTAATCTGCTGCGGGAATAACTTCGTTGGTCGGAGCAACGCGGGTTGCACCTGATGCGTCCATGTCCCATTCATTGATCACTGCAGCCGAAGACAGGCTGGCGGTGAAGAGGAGGCCTGCTAAGGCCAGAGCAAGTTTGGTACTTCTTTTGTTTTTCATTTTTTCTCCTCCAGGCTAGTGTTAATCATTTCTTTATGCGGCAGAACTGCATAATGCTTTTTGGCGCCGTCTTAGCGCTGAGCTAGGATATGGCAATGGTTGTGCCAATTCATAAAGGTTGTGTAAGTCACCGAGATAGCTGACTAAAGTTCTAGGTAAATGATGATGTTAATGTTCGCCGACTTGTCAACTGTAGTTGCGCCAGTATCGTTTTATCGAGTTAAGTATCTGAAAACGCAAGGTAAGATGAATGCGCAACCATAGTTGACAAATCAACCATGGTTGCGCATTTCCTAGTAGTTATATCGGTGAATTTTGTTGTGATATGCAGAAGGTAGGTGGCTATATGACGGACGGGCCTATTGCTTAAGGTTGAATGTTGACAGATGTACGAGACGCCCCCCTCTGTTACTGGGGGGGCTGAATAATGGCAGTGTTCAGGGGTTGGTAGTGGGTGGGAAGGTTAAACCAATCGGTCGACAGCGATTGCAATTCCAGGTCGCTCCAGGAGACGATAACTTTCTTGTCAGCGGAAATCCATTTCAGCGGGAAGTTTTCCCATTCTTGAGAAAGCCAGAGAGTGCCGCGGTATTTTTTTCCATTTCGCCCTGTCGCAAGGACTCTGTATTTCGTTGCCGGGTGGCCTGAGATCGTTTCATCTCCAAGATCCTTTTTTTCCAACATGACTTGTGGATCGAAAAAGTGCGGCAAAGACTGGTTCAGACGTTCGACGGGAAAGCGCTGGTATTTCCCCTGGCTGGGGATCAGGACAAGGGCTTTGTCATTCTGGTAGTCAACCAGCATGATGTTAGATTTACGCCCGCCAAGAACTTCCATCCGCAGCTTGTGTTCCTGTTGCCAGATTTTTGCCGCTGAACTGTAGCTATCCCATTCGATATTCATAAAGGCGTAGTGGACATCGAGGGGCTGTGCGATTTTGTTCTTCGGGTGCGGAGCTGTGCAGGCGACAGTTAAGAAAAGCAGAAGAAAAAAAGATATTTGCAAGGTTGTGCGCATGCTGGGACTTTCCGGTTGCAAAGAAATTGCCTCCCACACACCAGGTGCGGGAGGCGATCGCAAAAGAGAGAATTCTAGTTGCCGCCGACCACCGAGGTTGTATCGCTGTCGACATTGTTGTCCAGAGCGACATCCGCCTCGATGTAAGCGCTTGCAGACCAGGTAATGGTGTCTTCGGTCGAAGGTGCAGTGAAGCGGAAGGTAAACTTCTGCGGCTCACTATCGACGGTGAACGGCTCGCTGAAACTGTAAAGCTGGGTGCCGTCCAGCAGGGTGCCGGTTACGCGCAGGGTGCCACTGGCGAAGGAGTCGAACAGGTTCTGAACTTCGGCCTTAACTCCTTTGCTGCCATCGGTCGCTACTGTGCGTGGGCCATCGACGGAGACGACGACGTCGATTTCTTCAGCGATCGGCTCCCCTTCATCTACACCGCCGATATAATCGACGCGGAGTTGAACGTCGTAAATTTCCATGCCCTTGTACTCGCCTTTGACGTACATCATCAGGTCGAGGTTGTCGGAGAGTTCGCAGTCGTCGATGGTCTGTTCATCGTCGATCAGGTCGCCTTTGAGCGGGTTGACGTCGAGGTAGTCACCCCAGTTGTCGCTGTTCTGCAGGATGATTTCGCCTGTTTCTTCATTGTGGATGGTAAGCAGGTCGATGGTGGTGGTTGTCAGATCGCCGCTGGTGTACTGTTCCATTTCGACGCCGGGCAGATCCTGGCCGTACTTGCTCGACTTGAAGCGATAGCGGGGATTCACGCCGCCCCAGGGATCCCGGTCGAGAGTGGTGTACCAGGCGTTGGTCATGTAGTCGGTGTAGTCGATGACGCCGTCATTGTCGAAATCGATTTCCATCGGGTTGTCAAAGTCAGCCAGCAGAGTTCCCGCGGGAATAAAATCGCCGTCGCCTTCAACTGAATCGACCGAGGAGAACCACTGGTTGCCGATGACATAGTACTGCGGCAGGATTCCCGTGGCGCCCTCGTTCTCAAAATCTTCCGGACGGATTTGATCGTTCGGGCTGTTGGAAATGCGGTGCTTGAATGTCAGGGTTGCCTTGGTGACGGTGTAGTTGCCGCCGACAAAACCTTCCGGTAGTGGAATCTGGGTGTAGAGACGGACCTCCGAAGGGGACTTGTTGATGTTACCCCAGCGGAACAGGTACTTACCGTCGTCTTTCAGCTTATAGGTGTAGTCGGTTCCCATCACCATCGGTGGCATCCAGGCAGCGTTGAGGATATGGTCCATGACACCGTAGTGCTCAGTCGAAGCTTTAACCGAATTACCACCCAAGCCTGCGGCCCAAGCGCCGTTCAGGCCGCCAGCTTTCCAGGTTTTTGTCTCGGGCGACTTGGCTTTGACGCCAATGACGTTGCCGGAGGCATCATAGATGTTGGCAATCCAGCCGTCATTGTATACGCCATCGCGTGGGATCGGCAGTTTCGATTCGAGCGGCTTGAAATCGACCGCGGTGAAGGAATACGCTGAGTCGATACCGAAGTAGGTGTAGTCATCTTTTGTGCCGGGGATCGGGTTGCTCAGGTCGAGACAGTCGGCCGAGCCGTAAACCCGTGTGTCGCACTGCACGTCGTCAATGGAAAAAACGTGAACCGGTGAATAGTAGGTTGCGGCAGTGGCCGACGCGGCAAAGACGCCGAGCATCGACAGCGATAGGCAAGTTTTCTTCAACAGGGAACGCATCTTCATTTTTCTACCTTTCGTGCTTTGCAGCATAAGGGATACTTATGCTGCTATGATGAATGGAAAACTTAATCATTTGGGTGTTGCAGCTGTTTTTGAATTGTTTTGTTGGGGGCTGTGCTTTTGATTAGAGCAAGGTAGGTGCCAAAATTGATATGCTGCTTAATGTGCTGAATTTACGATATTTTACGCTTTGACGGATTTCCCCCAGGTGCAACCCAGGTTGCGGATAATAGGTGGGACATAAAAAAGAGTAGAGTGATTTTAGGGGGTTGTGATTTTGCAATTAAAATTTACAGGTGCAGCTCAGGTTGCGCTGTTGTTTTCTTGACTATTTAACTTTTGTAGCCGTTTGCTCAAGGCTTGTCGGGTGATGCCGAGCAGGCTGGCGGCGAGGGTCTGGTTGTCTTTTGCTCGCTTCATCGCTTCACGCACGGCCTGATGGCCTAGCTCTTCGAGCGTTGGCATCTGTTGCGGGAAAGTGACATGGTTGGACAGTGGCAGGGGGGTGCCAGATTCGGCTTGGTCGCTGCTGATGATATCCTTTTCGCGAACGATGGCATCGCGGAAGCTCTGCAACGAGAGTTTATGCGATTTATGCAGACTGATAGCGTTGAATGCCATCGCCCGCAGCTCGCGGATGTTGCCGGGGAAGCTGTATGTCGACAGCAGGCCAATTAACTCGTGGGGCACCGAGGGCGGATTCTTCCCAAGTTTTTCCGCAGCTTCGCTGAAGAAATCTTCCAATAGCAATGGCAGGTCTTCGTGCCGATCACGTAGCGGCGGGACCTGGACATGGTGCGAGTAAAGACGGTAGTAGAGATCTTTGCGAAACTCTCCTTTGTTGACCTGCTCTTCCAGGTTGACGTTGGTGGCAAAAACGAAAGTCGTTTCAGACATTTTAGGAACATCGCTGCCGAGTGGAAAGTACTCCCCTTCCTGCAGCAGCCGCAGCAGTTTGATCTGTGACTGCATGCTTAAATCACCAATTTCATCAAGGAACAGGGTGCCGCCCTGCGCTTTGGCGATCATTCCCGGACGTTCCTTGTCGGCGCTGGTAAAAGCGCCGCGGGTGTGGCCGAACAGGGTGTCGCTGAAGTGGTTGTCGTCCAGCCCGGCTGCGTTGACGGCAACCCAGGGTTCGTTGGGGTGGCTGAGGTTGTGGAAGGCTTTGGCGACCAGTTCTTTGCCAACGCCACTTTCGCCCGTAATCAGAATCGGTTCGCCGCTGCCGGCGACCGCTTCAAGATACTGGAAGATTGCCCGCATGCGGTGATTGCGGGTCTGGAACTGGCTGAAAACATCAGGGTTGCTGAGCGGGTCGAGGAAGCGGCGCTTGAGGCGGAAGTTCTCTTTTTTCAGCTGCCGTATGGCAAAGGCTTGTTGGATGCCGGTCAGCAGGCGGTCTTTCTCGACGGTTTTTACATAATAATCAAAAGCTCCCTGCTTGATGCACTGGACCGCTGTCTCCACCTGGTTCATGCCGCTGAGGATGATGACCGGAACGTCCGGGTGGTCGGCGTGAATCATGGTGAGCAGGTCGGTGCCAGAAAGGTGTGGCATGGTCAAGTCGAGCAGTACCAGGCAGACTTCCTGTTCAGCCATGATCTTCATCACTTCCCGGCTGTCGGTGCACTTGATGGTGTTGTTGATTCCTGCCATCTCTTTCAGGGTGAGGGCAAGGCTGCGCAACCAGGGGCGCTCATCATCAACCATCAGGATAGGAAGTGCGGGGAAGAGGTTATTGTCTTTCATCAGACTGCTCCTGTTTGCCCGGCCGGCAGCGACATTGTCACTGTGGTGCCGTGACCTTCGCGCGAACTGAACGTCAGTTCGCCGCCGTGATCGGAGATAATTCGATTGGCGACCGACAAGCCAAGCCCGGTTCCGCCTTCTTTTCTTTTCGTGGTGAAAAATGGTTCGGTTATGTGCTCCAGGTGGTCCGCAGTGATGCCGATGCCTTCGTCGGTGACCTGAAGTATAGCGCGCTGCGCAATTGGATCGTACTTGGTGGTCACCCAGACGGCTTTGTCTTTGCTGTTGAGGGACTGGCAGGCATTGACGATCAGGTTGACGACAACCTGCTCAATGCGCTGGAAGCTGCCCTTGAAGCTTGGCAGTGATGTGGCGTAATGAGTGCTGAAGTGATCGCTGCTCTTCTTGATGGTATTGTTCAGCAGGCGCACCGATGTCTGCACCAGTTCGTTCAGATCGATCTGGTCGTTGTGGTCGGGTGTGTCATTGCGCGAAAAGTCCTTCAGATCGTTGACGATATGTTTGATCCGCTGGGTGCCTTCCAGCATTTCCTCAAACAGGTAGGGCATCTCCTCGTTGAGGTCGGAATAGTGCAGGCCGCCGAGGGAGAAGTCACCTTGCTGCTCATATCGTTCTTCAAGGATTGGCATGATACCGTCAAAAGTTTTCTTCAGCAGTTCGGCATTCAGCTTGATTAAGGCATTCGGGTTGTTGATCTCATGGGCGACGCCGGCAGCCAGTTCGCCGAGGGAGGCAAGACGGCTGGCACGGATCGCTTCATCCCTGAGGCGATTTTTCTCAGTGACATCACTTGCCAGCAGGATGGCGCTGGTGACATTGCCATTTTCGTCTTTGATCGGGAAGGCTTTTGCTTCAAGGACTTGCCCGTCCGGGCTGGTAATAGTCGCTTCAGCGTTTTCGCCGCTGGCCAGGGTGTCGATGGCAGGGCAGTTTTCACACAGGGCCGAATTGTTGTAGAGCAGCTTGCAGCAATATTCTCCTTCTTCGGTGCCGATCTGGCGATTAATGTAGTCGCCGCCTCCTTTGTTCGACCAGATGACCTTCATGTCGGGCGATATCAGGGTGAGGTTGTCCGGAATCCCGTTGAGAATAATCTGGAACTGCTGGGAGAGTTGCTTGTATTGCTGCTCCGCTCTGGTTCGTTTGATGTAATTGGTGCTGAGCAGGAAAATGATGGCGACTGCGGCCAGTAGTGATCCGATGATGCCGTAAAGAAGGTTTTTCGACAGCGGGTAGGTCTGCTGAGGCTGGTTGATGAATGTGGCGTTACTCGGCAGTAATTTCTCCTCAATGCCGAACTGCTTCAGCATCAAGCTGTCGAATCTCGGTGGTTGTTGCTTCGGGCGGATAATCGGCAGACTGTTGGGATCGTCGCCGGAAAGAATTTTCAGCGCCAATTCTCCAGCCAAGGTTCCTTGCTGGCGGTCGTTGGTCAAAGGTCCACCGACTGTTCCGCGATTGAAGTAGAGTTCCAGCGGGCTGTAGATCGGTCTGTTGTGGTGTTCGCTATCAAGCACGCAGGGCAGGTTGCCGTTTTCATCGGTGTAGAGGCCGTTGATGAAAATCAGGGTCTGCGGGTCTAGTTGCTGTAAGCGATGAGGCAGGGTGCCATGGTCGCAATTGTTCCAGAATTCAAATTCGAACAGGTTGAGTTCTTGTGTCAGCTTGCGGAGTTTTTCTGTTACCAGCGCACTTGAGTAGCCGGTGTCGCGGCCGATAAGAATAGCGCGTTTCGCTTCCGGATGCAGCCTGGCAGCCAGTTCAAACATGCCTTGATAATCGGGGTCCTGGATGACACCGGTGAGCATATCCTGACCGACCAGCAGCTCAGGTGGGAAGGATTCGATGGCGGTAAACACTATCGGGGTATCAATAAATAAATCGACCCGATGCTCCAGGGCAAAATGGAGCGCTTCGTTCCCGGAGACAATTAATAAATCAAAAGATTTTCCCTGGAGTTTGTAGTGCAGGATGGCGTCAAGCACATGGTTGAAATAGTCGGAATCGGGATGCCGCTTGGTGTCCATGTACTCGACATGAAAGTTGGGTGGCAGCGGGGTCTCTAACAGGGTCTTTTGCAGGCCGGACATGACTTCGTCGGTCGAAGGCAAGCCCGGATGGTAGGAATGAAGAATCAGGACATGTTTGTTGTTGCTGCCGACTTGAAGATGTGGCGTTGCATGGTTTGCGTAGGCAGTCATCAGGCCGGTCAGCAAAATCAAGATTGTCAGCAATGTGTAGCGTACGAACGACAAATCTGGTAACCCTCTGAAGTTAGCGATTTGGCGATTTTCTCATAAATTGATATGGAAAACCAGCTATTTAGGAGGTGACGATTTTTGTCACGAGAAAGCTCTCGATTTAGCTAAGGGTTGAGTGCTTAATGTTGACCGTTCCGTTTTTTCATCGAATGTCGCTAACCCATTGTAATTATCGGGAAACTTTCTTGATAATATCTGTAGTCTAATTCGGAATACAGGGGCGATGCAATTGTGCGACCCGATTTTATATCGAGAGGCTCAACTGCTGAGAAGGAAACTAGCGCTGCGCTGGAGGACGTCCTCGCGAAAAGGATTCTCTGGAGACGTCAGGACATGCGGCGCTTCGGGACCGTAGCAGTGATAGGTTTTATTCTCGCTTCCGAGCCGGTCGAAAATCTCTTTTCCAGTGCCGGGTGCGACTGTTCGGTCGCCTTCTGATGACAGGATGAGGGCTGGCGTTATTATTTCTGGGAGAAGAGGAGTCACTTGCTTACGTAGCCGGTTAAGCTGGACGACCCCCTTGAGTGGTCGTTTTTCATAGTAATACGGTTGATCCTGCGGGCTGATAACCCGTTTCTGGTAGCGGATGAAGGGAGCCAGCTGACGAGCAAAAGGGGAGAGACGGTGCTTCAGGCGCAGGTAGGGGGCGAGCAGGACCATGCTGTGCAACTTATAGCGGTGAGCCAACAGTAAGATCAGCAGGCAGCCGGTACTGAGACCAGCGGCGGACAGCGGTAATTGTAATTGCTGCAGAAGTTTATAGCCGCGGATTGTTGTCGCCAGCCACTCCTCGGCTGTTCGCGTGGCCAGGTCTTCCGCGCTCGTCCCGTGACCCGGCAGGCGTACAGCGAAAACAGCAGCTCCTCTAGCCAGTAAATGCTCTGCCAGTGAGTTCATTTCCCAAGGGGTGGAGCCGAAGCCGTGAACCAGCAGGACCGCTTGTTTGGCTTCGCAGGCAGGCATGCGCAGATAGGGCAGATTGTGGGGATGCGTTACCCCCTCCTGCTGTGCCAGTGTTATCTCCTGCTCAATGCTTATCTTCAAACGAGCTCCAAAGCAAAAGGCCCCATGCGGGGCCTTTTTGTAAAGTAAGTCTGACTTTTGAACTATTTCGGGTAGCCGAGGCGGGTCGAAAGATCGGCCGCTGCTTTCAGAACCAGCGGGACCAGCTCTTTGTCAACGCGGTCGTTGTCAAGACGCATGCTGGGGCCGGAGATGCTGATGGCACCGACAATGCGACGGGTGTAGTCGCGGATCGGAGCAGCAAGGCAACGGACTCCGGCGTCAAGCTCTTCGTCGTCGAAGGCGTACCCTTGCTCACGAACCTTGGCCAGTTCGGCTTTCAGTGCTTCTGGAGAGGAGAGGGTGGTCGGCGTGTGCTGAATGAGCTTGATATTACTGAGCAGGTCATCCAGTTCCTCTTCGTTCATGTGGGCCATGTGAACCTTGCCCGCTGCGGTGCAGTATGCCGGCAGGCGTGAGCCAACGCGCGAAACGACACGTACGGTCAGGCTGGTTTCGACAACGTCGAGATAGACTGTGTGATGTTCTTTGTAGATAGCGACGTAGGAGGTCTCGTTGCAGTCTTCTACGATATCTTCAAGAATTGGCTTGGCCTGGCGCAGCAAACCCATTTGTTTGATGAAGGTCTGACCCAGTTCAAGCGCTTTCAAACCGAGACGGTAGTTTTCAGTCGCTTTATTCTGCTCGATATAGCCGCGTGACTCCAGTGTGGCCAGAAGTCGGAAGACGTTGTTTTTATGCAGCTTAAGTCGCTTGCTCAGTTCGGTTACGCCCAACTCGTCGACATCGTCGTGAAACTGTTCTAAAAGGTCGAGTGCATGCGAAACCGCTTGGATGATATATTCCGACTTGTCTTTTTTGACCATTGTGTTTATATCCTTCTTGGAAATTTCTTATATATATAAGACAGCGATTCTAGCTCTGTGAAAGAGTGCTGTCAAGACGTATAGGGGTCAGTTCTTGACAAAGCATGTATACGATCTTCAATGAACTATAGAACGCCGTTTTGTTTTTGTCAATCAATGTGGAAATTTAGTCTTATTTTAGTTTGTTGACAGCCTGAGTCCGGTTGGCTAGGATGTGCAAAACCTGACCTTGGAACAAGAGCAAATGCTTAATTTAAGCAAGAAAATCATAGTTGCTATCGATGGTTCCCCGGCTTCTGACAAGGCCGCGGAAGAAGCTGTCAGGCTGACCAGGGCCACCAGCGGTGAACGGTTCAGCAGCACACTTTATGCCGTTATTGTCCTCCCGGCACAGGACGCTCCGGCACTGACTGATCTCTCTCTGGCACCTAAACGAACACGTGGTGACGACTGGGCGGAGAAGCAGCGGCGGATTTTTTACGTTGTTGACAAGGCGGCGGAAGAGGCCGGTGTAAACCTTCGTAAAGAGGTGATCTACGGCGAGGTCGACGAGGCTTTACTGAAGTTCGCTGAAGAAGAAGAGTGTGACCTGATTGTCATCGGCGCGTCCGGGCGGGGTCGATTGTCGCGGATGCTGCGAAGTTCGATTTCCACCAAAGTGGCGCTCAATGCGCTTTGCTCTGTTTACATCGTTCGCTAAGCGGAACTGTTTCATAAGGACGAGGCAGGCTGTCAAATTTTGGCAGCCTGTTTTTTTGTGCCCTCAGACAGCGCTCTGCAGAGCCTGACCGGTCTGTTCGCGAATATAGGTAAGAATTTCGCTCAGGCTGGCGCAGATCAGTTCTTCACTTTCGGGCAGTTCGCTCGGCGTTAATTCCAAAGTGAGGGTGCCGTCGTAGCCGGTCTGTTGCAAGTGATTGAGGAAGCGGGTCAGCGGCAGTTTTCCGTGCCCAGGCAGCAGGTGCTCGCGGCCGTTCGCATAATCGGAAAAGTGCACGTTGCGGATGCGGCCACTATTGTAAAAGTGGTGAAAATCGGTCAAAAAGTTTGTTTTGTATGTACCCATGTGGGCGGTGTCGAAGGTCAGGTAGAGGTTGTGCTTGTCCATGAAGTCGATCATGGCCCCGGTGTTGCTCAGAAAATAGGGATTGCAGCCGAGGGGGCCGGTGGCTGGCATGTTTTCGATCGTGACGATGACCTCGCCCTCTCCGACGTCCTGCTGAAAGTCGGAGATTTTGTTCATCCAACGCCAGAATTTGCGTTCCAGCCCCAGCCAGACCGGAGGGTGAAAGTTGACCAGCGGGATGTCGAACAGTTTGGCCAATCGAACAGTCTTGTTCAGCTGGTCAATTTTATTGCCCCAACCGTTGATTTCGAAAAAGGGCGCGTGGATCGAAGCAACTGGAAGAATTTCAACAACCTCTGCCAGCAGTTCTTTTCCCGCTCCGTACTCGTAGTCATGATTGATAATGATTTCAATGCCGGCAAAGCCGACATCGCGCGCGATCTCGAAAACTTTACGCGGAGGGAGAGTATGAAGGGAGCCTGCAGAGAGATTTATTTTCATCGGTACAGCGTTTCCGCCAAATCCGGAAGTCAGCCGGAAAGCAGTTGGTTCACTGCTCCGGGGTCAATAAAACAACATTTGATCAGTTCTGTTTATCAAACTGCTTCCAACCTGTCAATCGGCATCTCCAGATTGTTAATGAAGATTTATTTGATTATTTCAGCTAAAACGCTGGTCGCGTAGCTCCCTTTAGGCAAAGAGAATTCGAGCAAAAGTTGGTTCTCTGCTGGTTGACTGAGATTGATGTTCTGGATCGGAGCCCGCAGTGGTCGGCGCTCTCCCGGCATCGCCAATCCTTCTTTAAGTCGCCAACTCTCGTAGCTCAGCCCGGCGTTCGTCAGGCATTCTTTTTCATCTGCTCCTGGTTTCTGCTCAGCCTGCATGGCTTTAAATCCGAACAGTGGAGCCGTTGGGCTGATCTCGAAACGTTCGGCGCGCGGCTGTTCGATTTTTGCCGATTCAACCCGGAAGCAGGCGCCATTCTCATGTTTGTAGGCGATGTCTCCATCAAAGAGTTGATCAAGGTTTGGCAGGCGGTTTTCAAGCAGCTGGTCGAACAGTTGTGATTGGCAGGCGGACAGGTAGAGACGCAGCAAGTTTCGCGGTAGAGACAGGGCTGCCTGTTGATGAGATTTCCCTGCCATCAGGGCCTGTACCAACCGTCGCTCATCCCGCATCCGCTGCGGCAGCAGTTCAAGGCAGCGGGATAGGTTTTCCGCGCGGTAGGCGGTCGCTGCCGCTTGCCATTGCGTGTTGCGGATCAGCGCTGGATCGCCGAGCAGCTCGCGACAGAACGCCTGGTAGTTTTCCTGCAGTAGCAATAACCCCAAATTGGCAGAGTTGCCGAGCAGGCCATAGCGTTGTTCGCCAAAGCGGTTCGGGACACCGGTGCTGGCCAAAACATCAAGAATTGCCTGTGCACGCTTTGCCCCATCCGGGCCGACGTTGCGCAAGCGGATAGAGAAACGGTTTCCCGCCAGATGGCCGAGTCGTAATTTATTGCCGTGGCGATTGCTGTTAATGATCGTCGCCTGTCGCAATCTCGCCTGCTGCAGTTTTTTTTCACAGCGCGCCGGGACCGAGATCATTTGCCGGGTGCGGGCACGGGCATCTTTCAGCCCGGCGTAGCCGATTTCGCGATCCTTTATTCTTAGCTCTTTTTTTAGCTGGTTGAGCAGTTCGTGAGTGCTGATCCCCTCTTTCTCGATCCAGAGGTAAAGGTGTTCGCCCACACCGGAGCAGGGGTAAAGGGGGATTTCCTCAACTTGGAAATCCTGCGCTTCTTGCTTGTAGATTCCACCGGTTCCTGGCAGATCCGCCGTCAGCAGCTTCACTCATCCTCCTTGGCCCAACGCAAGCGGAAACCCTTCTGGATTTTCGGCGCAGGAATGACGACCCCTTCTTTTTTGCGGTAGCGGCAAAGGTAGATCGGTTGGCCCAGGTCGAGAAAGCGGCGCATGTACTTGGATATTGGGTAATCACCAAGTTCGTGTGTGTAAGCTGTGCTGTGGAGGTTTTCAAAGCGCTCGTCAGCTGCCAGCAACTCTCCGGTGGCTTCGCCGTAATCAACAAAGTCAGTGGAAAAATTGAGGATACCGCCCGGCTGCAGGCAGTACAGCACCAAATCGAGGAAACTTTTATTCAGCAGGCGGCGCTTACGGTGGCGTTTTTTCGGCCAGGGGTCGGGACAGTTGATGTAGATAGCCTGCAGGCTGTCTTTGCCCAGGTGGTGGTGCAGCAGGTAGCGCGCCTCCATCCGCATCATGCGGATGTTGTCCAGCCCCGACTCTTCGATCCGGGTACAGGTTGCGCGGCAACCCTGGTTGAAGATGTCGATGGCGATGAAATTATATTCAGGCTGGCGGGCTGCTATCTGCACAACGAAGTCGCCGATACCGCAGCCGATTTCGAGACAAAGTGGTTTGTCGTTGCCAAACAGAGCTGCAAAGCCATCGGCTTTTTTCAGTTGTGCTTCAGGGATGAACACGGGCGATGTGATCAGGGTCATTCTCTGGGACATGGTGGTTCGATCTTTTCTTTATTGCAGGTTGTAAAGATAGTCGCTTATCTGCTTCAGCTCTTTTTTCGAGGTGGTGTTGTAGCTGGGCATGAATGCGTCGGGGTTGGGTTTCAGATGATCGACCAGGTGCTGTTCGATCTGTTTAGCCGTTTTGCGGCTGCCGATTTTATCCAGCGTCGGCGCCAGACTGCCTCCTTCACCAGCCAGGTTGTGGCAGGCTTTGCAGCCGAGAGCGTTGATCAGGCCAAGGGCCTCCGGCGATTCCTGTTGTTCGGCAAACGCTGACAGGGGAATCAGGATGAATAAAAGAAAAATAGAGAGTTTTTTTATCAACACCGTGGGATCCGTTACGCTGAACTTTTGCCCACTTTACCTGCTGTTGCCGCTGATTGCAACGGTTCTGCCGGGTTGTCGGGAAATAGAGTTGCAATCGCTTTGGGCGGGGATTAAGCTGGGCGACGAAGAAAAAGGAGTCGTGTTTTATGCAGATCAAACTGTCACAGCGTTCACAACTGGTCACGCCCTTTCTAGCGATGGAGGTGATGGAGCGCGCCAAAGAGTTGGAAGCCGCCGGGCGTGATATTATCTACCTCTGCCTGGGAGAGCCTGACTTCCCGACGCCACCGGCAATTCTTGCTGCAACAGGCCAGGCACTGGCCGAAGGCGCGACATCTTATACTCATTCGCTGGGCTTGATTGAATTGCGGCAGGAAATCTGCCGTTTTTACCGTGATCAGTATGCAGTCGTGATCGAACCGGAGCAGGTGATTGTTTCCTCAGGAACCAGCCCGTTGATGCTGTTGCTCTTTACCGCTATGCTGGAAGAGGGAGACGAGTTTATCCTGCCTGATCCCGGTTATGCCTGCTATCCCGGATTCGTCAAGTTTTCCGGTGGTGTGCCTGCGCTGGTGAAGACGTCGGCGGAGGATGGATTTCAGCCGCAACCTGAGCAGGTTCAGGCGTTGATCAATGATAAAACCCGTGGCTTGCTGATTAATTCGCCCTCCAACCCGGCCGGATCGGTGCTCAGTGGCGCACAGATGCAGGCGTTGGCCGAGTTGCCGATACCGATCGTTTCCGACGAAATCTATCACGGGCTGACTTACCAGGGCGAGGAGCGCTGCATCCTCGAGTTTACCGATGATGCTTTTGTTCTCGGCGGTTTTTCCAAGGCCTATGCCATGACCGGATGGCGACTCGGCTATTTGATTGCGCCTAAGCCCTGCGTCCGTACCCTGCAGACCCTGCATCAGAATTTCCTGATCTGTGCCAATCATTTCGTCCAGCGTGGCGGAATCGCTGCTTTGCAGCAGTGTGCTGATGACGTCGCCGATATGCGCGAGGTGTACGACAAACGTCGGCAGGAACTGGTCAAGCGTTTGCGCGAGCTTGGCTTTGGCGTTCACTTCGAGCCGAAGGGAGCCTTCTACGTCCTCGCTGATGCTCGTCATATAGATACAAATTCACAAAGACTGTCCCTTGATATTTTACAAAAAACCGGAGTGGCCGTGACGCCTGGAATCGATTTCGGTGAAGGGGCTGAAGGCTTTCTGCGTTTTTCCTACACGCGTCCGTTTGATGAAATCGTTGTTGCGCTCGAGCGTATCGAGGGGTACTTGCGGCAGAGAGGCAAGCTTCCGTAAGCCGATTTGAGCAGCTTTGCGGTTTTTGCCGCAAGAAATAATAAAGGAGAGAAATCATGTTGATTGTTATGCATCATCACGCCACGGATGCACAGATTGATGAGGTGATCAAGGCGGTTGAGGCGATGGGCCTGAAGGCTGAGCCGATTCCCGGCAGTCTGCGGACCGCTATCGGTGTTCTCGGCAACCAGGGCTATGTTGATGATTCTACCATCCGCACCCTGTCCGGCGTGCGGGAGACGATTCACGTCAGTAAACCTTACAAAATGGTTTCGCGTGACTTCCATCCTGAATCTACGGTTGTCAATGTTGGGGGGGTCAGGTTTGGAGATAGTGAAAAGCCGGTTATGATTGCTGGGCCCTGTTCTATAGAAACGGAAGAACAGATGATGGCTGCAGCCGAGCAGGTAAAATCAGGCGGCGCACAGATGTTGCGTGGCGGCGCTTTTAAGCCGCGCACAGGTCCTTATTCTTTTCAGGGATTGGGGATTGAAGGGTTAAAATATCTGCAGCGAGCGGGTAAGGCCTATGGTCTTCCGGTTGTGACTGAGGTGATGCGTATCGGTCAGCTTGAAGCTGTCTGTGAGCATGCCGACATGGTGCAGATTGGTGCGCGCAATATGCAAAACTTCGATCTGCTGAAAGAGGTCGGTAAGACCAGGCATCCGGTTTTGCTCAAGAGAGGAATGAGCGCAACCATCGAGGAATTTCTGGCTGCCGCAGAATATATCCTGGCCGAAGGCAATGATCAGGTGGTGCTCTGTGAGCGGGGTATCCGTACTTTTGAAAAAACCACCCGCAACACACTCGACCTCTCGGTTGTGCCGCTGATCAAAGAGATGAGCCATCTGCCGATCATCGTCGACCCAAGTCACGCCACCGGAAAACGGAATCTGGTAACATCGATGGGTAAAGCTGCGCTGGTGGTCGGGGCACATGGCTTGATGGTCGAAGTTCACCCTGATCCAGCAAGAGCGTTGTGCGACGGTGCGCAAAGCCTCGATGGTATCGGCTTTGCCGAACTGATGAAGGATATCAACGGCCTGTTCGAATACCTCGGTTATTAAAAACGCCCGCAGACCCTTGCCTGCCGGGTGATGACCACGCTATAGTTTGCTGAAAAAATCACAATTAGAATTCAGGGAGGACGAAGCAGATGGAGACTAGTATCAAAGTTGTCGAGGGTGTTCATTGGGTCGGTGCCCGGCACCCGGATCTGAAGGTTTTCGATGATCTTTTCCCGACCCGCAACGGAACGACTTATAATTCTTACTTGATCCAGGGCACGGAAAAGACAGCCCTTATCGATACTGTTAAAGAGCGGTTTTCCGACGAGTTTTTCAATAAGGTCAGCGAGCACATCGATCCGTCGAAGGTCGATATCGTGGTGGTTAACCATACCGAGCCCGACCACTCTGGTGCCGTCGCTCATATTATTGAAAAAAATCCCGATGTGCAGATTTATTGCAGCAAGGCCGGGGAGAACTTTCTCAAGCAGCTTCTCAACAAGCCTTTCAATGCGGTCAATGTGAACGATGGCGACGAAATCGATCTGGGGGGAAAGACCCTGCGATTTGTTATTGCCCCTTATTTGCATTGGCCGGACACCATCTTTACCTACCTGGTTGAAGAAGAGATCCTATTCCCTTGCGATGCTTTCGGTGCTCACTACTGCCCTGAAAAGTTGTTCGATGATGAGATCAACGAGTTTTACAGCGACTTCCACTTCTATTTCGATTGTCTTGTTCGCCCGTTCAAAGACAAGGTGCGTGACGCGCTGAAAAAGTGTGAAGGTCTGCCGATCAAAATGGTCTGTCCGTCACATGGACCGATTCGGCGCTCCACCGGCAACTTTGCGATCGAGTCCTACGCTCGCTGGTGTGCGGAACCGATCAACGATGGTCGCCCGAAGGCGTTGATGGCAGTTCTTTCGTCCCACGGCAATACCCGGGACATGGCCAACGTTATTGCTACTGAGCTGAAAGATCAGGGTGTCGACGTCGATATGTTCGCTCTGAGTGATATGCGGGACGACGACTATCGCGATGCGCTTGAGCACGCCGACGTGTTGCTGATCGGCACCCCGACGATCCAGCGTGATGCGCCGCCCCACGTCTGGCATGCCTTGTCGCTGGTTTCTTCAGTCACCCCGAAGTCGAAACTGGGTGCTGTTTTTGGCTCGTATGGCTGGAGTGGTGAAGCTGTGAAAATGGTCGAGCAAAGGATGACTGGCCTTAAGTACAAACTGGTTGCTGAGGGTATCTCCTTCCGTTTTACTCCGACCAAGGAAAATATGGACGTCTGCCGCAGTTTCGCTGAGCAAGTTGCCGGTGCTGTACTGACTGAAGAGTAGCCAGTTTTCGCCAGTTGTGAAAAAAGGTTCCTTGCTTTACAGTGAGGAGCCTTTTTTCTGTTGAGGCTTTTGTTCAGCTTTTTGGACCAAGGAATTTAAAAGAGATGTCGGTAAGAGTTGCCATTAATGGCTTCGGTCGGATCGGGCGGGCGTTTTTCCGTGTCGCTTGTGCTCACCCGGAGATAGAAATCGTCGCTATCAACGACCTGGTCGATGCCGCGACCCTGGTGCACTTTCTCAAGTACGATTCTGTTCACGGCGGTTTCGACCCTTTGGTTGAAGTTATCGAAGACGGTTTTCTGCTTGAGGGAAGAGAGATCAAGGTTCTGCGCCAGCCCCACCCGAAAAACCTTCCCTGGGCCGAGCTAGATGTTGATATCGTGATTGAGTCAAGTGGTCGTTACACCGATCGTGAGCACAGCGAAAAACACCTCCAGGCAGGTGCCAAACGGGTTATCATCAGTGCCCCGGCACGAGATGCCGATTTGACCATCTGCATGGGGATCAATGAAGATCAATACCAGGCGGAGCAGCACCGGATCATTTCCAATGCCTCCTGTACCACCAACTGTCTGGCTCCTGTCGCCAAAGTAATGCTGGAGGAGTTCGGCTTCGTCAAGGGGTTACTGAATACCGTACATTGCTACACCAACGGCCAGCAGATTCATGACGTGCCGCAGGCAGATCTGCGCCGGGGCCGCTCGGCTGGACAGTCGATGATTCCAACGACGACCGGAGCTGCCAAAGCGGTGACAGCTGTGCTGCCAGAACTGGAAGGAAAACTGCTTGGCATGGCAGTTCGGGTGCCAGTGCCGAATGTCTCGCTGATCGATCTGGTGGTGGAGACGGAACGGACGGTGACAGCGGAAGAGGTCAACAGGGCGATGTGGAATGCCGCACAGGGGACTTTGACCGGCATTCTCGAATACTGTGAGGTGCCGTTGGTGTCGAAGGACTTTACCGGTCATCCGGCTTCGGCAATTGTCGATGCTGAATCGACGGTTGTCGTTGGTGAAAATATGGTGCGTGTGATTGCCTGGTACGACAACGAGTGGGGCTACTCAAACCGTCTCGTCGACTTGGTGCAGCACATGGGCAGCAGGCAGGCGTTGATCAAAGAGGACGGAAACTGGCAGGAAGGGCAGTTGAAGGTTTCCTGATTTGCTGGCGGATAACAAATAAAGCCGCGGGAGTTGATGCCCCGCGGCTTTTTGATTTTATCAGACGTTCGGTTAAACAGCGTTCCGTTCTTCTTGCGGGAACAATTCCTCAAACACTTCTTTGACAGTGCCGATACGCTCGGCTTTGTAGGCGTTGCTGCCACAGAAAATCAGGCCGGTCTGCATGTCGCCTTTTTGTGCCCGGTCGAGGGCGTGAACGATGCAGAAACGCTCCTGACTGGTTTTGTACGCGCATTTCTTCAGGCAACCGGATGGGCAGCGGATATCGAGATCGACATCGCGCTGGCGGACCTGATCGATGTTCGCGGTCAGTGCCCGGCCCGGTAGCCCGGCAGGGCTCATAATCAGGCCGATATCTTCTTTTCTGCAGTTGACGTAGGCCTGTTTGAAGGCATCATCGGCGTCACACTCTTCAGTAACGACGAAGCGGGTACCCATCTGCACGCCATCCGCACCCTGTGCAAGGGCATATTGCAAGTCCTTGCGATCCCAGACGCCACCGGCAGCAATGACTGGAATATCCAGCTTCCACTTCTCTTTCAGGTAGCTTTTGACACCGCGGACGGTCTCGTATTGATTATATTGACCGGTACCGATGACTTCCGGTTTTTCCCCCAGGTGACCACCAGCCGTATCCGGGTCTTCGACAACGATGGCATCTGGCAGGCGATCAAACCCTTTATGCCATTTGCGGCAGATCAGCTCTGCTGCCTTGACCGAAGAGACGATGGGGACCAGCGCGACATCTGGGTAGTCGGCAGTCAGGCCGGGTAAGTTCATTGGCAGGCCGGCACCGCTCACGATTACTTTTGCCCCACCTTCGCAGGCGGCGACAACACATTCATCATAATTGCTGACGGCAACCATGGCGTTGACGCCGATAACACCGTCGGGGGCAATCTCGTAGGCTTTTTTCAGTTCGTCAATCAGGGCTTGCTTATCGGCAGCAAAATAGTTTTTGCCGTCGTAATGATCGCTCCCGAGTCCGAGGCCGGCTGCAGCGATCAGTCCGATGCCGCCGCAAAGGGCGACGTTGCCAGCCAGGCGTGCGCCGGAAACCCGAACGCCCATGCCGCCTTGAATAATGGGATAAGCGACGCTGTGTCGACCAATTGTTAACCCTTCCACCATTCACTCTCTCCTGTCGTAGAATTGAACCGATACTCTAGCAGCAGAGCTGGAAACTCAATGTAATACTTATGTAAAAACCTACTTGTTACAATCGTTTGCAGATGCATAATAGGGCTATGAAACTGTTTCGACGTATCTTTCATCCCCTGATTACGTTTATCGGTATCCAGCTACTGTGGATTTTCCTGCTGGTGTCCTGGATTTACTGGTTCTTGGGGCGTCATCAGCAGCTCAAGGAACTGGCTGACCGCTACCAGGCGGAATGGCTGCCGGATACCACTGACTGGTTTATCCTTGCAGAGGGGATTGTTCTGCTGGTTGCGATTCTGGTCGGGACCTACGTCATTTTTATCTTCTGGAAACGGCAGGCGTCGTTGAACCGGGCCCAGCGGCATTTTATCAATCAGGTGACACATGAACTGAAGTCTCCTTTGGCTTCGATTCAACTGCACCTTGAGACGATCGAGATGCGCCAGCCTGAAGGGGAACAGCTACAGGAGTTCGTCAAGCTGATGCAGGCCGATGCCGATCGGCTCGGAGGTTTGATCAGCAACCTGTTGGCTGCCGGCCGATTGGAGCATAAAGGGATCGGTCTTAACCTGCAGTACGGCAACTTATCGCAGGCGCTTGAGACTTATTTGCAGCATCGGCAGAGCGGTTTTCCTGAGAACGGGAAGCTGAGCTGGAGAATCGAATCTGGCTTGATGGGCCGATTTGATGCCGAACTGCTGGAGACTGCTCTGCGTAATCTTTTGGAAAATGCAATCCTTTATGCCGACGGCCCACCGGAGGTCGAGGTGAAGTTGTTTCGCGATGGTCATCTGGCGCACATGACCGTGGCCGACCAGGGACGAGGGATTGATCCGCGTTACAAAAAGAAAGTGTTTCAGATGTTTTATCGCATTCGTAAAGGAGAGCGCTCAGTGCGGGGCAGCGGGCTGGGCCTGTTTATCGTGCGTAATGCCGTCCGCCTGCACGGTGGCAAAGTCTGGCTGCAGAGTGCCGGTCCCGGTTTCGGCACGACAGTTCACCTGACCATTCCGAGGGTACGAAAGAATACTGATCATGGCTGATGCAATTCCGATCCTGCTGGTCGAGGATGAGCCTCACATCGCCCAGGGGCTGGTCTATAATCTGCGTGAAGAAGGCTACCAAGTGACCCATGTCGAAAGTGGTGAAGCGGCCCTTGAGCATCTGCAGACTGAGCCTTGTGGATTGGTCGTTCTGGATTTGATGTTGCCCGGAATCGACGGACTTGAGGTCTGTCGGCGACTGCGCAAGGCGGGCAACCAGGTTGCTGTTTTGATGTTGACGGCGCGCGGAGAGGAAGATGACCGGGTCGCCGGCCTGTCGGAGGGAGCAGATGATTACCTGGCCAAGCCATTTAACCTGAAAGAGTTTTTGCTCCGGGTTGCCGGGTTGTTGCGCCGGGTCGACTGGCAGAGTAACGGAAATGGTCACAACGAAGTTCATTTTGGACCGAACCGGATTGACCTCGACAGCCACTTGGCAATGACTTCTGATGGAGAGCTTCAGCTGACCGAGCTGGAAGTGAAAATGCTTCGGCTTTTTATCGACAATGAAGGTCGGTTGTTGACTCGTGGTGAGTTGCTGCAGTCAGTTTGGGGGATGCAGCCCGATACGGAAACCAGAACCCTCGATAATTTCATCGTCAGATTGCGAAAATATTTTGAGCCTGACCCCTCTAGTCCGAGATATTTCAAGACTGTCAGAGGGAGAGGTTACAGGTTCTTTCGCGATGAAGGGTAGCCCTTCACCTCTTTGATCACTGGAGCTGTTATGGGTCGGCAATCAAGTCAAACCTCTTTTCTGGAACGTTTTGCACGGCTCTTCTTCCCGCAGCAGGGGAAGAAAAAAATGTATCGTCCAAGTAGTAAACTTGGACCTTTCATTGGTGTTTTTACTCCAACCATCCTGACCATTCTCGGCGTCATAATGTACCTGCGTTTCGGCTGGGTTGTCGGGCAGGTCGGTGTATGGAAAACCCTTCTGATCGTCTGTATGGCGAATGCCATTACCCTGGTGACATCACTCTGCCTGTCTGCGGTCGCGACCAACTCGCGGGTTGGCGTCGGCGGTGCTTATTTCATGATCTCTCGCAGCTTGGGGCTGGAAATCGGCGGGGCCATCGGGCTGCCGCTGTTTTTATCGCAGGCGCTTTCGGTCACCCTGTACGCGTTCGGTCTGGCCGAGTCGCTGCGGCTGGTCTGGCCCGATGCGCCATTGATGCCCTGTGCGTTTGTCATCATTATTCTGGTGGCTGCTCTTGCTTTTCGTGGGGCGGGTGCCGCACTTCGCAGCCAGGTGCCGATCATGGTTTTGATTGGCTTGTCACTACTGGCTCTGCTGCTTGGGGCCCTGTTCGGCAATACGGTTCCTGCTTCCGCTGTGCAGCAGCCTTTGCAACCGGCTGGTTTCTGGATGGTGTTCGCGATTTTTTTTCCGGCAGTGACCGGGGTTATGGCTGGTTTAAGCCTCTCGGGTGATTTAGAGGACCCGCGTAAAGCGATTCCGCGTGGAACAATGATGGCTGTTCTGGCAGGTTTTGCCATCTATCTGATCGTTCCCTTTTTATTGATTCTTGGTGCAGATATTTCTGCTCTGCGCGAGGATCCGCTGATCTGGACAAAAATTGCCATGTTTGGCCCTTGGCTTATCCTGCCTGGTTTATGGGGGGCTATCTTTTCTTCTGCTGTTGGCTCGATGCTTGGAGCACCGCGTACCCTGCAGGCCCTAGCGCTTGACCATCTGGCCCCCAAGTTGCTCGCTGGGGGAAAAAAGGGCACTAGCTCAGAGCCTGTTTTCGGACTGCTGGCCACGTTACTCCTGGCCTTGGGAGCCGTTTTTTTGGGCGACCTGAATGCTGTTGCCACCGTTGTTACCATGTTTTTTCTCAGTGTCTACGGCATCATCAACTTGGTAGCTGCGCTGGAAAAACTTTCCGGCAATCCTTCTTGGCGGCCGCGCGTTGATGTGCCCTGGTGGCTGAGCCTGCTTGGGGCTCTGGCTTGTTTTGCCGTGATGATGCTGATTCATCTGCCTGCCAGCATACTCGCTATTTCGATAGAGCTTATTATCTGGCTGCTGCTGAAGAAGAAACTTCGGTTTCGCGGTGGAGCAGGCGATATCCGGCGTGACATTTATCAGGCGCTTGTCCGCTGGTCATTGCTGCGGTTGGTGGAAAAACCGATGACGGCACGAAATTGGCGGCCGCATGTGCTGGTGTTCGTTGGTGACATAGAAAAGCGGCTGGATCTGGTTCGCTATGCAGCCTGGTTCAGTGAAGAGCGGGGAGTGGTGACCGTCAGTGAGCTGCTCCAGGGCGATCTGTTGGAGGTCGATATCGATCTGCAGCAGCGTCAGCAATATATCCAGCAGGTTCTGCACCGTGAGGGCATACCAGCCTTCGGCGAAGTGAATGTTGTGCAAAATGTTGAGCGCGGTATTGTAGCCGTCGCCCAGGCGACTGGAACTCCCGGCATTGAATGTAACACCGTTGTGCTTGGCTGGCCCGATGACCCGCAGAGGATGGTCGCTTTTATGAAGATTATCCGTCGCCTGAAGCATCTCAACCAGTCGATGGTCATTGGTCGTGTAACAGCCCTTCCACCGGTCGAAGAGGGGAAAAAACGCCGGGTCGACATCTGGTGGGGTGGGCTGCAGCGTAATGGTGATCTGCTGCTTTTGCTTGCCTATCTGCTCAGCTGCAATCCGGAGTGGAGAGATAGTACCATCCGTATTCTCAGCGTTGCCTCTAACGAGCTTATGAAAGAGACGACGGAAAACTTCTTGGCCAGTTTGATCCCAGAAATCCGGATCGATGCTGAAATCGAAGTGATGACCAGAGCTGAAGGAGAAAGCGTAAAGAAGATTATTTTGGAGCAAAGTAGTGGTGCTGACCTGGTAATGCTTGGGTTGGCAACTCCGGAGGAAGGGAAGGAAGAAGATTACGCACGTCGCCTGTATCAGCTTGCCGAAGGTTTGCCTGCATGTGTTTTTGTTCACAACGGCAGCTTGTTTATCGGGGAATTGGTGACGCCGGATGAGAGTTCCCAGGGCGAAAACAAATTTCAGGAAAAAGATAGCCAAACGTAAGAAGGCCAACTGCAGGGAGGCACCGCAGCTGGCCTTCTCGACCACGAAAGGAGAATGAAAATGAACTCGGCTTGCCTGCCACAACAAGCTTTTGTTTGATTCCTATGTTATTGAGAATGGTTTTCAATTGCAAGAAAAAAATGACTAAAATAGTTATTTTTTTCTTGCAACCTATGATACTGAAGAGGTTAATCTCTAACCTCTTGATGTTTTTACCTTTTTTGTTGCGCTCAGTTTTTCTCAAAGTTTTTTCTCCCGGATGGCTAGAAATCAGATTTATGTCAGAGGTTCTGCGTAGACTTGCAGGTGATTCTTGAGGGGGGATCTGGCTTCGGTGTGAATATTTTATAGAGTTTACTTCGCAGAAGAGCAGGAGTTTGTTGCATGCATCTGCAAAATGAAAAGAATACAGTCGTTAATTTGGTGCTCCACTGTAAATATTGTCATCCTCTGTCTGGCTGCATCCTGGCTGAATACAAAGGCAAGAAGAAAAGCGAAATCAAGGGGTGTCTGAGCCAGTTAAGCGACAGCGCATTTGCACGCATTCTTTCCTTTCACGAGTCCTGTCCTTACCGGAACCGGTTGGCTATCTGACCGTTTCTTTTTTACCGCAAAAAAAATGACCATCCGACTTCTCTGCCGGATGGTCATACAGTTCTCTTGTTTTCAATTTTTTAACGTTCGTAAACCAACTTCTGTTTCGTGCCGTACTTCATGAATTTAGCAGGTACGTACTGCAATGCCGTCTGGTAGCCTTCCTGATAAAGCCCTATCTTTTTATCCCGGCTCAATCCGAACTCGATCGGCGAAATCTCTCCAGCGTTGATGATGATGGTTGAGTGCCAATAGGCGTCATTGATAAATTCACGCGATACCGTTGTCATGAAGGATCGGATCAGCATGGCGACAACATGCAGGTTTATCGGCAGGTCGCCAAAGCGGGCGCCAGCAATCTGTTCGTCGAGCCAGTGTTCGAAACTGGCGCCAGAAGAAAGTCCGCCGTGGAATAATAACTGATAAGGTGAAAAGCCACGAAACTGGCGGAAGTCGACATCTAGAGCCAGATCATAGATTTCTTCAATGCTTTTACCGCAGGCTTTCAGGGCTGCAACAATGCTGCCGCCGGAAACGCCAACAATGTGATCGAATTGCACCTGAAGTTCATCAAGGGCGGCAATGACCCCGACATGGGCAGGCAACCGTGTGCCACCACCGGCCAGCACCGGGACGATCGGTTGCTGCGCTAGAAATGATTGCTCAGAGTGTTCGGTGTTCGTCATCATCTCTATCCTGTTGTCTGTTGCCGCTATGGTTCTCCCAGCGCGACCTTGCGTAGCCTGTCTAGTCCGACTTCCTCAACAAGTTTACCAAATCGGCATTTGCGGCCGTTTTCGATAATCCAGTCGAGCAGCCTTTCGACCGCGGCGATTGCCTGTTCGTTGTCCGGAATATGTTCAATCAGCCGCTGGCTCAACCGCGGATGACTGCCGCCGTTGCCGCCAACAGTCAGGTGCCAGCCCTTCGGCGTGCCGATCAGGCCGATATCTTTGATGCAGGTTTCACCGCAATCGTTGGGGCAGCCGGAAACTCCCATTTTCAGCTTCCACGGCAACGGTTTGCCGTGAAAACGTCGGTCGAGGTCCAGCCCGACTTTGATGGAATCCTGCAGGCCACGTTTGCAGCAGTCCGTGCCAGGACAGATTTTTACGCTTCTCACACAGAGCCCTCCACCTTGGCCGATCGGTTGACCCAAGTCCTTCCAGGCAGAATCCAGATCTTCTTCTTGTAAGCCGATCAAGAGAATCCGTTGTGCACTGGATAGCTTGATTTTCTCTGCCTGATATTTGTCAGCGACATCTGCAATTTTACGTAATGTAGCGCTGTCGACTAGGCCGGCCGGTGTATGCGGGGTAATGGCGTAGGTCTGACGATCCCGTTGCACGATCGCTCCTTTTTCCAGGATGTCCTTTTTGTTGCCAGTCGGTTTCTGACCTGGGGTCTCTATGGGGTCGAACTTGCTTGCATCGACGTGGCAAGTCGGGCAAGTGTCCGGCGGTTGGAGCCCCGTATGTTGATCGCCGCAAACCGTGCAGCTCCAAGTTTTCGACATTCTTTCCTCCCGGCAATTTTATAAGAGTTTGATTCCGGCCGAGATTTCTCTATAATCACAGCCGAATCTGAAATTAACGCTTATTTTAGCAATCTGGCCTGTTTTTCCAATCAGATAATTATTTATTAAGGAGAGAGAAGATGAAAGCAGTTTTGATGGACGAGTTCGGTGCCGTCGACGTCATGAAGGTTGGCGAGATCGACAAGCCGCAACCGAAAGCCAACGAAGTTCTGATTAAAGTCGTTGCGACAAGTATTAATCGCCCCGATCTGGTGCAGCGCATGGGCAATTATCCCGCACCTCCGGGCGACTCCGAGATTCTCGGACTGGAAGTGGCCGGAACCATCGCTGAGGTTGGCAGTGATGTCACTGACTGGAAAGTCGGCGATCGGGTTATGGCACTGGTCGGTGGTGGCGGTTATGCCGAGTTCGCGGTTGCCTACGATAATCACGTGATGCCGATCCCGGAGAGCATGAGCTTTGAAGAAGCGGCCTGTGTTTGCGAGAGCTACATTACCGCTTTCCTCAATGTGTTCATGATCGGTGGACTCGAAGATGGCCAGACCGCGATTATTCACGGCGGTGGTGGCGGGGTCAACACGGCAGCGGTTCAGTTGGCCAAGGCGCTGACGCCGAACGCCAAGTTGGTTATCACTGCGCATCCCGACAAGATGGAGCGGGTCAAAGAGCTGGGTGTCGATCTGGTGATTGATTTCACGACAACTCCCGACTTTACCGACGCAATCAAAGAGTTTACTGGTAAGAAAGGGGTCGATCTGATTCTCGACCACGTCGGTGCCAAGTATTTGAAGCCAAATATGAATTCGCTGGCTTACAAAGGTAAGCTGGTGATTATTGGCGTTATCAGCGGGATTAAGGCTGAGTTGAATTTGGCGCTGATGATGGTAAAGCGGCAGCAGATTATCGGTTCGGTTCTGCGTAGCCGCCCGGTTGTTGAGAAAGGGGAAATCATTGCTGAATTCACCCGTCGGGCGCTACCGAAATTTGCTGATCGCAGTATTGTTCCGATCATCGAAAAGGTTTTCCCGATTGAGGAAGTGGTTGAATCCCACCGGATGATGGAAGAGGACAAGCATTTTGGCAAGATTGTCTTGAAAATTGCCGATGCCTGATCGTGATTAATATCTTATAGACGAAAGCCCGCACCGCAATGTGCGGGCTTTTCTTATGATTTCAAGCTGCTGCTTGTTTGCTCAAAAGGATTGCGACGTTGTCGCTGTCTGCAATCATGACCATGTCTGTAGCATATTGCACAGGTTGGTGAAAAATGCGAGGATACCTGCATGCAATTGCTGATTGTTGTACCGAAACAACCGGTCATTACGGGTAATCATATTACCGCCAGACGTTTTGCTGATCTTCTTCCGCAGTATGGTTGGCAGGCGACTGTTGTCGAGGCCGATGTTGAAAATACTGCTGCGATTCCCTTGGCGCTTGAGCAACATCGGCCTGATGTGGTTCTGTTGATCCATGCTTATCGGAGCGGCCGCTGCTGGCTGCAACTTGACCCGCCTCCAACGGTTCCTTTTGCCGTATTTTTGAGTGGAACAGACTATAATCACGACTTGCGCGTTCCTGATCGTGCTGTGGTCGTTGACCGGGTTTTGCAGCAGGCAGGTGCTGTCTTGTTGCAAAACCAGCTCGCGCTGCTGCGCCTGGGACAAGAATTGAAAACCGACCGGAGTAAGTTGAAGTACCTGCCGCCCGGGATTCGCTTGGGCAATGAGCCTTACCCGCTGCGGGAAAAGCTTGGCCTGCTTGTCAGCACCCCGCTGTTTCTTTACCCCGCTGGAATTCGTCCGGTTAAGGGTAATCTCGATTTGCTCCTGATGTGCGATAAACTGGTTGAGCAACAACCGAACTTTAACCTGGTGTTTTGTGGGCCCCCGCTTGATGAGGAGTATACCGCACGTTTTTTTGACACTCTGGATGCGCGCCCCTGGGCGCATTATGTCGATCAGATTCCGAAAATGGCTATCGCTGATAGCATGCGTAAGGCCGATGTCATTGTTAATAATTCACGCTCTGAAGGAGTTTCCAACGCACTGGTCGAAGCGGCTGCACTTGGCCGTCCGATCCTCGCTGCGGATATCATCGGCAACCGCGCAGTGGTTCAGCACGGTAAAAATGGTTTGCTTTATTTTGATCAACAACAGTTTGTTCAGCAGGCGCTGCAACTCAGCCGTGATCTCAAATTAAGAAAGAAACTTTCAAAGCCGAACCCCTCCGCATATGCTCCAGAGAGGGAGATAAAAGTGCTTTCATCTCTTCTTAATCAATTGGTGGCAAAATCATGAGCAGCGAAAACCTCATCCTGATCGGCATGCCTGGAGCAGGCAAGAGCACCGTTGGTGTCATCCTCGCGAAGCGGCTTGGCTATCACTTTATTGATACAGATCTGCTCATCCAGGCGCAGGAGGGCTGTCGTTTGCAGGACATTATCGATCGGCAGGGCCTCGAGCGTTTCCGCCAGATCGAAGAGCAGGTGCTCCTGGGGCTTGAGACCCAGCGGACCGTTATTGCAACAGGTGGCTCAGTTATCTACAGTCGCCCCGGGATCGAGGCCATAAAACGCTGTGGCCGATTAGTCTATTTGCAGGTTGGACTTGCAGAATTGCAGTCCCGTATTTCCGACATGGGGGAGCGCGGGTTGGTCATGGGGGCAGGGCAGAGCTTCAGTGATCTGTATGCTGAGCGTACGCCTTTGTATGCTGAACATGCTGATGTTTTTGTCGATTGCACCGGTCTGAATACCGAGCAGGTTGCAGCGCGGATTGAAAAACAGGTGCTGGTGGGACAGATCGACCGCTGGGTCGATATGATGACAGAGAAAAAAAACGATTAGGGGTACTGGATGTATTCTGTCAGCTGTTTGATCAGAAATTCCTTTTCAGCCAGTGACGCTTTAACCAGATCGCCAATGGAGACCAGCCCGCAAAGTTGACCTTCCTGCTCAACCGGCAGGTGGCGGCAGCGTTTGTCTGTGACCAATGCCATGCAGTCATCTACGGTACTCTCGGGTTGCACTGTATGTACGACTTCAGTCATGAATAAACTTACAGATGCATCGAGAGGGGCCGAACCGTGCTCAGTGACTTTGCGCGCATAGTCCCGCTCGGAAAAAATACCGCACAATGCCCCATCCTCATCGCTGGTAACAATGACGGCACCAATATTGGCGGCGGCCATTTGCTGCAGCGCTTCAAAGACAGTCTTTGAAGAGTTGATCGTTGAAACATTGGCCCCTTTTTCCTGCAGAATCTCCTTGACGGTTCTCATCTCTGACCTCCGTGTTAATCCCTCTACGATATAAAAATCAAAAGCATATAATCACCATACTCTACCTTCGAGCAACGTAATTGCAAACGCTTTTTCTACTGAAACCTCTGCGAAGATGGACAAAGATCGGTTATACTTATACGCTAAATGACTAAGTTAAATGAGAAAAGGTGGTGTGAACTATGGCAGAGGAAAACATTGATACGATTATTCGTCAGGGCATTGAGGCCGCGGAAAAAGGGTACATTCATTCTGCTCAGGTTTTGTTGAACCAAGCCGTCGAAGGGCGTAACACGCCAGAGCTTCACAGCTATCTGGCCTATTGCATGGCCAAAGATGAGGGACGAATAAGTGCAGCGGCACGCACCTGCAGGGAGTCTATTCGTCGTGAACCGGGCAACTCACTGCATTATCTCCTGCTTGGTCGGATCCTGCTTCTGGCGGGAGAAAAGACGAAAGCGGTCGCAGCATTTCGCCAAGGCTTGAAAACCAGTCCCAACCCGAAGATTATTGTTGAATTGAAATCTCTGGGGCTGAGAAAACCTGCCATATTTAAAAGCCTGGACAGAAAACACCCTTTGAATAAGGTGGTAGGTAAAGTTTTTTCGACAATTGGTCTGCGCTGAAAGACCGCCATTCTGTGAATCTGGAATACGTCGTTATGCTGGTTGAGTTGTTCTCCACAGGGAAACTGGTGAGTTTTCTTTGAACCGGCGGGAATGATCAATTGCAGAAGGCCAGACAAAAAACAGCAGGGGGCTGCAGATATGCAGCCCCCTGCTGTTTATCAGTGCCCGAAACTCCAGAACTTGCCGACCCAGGAATCTTTGACCCAGGATCTTTTGACGCCTTTTTTCAGCAGGAATGGGGCGTATTTCTGATCCTCAACCATGATATGATTAGTGATCCATTTCTTCAGGAAAAATAGCAGTTCTGGTGTGACCATGCGTTCACCAGACTGAACTTTTTTGTTGATTTCCATTACCTGGGCACGAAGCTCCTGATGATGGCGGCAGTGATCATCATAGTCGGGGTATTCAAAAATGCGGAACAGACTTTCTTCAACTGCAAAATGAATAACTGTGTACTGAATGAGTTCGTTCATGATCTCCTTGGCAACGGCCGCTTTATTCTCACCCTCTGTCATGGCTTCGAAGAGGCGATTGATCAAAGCGACCAAGTGCTTGTGTTGCTCATCAAGTTCCTGAATTCCTACACTGATTTTGTCAGACCAATCGATGAAATTGCTCATAGCTATCCCCTGATAAAATAAGATTCCCGGTGTTGTCGTGTGTAAAATTAATGCTGGAAATGTTTTCATTTGGTGAGATGAAATTCGCAGTAACTTTATAATGCAGTGAAATTAAAATCAACCGTTTTGGTAATAATTAATTTCTTTTGGCTAACCCACTGAACTCTGTGTCCTTTCTTTGTCAATTAGTTTCTCTTTGTGTGATTTCGGAACTGTGGTTAAATAACGTAGAAATATCACCTGCAAGGAGGAGCAGATGGCGAACCGCTATATCATGACCGCTTTCGGCAAAGACCGGGTTGGCATTGTTGCTGATGTGACTCGCCTTTTGTACGAAAATGAGTGCAATCTGGAAGATACCAGCATGTCGATGCTGGCAGATGAATTTACTCTGAGTCTTCTGTTTTCCAGCCCCCGGGCCGACATTGAAGAGCATCTCGCCAAAGAATGTCGGCGCCTTGAGATGGAAAAAGCGATTTCCGCTTTTGTCCGTCCTTTACAGGCTGCTCAGCAACAAGCACGCAAAGGTTATAAAACCTGTACACTGCACATTGAGGGTTTGGACCAGGCTGGAATCGTGTTTAAAACCAGCCAGTTTCTGGCCGATAACAAACTGAATATTATCCGCCTTAATTCAACGGCCAAAGCGTCGCCAGAAAGTGGTGTACCGATTTACTGTATGGATATTCATATCCAGGTACCGGAAGAGGTGCCGCTGGATGATGTTGAAGACAAGTTGATGGATGTCGCTGACGAGTTACATGTCGATGTGCTGTTGTCGCGTTGAGTGAGCGGTGTTGATTTTTGGACGATTGCGAAGCCGGAGTTTTTACTCCGGCTTTGTCATTTTCAGGAGAGTATCCTGTAGGGACCGGTGGCGTAACTGCGTAAGTGCAAGTTGCCGTCGTGTTCAAGCAGAGCTTTGATGCGATCACGGTTGACCGGATGTGTGATTCGCTCAAGAACCTTGTCTGCAGGGCACCATTCGGCTTCTGGCGTTTCCTCGCTTGGGGTTGGTTCTCCGGAGGAGTGCTGTGCGGTAAAGCAGAAGATGACGGCTGCTGGATCAGAAACCTTCGACCAGATGATTGCCGGTTTAGCGTTGCAGATAGTGACGCCCGCCTCTTCAAGCACTTCGCGGCTAAGCGCATAGATCAGGGCTTCTCTTTCCTCAACCCGGCCCTGGGGGATTTCCCAGCCGCGCAGATGGTGCTTTACCAGTAGGATTTCGTCGGCAGTGTTGCGAATCATGCAGCTGACAACGACGACATGTTTCGGTTGACTCATCAGTTGATTCCAGTGTCAGAAGGTTGTGATTCAATGCGACTTTGCAGTTGCTCGTCGCTGTTCTTTGGCAGCAGCAGCCAGAGTTGCCCATCCTGTTTCATGCGCCCGGCGATCGAACCTGCCTCTTTTCCCATTCCCCAGAAAAAGTCAGCACGCACCCGGCCCTTGATCGCGCCACCTGTATCTTGGGCGACCATCAGTTGCTGCAGTGGTTTGTCCGTTCCAGGGACTGAGGTTGCCAAAAAGACTGGGGCTCCCAGTGGGATGGTGCGCGGATCAACTGCCAGGCTGCGGCGCTCTGTCAACGGAATGCCGAGTGAACCGGGTGGCGTTTCATAGTCAGAGGGTAACTCACGGAAAAAGACATAACTTGGATTTTCGGCCAGCAATTCACGCCCCGCCTGAGGGTTGGCATTGACCCAGCTGCGAATATTCTGCATCGACATCTGATCGCGTGTCATCGCCTGCCGATCCAGCAGCAGTTTGCCGATGGAACGGTACTTGTGACCATTCTGGTTCGCGTAATTGACCATCACCAGTTCGCCATCTGGCAGGCGGATGCGACCGGAGCCCTGAATGTGCAGGAAGAATAGCTCGACAGGGTCTTCGACCCAGAAAATTTCATGCCCGGCAAGCGGATTCTTCCCGTTGTCGATCTCGCCTCGTTCGAAATAGGGGACAACCCGGTTGCCAACGACACGCCCCCTCAGGCGATAATTGCTCAGCTCAGGGTAGATTTCGTCAAGATCAACAATCAGCAGGTCTTCCGGTTGGCCATAGAGAGGATAGCGATATTTGTCAGTCTGTATCCTGCTACCCGGTAGTTCCGGGCCATAGTAGCCGGTGATCATCCCAGTAAAGCTGCCGTCCTCGTTACGAACCTGGTAGGGCTGGAAAAAGGTTTCGAAAAACATTTTCGCAGTCGCTGAAGTGAGAGGCGAAACCTGCTTGGAAAGCTCACAGACCTCGCGCCATTGTTCTCGTTGACCGATCGCTTTACAGCTCTGCTCAAAAACTTTAAATGGCTCAATAAGATCGTCATCGTTCCAGCCGTCGAGCTGGTGCCAATCAACTGCAAGTAAAGGCTCGATTTCAATTTGTGGCGGCGGAGGTGTGACAGGGGGGAGCTCGGGTTCAATGACAACCGGCGGTGCTTTGCTGACACAGGCTGCCAGGAACAGAAAAATTATAAAAATAAAAAATTTGTATTTCATATGCTTACTGCTGTCCTGAAAGTGATACTGAAAATAATCTAACAATTATGACAGAGGCGGACAGTAGAATCCAGTGTGGATTTCTGGCAAAAGAGGTTAAAGCATATCGACTGGATCGATATCGATAGAAAGCCCGACACCGCCAGGTATATTTTTTGATAGAGCTTCAAGGTCTGCAAGCATACTTCTGAGGCTGCTTCTTGCGGCCGATTTCAACAGGATTTGGTAGCGCGTTTTGCCACGTAGCTTGGCCAGTGGGCAAGGACTGGGGCCGAGGACCTCGACATTGGTCGCTATGCTGAACAGTTGTTCTGCCAGTTGCTCTGCTTGCTGCTTGACTTGCTGTGGTTGATTTCCCGCCAGCACGAGATGAACCAGATGGCCACAAGGTGGGTAGCCGAGCTCCTGGCGAAAGGGGAGTTCCAGCTGGTAAAAATCAGCGTAGTTCTGCTCGGCAGCACAGGTCAGAGAATAATGTTCAGGATTGTAGGTCTGGATAAAGACCTTCCCTTTTCCGGTTGCCCTGCCGGCCCGCCCGGCAACCTGGGTGAGCAGGGTAAAGCTGCGTTCTGCGGCTCTGAAGTCGGGGAAATTGAGCAAGTTATCTGTGCCGAGCACACCGACTAAAGTTACACCGGGGAAATCATGCCCTTTGGCAATCATCTGTGTGCCGATGAGAATATCGATCTCGCGTCGCATCATTTTGTCAACGATACGCTGATGGGCGCCTTTTCGACTGGTGGTGTCTCTATCCATGCGTGCAATCCGGGCTCCCGGAAAAAGCTCGGTAATTTCCTGCTCAAGGCGCTCTGTCCCTGCACCTTCTGGTTCGATATTCCCGCCATTGCAATTTGGGCAGACTTCTTTCGGCGGTTCGGCGTAATCGCAATAATGGCAACGGAGCAGGCGCTCACGTTGGTGAAATGTCAGGGTGATTTCGCAGTTCGGGCAATGAAAGCTGGTGCCACAATCGGTGCAGAGCAAAAAAGGCGCAAAGCCCCGGCGATTAAGCAACAGCATTGCCTGTTCACGCTTTTCCAGCGTGTTTTGCAATGCCTCAATCAACGGATTGGCGAGTGTTTGAGAGCTTTCTTCTTCTGCCAGGTTGATCAGTTCGACCTGCGGCAGGTTTCCAGTGTGGACGCGCTGCGGCAACTCTAAACGTTGCAGGCTGCCCTGCTCACTACGGTAATAGCTGGCCAGCGAAGGTGTGGCGCTGCCAAGAACAATCGTGCAGCCCTGCTGCTGCGCCCGAACCAGGGCTAGGTCGCGGGCGTTATAACGAAACCCTTCGCTCTGCTTATAGCTTGTTTCGTGTTCTTCATCGACGATGATCAGACCGGGCCTACTCAGCGGAGCGAAAATCGCTGAACGGGCACCGATGACGATGTCAACTTCATTACGGTTGATCCGACGCCAGGCATCATAACGTTCGCCGTCACTCAAGCCGCTGTGGAGAACTGCCAGCTTGCTCCCTTTGGGTTCGAAGCGGGCGCGGAAGCGCGCGACCAGTTGCGGAGTCAAAGCAATCTCCGGTACCAGTATCAATGCCTGACGCTTTAAGTTTAAACACTTTTCAACGCTTTGCAGGTAGACCTCGGTTTTTCCGCTGCCCGTTACGCCATGTAGCAGATAGGGGCTGAAGGAATTTTTCTCGAGAGAGTCAGAGACTGATTTGACTGCATTTTTCTGGTCATTATTCAGGGTCAGGCATTTGTCTTCTGTGATTTTTTCGTAGAGAAAGGGATCGCGTTGGATCTCCTGTTCACATACTTCAAGGTAGCCCTGCTCGACCAGGCGATTCAGGCTGCTGTGTGGGGTGGAAAACTCTTGCCGTATGCGGCTTAAAGGTGTTTTTTCTTCCTCAGCGATAAGCTTGAGCAGTTCCTGCTGTTTTTGGCCACGCGGCAAGGGTTCCCTTTTCAACAAGCGATAAACCGGTTCATAGAGTATCCGCGTCTGGGTTTTGTCGCTACCCAGTCCTGCAGGCAGCGCGTTGCGGATAACCTGGCCAATCGGGTGACAGTAATAATCAGCGGCCCAGCGCAGAAGAGTTATCAGCTCCGGGGTGAGAAGCGGTTCTTCATCCAACAGGGTCGATATCTTTTTCAGACCTTTACTGGACCCTTGTCGTGTCAGCAGGATGAAACCGGTGCTGGTTCGACGTCCGAAAGGGACTTTGACACGTTTGCCGACAGCAACCTTTTCCACCATTTCTGCTGGCACTAGGTAGGAAAACAGCTGCTTCAAGGGGGCGTTGACGGCAATATCGGCGATCAGTTCGGACATAAAAACCTGCTGGGAAGAGTAAACAGGGGGACTGCTTTTCTATTACCACAGCCGTGAGTTACTGAGGGGGAAAATTTCTTCACAAGGTTTTTTTCCTCACCTCGCAGCTTTTTTGCCGGAAGAAGATTAAAAGCCCCATCTTGAACAATTTTTTCTGTATAATCCTCGGACTTTAGTGTTAGCGAAATCACGTCCGAAGGAGCTGAATTAAATGCTGCGAAAGTATATCCCCCTGCTCTGCTGTCTGCTGTTGTTGTCGATCAGTTGCGGGGCGGTCATCACTCCTGCCTTTGCCAGTGAGCAGGAAGAGCGGGTCCGCCTGCTGCAAGAAAAACTGAAAAAGCTGAAGCAGTTGCTGGTGCAGATGGAAGAGCAGAAACTGAAGGAAACGCCCCCACAGGAAATCCCCTGGGAACCTTTGCTCGATTTTGGGCTTGAGCGTCCTGCTTACGATCAGTATGCCTACCTGGTGGCGCCACAGATGAAACAGGATATTCTCGACAGTGCGTTACAGCAACTTTACTTCTTTGCCAGCCAGGATGAGCTGAAAGAGCGCGGTACCCTGTTTGTTGTTCCTGCGCTGCCTCTGGCAGAAGGCGAAGTCATGTCGGTGAGCAAGTACAACCGCGAGCTGGCGGTCCGCATGGTGAGGAAAATCGATCTGCCATCAGCGCTTGAGGGCGGGGTCCTGGTATTGCCCGATCCGATCAATGAAGAGGGCGTGGCCGATGGGCCGATGCTGCTGATCGACCTGACGGGCTGTGACCAGATGATGCGGGCTCGTATTTTCGAACTGCTGCAGTCGGTTCGCCTGTACACTGAAGATGGCAGCATCCAGGATTACATCATGGCTTTGTTGAAAAGCGCATCTCCACAGGCATTTTCAGTGTTTATCGAGGGGGAAAGAGCCTGGCTGGCACTCGACAATGATTGAGTCGAACCCGCTTTTTGTAGTATCTTGATTAGATCGCAAAAGTTTTGCCCGTTGCGTATTTCGGCGACGGGCGCTTTTGCCGAAGGACCATAAATCCCAAGGAGTCTACATGAGTTCCAACGAAGAGAAGTTTATCCCCAAGTGGTTGGCCTGGGAGAGTACCCAGCGTTGTAACCTCAACTGTGTTCATTGCCGCTGCTCATCCGATATGGAAGCCGCTGAAGGGGATTTTACGACTGAAGAAGCTTTCAAGCTGATTGATGATATCTGTGAAGTCAGCCAGCCGGTCATGGTGCTTTCCGGCGGTGAACCACTGATGCGCCCCGACATCTTCGAGATCGCCGAGTACGGAACCAGCAAGGGCCTGCGCATGTGCATGGCGACCAACGGCACCCTGATAACCGATGAAGTCTGCCAGAAGATGATCAAGGCCGATATTAAGATGGTGTCGCTTTCTCTCGACGGGTCAACTGCTGAAATTCACGACGACTTTCGGGCTTGCCCTGGTGCTTTCGAAGGCACCCTCCGTGGCGCTGAGACTCTCAAGCGCAACGGCATCAAATTTCTCGTCAACTCATCCTTCACTAAGCGCAACCAGCATGATATCGGCGAGTGCTTCAAGTTGGCGAAGAAGATCGGCGCCACCGCCTGGTACATGTTCATGATCGTGCCGACTGGCCGTGGCGAAGAGATCATGAACGAGTTGGTCAGCAAAGAGGATTACGAAGAGATTCTCGCCTGGCACTATGAGCAGGAAAAGAACGAGGATGACATCCTCATGCGCCCGACCTGTGCGCCGCACTACTACCGCATCGTGCCGCAAATGGCGAAAGCGGAAGGGGCCGACTTCAAGCGCCGGAGCCTGACCTTTTCGACCGGTGGCGGCAAAGGCTGCATTGCCGCCCAGACCATCTGCCTGATCGACTGTTTCGGTAACCTCAAACCTTGCTCCTATTTCCACTCGAGCGTCGGCAACGTCAAGCAGATACCGTTCAAGGAGCTCTGGTTCAACTCCAAAACCTTCAAGGAACTGCGCGATTTCAGCCAGTACAAAGGCAAGTGTGGCGAGTGCGAGTTCATCAATGTCTGTGGCGGCTGCCGTGCCCGAGCCGATGCAGTGTACGGTGACTACATGGCGGAAGAGCCGTTCTGTAATTACATTCCGTTGAAGACCCGCAAACGGATGGAAAAGGAAGCGGCGGAAAACGCGCCAAAAGAATAGATTTCGATTTTTGACCCTAAATTTTATTCAGGAGATTTGTCAACGATGACCGAATACAACTTTCTCAAAGCTTGCTGGTGCCAGCCCGTCGATCGTGTTCCTGTCTGGCTGATGCGCCAGGCTGGCCGTTACCTGCAGTGCTACAAGGATGTCCGCGCCAAGGGGGGTGGCACTTTTCTCGATCTGTGTAAAGACCCGGAGCGTGCAGCGGAAGTGACCATCCAGCCGATCGATATCCTCAACGCTGATGCCGCAATCCTGTTCTCAGACATTCTCACCCCGATAGAGCCGATGGGGATGAAACTCGACTTCGTGCCGGGGCCGGTGTTTGAAAACCCGATTCGTACCGCAGCCGACGTCGATGCTCTGGTGGTGCCGGAAGACATGGCAGAGGCCGTCTCCTACGTGCCCGAGATCATCAAGCGCCTGCGTGTTGCTTTCGAGGGGCGTGTGCCTCTGATCGGTTTCGGTGGCGCACCTTTTACTCTCGCCTGCTACATGGTTGAGGGCAAAGGGAGCAAGGATTTTGCCAGCCTCAAGCAGATGATGTACGGCGACTTCCCGCTCTACGATGCGCTGATGAAGAAGGTCACAGAGATGGATCGGCGTTACCTGAACATGCAGATCGAAGCAGGCGCCCAGGCGATCCAGATTTTCGATACCTGGGGTGGTTTGCTGGCGCCGCATGATTTTGAAAAATACATTCTGCCGTATGTTCAAGAGTTGATTAACGGCCTCAACCGTAAAGACATTCCGATCATCTACTTTGTCAAAGGTGGTGGCGGTATGCTCGAACTGGTCAAGCAGGCAGGTGCTGATGTGCTCGGCCTCGACTGGCATGTCAACCTCGGTAAAGCACGTGATATTCTCGGCCCGGACATCGCCGTCCAGGGCAACCTCGATCCGACCGTGCTTTATGCACCGAAAGACCACATTGAGCGTGAAGTCCAGCGGATTCTGGACGAGAATGCTGATCGTCCCGGCTTCATCTTCAACCTGGGCCACGGTATTCTGCCGACGGTTCCGCCGGAGAATGCGATTCACATGGTGGAATGCGTACACAGGCTTAGTCAAAAATAGAGCAAACTTGGTGTGTGATGATGGGGGCAGAATTTATTATTCTGCCCCTTTTCGTTTTCGCTTGTCAGCGCTGCAACCCCGGAGCTTTAAAGGACTTTGCAAATGTCATCGAATGCCAAACCAACCGCACTGATCCTCCTCAATATGGGCGGGCCCGACTCGCTTGATGCCGTCGAACCCTTCCTTTACAACCTTTTTTCCGACCGGGAGCTGATCCAGTTACCTGCCGGTGCTCTGCTGCAGAAGCCTTTTGCAAAAATGATCTCCCACTTCCGCGCGAAAAAAGTCGTGGAGAACTACCGTACCATCGGCGGAAAATCACCGCTGCTGGAGTGGACGCGGAAGCAGGCAGAAGGGATCGCGTCGCGGCTCGATAATGTTAAACCTTACGTCATCATGCGTTATTGGCATCCCTTTGCCGATGATGTGCTACGGGAAATCAAACAGGAGGGCATCGAAAAAGCGGTGGTTCTGTCGATGTATCCGCATTATACCGGAGCCACTACTGGAAGCAGCATCAATGATTTCCGTCGGGCAGTTGGCAACGTCTACCCTGAGCTGGAATACCACCTGATCGAAGAGTGGTATAACTGGCCGCCATATCTTGATTCACTGGCTAACCGGGTGAAGGAAGGGATCGAGCTTTTCCACGATCTGCTGCAGAACGAGGTGCAGATTCTTTTTTCCGCTCATGCCCTGCCGCAGAAATTCATCGACCGTGGCGACCCTTACCAAACACATGTTGAAGTCACTGCGCATGAGGTGATGAAGCGGGTCGGTGATCATTTCGGCTGGCGTATCGCGTACCAGAGCCGCAGTGGTCCGGTCAGATGGATGACGCCGGGAACCGAGGATGTGATCAAGTGGCTGGCGATGGATGATCACAGGTGCCTGTTGATGGTGCCGATCTCTTTTGTTTCTGATCACATCGAGACGCTGGAAGAGATCGACATCGAGTATCGCGAGTTAGCTGCTGAAGCCGGTTTTCATCATTTCCACCGTGCTCCTTCGCTGAACGATAACGCGGATTTCCTCAATGCCATGGCTGCACTGGTTAAAGACAGGGGAGGGTTATGAAAAAGTGCCGCCTCTGTCAGAAAGAATTCGATCCTGACCAGGTGTTGACCGATCCGGCAGCCATTGCCGGTCAGCACCTGGCCGAACAGGATTATGGAGATGCCGGTCTGCTTTGCCCAGATTGCCTGGCCAGCCGTGGCCGTCTGGCGATGATGTACCGGACGGATTGCTTCGATTAGAAATAAATAGATTTTACATAAGGGTGTAGATTTTTTAATAAGCTAAAACTATAATTGTGGCTTGGCTGTAAAACGATCAATTAGCTTGGAGGCTGGCTTGCCACGATCAGGTTACAGAAAATGTCGCAGTATCCGGGTTAAGTTTTTCGGTATTCAGCTTGCCTCCATCCTGATGACGGTCACTCTGGTGACCGGTATCAGCCTTTCTCTTCTCCACGAATTTAACACGGATTCGCAACGTTCAACACTTGAAGCGCATGCCCAGGCCCTGGCGATCGAAGCCGATCAGCAGCTGAAACAGCTAAAAGATCGTTTGTGGCGGCTGGAGACCTTTGAATATCATCGTTATCAACGTGTTCCGGTTCTGGCGAAGGTCTTTGTTGAGCAGCAGGATGTTTTTCCCCGTCTCAGTTATTTCGAAGAATCGGGCCAGCAAGACCTTAAGGTGCTTGATGGCAGGGTGTTGCAGGGCTCTTTAAAGCCACTGAAGGAACGCCTCCTGCAGCAAGTTCTTGAGCGGCCGAACCGGGTTCTGGTCACTGTTGAGCCCTACGATATCGATTTTTCCGGGCCGTCCATCGTCCTGACCATGGCGAAGGTCGGTTATTTTGGTGACGAATTCAAGGGGGTTCTCCAGGCATCTGTTCCTCTTGCATTGTTCAATTCCTTCTTCCATCGGCGTGAACTCGAGCATGGTGCTGAAGTGTACCTGGTTGATGAACTGGGGCGTTTTTTGCTGCACCCTGACCAAGGCGCTTTCCTGCAGCATATTGTTGCCCCTGATTCGGATTGGCGCAGACAGCTGCTCGGCGGAACAAGTGAGCACCATCGCTTCGGACATCAATTGATCGGTGGGAAAGAGTTTTATTACAGCTTTCGAATGCTGACGAACGAAGGTTGGTACGCTTTTGCCGTGGCACCAGTCTCGATTTTCAATTATTTGTTGAATGATCTGGTGCGGGCGAACCTCTTTCTTGGCCTGTTCGGGGTGCTGTTTGGACTGCTTCTAGCTCACCTGATGGTCCGGCCGATTCTGCAGAATATCGGGTTGATCAGCAAGCAAACACAAAACCTGGCAGATGGAAAGCTTGATGAGCGGATTGAAATGGCCGCCTGTGACGAGCTTCAGGTTCTCGCCGATGCCGTGAATACCCTGACCGACAAACTGCAGTACGCCAGTGCTGCTTACGACTCTGTCGACCTGATGTTGCAGACAGTTATCGACCCGCTGATTATTTGTGGCAGTGATGGTGTCATTTTTAAAACCAACGGTGCAGCGCAGGAACTCTTTGCGACCACGTCCATCGAATTTGCCGGAAAGAACCTCAACCGATTTTTCAGCCATCGCAGCCCCTTGGTCGCCCAGGACCTGCTAAGCGAATTTCTGCAACAGCCTCATTTGAAAAACTATGAAACAGAGATTGTCGGCAGCGACGGGGAACAGATTCCAGTCAATTTCTCTTTTGCCCACGCCTACAGCGAAGCCGGGGAGGATCAGTTTGTTGTCTGTCTGTTCAAAGATATTTCGTTGCAGAAATCTGCGGAGCAGGAAATCAGCAAGCTGGCCTATTACGATTCTTTGACCAGCCTGCCGAATCGTTCTTTGCTGCATGACCGGCTGGAAATGCTGATCCGCCAGATGCAACGCAGCAAAAGTGAGTACACCAAGTTTGCCGTTCTGTTTCTTGATCTCGACCACTTCAAGATGGTTAACGACACGTTCGGTCACTCTGTCGGCGACAAGTTGCTGCAGAGTGCCGCCCAGCGGCTGAAAGGTTGCCTGCGCGAAGCCGATACCGTCAGTCGAATCGGGGACGATGTCCAGTTGGGGGAAAAACATGTGCTGGCGCGTTTGGGGGGTGATGAGTTCATCATTCTGCTGCCGCATTTGCGGGTGGCTGAAGATGCGGCCATCGTTGCCCGGCAGATTATTGCCGACATGGCGAAGCCCTTCCTGATTGATGGCAACGAAGTGGTAACCCCTGCCAGTATCGGCCTGGCGATTTATCCGGATGATGGCGAAGATCGCGAAACCCTGCTGCGCTGTGCCGATATTGCCATGTATCACGCCAAAGAGCAGGGCCGGAATTCGTTTTATTTCTTTTCTGCAGAAATGAACGAATCAACCCGTGAGCGCCTGAATATCGAGCGGCAACTCCGGCAGGACCTTGAGCGTCAACAAGGTTTTTACCTGGTTTTTCAGCCGAAGGTCGATTTGCAGAACAACCGTGTCGTTGGTATGGAAGCCTTGGTACGCTGGCGCAACGAGGAGCTTGGTGAGGTCTTGCCAACCCGCTTCATCCCCATTGCCGAATCTTCCGGTTTGATCGTTCCGCTGGGGCAGTGGATTTTGCAGGCTGCTTGCAGTCAGTTGAAGCAGTGGCAGGAGAGTACTGGCGCGCAATTCAAGGTTGCGGTCAATTTATCCGGGCGCCAGCTCACACAACCCGATCTGCTGCCGGTCGTTGCCAGCGTACTGCAGGACACCGGCCTGGAGGGTGAATCTCTTGAACTGGAACTGACCGAGAGCATGTTGATGGAAACGGTTGAAAAAACAGTTGTTCTGCTCAGTCAGTTGAAACAGCTAGGAATCTCTCTGGCCATCGATGACTTCGGTACCGGCTACTCATCACTGAGCTACCTCAAGCGATTCCCCATAGATACCCTGAAAATTGACCGCTCCTTTGTTCGAGACCTCGAGGCAGACAGGGATGACGAGGCAATTATTGAGGCGATTATCGCCATGGCAGGCAGCTTGAAGATGCAGGTTGTCGCCGAGGGGGTCGAGACCGAGTTGCAGTTCGATTTTCTGCGCAGCCGTGGAGCGGATCTTTATCAGGGATTCCTGTTCAGTGAACCGGTGCCGGCCAGTGAATTTGCCCGGCGCTTTTTGGCGTGAGAAGCGAACGAGCAGGAAAATCAGCAGCATGAGCGCAAAAAGGGCGTCCCGAGAGGAACGCCCTTTTTGCTTTTTATGTCCCGTCCTGAAATAAGTTTACACCTTGGAGGCTTATGATGGACAAGTCAGACAGACAGCGAAAGAGACGTACTCAGCGTGATTACACCATGGGCTTTAAGTTGAAGGTGGTTGATGCCGTAGAAAAAGGCGACATGAGCTACAAGCAAGCTCAGAAGATCTATGGCATTCAGGGGCGTTCAACCGTGCTAACATGGTTGAGAAAGCATGGAAAGATGGACTGGACCCAGCCTGTGAGGCACGTTATGCCCCAATCACCCAAAGACAAAGAGACTCCCGCCCAGAAAATCAAGCGACTTGAGCGCGAACTTGCGGATGAGCATCTTCGCAATAGGCTTTTAAACGAAATGG
>NZ_FQZT01000014.1 GCF_900142125.1 Malonomonas rubra DSM 5091
GGTTCTTCCGCCGGTTCTTCCGCCGGTTCTTCCGCCGGTTCTTCCGCCGGTTCTTCCGCCGGTTCTTCCGCCGGTTCTTCCGCCGGTTCTTCCGCTAAAGCGGATTCCACAGCTGAATCAGCCTCGTCAAGGCTTTCCGCAGCAGCTTCGGCAGAAACATCATCGGCAGGTTCAACCTCAATAGCGGACTCTTCGGACTTCGAAGGTTCGATAACCTCTTCAGGCGTTTCTGTCGATTTTTTTACTTTATTTTCTTCAGGCAACTGCTCGTCCAAATCAGCAACTCCTTTGCAGGCAGAACATTACCTTAATTATTTCGGTTGTAAGTTGTTAAAACTTAAATAGGAATTTCTTTTTTTCGAAAGAAGATTGCATTAAGTATAGCGCCAAATGCGCAACGGGCACCGGCCGAGGGGAAATGGGACGCAGAAATGTGCTGTTAGTTAGTAGGGCGGAAGTTGCTCATGGTCGCTTCAAGTCGCAGGATTTCCAGTTGAAAAGAGCCGGACTTGTGATCAGCGACAACAAAACCAACACTGCGGATCTGCGAGGGATCAAGCTCAGCCGGTGCTGCGAGCACACGGCCGTGATAGGTGGGGACAAAAACACTCCAGCGCAAGTGGATCGTCTGCTCTACACCTTTGCCGGTCTGGAAACCGACCCGGTAGGAGATCCCTTCGAAGTCGGTCGCACAGCGGAGCGATAGCTTGTAACGGCGGCCATCACCTTTTACCCGCAGGGTAATTCCGGAATACTGACTGAGATCGTACAGGTTGGTACTGGAACGCACCGAGGCATAGCCTTCTCCACCATCACAGCAGATGGTGCCCGAGAAAGTGATACCGCCCGGAAGAATCTGTTCCAGCTGGCTGCGCGAGCTGCCGCCAACGGCAACATCGTCGACGCTATGCCACTGGTCAACAGTTTCCAGCAGGGTTAAATTGTGCAAAACTCTATTTGCCACCCGGCCTCCAGATAACAATTCATTAAACAGGGTGCTAATCTAGCACAAATAAGAGCCGAGAGCCAAAAGCTAAACGACGGCGATCTGCCGACCTTCAAATTCGACCACCTGGCCGGACCTTATTTTACAGCGCTTGCGCAGTTCAATCTGACCATCGACCCTGACCAAACCTTCTGCAACCATCAACTTGGCGGTGCCGCCGCTGGAGCAGAGGCCGGTAATCTTCAACAGGTTGTGCAGCTCGACAAACTCATGGCCCTGTAGAGCAAACTCTTCCATCGCTTATTTCCTCGTCCCAAACTCACGCGGTTTACTGGTAGCGCGACCTGCTGATGCTTTTTTCGCCACCTTTTTCTCCGCCACCCAGACAGCATGACGGTAACCACCTTTGCCCGGCCGCTCGCATTGCACGGCAAAACCCGCTGCGGTAAGTCGGCTTTCAAACCCAGTATCCGGATTTTCGCCCCAGATGGCGAAGACTCCGTTTTTCTTTAAAGCAGATCGACACTGTTCGATCGCCCGGCTGCCGTAAAGCGGGTCGTTACGTTTGTCGGTCTGCGGCCCCGGTCCACGATAAAGATCATAAATAATTGCATCGAAACTCTCAGCGGGAGAAGTTTTCACCAGTTCGGCAACATCACCGATTGCAACATTCACCCGTGGGTCGGCAGCAGCACCATCTGTCAACTCGGCCAGCGGGCCAAGGCACCATTGATGAATTTTCGCATTGAGTTCAGCGACCACCACTTCGGCGTTTTCTGGCAATTCGTCGAGCACAGCGCGCAAGGTGATCGCCATTCCCAACCCGCCAACCAGAACGCGCGGGTTGGGATAATTTTTCAGTTTCCGGCAACCGAGCTTGCCGAGCGCCATCTCTGAACGCTGGGCTTTACTGTTCATCAGAATCTGCGAACCAACAGTAATCAAAAAATCACCCTTGCCCCGTTTACGCAGTTCGAGAACACCTTCATCATCGGTTTCAAACCGGTCGAGAACCTGCCAGGGAATCGCCATGCCAACATCCTTTAAAAACAAAGAAACCACAGGGTAACACCTGTGGCCGGAGTGTTGGAGTTTTAGCATTGATATGTCGATGGGGGCAATCTGTTTTTACGCTTTGGTCCTTGGCAAAAAGCTTCTACTGAGAGCTGAAAAGGTATTCTACGGCAAGTGTTTTCAGTTCCCCCTTGAGACTGGTGCAAACAGAGCTAAACTGATAAAAACAGTTACAGATTCACTCTTTTTTCCTTTGGGAGAACAGATGAAATCATCAGACAAAACGCCGATCCGCCCGGAGCAGAGCGACAGCTCAACCCCCTTCCCGGTCTATCTGGAGACCTTCCAAAAGACCCTGCACAATCTTTTTCACACCCGCGAGGATATCGATCAACTGAGCACCCGCCGTGGGCTGCCACCTTACGTGCTGAGAGATATTATGGCCTGCAGCCCCTTTGCCACTTTCATCCCCGATCAATACGGTGGTCGAGGTGGACAGCTGCACGAAGGAATCGCGCTGGTCGAAGCGGCCTCCTACGAATCCTTGCCGCTGGCGCTGATGTTCGGCATCAACTGGGCATTGTTCATTCAGCCGGTAACGAAATACGCCCAGGAGCAGGCACGTGAATCGGTCCTGACCGATTTTGTTCAGCAGCGGAAAATGGGCGGTCTGATGATCACCGAGCCCGAGTACGGCAGCGACGCGCTGCACATGCAGAGTTCCTGGACCGAACATGATGGGCTGTGCCGCCTGCAGGGAACCAAGCACTGGGCCGGCCTGACTGGCTGGGCTGATTACTGGCTGCTGACGGCAAGGCATTTCAGCGAAAAAAAAGGCCTCGGCCGCGATATCGACTTTTTTATCTGCGACGCCAACGCGCCCGGACAACAGATCATTGTTGAAGAGAAGTACAACAACCTGGGAATCTACATGCTCCCTTACGGGCGCAACCGAATCGATGTTGTCATCCCGAAAACCCATCAACTGGTGCCGCAGAGTACCGGCGTGAAGATGATGCTCGACCTGCTGCACCGCAGTCGGATGCAGTTTCCGGCAATGGCGATCGGCTTTGTCCGACGTATTCTGGATGAAGCCACGACCCACTGCCGGGGGCGGCAGGTCGGCGGCAAAAGCCTCGCCAGCTACGACCAGGTCCAGGCACGGTTGGCTAGAATCCAGTCGGCGGTGACGATTTGCTCGGCGCTGTGCCTCAACACCAGCGAAAAGGCCGGGCTGGAAAACAACCTGGCGACCCATGGCGTCGAAGCAAATGCCGTTAAAACCTGCGTTACCGACCTGATGCAGGAAAGCTCGCAATCACTGCTGCAACTGGTCGGTGCCAAAGGTTACCGACTCGATCATTTTGCCGGTCGGGCGACCATTGACAACCGTCCTTTCCAGATCTTCGAGGGCTCGAACGATATCCTCTACATCCAGATCGGCGAGGCTCTGCTCAAACAGATGAAGGTTGCCAAAGAGCAGAACCTGCAGCGTTATCTCTGCGGTTACGCACTCACCGATCGCGCTGCTGAGAGGCTCAAAAACCTGCTCAGCTTCGCAATCGATTCATCGCTGCCGCAGCGGAAGTTGCTGGAAATCGGCCAGGTGATCAGTCGCATCATCGTAATGAATCTGGTTTTGAAGCTCGCCGATAAAGGCTTCAATAAGAGCCTGATCGATAATTGCCTGGCAACGTTACAGCAGGAAATATCAGCGCTGTTGACCGGCTACGCTTCTGCGAATCTGAGTACGCTGCTGGCGGTAGAGGAGGAATCGCAATCCTGGCGGGATTGTCTGGCTGAACCGAAGCTGAAAAGTGTATGAGAGTAAAGCTCTATTGTGGATAAATCTTGAAGTCAGGGGGATGTTATGCGGTTTGTGCTTTACAACATCCGTTATGCGACAGGCAACAAGGCACGAAATTTTGTTCGCCCATCTTATAAAAACCTGGAAAGGATAACAGGTTTTCTGCGCGAACTGGAGCCAGACCTGGTTGGTTTGGTCGAAGTCGATCAGGGATCCTACCGAATGCGGGGAAAAAACCAGGCCGAATTGCTGGCGGAGGCGCTGGGACATTACCATACTCACTCGGTCAAATATGGCGAAAAGTCATTCTGGCGACATGTGCCGATACTGAAAAAACAGGCGAATGCCTTTTTGGCCAGGGACCGTATCCGCAATGAAACATTCCACTTCTTCAAACATGGCATGAAGCGCCTGGTGATCGAGCTGGAACTGGAGCACGTGATCATCTACCTGGTGCATCTGGCTCTTGGGGGAAGGGCCAGGCACAGGCAGTTGAGCGCTTTATATGATCTGGTAAAACGGGCGGAAAAGCCATGTGTTGTTGCAGGCGACTTCAACGCATTATGGGGCGAGCGTGAGATTGACCTGTTTCTTGCTGCGACCGGTTTAAAAAGCGCGAACATCCAAGGCCTGCCAACTTTTCCGAGCAAGAAGCCGCATCGGCACCTTGATTTTATTCTCTACAGCGACAAGATTAACATGCTCGATTTTTGCATTCCGCAAGTGGCGTTTTCGGATCATCTACCGCTCGTCGTCGATTTTGACGTTGAGGTTGACATCGATTTAAGAAAGATCGAACGGGAACAGCATTGTTATTGCTTGCTATCCGGGGAAAGTCTTGCTCCGAATTGCCATGAGTGCCATGCGCCACAAGAGAAAACCGAAACCCTCAAAACAATGTTCTAACCTGCTGTTTTTAAACTGTTTTTGCCAAAAAACAGGAAAGACATTGTTCCAAAAATGAAATTCAAAACTTTTTTAAATTTTTTTTCACAATGCCGTCAAAGTGTCTACATTGTCATTTCCAGCAGTTATAGGGTTTTTCCTTTTAAAAACAGGGTTTTACAAATTTCTCCCTATTGACAGCTCAAATCCCTCAACTTACGATTATCACTAGAGAACACACTAGCCCTAGTCAAGAGGTGGGATCATGATTTCTTTATCGGCAGCAACTTTGATAGTTGCAAGAAAAACCAAGCAAGTGATTCGGTCGATCGTTCTTTACGAAATGAAGAAGAGCGCTGCGGGCTGGGGCCTGCACAACGACAACCTGTTCCCGGATCGTAAACCGGAACCGGTTATCAAGCTGCAAGTCAGCCGACGCAAGCTTCGCCTTCCGAAGCACTGAAACAAACGGGGCGGCCCACAAGAGCCGCCCTTTTGTTTTACCGTTGTTCCTGTTCCTCTATTCTTCCAGCTCGGCAGCAATCTGCCTTACTTTCTCAATATCTTCTTCGGCAAACTCTTCAACCCAAAGGGCCGTTGCCAGGTAAAGCTGGAGATAAGGCCAATCCGTGTGCTGCTTAAGCAGCCGGGCATACAGCTTCAGCTTGGTTTCCTGCCCTTCGTCACCAGCCTCTTCCAGCATCGCCAAATACTGATCGTTGACCTCCGGGGCCAGCTCGGTGAAATAGGCCACCAGCACATCGACAGCCAGATGACCCTCTTCACCGCTATAAAGAGCTTTATCCAGACGTGGGCCGGTTCCCGCCTTGCGGGCAATCAGCATCTCGCGGCGAAAGTTCTTCACCCCGGCGGCCTCGACCCAACGCGTGAAGACAAAGGGTTGTTTTTTCGCCATCGCTCTACTGACGGCAGCTTTACGATTTTCCGGCAGGTCCTGCCAGGCTTTTTGTACAGACTCTGGAACCATCTATTTTTGACCTTTCTGCAGATCGTTTTCGTTGGGGCGCACTATGCCATCTTCCTTCGCCAAGAACAAGATTATCCCACAGCAATGAAAAAAGCGGCCTGAAAAGACCGCTTTCCCCCTGGTTTTCTATTTGAGTTGCGTTGCTATTCAGTGAACAGCAACGCCTTTTTCATCGATACTGACCAGCTGCAGGGCGAAGGTCAGATCGAGTCCGGCCAGAGGATGGTTGCCGTCGAGGGTCACTTCCTCGTTTTCATCCCTGACGATGCGCATGACCCGTTCTTCGCCATCGCCGAATGACAGTGAAATTTTCTCACCGACACGCAGTTCGCGCCCAGCCGGAAAACTGCTGCGGGGAACGCAGATCATATTCTCTTTCATATGTGGCCCAAAGGCCTTTTCAGCCGGGATCTCGACATTGTTAGCTGCACCGACTTTCATTCCCGCAACCGCCTCTTCCAGGGCAGGGAAGACTTCGCCGCTGCCGAGAACAAAACTCAACGGGTTGTCATCGTCTGCGCTGTCGAAAATACGGCCATTGTCGAGTGTGCCAATATAGTGAATGGTGACCCGGTCACCCATCTGTGCAATTGTCATCAGTGCACCTCCGTCGTTTCGCTTCCCAGCAGCCCCTGCATCACCATCAGCAGGCAGTCGTACATTTCTTCTCGCGTGTGCACAAAGGCCGGGACCTCGTTATTCATCACTTCTTCCATCCGATGCAGGACATCCATTTCCGTCGTATTCAGAGCGTCCATCACCTTTTCGAACACCGGGATCACTTCGTACATGTCATTCCGGTCGAAAGGGTTGGAATCCGGCTTACCACTGAATTTCGGCAGTTCGCGATTTTCTTTTTTGCGCGGATAGCGGTAGTAAAGGTCGGAAGGTTTGATCATCACACCCATAACCATCACCCGCAGCTTGACGAACAGCCACCACCACAATGGCTCTTCGCCTTGCAGACGCTGCCGTTATGACCACGATTGGCGTCATTAAGGTAGCTCGCCAAGGAATCAGCCGCGACATACCAGCTGCCGTCGATCTCCTCTCCAGCCAGCAGACCGCGCTTGATATGCATCATGACGTTGACAGGGGTTGTTTTCATTGTCGTCGCCACTTCATCGACTGTCAGTTTTTCGATTTCCGTTGTCATTGTTCCTGTTCCTTTCCAGATAATAAAGTTTCACCGCAAAGTTCACGGAGAACGGCTAACTTGCCGCTTTGATAATTCGAAACCGCTCATCGAAGTGCGGTGCCAGCAACGGCCGCACATCCCCCCAACTGAGGCCACCACCGCCACAACCGGGCCGGGGCACGATCACTTTTTCCCAACCTCGGGCATCGGTCAATTCACGCAGCTCCCGGCTCGATTGCTCTATCAGTTTCAGATCAGGCACCTCGTATGGCGTGTGCTCGACCGGGAAGCTGACCAGCCGATTTGGCAGTTCATGCACATGGTTGCCACAGCTGTTGATCTTCTCACCCAAAAGCTGTGGCAGATCAGGAAAGCGCTCGGCGGCCTGCTTGGCGGTACCTCGTGCCATCACGTTGTTTCCACTGCGCGACACCTTGCCGTTGGTGGTGATCGCAACCACGTAGCCCTGGTTGTAATATTCCCAAAGGTTGCCGGAGAGCTCCTGAATGTGGGCATCCTGCGCTACCCAGGGGCATATATCGACCAGTCGTTCGGTCACCTGTTCAATCTCGATCCGGACCTCTTTGTTCAACTTTTTCAGCCAGGCTTTCGGTAACTGTTCGAAACCATAGAATGCTCCTGCCAGCATCCCGGCAATTGCCCCGGTGGTATCAGCATCGCCCCCCTGGTTGACCACCCCCACCAGGCAATCTTCAAAGCTGGAGGTGGCGAAAAAATAATGGAATACGGTCTGCAGGGTTTCGACGATATAACCGGATGCGTACCCCTTGTAATTATTGAACTTGAAGTTCGGATGCTCGGCGATCAACTCGCGTGCCATGGCATGCAGCTGAAACCGGTCGGCACCAAGCATCGCTGCCTGTGTCATCCGCCCCAGGGTGATGCAGGCAGCATCCGAAAGCGGATGATGATGTGTCAGCCGTGCTTGTTCCAGGGTGCATTTCCGCAGCAACTTGTCGTCACCGAGGGTGAAAAGCGCCACCGGCGCCATGCGCATCGCCGCGCCGTTGCCGGCATCCCAATCGTTCCGCGGCATCTCCAGCATTCCCTGCTGCATATATGTCCGGATGCCCTTGCGCACTGTCGAGCCGATATCGATCGGTTTGCTGCGCATCCAGTCGATGAAATTGTCGGCAATCCCCTTTAAATCCCATTGACCGGCATCGACCAGCGCATGAGCGATCGCCAGCGACATCTCGGTATCGTCAGTGACATGCCCGGCTTTCAGCCCCAGCCAGCCACCGCCGCGGATTTTTTTATGCACCCGGTACTTGGACTTGATCTCGCCCGGGGTCATGAACTCGGTGGTTGCCCCCAACGCATCACCCAGGGCCACTCCAAGAAAAACTGCCTTAGCTTTGTTGTTCAGCTCATCGCGCAGCATTTTCAGCCACCGATCATCACTTCGACGTCAAACTCCCCGCCGATCACCAGGTATTCGCCTTCCCCTTTCAGCAACGATTTCGGCAACAAACCACCGCAGAAGAAGATCTTTGTCAGCGGCACTTGCGTTTTCAGCACCCGGCAGCCGAACTCCCAGGCGCGCTCGAAATCATCGGTGAAGGAGTTGAGGTTGTTCAGTCGCAGGATATAGCGATACTTGTCCTGCTTTTCGATCACCTGGTGTTCTTCAAAATCATTGATACCGCGATACAGGCTGATGTGACTCTGCTCCGGCCGCTGCCGCGTCAATTCGTACTGTACATATTCGTAAAGCAGGTCGAGCTGCCGCAGTATCGCGCTGGTCCGCGCCGCGCCTTTCATTTTGTCCACGGTATAGAGAAAATAAGCCTCCGAGTGGATGTCGGCGATCGGCTCGTTGTGAAACAGCGGCGGCAAGCCCATGCGCGATTCGACCCAGCCTTTGAGCACTGCACCTTCAATCGAATTGCTGTCGAACAGCCAACCACGCAAAAACCTCAGGTAGCTGTTCTTCAGCGCCTTGCGGCTACTCTTTGATTGCTGGTTCTCCCACTGGTGCAGCTGAAAGCGAACATCCATGAAATCGTGAAAAATCTGCCCCCGCTCGAGCGGATCAGCTATCATGTCCAGCTTGGCAAACAACGGCTTGCCAGCACAGCGCACCCCCTGGATCTCGATCGGTTGCGGGTTTTTGTTGTAAACCCGTGAAGCGATCGCCCATGGCGGCAGGTTGCAGTAATTCAGAGGGTTGGCGCTCATTTCTGACGCTTTCATCAAATAAAAAAGGGCACTCCGACCCCAATTGGAGTCAGAGCGCCCTTGCCCTTAATAACTTTTTTGCAAAAACATCTTTGTTTCAGCTTTTTCCTTTCAGTAGCATCCAGTGTGCCAAGTCGCAAAAACCCGGATTTAACGGTCTTGCGCTTGCCGACAGGGATAATTGTCTATTTTTTACGCACGACAGTTTTGCGCCTGAATAGCTTTGAGGCGGTTCAACGGCTCTCATCAAGTTTCGCGGCGAGGTAGGCAACCAGATCGGTCAAGCTCACCAGTTTTTCGTAATCAGTTTCCGGAATTTCGACACCGAGTGATTCGTTGAGGCCGATCAACAGGCTTAAAAAGTCGTAGGAGTCGATATCCAGCTCTTCGCGCAGGTTCTCGTTCGGGTCGAGCTCGTCCAGTTCAACCTCGGGAGCGATATCGATCAGTCCATTGAAAATCTGTTGTTTAATCTCATCTGTATTCATAGAGCCTCCGGTTGTTGCAGAGCCCGGCCAAAAGCATCGAGAAACTTGGCACCCAGCAAACCATCACTGGCGCGATGATCGGCAGCCAGGGTTGCGCTAAGCACCGGCCGCGCACTCAACGCCCCGTTTTCCGCCCAAGCCCGTTCGACAATTTTCCCCAGCCCGATCAAAGCGACCTGCGGCGGATAGATCACCCCGAACACCGACTGCACGCCGAGGTCGCCAAGGCTGGTGACGGTAATTCCAGCCGAGGTCAATTCCGAGCCGCGCAGCTTGCCGGCGCGGGTCCGCCCGATCAGGTCGTTCAGCGCCGCCATCAGCTGATCAATGCTCATCTGCTCCACGCCCTGCAGGGCCGGAGTCAGCAGCCCCCCGTTGCGCAGGGAAACGGTGAAGCCGATATTCACCTGTTCTCGCTGCTGCAGCTGACCATCGACATAATAACCATTGAGCTGGGGAACTTTCTGCAAGGCAACCGCAACTGCTTTGAGTGGCAGGACCACCGGCAACAACCGCTCTTTGATTGAGCGCTGTTTATTCTGCTCGGCCAGAAACTGCTGCGCCCGGCTCATATCGATCTCGGTCGCCAGGTAGTAATGGGGGATTTCGCTGTTGGAGCGGCTCATCGCCGCCGCGATCGCCTGACGCATCCCCTCTGCACTCGGAGTGATTTTCCTAGCCGTTGGAGCAGCTTTCGCCGGTGACTCGGCCGCGCCTGCCACCGCTTCGACATCGGCCAGCTGGATCACCCCGTCGGCACCGCTGCCTTTGAGCTGCGTCAGATCGACCCCCAGTTCCGCCGCCCGCCGTCGTGCCACCGGCGACACCTTCTGCCGCCCCTCCGGCTCTGCCGCAGCATCTGGCTTAGTGACCACATCACCATCGGCGACGATTTTCGCCAGCGGCGTACCGACCGGGATCTGATCTTCCCCCGGTTCGATCAGCAGCTGTTCAACCACCCCGTCTTCAAAAACCTCAACCTCGAAGAGTCCCTTGGCGGTTTCGATTTCGGCGATGATCTGACCATGCTCCACCTTATCCCCCGCTTCTACCCGCCAAGCGACCAACAGGCCGCTGGTCATATCGGCACCGAGACTCGGCATACAGAAATCAGCCATTGAGCATCCTCCGTGCAGTCGCGACGATGGTTTCAACCTGCGGCAAAGCCGCCTCTTCCAAGTGCTTGGCGTAGGGCATCGGCACCTCGGCCGAACAGACCCGTTCGACCGGTGCATCCAATTGATAGAATGCCTGCTCCATGATTCGCGCACTGATCTCCGCGGAAAGACTGCCGCTGCGCCAGCCTTCATCGACAATCAAGGCACGATGGGTTTTGCTGACCGAGCCGATGATGGTCGTATCGTCAAGCGGCCGCAGGCAACGCAGATCAATCACCTCGGCGGCAATCCCTTCGCCGGCCAGCTGTTCTGCGGCGGCAAGGCTTTTGTGCAGGCTGCTGCCGTAACTGATCAAACTGAGATCCTTCCCTTGGTGCAGAACCTTCGCCCCTTCGATCGCCACCGGCGTCGGCTTTTCGGGCAGCGTTCCTTCCATCGGATAGAGCACGGCCGGCTCGAAAATCAGCACCGGGTCAGGATCGAGCAGCGCCGGCCAGAGCATACCGCGGGCATCCTCCATTGTCGCCGGGCAGAGCACCTTGATGCCGGGAATATGCGCGTACCAGCCTTCCAAACTGTGGGAGTGCTGCGCCGCCAGCTGTTTGCCGCCGCCGGTCGCCATACGGATCACCAGCGGCACGTTAAACAGTCCGCCCGACATGTGCAGGTAGGTGGCGGCGTTGTTCATGATCTGATCGAGGGCGAGCAGACTGAAGTTGACCGTCATGATCTCGACGATCGGCCGCATGCCGCCGAGGGCCGCACCGATACCAGCACCGGTAAAGGTCGATTCCGACAGCGGCGTGTCACGGATGCGCTCCGGCCCGAATTCTTCCAGCAGGCCTTTGCTGACAGCGAAGCAGCCGCCATAATGACCGACATCCTCGCCCATCAGGAAAACCCGTTCATCCTGCTGCAATGCCTCGCGCAATCCTTCGTTAAGTGCTTCACGGTAGGTCGTTTTTCTTGTCTCCGTCATCGCTAGCCCTCCCGATCCGAATAGACAAAACGGGTCAGTTCCTCGACCGGTTCCCAGTCACTTTGTTCGGCAAAAGCGACCGCATCGGCGACCTCATCAGCGACCTCTTTCTCCAGCGCGGCCCATTTTGCATCATCGAGCCAGCCCTGCTGTTGCAGCTGCGTTTTCAGGTTTTCGATCGGGCAACGCTGCTTCCACTGCTCGACTTCATCTTTGCTGCGATACAGTTCCGGGTCGAACATCGAGTGCGCCCGGAAGCGGTAGGTGCGACTTTCGAGAAAATAAGGCCCGCCGCTCTGCCTGATGGTTGCCACCGCCTGTTTCGCCGCTGCCTCGACGGCAACCACGTCCATGCCGTCGACCGCCGCTGACGGCACCCCGTAGCCGGCTGTTTTTTCGGTCAGGTTGGTCACCGACTCGGAGAGCTCCAGCGCGGTTCCCATGGCATAGAGATTGTTTTCACAGGCGAACAGCACTGGCAGGTTCCAGAGCGCGGCCAGGTTCATCGATTCGTGGAACTCCCCTTCCGCCACCGCGCCCTCGCCGAAGCAGCAGCAGGTGACCCGGTTATTCCCCTGCAGCTTGTCGGCCAGCGCTAGGCCAACCGCAACCGGCAGGCCACCGCCGACGATGGCATTGCCACCGTAAAGCCGTTCTTTGACGCCGAACAGGTGCATTGAGCCACCTCGGCCACGACAGCAACCATCAAGCTTGCCGTACATTTCGGCCATGATCGCCCGCATGCTCATCCCCCGTACCATGGCGTGACCATGTTCCCGGTAAGTGGCGACCACGGCATCCTCTGCGCCAAGCGCTTCCGCCACGCCAACGGCGACCGCTTCCTCACCGATGTAGAGGTGCAGAAAGCCGCGGATCTTCATCGCCGAGTAGAGTTCAGCCGACTTTTCCTCGAAACGGCGGATACGCAACATCTGCCGCAACAGGGCTAAGTCATGCTCCAGGTCGGTCAATTGTTTACTCATGATGTCTCCTCCAGGGTCGAGGTATCCCCCTCCGGCAGGCCCAGCTCACGCGCCTTGAGCAACCGCCGCATAATTTTGCCACTGCGGGTTTTCGGCAGGTTTTCAGCAAAGGCGATCTGCTTCGGTGCCACCGCCGAACCGAGCTTCTTGCGGGCAAAGCCGAGCAGTTCGCGGCGCAGCTCTTCGCTCTGCTGATAGCCGGGATGAAGAGCGACGAAGGCTTTCACCAGCTGACCGATGGTCGGCTCGGGGATGCCGATCACCCCCGCTTCGGCCACTGCCGGGTGTTCCAGCAGCACACTCTCCACTTCGAAGGGGCCGACCATATGCCCGGCAGTCTTGATGATGTCATCGGCGCGACCGACAAACCAGAAATAGCCGTCGGCATCCCGCTGCGCCAGGTCGCCAGTCAGGTACCAGTCGCCGACAAAACAATTACGGTAGCGCTCTTCGTCGTTCAGGTAGCTGCGGAACATCGAGGGCCAACCAGCTTTGAGCGCCAGCTCGCCCTCAACATCCGGATCGCTGATCATTTCCAGCGACTCGCCATCACGCCGGACAATGGCCGCTTCGACGCCCGGGACCGGCCGCCCCATCGAACCGGGGCGAACCGCCATCGCCGCGTAGTTGGCGATCATGATGCCGCCGGTTTCAGACTGCCACCAGTTATCGTGGATCGGCAGCCCGAGCGCCTTTATTCCCCAGACCACAGCTTCCGGGTTGAGCGGTTCACCGACGCTGTGAACCAGTCGCAGGGGGCTCAGATCGTACTGCTTCACCGGCTCCAACTCGCTACGCATCAGCATGCGGATGGCTGTCGGTGCCGTGTACCAGACGCTGACCTGCTGCTCCTCCAAGGTGCGACACCAGCGCTCCGCCTCAAATTCAGCCTCATCGACAAGATTGGTGACACCGTGGGTCAGTGGCGCGATCATGCCGTAGGAGGTGCCGGTCACCCAGCCACAATCGGCGGTACACCAGAAGATATCCTGCGGATGCAGATCGAGCACGTAGGTGCCGGTGACATAGTGCATCAGCACCGCCTGATGGACATGCACAGCCCCCTTGGGTTTGCCGGTGGTGCCGCTGGTGAAATGGAGCAGCGCCATATCCTCGGGATCGGTCGGCGGGATGGTAAATTCAGCCGAGGCTTGTTCCAGTAGCGGCTTGAGTGCCAGGGTCGCGTCATCGATATCCTGTTCGGCATCGGTCAGCAGCACATATTTCAGCTGCGGCAGCTGCGTTCTTTGAGCTGCCACTTTTTTACTGTAGAGGCGTTCGCTGGTCACCAGCACCCGTCCTTCACCCAACTGCAGCCGTTGGGCGATCGGCTCTGGCCCAAACGCGGCAAACAGTGGGCAGAAGACACTGCGATTTTTCAGTGTGCCGAAAGCAGAAAAATAGAGTTCCGGCACCCGGCCAGAAAGGCTGAAAACCCGTTCCCCGGCGCCAATCCCCAATTCACCGAGCAGGTTGGCGAAACGGTTGCTCTGCGCCCGGAGCTCTGAGTAGCTGATATCGCGCCGCTCTCCATTTTTCCCCAGCCAGCGCAAGGCAACCTTTTCCGCATTGGCACCGAGGGCATGGCGATCGACCGCTTCAAAGGCGATATTCAGGCCGCGCCCATCCGGCAGACCGTCAAGTCCTGCGGCGGCCTGCTCCCAGCTGAAGCTTTTACAGGTCTCGAGATAATTGGAGAGGTGTGGTTTCAGTGGGAATTTGTCGGGTGATTTTACGATTGGTTGCCAACTCATGACAGGCCGCCCCCTTGGATACCAACGGTTCGCAAGTCCCTCGCGGCAAAGTCATCAACATAACTTCAATTGTACTGCAAGAAGTAAGGTATTCAACCAGTGCAGGCTGAATGCCGTGAGGAATATTACCTCCATTGCAACAGCGATTTTTTGCTCAGCGAAAAACTCAACGATAGCAAGAATCGGGTTGGCTGCCGGAAAAGGGGATGCTAGCTTTTAGAATCAGGAGCAAGGGAAATGGCACAAGGTGATTATCAAAAAATAGCCCAGGCGATCGAATTCCTCCGCGAGTCGGCTATCGATCAGCCATCGCTTGATAAAGCGGCCCAGCATGTTGGCTTGAGCCCCTATCATTTCCAGCGTTTATTTAAACGTTTTGCCGGGGTCAGTCCGAAACGGTTCCTGCAGCACCTGACGTCCAGTTACGCCAGAGAGCTGCTGCGCGATTCAACACCGGTGCTGGAGACCAGCTACAGCGTTGGCCTGAGCAGCCCAGGCCGCTTGCACGATCTGATGGTCAATGTCGAAGCAGCGACTCCGGGCGAGATCAAATCGGGTGGTGATGGGATGCAGATCCTTTACGGTATCCACCCCACTCCTTTTGGTGATTGCATTCTGGCGCAGACGGAACGAGGGATCTGTCGGCTGGAATTTGTCGACGCCGACAATCCAAAGCCGGCCCTGGAACGCCTGCGCCATGACTGGCCTCTGGCTGAATTGAAAGAATGTCCGGAAAAAACAGAAACAACTGTCGAACAAATCTTCCCACCCCTCCAATCAGTGATAGGTAGACCGCTGCCCCTGTTGCTGCGCGGGACCAACTTCCAGTTGCAGGTCTGGCAGGCCCTGCTGCGAATCCCCAGCGGGAGCCTCACCACTTATGGCAACCTGGCACAGCAACTCGGTCAGCCAAACGCCAGCCGCGCTGTTGGTACGGCCGTCGGCCGTAACCCGATCGGTTACCTGATTCCTTGCCATCGGGTACTGCGGGGTGATGGCGGTATTGGCGGCTACCACTGGGGGAAAACTCGCAAGCTGGCGATTCTCGGTTGCGAATTGGCTAAAAATGACTAATTCGGGAATTTTTTTTCGATCCGCCTTCTTCTGGTCAGATTTGTGTCAGGTTTGCCAGGTAAACTGGCGATCATGTTAAATGGAAAGCTGTTCCCAAAAATATTCTACTCCCTCTGCCTGCTCGTCATTCTCTGCATCCCCAGTTTTGCTGATGATGTCGATGATCAGGCTTTATCGGCAGCCCTCTCCTTTACTGCAACTATAGACGACGGCAATTTCCAGGCGGCCTACTGGATGGGATCGCCATTGCTGCAGTTGATGACCTCTGCAGAGCAATGGATCGACAAAGCTGACCGCACGCAAAGAATCCTCGGCAAAGTACTTGAGCGAGAAGTAAAAAAACTGCGCACAGCAACCAGTCCGGCACACTTTCCCGATGACGAATACCGCATGATCTATTTCGAATCTCGAGCCGAACGCAAAGCCAAGGCGGCCGAGGTGATCCTTCTGCATCGGGTCGATGGCCTCTGGCGCGTCTGTGATTATTCCATCCGCTGATCTCAAACAACAAAGGAGCCGCCTGCACATGCAAGCGGCTCCTTTGTTGTTCTAGTACAAACTTCTTTTTTAGAAACTGCTGGTGCTATTCGCCCGTGCCTGCGCTAAAAGCTGCTGGCAGGAGAAATCTCCAGCAAGAAATTTCTCCATATCCTGCGCATTCAGTGGTTCACTGAAAAAGAAGCCCTGTCCCTGCCTGCAGCCCATGCCGAGGAGCATTTCAAGTTGCGCTTCAGTTTCAATTCCTTCGGCGATAACGGCAACGTTAAGACTCTTCGCCAGCGCAATCACCGTGTTGGCAATAGCTGCATCGTTGCTATCATGGGTTATGTCTTGGATAAAAGAGCGATCAATCTTGAACTTGGAGATCGGGAAGCGGCGCAAATAGTTCAGCGATGAGTAGCCGGTACCGAAATCATCGACCGCGAGGCCAATCTTCCGGTCCTGCAGCGCGGCGAAGGTCTGGAAGGTCTCCTCGACATCTTCCATGATCACGCTCTCGGTAATTTCCAGTTCCAGCATTTCCGGGTTCAAGCCACTGTCTGTCAGGGTTTCATCGATCAGGCTGACCAGGGTTCCATGTCTGAACTGGCGGCCGGAAATATTGACACAGATCCGGCCCGGATCGTAACCGGCATCGCACCACTGCTTGGCCTGATGGCAGCTGGCCTGCAGAATCCACTTGCCAAGCGCGACAATAAGACCAGTTTCTTCTGCCAGCGGGATAAAATCGAGCGGGTTGAGCAACCCTTTTTCCGGATGCTGCCAGCGCACCAGGGCTTCAACCCCGATCAATTTACCCGACTGCAGATCGAGCTGCGGCTGGTAGTAGATTGCGAACTGGTTTTCTTTGACAGCCCGGGCGATGTCCCGCTCCAGCATCAACAGGTCGTGGGTGTGGGCGTTCATATCCGGAGTGTAGAACTGGAAACTGTTACCACCACTCTTCTTTGACCCGTACATGGCGACATCAGCACATTTAAGCAGCTCTTCGCTGTCGCGACCGTCAGTCGGAAACAGGCTGATGCCGACGCTCGCGGTAACAGCCAATTCCTGCGTCTGGATCACGACCGGGGCCTGGAAGGCATCGAGAACCTTCTGCGCCAGGTTTGCCGCCGACTGTGGTCCGTCAATATTTTCCGCGATCACCAGGAATTCATCGCCTCCGAGGCGGGCCACGGTATCGGTCGAACGAACCAACAGGTCAAGCCGTTCGGCCACAGTTTTCAGCACTTGGTCTCCGAAAGCATGGCCGAGGGAATCGTTGATATTCTTAAAGCGATCGAGGTCGAGAAACAGCAACGCCACCTGCTGCTTGGAGCGGCGAGCTTTCGCCAACGCCTGCGCCAGCCTCTCGTTGAACAGCACCCGGTTGGCGAGGCGAGTCAAAGGATCATGATGGGCGAGGAAATTGAGGCGCTTCTCGTTTTCGTGCAGAGCGATCTCAGCTTTGCGTTTTTCCGTGACATCACGCGATGATTCAATAATTCCACGCAGGCGCCCCTGCTCATCTTTCAGCGGCGAGGCGACAAGCTCGAAGACCCGCTCTTCGCCGTCTTTCATAATATGCGTATGGACAACCGTCACGGAACGCCCAGTCTGCTTGACCTGCTCCAGCGGGCAGGGATGATCGGTGCCATGGCAGGGCTGCTTGCTATTGTGTGAAGCCAGGTGACAGGTCAGGTTGCGCGCATCCCGCGCATCTTCGCGCAGCATTCCCTGTGCCACCCGGTTCATCAGCAGAACCCGGTAATCGTTCGCAATAACATAGAGTGGATCGTCAACGCCATCGATGACGCTCTGCAAAAACTTGCGCTCAGACTCAACCGCTTTCTCAGCTTCCTTGCGGTCAGTCGTATCGCGGAAAATCCCACGCGAGGCAATGGGCAAACCATCTTTGAACTGAAAGCTGACATTCCCTTCCAGCTCAATGCGACGGCCATCCTTGGTAACAAAAGCCGTCTCTATCGCTGCTGCCGGACTCGCCGGGGAAGAGTTGCCAAAGAAAGCGGAACAGCTTTCATGGTAATCGGGGTGGATAACATCGAAGATATTCAGCGAAGAGATCTCCTCGGGGCTGTAGCCGAGAGTGTCCCGCCAGGCCCGGTTGACGAACAGAATCTCGCCATCAGAGGTGGCACTGTGGATCAGGTCATTCGCATTGTCAAACAGGTCGCGTAGCCGCTTCTCGCTCTCCGACAGGCGCTCCTCGACTTCAATCCGCTCGGCAATTTCTGTGTTCAACTGGTCGCGCGAAGCTGTCACCCGCAACAGGTTTTCGGTCATATTGTTAAACGCCTGCGCCAGGCTACCGAACTCATCTTTACGCTCAACAGGCAGCCGGTGATAGAAGTTTCCCTGCCCGACCAGGTCCGTCCCTTCCTGCAATTGCAGAATCGGCGCGGCAGCCGACTTGGCAACCTTCAGCCCGATGAGCAGACCGAGGCTCACCATGCCGAGGATCAGTCCGACCGTGAATTTTTTAAAAAGATCGATGGAAGCAAAAGCTTCATCCAGATCAATTTTCGCCACCAGCCCAAGGTCGAGCTTTGGCAGATAAGCCCAGGAAGCGATAATCTCGACCCCTTCGCAGTTCTTCCAGATACCGGTTCCGCTGCGACCAAGAACCGCCTCCTGCATCGGCATCAACTCCTCTGTTTCGATAAACTCCACAGCGGTGCGGCGTGCTGTTTCCTGACCACGAACAAAAGAGGTCAGGTGGACAAAATGGGTTTCATCAATTTTTTTCCCGAGCGTTGTTTTCCCTGTCTGCCCAAGGCCGGTCGAACTGTCGATTTCGGTGTAGATCGAGGTCATACCAACCTCGAAAACCATCAGAGCGAGAAATTCTGACTGCTTCGAGATAATCGGACCAATCAGAAAAAAGCTGTCCTCCCCCTGCTCATGGTCACTCTGTACGAAAACCACCCGGCTCATGCGGCTCTCGATAATTTCCTGCAGGTCGATTCCATGCAGCGGCAGGTCATCATGTAAACCTGTGTCGCGATGATAAGGGTTACTCTGGTAGAAAATTTCGCCTGCGGCATCGGTAAGGAAGATACCATCGAGCCCGGCAATTTCCTGGAAAGGTCCCATGGCGCGATCGAAGGACAGCTGTGTGTTAGCGAGAACTGCCCGGTCACCGGAAACAAGCGCGTCGCGGTAGCGCTTGAGATAATGCTGGACATTTTCCGACTTGCGGATCTCATAGTAGCTGCAGGTTTTCTGCTGAATGAAATCCTCGATCTTGCGCGCCTTCATCTGGGCTACAACTTCGAGAGAATCCTGGCGGCTCTTCAAGAGAAAGTTTTCCGCCAGAAAATAGGAAATCGCCCCGATAGCAAAAACCGGGACGATAAAAAGAGCCAAAGTTGTCAGCAGGACTTTCTGTTTGATCAACATCTGAGTTTCTCATTGAAATGCAAAAGAAAAGCACGAGCATTCTAAGGGATGCCCCACTGCTAAAGCAACAGTAAAGCCCGTGGGTTTTTCACATTAATATTTATGTTGAAGAAAGTTTTCCTTATAGCTCAAAAACTTTTCATAATACTCCGCACAAAAAAAGCGGACGGCCTTACCGGCCGCCCGCTCCTCTCAAACTGAGTCGATCTGATATTTACATCACGGCGCAGAAATCGATTTCCTCCTCTTCGTCAACATCGACCAGCATTTTACGCTTGGGCGAGAGGTTTTCGAGAAACTCGAGAAACAGCGCGTTGAACTCAGCAGCTCGCTCCATATTGACAAAGTGGCCGCCGCTCAACTTGACCGCCTTGTAGCAGTTCGGCAGCTGCTCAGCCATCAGGTCAGTGTGGTTGTGATGCGTAATCGGATCCTGGTCGGCACCCACCAACAGGGTCGGAATCTTCACCCCCTTGAGCAGCGGAGTATAATCTTTGCGCTGACCGATTGCCTTAAGAGCGACATCAAGTGTCTTTCCTTTCAGGCCCTTGATCCAACCCCGCACTTCGTCCTTGATCGTCGCTGGCAGCGATTTCTCCTGACCGGCGATCAGCATGCAGAACATCTCTTCTTTTACCTGATCTTCCTTGCCGCTCTGCAGGGCCGAAATCAGTTCGGTCCGCTTGGCGGTTTCCTGGATATCATCCGATACCGGACGACTGGTTGCCAGGCAGGCTCCAGCAATCCGCTTCGGATAGTTCTCCATCAGATCAAACAACACGGTCCCACCGAGCGCTAACCCGCAAACCACGGCACGGCCGATACCGAGATAGTTCAGCAGGCCGACGATATCGGCACTGTAGGTGTGAATCGCAACCTCTTCCGACTCCAGCTCACTCTCGCCGAAACCCCGCAGGTCGACCAGAACCACACGATAACCAGCGTTGACCAGCGGCTCGACCTGTGGCTGCCACATTCTACGGTTCAACGGACAATCGTGAATGAAAAGAACTGTTGGACCCTGACCATAATCGTCATAACCGATCTGTACGCCATTGATGGTTGCCCGCATCTGTGTCTCCTTGGCTTTATTCATCACACCCTGTTAGAAAGCAGCCCAATGCCGATCCGCCAACAGGACAGTTTTTTAAAATTCAAGGAACATTCAAAGCAATGAATATACCAACGTTCTAAAAATTCGAACAAAAGGCTCAAGACTCTGATTTAACAAGTACTTAATGCTTCTAAATGACAAACGAGATCTCTTCTCATTTTTTGCAATCGCGCGAGAAAAGAACGCCCCTTGACAACAAAACACAATGGCTTAAAATTGGAACCAACTGTTTTCAATAGACTTTTCACATCTTTCGCAAAACTGCAAAGCGATCTTTGGCATTTATTGGCTTTTCGGCAAGAAAAATGGGCAAAAACCGAAATAAAACAAAAGACTATTTGGTCTTTTCAGCGACGGAGAATTACGAACTGATATGGCAACTGCCAGATTGTGGAGCAGAGCGTGAATTTCTCAAGCAAACTTTTCCGACCATTTAAATCATAAATACAGGCAAATCTCGCTTGACAGTCCCCCCACATAAAGCCATGATTACCCTTAAAAACAACCAACTTTCCCAGGGAGCTTTTCACTGTGAAATTTGCTGCATTTTTCTTCCTTCGTAGCCTGCTGCTCGGCTGCCTGTTGATTGCTTCGTATTCGTCTTTTGCATTCGCTGACACCATCACGGTCTCTGGCACGGGTGACAGCCAGCACCTGCTGCGGCAGATTGCCCAAGCTTTTGAGCACAACAATCCACAAAGTAAAATCCTTGTCCCGAACAGTGTCGGCAGCGGCGGCGGCATCAAACTGCTGCAGGCCGACCGCACTGAACTGGCGCGCATCGCCCGGCCATTAAAACCGAAAGAACAGGCTGAAGGCTTGAAGTATCGGACTTTCGCTTACGCCCCGGTCGTCTTTGTCGCCAACCTGCCGGAGCAATGCTTCGAAGACATTTCAACGGAAAATTTTCTCGCCATCCTCAGGGGGGAAATCAACAACTGGAGCCAACTTGGCAACTGCCCGGACAACAAAATCTACATTGCCAACCGGGAAGAGGGAGATTCTTCCAAATCGGTACTGGAGCGGGTGATCCCGCAGATCAACGAGATTGCCAACCCGGCCGGGCGGACCATTTACAGTACCCCGGAAGCCTATGACACCCTGAACCGCTATCCGTACAGCTTCGGCTACCTGCCGAAATCACAGGTACACAAAGGCAACCTGACGATGCTGAAATTCGACGGCACCGAAGCGACCAACAGCAATGTCCAGCAGGGCAGCTACCCGCTAGTGGTGCCCCTCGGCATCGTCTGGAAAGGAACACCGACCGGAACGACCAAAGCCTTTCTCGATTTCCTGTTCGGCGAGGAAGCAAAAGCGATCATGGTAAAACTTGGAGCCGTTCCGGCTGCAGACAAATAAAAACGAAAGCCCTGATTTTCTATGTTCAGCATTCGTCACAGACTTCTCATTCTGCAGTGTGCCACTGTTCTGGCAACCACGATCTTTCTTGGTGCGCTCAGCTACTCCCTGTTTATTCCTGTTGTCTTCAAGCTACAGCAACAGGGGCTGCAGCATGTCTCGCGCGAAGCGTCCAAAGATATCAGCATTTACCTGCAGAACCTCTCCGAGCAACTGGAAAGCCTTGACCTTGAAGGTTTCCACCAAAAGTACGGCGACCTGCCACTGGAAGAGCTGTTCGTTCGCCACTTTTCCAACTTAAGCGACAGTTTCCCGCTGATCAGCTACCTCGATAAAGACAATAACGAGACGGTCCGGCTGGTCAACAGCCGCCCTTCGGAATACTTTTTCGACCTGAAAAAAAACCCGCTGGTCAAAGCGGCGGTGGCTGAACCGAACAAGGTGCAGATCGGCCTGACCCGCTCGGCACCCGGCTTCGACCATCCTTCGCTGCAGCTGGCGATCAGTAAGGTCGGCTATTTCGGTGATGAGTTTTTCGGCACCCTGCTGATCACCATCCCGACGGCAGAGCTGCAAGAGATCATGAAAGCGATCCCGATCCACAGGGAGCAGGGATATATCAGCCTGGTTGACGAACGTCAGGTGCTGCTGAGCGAGAACGAAGGACCGCTGTTCAAAAAACTGAGTTCACCGATCCCGGAAGAACCGGGGCGCTTCCTTTTCCTCGGCGAAGACATGTTCATCGCTGCGCAGCCGGTCGAGCACACCTCGTGGCAGGTGGTTTCCGCCCTGCCTTACAGCGTCTTCTCCAACGAGCTGCAGAATCTGAAAATAATGGCGGGCCTGACCTGCCTGATGGTCACCCTGCTCAGCGTTGGCCTCTCCACCCGGCTGGTACGGCACCTGACCCGCAACATCGAGCTGCTGGTTGATCACATCGAAAAGATCGGCGCCGGCGACTACGATCACCATGTCGAGCTGTACCAGGACCAGGATTTCGAAAAGCTGGGCGAAGCGATCAACACCATGACACAGGACCTGGCGCGCCACCGCAACTCGCAGGAGTCGCTGCAGCAGATCCAGGAATCGATCATCGACCCGTTGCTGATTGCCGACCAGCAGGGCCATATCAAACAGGTCAACCACGCCACCATGGAACTGCTTGGCTGCGAAGAACGTAACCTGATCGGCAAACCTCTGGCCGACCTTTTCCCCGACCCGCCTGAATTGCTGACGGAGGCCAGTTTCGCTTCGGCCCTGCTGCGCAAACGGGTGAACAACGTGGAAACCTACGTTGAAGGCTGCAACGGCAAGCGCATCGCCGTACTCTTCTCCAGCTCACCAGTTCCCGGCCGCAATATTGAAATGGGCATTGTCGGCATCATGAAGAACATCGATGAGCTGGTCAACGCGCGCATCGCCCGCGAACACGCCCTGCGTGAAGCGGAAGATGCTCATCGCCGCATCGACGCTCTGCTCAAATCGGTCGCCGACGGACTGATCGTCACCAACCTTTCAGGCCGCGTGCTGATGCATAACCAGCCGGCCGAAGAGCTGCTCGGCGACCAGGAAAGCCCCAACTTCCAGCGCCTGCTTCAGGCGTTGCCCGAGGCCTCCACGTCCTGCCAGATGCGGCCATTCGACATCTCCATCCCGGCCGATAACAACTCCAAGTGCCGCATCGTCCAGGTCCACAGTTCGCCGGTGCTTGACCACCGCGGTTCGCACACCGGTATGGTTTCGATGCTGCGCGATGTCACCCGCGAGCGGGCGCTGGAACAGATCAAGAACGAGTTCTTCAACACCGCCGCCAACGAGCTGACTTCGCCTCTGACGTCGATCGTCGGCTACAGCGAGCTGCTGCTCGACCGCGAAATCGAAGGCAACTTCAGCTACGACCAGAAGCGCGATTTCGTTGAAGAGATCCTCAGCCGCTCTGAATCGCTGGCAAAAATCATCGACGATCTGCACAACATCAGCCGTTTGGAGTCCGGGCAGCAGATTCCCCTGGAGCAGCAAGCGCTCGACCCCAAGCCGCTGCTGGAAAAAATCGTCCGGCAAACCCAGAACCTCAACAGCAACCGCAGGTTCGAGGTCGAGCTGGAATCGACGGGAGAGATGCAGGTCATGCTGGACGAGCGGCAGATGCAGAAAGTGATGGAGAACCTGCTGAGCAATGCGATCAAATTCTCACCGGAAACCAGTCCGATAAAAATCGTCGGCCGGGTCGAAAACAACGACTACGAGGTCAAAATCATCGACCAGGGGATCGGCATGTCACAGTTCCAGCTGGAAAGGATTTTCGACAAATTCTATCGCAGTGACAATAACACCGCGCCGAAGGTTGGCATCGGTATCGGCATGAGCATCGTCCAGCAGATCATCGAAAGCCACCAGGGCAGCATCCAGGTGGAAAGCCAGCCGAACAGCGGCACCACCGTCACCCTGCTGCTACCGCTGGTGAACGCCTAGCTGCACCAGCCAAACAAAGTATAAAGGGCCGGCTCCCCACAGGGAGACCGGCCCTTTCAATTTCTGCACGTTGCTGTAAAGCGAAGCCATCAGGCAAAGATCAACAGCCGCTCTCCCAACCGTCTTCCTGCTCGACAAAGTCGATAAAATCTGCCACAGGCAACGGCTTGCTGTAGAGGTAGCCCTGAACTTTACGGCAGCCGAGCTGCTGCAGGAACGTCCGCTGCGCCGCAGTTTCCACCCCTTCGGCAACGGTATCGATTTCCAGCTGCCCCGCCATTCCGATGATGGTCTCAACGATTTTTTCGTCGCTCTGATCTCCCGGCAGATCCATAACGAAGCTGCGATCGATCTTCAGGATCTGGATGGGGAAATTCTTCAACTGGGTCAAAGAAGAGTAACCGGTGCCGAAATCATCGATGGCGATGGCAATGCCGAGGGCGCTCAGTTCTTCGATCAGGGCGCGGGCATAGTCAACATCTGTCATCATCGAGCTCTCGGTAATCTCAACCCCAAGAAACTGCGGATCGAGCCCGGTCTCCTGCAAAATTCCCAGCAGAATTGACAGAAAGTTCTTATCCGCAAACTGCTTCGGCGAAACATTGACATACACCCGGAAATCGGCCAGCTGAAAACGCTGGGCGAAATCGGCCGCCAAGCGACAGGCGGTCTGCAGAATCCACTTCCCCAGCGGCAGAATCAGGCCGGTCTCTTCGCACAGCGGGATAAACTCAAAGGGCGGCACCAGCCCGCGCTGCGGGTGGTTCCAGCGCACCAGGCACTCCGCACCTGTCAGGCAGCGGCCATCGATACTCAGCTGCGGCTGCAGGTAAAGCTCGAACTCCTCCCGCTCCAGCGCCTTCCAGAGCGCCTCTTCCAGCGCCAGCCGCTGGCGGGTTTTTTCGTCCATGCTCTGGGTGAAGGCGTGAATCACATTTTTGCCATGCTCTTTAGCCGAGTACATGGCGATGTCGGCGTTTTTCAGCAGATCGTCAACCGTCTCACCATTTTCGGGGTAGGTTGCCATACCGATGCTGACGCCGGTATGGATTTCCCGCCCATCGATGACATGCGCACACGACACCTGTTCCAGCACCCGCTCCGCCAGCATATGAATACAGGCCCGATCCTGCACTTCACCAAGCGCGATGACAAATTCATCGCCACCAATCCGGCTGATGGTGTCTTCGCTGCGGAATATGTTGCGCAGAATCTCGGCAACCCGCTCCAGCAGCTTATCGCCAAAGGCATGGCCAAAGCTGTCATTGACCTTTTTAAAATTATCCAGATCGAGAAACAGAATACCGACAGAATGCTTGTAGCGTCTTGCCTTGGCGATGGCAATTTCCAGTCGATCGGCCAGCAGCAAACGATTCGGCAATCCGGTCAGGGCATCATGGTAAGCCTGGTAGCGAATCGTTTCTTCCTTCTTCTTCAGCTCGCGGATATCATGATAAACCGCAATGTGACCGGCCAGGGAACCGTCTTCGTACGTGTATCGCGATATCGACACCAGCACCGGAATCACATTTCCGAGCGGATCATTCAGAGACAGCTCACCGTCCCAGCTGCCGAGCAGACGCAAGCTCTCGCGGATGTCACGTGAAAACGGGATGGTGGCCTTCGGCCTGAACATATCAGGCCGTTTACCGAGAATTCTCTCGGCAGCAAAACCGGTCATGCGGCAGAATTCAGGGTTAACCTTGACCACTGCCCCGGCAGAGTCGAACACCAGGATTCCCTCTTTTGCATGATCGAAAACCTTGCCCATCAGCAGGAGCTGTTCGTTGGCGGCCTGCAGTTCCTGCGTTCGCTCTTCGACCCGCACCTCGAGGGTGCTGTGCGCCATTTGCAGTTTCGTCTGGCTTTCTACCAGGCTTTCGATGCTCTGGTTCAGCTCCTCATCCTTGCACTGCAGCTGGCTCGCCATTTCGTTAAAAGCCTCGCTCAGCAAAGACAGGTCGGCATCCCTGGCAACATCGAGTCGTTCATTCCAGTGGCCATCGGCGTAACGCTTCATCCCTGCAGCCAATACTTCCAGGCGTTTCCGCAGGGCCCGGCTCAGCAGCATGGCGAGCAAAACCGCAAACAGCAGGCCTGCTCCCAGAAGGATGGTAAAACGCCTCTTCGCCGCATCGGCATCTGCTCGCATCTGCTGGCGCTGGTTTTCGAATCGTTCACTCTCGTCATCGATGATGACGTTCAGGTTGAACTGAATCCGGTCCCACGCTTCACTCAGCTTCTTGATCTCATCGCCGAGATAGGAGAGATTCGGATCGAACGACCAGACATTGTAAATCCCCAGCAGGTTCAGTTTCAGCAGACGAATATCATCCCGCAGACGCTTGAACTCGGCAGCGACCTCAGCGTGACCTAGGGTTTCGTTCATCGTCTCCAGAAGGTCAAGGTCGTCTGTTGCGCTATCCAGGATGCGGACAATGGTCTGGGGCTGATGCACCGCGATCTGCTCAACCTGACGGAACTGATCATCTAGCACATGAGCCAACTCTTCCAGAACCTTCAACAGGTTCTGATTTGCCGGCAGGGCCATCAGGCCGGAGTCGAGCTGGAGAGACATCATCTGACTGAGGATTGTCGACAGCTGGCTCTGCACCATATCGGCCAGAATCTGTCGGTCTGAAGAAAACAGCCTGTCCGCTTCGGCATAAAACGCGAGGGCGATTTTCAACCTGGGAAAGCTGTCGGCAAGCTGCTCCATCTGGTTGAGTCGCGGGGAGCCGGCATTGATCTGCAGCAGCTTGGTAGAAATTATAGCCGCCTGCTCACAAACCGAGAGCAAGCTGTCTATCGAGATATAACCTTCAGTGACATCGTAAAAAAAAAGTTGGATGAAGCGGTGAGCGTACGATCGACCCGCTCCAGGGTTTCGAAGCGCGCAACAACCTCCGTCGCAAGCTGATCGATCTCCTGCTGCTTGTTTTCAATCTGCAGATAGGCCAGCGCTGCCAGCACCAGTTGAACACCGAGCAGCAGCGCCAGTCCGAGATTTTTTATGGCGCGAAAAGACATCTAAACTCGATCAGGGCTGGAAGCTCAAGCGCAGAAGTTCACCAACTTCACCAGAGCCGAACAGCGGCACGTCACTTTCTGTTTCAGGTTCCGGTTGCCGCCCGGCTATTTCGTAGCGACTGACCCCGAAAAGGTACTGCCCATCCAGGTTCATCTGCAGATCGTCATCATTGCCGGTCTGCAGCTTGCGAGCGAATTCAATGGTCCAGCGGCCGTCCTGCCAGTATCCCTTAGCGCGCACATCAGCACGGCTTCCGCCCGGTTCGACAAGATCATATTTAGCGACCTGATTTTCCGTGTAAGCGGCCTGCAATTTCGGTTTATAGGCGGAGCTGCCCTTGTCGCCGTTGCGCAGCAGGTAAAAAACCTTGCCCGATTTCGACAACAGCAGCAGGGATTTCTTGCTGCGACTGGTGGTGTAGTGCTGAATCTTGTCGTCAGCGTAGCCTGCATGATCGGTGCGATGCGCTTTCCAGTACCAGACATCGGCCCGGTAAGGGCGATCGGAGGACAGGGTCAAATCAGCGTCCTGCCCCGACATTGCCCATTTCAAGACGAAAGAGTCTTCTCGCGTCGGCCCGTTCTGGTAGCTGTTCAGCTCCGGCTTCCAGACCAACGCCCGATGCAGGCGACTCTCATCGGCATCCGGGAACTCAACCAGAAAATAGAGATGCTCGCCATCGTGGGCCGCTTTAAGCTGCAGCGGAATCTTGGCCACCACATCGTTAACCGTTACCGGTGCGATCTGCTGCCAGAACGATTCATCAGCATGACCATCGATCTGCGGCGCAGAAGTAATCCGCTTGGCGACAACAGGTTGCTCGGCAAATACGGCCGCGGAAAAAAACAGGGACAGGCAAACAAAGGCACAGGTGAGACCAGTACGCATAAACAAACCTCCATTAGAATATCTTTAGAAGAATATTGACAAACAAGAATACTGTCAACCGCAAACAGCTTTCTTGATAACAAAACTGTCACTTTGCCAACAGCCGGATGCCGGAAAATACCCATGCCTCGGGCTTGACAAACGCAGAAACGTTTTGTTCAATTCAAACAGAACAAACAATTTGTGAACAATTTACTATTGATGAACAAAAAAATAAGGAAAGAAGGAAATGTCTCGACAGAAACTGCTGAATGACGAGCAAATCATTTACGACAGCATGAAAGCGATCCGCAACCTGCCGCAAAGCAAAATCGAGTTCATGCTGAAGAAAGTGGGCGGACCTTTTGCTGGCACCTTTCGCCTCTCCGGCCCCTGGGGTGAATATTACTACTACCTGAAAGTTGTCCCGAAGCTCACCCCCACTCTGACCGAACTGGTCATCCACCAGATTAAAACCAGCCCGGCGCCGCAGGACGCCAACCCTCTTCTGGTCAGCCACTACATTTCGCCCAAACTGGCCGCACAGCTGAAACAACAGGGAATTGAATACGTCGACTGCGCCGGCAACCTGTTTCTCAACCAGCTCCCGCTTTATATTGAGATCGGCGGCCAGAAGCATGCACCGAAACCGCCGGGAGCCGATCGCCTGTTCCGCACAGCCGGGCTGAAACTGGTCTACCTGTTTCTGCGCAACCGGCAGGCGGTCAACGCCACCTATCGCATGCTGGCGGACGACGCCGGGATCGCCCTCGGCGCCATCGGCAGCCTGTTCGGCGAGCTGGAAAAGCGCGGCAACGTCAGCAGTGAAAAGGGTGAGCGCCAGCTGCACGCCATCGAAGAACTGCTGCAACGCTGGCAGCTCGGCTACCTGGAAACCCTGCGACCGAAGCTGACCCTGCAGCGTTGCCAACTCGCCCCCGGCTACAGCATCGCACAACTGACAGAGCGACTGAAACAGCTGCCCAACAGCAAACAGATACTGATCGGCGGCGAGCTGGGCGCGTCGCTTTTAGTCAGCGGTTTTCAACCACAAAGCGCGGTTTTCTACCTGCCGCAGGAACACCAGCTGAAGCTGATGCTACAGCTCAACCTGACCCCCGATCCGCAAGGCAGTATCACCCTGCTGCAGCCGTTCGGCCGTCAGTGCAGCTGGACCGGCTGGCAACCGGAAGGCCTGACCCTGGCCGACCCGCTGCTGACCTTCGCCGAACTCTCCGGCAGCGAAACCGACCAGGTGGCGCAGAAGCTTTACAGCCAGTACCTGGTGCCGCGACTGGACCGCTGATCTTATGGAACGGCTGCGGAGCAAAATACAGAAGGTCGAGGGGCGCGGTTACAAAGCCTACAAAGAGCTGCAGGGCGAGTACGATTTCGGCAACTTCCGCCTCAGTATCGACCATGTGCAGGGAGACCCTTTCGCCCTGCCGTCACGCATCAGCGTACAGCTTTCCGCGCAGCAACACGGCATCCCGGCAAAAATGCACGGCAGCCGCATCCGCACGACGGCGCTGGAAGATTACCTCGCCCGTTGCGTCAGCAAAGCAATCAGCAAACATGTCAAAGGCAAAAGAGGCACCGGCCGCAGCGGTGAAATAGCGATCAGCTGTAACGGCCAGCAGGTGCTGCGACGCAACGCCGTGATCGTCGATGACCATCAACTCGAAGCCCGGCTGCTGTTCGCTCTGCCCGGCACCGGCCGCTCAATTCCGCCGAAACAGGCGGCGCAGATGTTTTTCCACGAACTGCCGCAAATAATCGCCGAGGGCCTGACCTGGCGGGAGCGTGATCGCGAGCAGATGTGCAGCCACGTCGAGCAGCTGGAAGATCAGCAGGCGCTGCGCGAACAGCTTACGGCAGCCGGTGCGGTCGCCTTTGTCGCTGACGGTTCGTTGCTCGCTCGCCGCAGCGGCATCGATGACCGGCCGATGAGCTCCGCGGTGCCAACGGCTTCACCCGGCAGCTTGCGAAAAAGCTTCACCCTGCCAAATCGGGGAGCAGTCGCTGGCATGGCAATCCCGCCCGGAGTCACCCTGATCGTCGGCGGCGGCTTTCACGGCAAATCGACCCTGCTGCAGGCGCTGGAACTGGGCATCTACAACCAGGTTCCGGGCGACGGTCGTGAGCTGGTCGCGACCATCCCATCGGCGGTGAAAATCCGCGCCGAAGATCACCGCGTGATCAACAAGGTCGATATCAGCCCTTTCATCGGCACCCTGCCCGGCAACCGGGCGACAGACCAGTTTTCCACCGACAACGCCAGCGGCAGCACTTCTCAGGCGGCCAATATTATCGAAGCACTGGAATGCGGCTGCAACTGCCTGCTGATCGATGAAGACACCTCGGCAACCAACTTCATGATCCGCGACGCCCGCATGCAACAACTGGTGCCGGACACGCAGGAACCGATCACCCCGCTGCAGCACCGGGTGCGCCAACTCTATCAGCAGGAAGGGGTTTCATCGATCATCGTCTGCGGCGGCTCCGGTGATTATCTCTCGGTTGCCGATACCGTCATCATGCTTGACAACTACCATTTGCAGGATGTCAGTGCGCAGGCAAAAAGGCTGGCTGGCCCGGCACCGAAATCTGCCGACGAAAGATCACTCCGCCCCGCAAAGCTGCGCCAGGTTTCGCTTGCTGTCAGTGGCCGCGAAGGCAGGGAGGCAAAAATCCAGGTGCGGGAGAAACGACTGCTCGACTACGGTCGCAAGCGCATCGACCTGTCGAAAGTCGAACAGCTGGTCGACGCCGGGCAGACCGAAGCGATCGGCCGCTTGCTGCATGACAGTTTCAAAAATGACCCGCAGCAGCCTGATGGACTTCGCGCCACCCTGGAACAGGCGTTGACCAATGTGGATAAAAAAGGGCTCGACATCCTGCTGCCGTGGAAAGCAGGACACCTGGCCATGCCACGGCTTTACGAACTGATGGCGGCAGCGAACCGGTTACGCGAGTCAAAAAAACCACACTAAAAAGTGCGATAAGCCGCCATTCCCCCCTTGTTCCCCCGGCGCAAAACTGTTAAAAATCAAGCCTGTTTTTTACTATGACTGTATTTTTTTAAGGTTTTTCCATGCCGATTATCAGCGGCCTGCTTAAAGTTCTCGACAAAACCGGCTTCCGCCTGCTGGTTTTGGCATCCGTTGTCGGCATTGTCTCCGGTTGTGGAGCGCTTCTTTTCTACTTCGCCACCAACAGCGTTGAACACCTGATGCTGGGAAAAATCGGTGCATTTCATCCTCCCCTCGAAGGCACGCCCGAATCCTCCTTCACGACCTTTATTGGCGATCTCTCTGCTCCTTACCGCTGGTGCCTGTTTCTCGTTCCGGCCGTCGGTGGACTTTTTTCCGGCTGGCTGGTCTACAAATACGCCCCGGAAGCGGAGGGTCACGGTACTGACGGCGCACTGGAAGCCTTCCACCGCAAGCGGGGCGTCATCCGCGGGCGGGTCCCGATTGTCAAAACCATCGCTTCGATCGTCACTATCGGCACTGGTGGCTCAGCTGGCCGCGAGGGTCCGATCGCCCAGATCGGTGCCGGCTTCGGTTCCTTTGTCGCCACCAAGCTGGGGCTCTCGACCATGGACCGGCGCATCCTGCTGCTGGCAGGTATGGCGGGCGGTGTCGGTGCGACCTTCCGTTCACCGCTGGGCGGCGCACTGTTCGCCGTCGAAGTCCTCTACCGCGATCCGGAGTTCGAGCACGAAGGTTTAATCCCCTGCATCATCTCATCGATCACCGCTTACTCGTTGTTTGGTGCTGTGACCGGCTGGGAGCCGCTCCTCGACACACCGCTTTTCCGCTTCGATCATCCTGCTGAGCTGCTGCTGTATCTTGCGCTCGGTGTCTGCTGCGCCCTGCTCGGCGTGGTTTATGTCAAAACCTTTTATGGCGTGCGCGACCTGTTCAAACTGCTGCCGGTTGACAACTGGCTGAAGCCGGCAATCGGCGGTCTGGCCCTCGGCCTGCTTGCCATGTTCATCCCGCAGGTTCTTGGTTCCGGCTACGGCTGGGTGCAGGCCGCCCTGTACGGAAAAATGGCGCTCTGGGTCATGTTGGTGGTCGCGCTGGCAAAAATCATCGCCACCAGCCTGACAATCTCTTCCGGCGGCTCTGGCGGCGTTTTTGCCCCGTCGCTGGTGATCGGCGCCATGCTCGGTGGGGCCTTCGGCGCATCGGCGGAAATTCTCTTCCCCGCCCTGACCCAGGACCCGCGTGCTTACGTGTTGGTCGGCATGGCCGGATTCTTCGCCGGAGTCGCCAACGCGCCGATCGCGACATTGATCATGGTCAGCGAGCTGACCGGCAACTACGGCCTGCTCGCCCCGCTGATGCTGGTCTGCGTCGTCGCCATGATCGTCATGCGCAAAAACAGCATCTACGAAAAACAGGTCGCCGGCAGATTCGATTCGCCAGCCCACATGGGTGATTTCGTCATCGATGTGCTGGAGGGGATCACCGTTCGCAAGCTGGCGCGAAAGGGGCGCAAACCGACCCTGATCCCGGAAGGAATGACCCTTCCGGACATTCTCGACAAGATTGCCTCGGCTAAAACAGCCTACTATCCCGTCATCAATAAGGATGGTCAGATGACCGGCATTTTCTCGGTCAACGATATCCGGCGGATCTTGAATGAAGATATCCCGCCGACCCTTGTCATTGCTGGCGACATGGCGACCAAGAACGTGATCAGTGCGACACCGGATGAGCACCTGACGGAAGTCATGAAAAAACTGACGGCGCGCAACCTGGACGAGATTCCGGTGGTCGACAGTGAAGATCCACAAAAGGTGCTGTATATGCTGTCACGACGAACGCTGTTGGCGCACTATGCGGAGCAGGTGGAGAAAACGAAGGAGGAGTTTACGGAGTAAGTTTCTGCTTACGTTTTGCAACATCAAAGAAAACGATGAGACTGTCTTCGACTCCAAATGAACGGATCGATTCACCAATGACCAGTGACTGTTGTGAACTGAAAGGGGCCCAAATTGGGGCAGCGCTAATCGCACACCAGCGCATTGCGAGCTTGCTCGCTGCGATCCCGCCGGTTTTAACCGAAAGGGTACACAGTAAGTTGATTTGCAGCAAGGCGGATGAACCCCACTGGGTTTCAATCTTCTACAGATAAAAAGAGCATTTTTGCTTCCTTTTTGTTGCGATTGACAAAAAGGAAGGCGCCTGGCGGGGCGCAACCCGCCGACTTTGAAGTAAGCTCAGTGTGAGCACTCGAGCCACAACTTTAAACGACCATGAGCAACGAAAAACTCCATCATTTATTAGCCGTCGATGTCGGTCTCCACACCGGCCTCGCCCTTTTCTCCGAAAACGCCGAGCTGCTCTGGTACCGCTCCCACCACCTCTCTTCCCCGGCAAAGCTGAAAAAAGTCATCGGCAAACTACTCCGCGAACAACCCCGTCCGACCCACGTATTGCTGGAAGGTGGCGGCCCACTGGCCGAACTCTGGATAACGGAAGCCGACAAACTCAGCATCGAAACAACCCAGATCCACGCCCAGCAATGGCGTAATCGGCTTTTCTATTCACGCCAGCATCGCAGTGGCTCACAAGCCAAAAGAGAGGCGGACGGGCTGGCCCGTCAGGTGATCGAGCAGCTCGGCGGGAAAAAACCAACCAGCTTGCGCCACGATACTGCCGAAGCAATCCTCATCGGCCTTTTCGGTCTACTGGAACTCGGCTGGCTGGTGCAGTGGCCGATAAAAAAAGATTAGAAAACAGGCTGATAGCATTCAAAAAGAAAACATTAGCGTTGACAAATCTTTATTTTTACCGCACCCTGCAAGAACACTCTCATAAAGGAGCGGACCATGCCTTTATCGGTCAGCAACAATATCAGTGCTCTCAACGCCCTGTCGACCAAGCAAGCGGTCAGCAGCAACAACATCGCCAACGCTGAATCGAGTAAATTCAAAAAATCGACAGCGGTGCTGGAAGAAGGTCAGAACGGCGCAGTTTCCGCCAAAGTACAAAAGGTCAACACACCGGGCGTGATGATCAATCAACCTGACGGTACCGTTGAAGAGCTGTCGAATGTCGATCTTGGGCAGGAACTGACCGGTATGATCCCGACTCAGCGCGGCTACGAAGCCAACCTGAAAGCCCTGCAGGCACAAGGCGAAATGGAAGACACCACTCTCGATCTGATCGGCTGAGACAACCTTATCCACAAAAACAAAGGCCGCTCCCCATCTTGGGCAGCGGCCTTTTAATTTTCACGTCCAACAAAAACTACTTGTACACGACACGGCCGTTGAGCGGCTGAATCGGACGCTTGGTTTCCTGATCATTGAAAAAGCTGCGGAACTTGGCGATTTGCGCCGGCGAGACGGTCGGATTATTCTGCAGCACCATCCACTTGACTCCTTCGGAGCAGGGAGGAGTGGTCAGTGAACCGGTGAATCCATAGTAATCGGCGCTCTCCGGCAACAGGTCGGAAACGTTGATCGAAGCGCTGCCGACGGTTGTCGTCGAGTTGACTTTCGACGGCGTATAGCCCCACAGGCGCTCCAGTAACGGGTTGGCGGCACCTTCCTCGAACAGAATCCCGACAACAGCCAGGCTACCGTCAGTAGCCTGGTGCACGAGATGAGCTTCCAACGGGAAATAGCTGCCCTCGACTTTATTTTCGCTCAAACTGTGGAAGTGGAACTGCAGCAACTGGTAGGTTTTTCCGTCAACCGAGATGCTGCTGCCCTCGCCGTAATTGGCCTTGATAGTATGACCATTGTTGATCACGGCCAGGGTGGTGTCTTCATAGTTAAAGGTCAGTTCCGGCTGGTCCGCCTCGACGGCACTGACAATATCGATCGGAGTCTGGCTTTTGCCGTCTTTACACATGTGAAAATCGGGAGACAGGTCACCCCAGTACTCCGGCCCGATATCCCCGTGGTATCCCCAGTGAACTTCACCGCCATGACCGCCGGCAAAAGCGACCGGGACCAAAGCGACCATCAGGAAAACTGCAAGCAAAACATTCTTCATCCCCATTCCTCCCTGCTATAAATGTTATCGGCATGGCCGACCAATCAGTCACCGCCAATCGCGGCAACCCAAATGACAGAAATCAACAAAGACAAAAACAAAGTCGATCTACACGCTGCGTGAATATACGTGAGGCCGACAGCGGATTCCATCACTTTATCATTAAATTTAACACAGGAAAGTTTGGAATGATTTCTAATCCATATCACGTAACCTTTTGAATATTTCTCGATATGCCCTCTTATCCCCATGCTGATGAACAGAGCGTGACAAGCGGGAGATTGCCTTTCGATCAACATTCGGATAAAGGTCGAGCATTTCTGCAAATGCCGTCTCAAACGTCTGTGCATCACACAACCGGTCACGCAATTTTTCCAACTGATGGAATTCGTGCTTCTCGCTGCGCGCGACCTGGTCGAGGTTTTGCAACTGCGTCATCAACTGCAGCAGTTCGTCCTCCTGTTTGCGCAGATAGCCCGCCAGATGCTTCACCTGCCGCTTGTGCGAACTTCGCCCTTTGGTTTCACGTGCCTCGACCACCTCTACGGTCAGATCTTCCGACAGCTGCAACTGGCCGAAAGCCTTATCCGACATACTCGACAGCTGATCGGCGATCTTCTCCACCTCTTTCGCCATTTGTTTCTTTTTCGTCCGGCTTAAGGGCAGCTCTTCCTGGTATTCTTCGCTCATGACATCCTCCGACTTCGATGCCTGAAGCTACCGCGAGCGGAACGAGCAGTCAACCAGAGTGGCACCTGCGCCAGAAAAACAGGCCGGCAACACCGCTACCGAACAGTAAATAAGTTGAGGGTTCGGGAGTTGGGACGGGAGTGAAATCGACGGTCAAAGTTGTTACTCGAAAAGAGCTTCCCTCGCTTGCCTTAATACCAAACATTTGGCTGCTCAGGTTGTGGGCTGTAAAATCAAAAAAACCATCTTTATCACCAATGCGCAAAATGTCTTCAACTTCCCCGAATTGATCACCATCCCCAAGGGAAAAAGCAAATGCATCACCTACATCAACCCAATAAAAAGAGGCATCAACAAGTCGAACCTTTTCACTGAATGAAAACCACAAAGCTTCGAACGCGCCGTCCCCATCCAAAGTCCCACTATCGCTACCACCGGCATCGACCCCCAAACCGCGACTGGTATCAGTCACAGTCGCCAGTCCGGCGCTGACATTGAGCGTCAGATCTGCTTTAGGAAAATAATAATCGCTTGGAGAATCGCTGAAATCAAAGGTAACAGGAATAGCAAAGGCAGGAAAAACAGACAGCAGACAAACGAATAGACATAACACCACAACTCTCATAAGAGCCCCCTCCATTTGAGTGAATTGACGTGACAAAAATCTTCATTAAATTATTTATCTGGCAGTATACTTCCCCTCTCTGACAAAATTCTGAATGACGCTTTGGCCGCACTCGCTTTTTTGCTATGCTTGCAATTCTGCCTAAAAGGAGCAAAAGCTGATGGACTACGGAATTACCCGCGAACGTTCGCTTGAACTGCTGAACCAGCATTTAAAAAACCAAAACCTGGTCAAACACTGCCTTGCCAGTGAAGCGGTGATGCGTGCCTTGGCCAAGCACCTCAATGAAGATGTCGAGCTCTGGGGACTGACCGGTCTGCTGCATGATCTCGATGTGGAAATGACCCTTGATGACATGGAAAAACACACCCACGAAACCGTTCGCATCCTGCGCGAAGAAGGCGTCGCTGAAGAGATTCTCGAAGCGATCCGCATGCACAATGAAATGGCTCACGGCGACAAGCGCAGCGAAAAATTTCACCACGCACTGGCGGCGGGAGAAACCATCACCGGGCTGATCACCGCAACGGCGCTGGTTTACCCGGATAAGAAGCTGGCCAGCGTAAAACCGAAATCGGTGCGCAAACGCTACAAAGAAAAGCAGTTTGCCGCCGGGGCAAACCGCGAAATCATCGCTGAATGCGAACAGCTCGGCATCCCGATTCCCGAGTTTTGCGACATCTGCCTGGAAGCGATGAAGGGCATTTCTGACGATCTCGGTCTTTAGAGGATAAGCGTTTGAACAGCAAAGACCTGACCAGACTACTGCAATCTCTGGCCGACGGCCACATCAGCGTGGAAGATGGCGTCAACCAGCTGAAAAAACTGCCGTTCGAAGACTTAGGTGTCGCCCAGATCGATCACCACCGTGAACTGCGTCAGGGCGTACCCGAAATCATTCTCGGCGAGAGCAAAAGTCTGGATCAGCTGAAAACCATCATCGCCGCCATGCAGCGCAACGGAAGCAACATCCTGGCCACCCGGGTCGATGCCGAAAAAGCGACCGCACTCTGCAACCAGTTCCCGGAAGCGGAATACAACGTCGACGCCCGCGCCTTCTGCCTGATACAGCAGAAAATTGAGAACAGCGGTGCAGGCAAAATACTGATCGTCTGCGCCGGGACCTCTGATCTGCCGGTCGCCAAAGAAGCCGCCATCACCGCACGCATGCTCGGCAACGAGGTCGAAGAACTGGTCGATGTCGGGGTCGCCGGCATCCATCGCCTGCTGGCGAAAAGCGATCAATTGCAGAAAGCCGCCGTCATCATCGTCGTTGCCGGCATGGAAGGGGCACTCCCCTCCGTCGTCGGCGGACTGGTCGCCGCCCCGGTCATCGCCGTCCCCACATCGGTCGGTTACGGCGCAGCCTTCGGCGGCATCGCCGCCCTGCTCGGCATGCTCAACAGCTGCGCAAGTGGCGTAACGGTAGTAAATATAGACAACGGCTTCGGCGCGGCTTTCGCAGCCAACCGAATTAACCGCAAAGGCTGACACAGCACCCCCGTGTGACGCAGCCGAAGCGAAATGAAGTTTTGCAGGGTTTCAAGGAAAAACTGTCTGAGGCGTAGCCGAGTTTTTTTCCGTGCTGCAAAACGCAATGCAGCGCAGGGAACCCGAAGGGCAAGGAGGTCGGGCGCCCTTTTCTGCTTACTCTTTTGTGGCGCGACAAAAGAGTAAGGCGCGGTGTGGGCGCGCAAGCCCACGACCTTGACTTTGACCTTAAAAAGGACAGCATAAATAGAAATGAGAACACTCTACCTCGACACCTTCTCCGGCATCTCCGGCGACATGTTCCTCGGCCTGCTAATAGACCTCGGCCTCCCCCTCGAGCGCCTGCAGACGGAACTGAAAAAACTCCCGTTAACCGGTTACGAACTAAAAGTCGACCGCGAACAACGCCACGGCATCGAAGGTTGCCGCCTGCAGGTGGTCCACGAAGAAGGTCACCACCACCGCAGCTGGAGCACCATCGACAAAATGCTCGAAGGCAGCGAACTGGATGAACAACCGAAACAGACCGCCCGCCGTTTCTTTCGCCGCCTCGGCGAAGCGGAAGCCAAGGTTCACGGCATCGATATCGACAAAGTTCACTTCCACGAAGTTGGCGCCATCGACGCCATCGTCGACCTGACCGGTGCCGCTATTGGCCTGTACCTTCTCGGCATCGAAAAACTGCTCTGCAGTCCGCTGCCGCTTTCCCGCGGCATGAGTAAATGCGCCCACGGTGCCCTGCCGCTGCCCGCACCGGCCGTACTGAAAATGCTGCACGGTCTGCCGATCGTCAGCAGCGGAAGCGATAAAGAACTGGTCACGCCGACCGGCGCCACCATCGTCACCGAACTGGCAGAGTTCTGCGAGCTGCCACAGCTGACCATCGACCGCACCGGCTACGGTGTCGGCGGCTGGCAACTGGAGGATCGCCCCAACCTGCTGCGCGGCATTCTCGGCGAAATGGTCGAGGACGCCACGCAAACCGACCGGGTGCAACTGCTGGAAACCCACATCGATGATTCCACGGCGGAGCAGCTCGGCTACCTGCTGGAGCAGCTGTTCGACGCCGGCGCGCTTGATGCAGCCTACAGCCCGCTGCAGATGAAAAAAAATCGCCCCGCCCATCGACTGACCGTGGCCTGCGAGCCGGGCTGTGCGGAGAAGCTCGCCAAGCTGATTATGCACCAGAGCAGTGCCATCGGCGTTCGCAGCACCAGCTGCAACCGCTTCAGGCTACATCGCCGCACGGCAACTGTCGCTACCGAGCTGGGCGAAGCGCAGGTCAAGCTGCTTTACGACGGTGACCGCTTTCTGCGCCTGAGCGCCGAGTACGAGGATTGCCGCAAACTTGCCCAAACCAGCAAGCTGCCGCTGCAACAGGTCTACCGCCTGGTGGAAAACGCGGCCTATCAACAACTGCAACCGGAGACGAATGGGAAACCGGCATGAATGACATCGCACAGGGCGCACAGCGCAAATTGATTCTCTTTCTTGCCAGTAACGCCGGCCTCGGTTACGCCCCGGTCGCCTCCGGCACCTTCGGCAGCTTGATGGGCATCCCCTTCTTCTACTACATCTCCGGCTTCAACTGGTTCCTGCAACTGCTCACTTTCATCGCCCTGCTGTTTTTGAGCTTTTGGAGTTGCAACGAAGCAGGTAAAATCTATGGCGAAGCGGATGACGGCCGGATCGTCATCGATGAACTGATCGGCTACCTCGCGGCAGTGCTCTTTCTGCCTTTTTCCTGGGGCACCGCTATCATCGCCTTTTTCTGGTTCCGGCTATTCGATATCACCAAGCCACAACCGGCGAAATGGTTCGACAAAGAGATGAAAAACGGCGTTGGCGTCACCCTCGACGATCTTGTTGCCGGAATTTACGCAGCGATTGCGCTGCGCCTTTGCTTGTGGATTTTTTAACCGATGCAGACACGCTTGACAGGGCTTGACCGCCCCTTCGATATCGCCGTACTGACCACAGGAGACGAGCTGCTCAATGGCGAACTGGCCGACACCAACACCGGCACTATTGCCGCCATCCTTTCGCAGTACGGCTACCGGCTGCGCTGCTCACTGTCAGTACCGGACCAGGAAAAAGAGATCGAAGCTGCTCTGCGCTACCTGAGCGGGCACGCCCAGGCGGTGATTGTCACTGGCGGACTCGGCTCGACTGGCGACGATCTGACCGCCCGCGCAGCCGCCCGTGCAACCGGACAACAGCTGGCGATCAACGAAGAAGCTCTGGAAATGGTCCGGGCTTGGTTCAAAAAGCGCAATCGCCAGATGGAGCCGTCCAACGAGCGGCAGGCATTGCTGCCGCTGGAGGCGGAACCACTACAGAATCCCCTCGGTACCGCTCCCGGTTTCCGCCTGCGACATAAAAATTGCCAGCTGTTTTTCCTGCCGGGTGTCCCGAGCGAGATGAAAGCGATGTTCAACCAGGCAGTACTGCCAGCACTGCAGGAGCTGCATCCGCCGGAAGCGGCGCGCCAGCAGCGGCTGTTCAAACTGTTCGGTCTGCCTGAGCCCAAGGTTGACGCGCTGATCCCCTATTCGCAACTGCCGCAAGGGGTCGATGTCGCCTTCGCTCTCGATTACCCGCTGGTGCTGGTCAAGCTGCGCGCTGACGGTGACGATGCCACGCAAAGGCTGGATCAGGCTGAGACGATTCTGCTGGAAGTGCTCGGCGAGCACATCATGGCCCGCGACGAGCAAACACCGGAAGAAGTTGTCGGCAAACTGCTGATTGAAGCCGGGTTGTCGCTTTCTCTGGCGGAATCCTGCACCGGCGGGCTGGTCGCCAGCATGCTCACCAGCCAACCGGGTGCATCCGCCTTTCTCGAACGGGGTGCAGTTACTTATGCCGACTCGGCCAAGCAGGACTGGCTGCAGGTTCCCCTGCCGATCCTGCAGCAGCACGGAGCTGTCAGCGAGCAGTGCGCCAGAGCCATGGCAATCGGCCTGCGTCGTGCCACCGGCACCGATCTGGCGCTCTCGATCACTGGCATCGCCGGGCCAGACGGCGGCACTGAAGAGAAACCGGTCGGCACCGTTTTCATGGCGCTGGCGAACCCGGAAGGGGTGCACGTCAAAGGCTATCGCTTCAATGGTGATCGCCATAAAGTTCAACGCATGAGTGCAGTCATGGCGCTGGAGTGGCTGCGCCGCTTCGCATTACGCTATGCAAAGGATTAAAAATCGGGACAGACTATGAGTTCTGGGTCGAAGAAAAAGTCAGCGAGCATCAGCGCAAGGATCGATCCGACCTGCGACCTGTCTCGCCTGCAGCTGTTGCACCAGATAGCCGGTCTGACGGCGAATGTCCGCGAGCGCGGACTTCTGCTCGACACTGCGCTGGAGATGCTGCACAACAATTTCGGGGCAAGCGGCTGCGGCATCTACCAGCTGAACAGCCCGGCCTCTCCCCTGCACCTGGTAGCAACGCAGGGCATCAGTGACGAACTGAGCCAGTCTCTGCAGAAGATTCCCGCCGGGAAAGGCCTGGTCTCTTCTGTTATCGACACCAATCGGGCGCACAGCTGGCACGACTTGCCACAAGCCGAAGAGCTACACCACAAGGCCCTTCTGGATGCAGGCTGGCAGAGCTTGCAGGCCCATCCACTGATCGCCCATGAACGGCTGATCGGTGTACTCTTTTTGTTTCAACAACAGCCACGTCAGTACAGCCAGCCTGAAGTTGAGCTGCTGGATGAGTGCTGTCGCCTGCTCGCATCAGCCATCGACGCCTCCGAACTGGTAGAAAAACTTGAGTGGCAACATCGCCTGACCCATGCCAGCCAGCGAGAACTGGATCGCTCACGTCGCCAATTGCGCGAGCACGTCATGCGACTGGAGGAGAGCAACCGGTCGCTGGAGAAAGCAAACCAGATGAAGGATCGCTTTCTCGCCCTCGCTTCGCATGAGTTGCGCACACCGCTGACCTGGATTATGACAGCCGCAGAGATGCTGGACGGGCAGCGTGACGACCTGCCGGAAGAGTGTCACATTCTGCTCGACACCATTGACAAAGGCAGCCAGCGGCTTAACAACCTGGTTGAAGACCTGCTGGAAATTGCACGTATCGAAGCCCAGGACATCTATCTGGCGCAGGAGCACATCGACCTGCCACTGATGTTCGGCGAGCTGTCGCTGCAATTTGGCGACGAAGCTCTGCGTCGTCAGTTGTCCCTGGAAATCGGCGAATGTCCCGATCACATTGCCCCGGTCGGCGATCACCACCATCTGCGCCAGGCCCTTGAGCGGATCATGAAAAATGCTCTCAAATTCACGCCACTCGGCGGCCTGGTCAAGCTGGAAGCCCATCATCGAACGGCCGAAGAGTTGCTCGACCAGAAAAGGGAAATCGAAATTTTCAGCCCCTCTTTTTTCCAGAAGAAGCCGCTGCTCGACCACATCGAAATCTGCATCAGCGACAGCGGGGTTGGCATCGCCGAAAAAGATCGCCTGCTGATTTTCGACAAGTTCCAGGGAGCCGGGGATATCAATCAGCATGGGAAAGAACAGTACGCAGCCCAGGGGCCAAGCGCCGGGCTCGGCCTGCCGCTGGCAAAAGGGATGATTGAAGCCCACGGCGGCATGATCTGGGTCGACAACTCCAAGTTAAGCGAAACCGGCAGCTGCTTCCATATCCTGATGCCGCTTTATCGGTCGCGCAAGGCCGATGACTGAGTTGCTGCGCTCCTTCATTGCCATCCCCTTACCGGAGCAGACGCGTCGACGCATCGGCAAACTGCAACAGCAACTCCGTGCCCTGCAACCGCTTCTGAAAACACCCCGCAGTGAAAACCTGCACCTGACCTTGAATTTTCTTGGCGACCTGACACCGGAGCAGCTTGCGGAAATCGGTCAGCATGTGCTATCGATAGGACAAAAGAAAGAGATCTTTAATGTCTTACTGAAGGGTCTCGGTTTCTTCCCGAATGCTAAACGGCCACGCATCCTCTGGCTGGGGGTCGAACCTGAAGCAGAGCTGATCGCCCTGCAGGAAGAATTGAGCAAGCAACTGCTGAGTGCAGGCCTGGAGATCGAGCAGCGTCGCTATCGGCCACACCTGACGATCGGCCGCTTTCGTCAGCCACCGCCAACAACGGAAGCCTTGTGCCCTTTTCTGTCACAAAGCTGCGGCAGTATGAAAATTGACAGAATGATCCTGTATACTAGCAAGCTGACTCCGAAAGGTGCCATCCACAGGGCACAAACGACAGCAGTCTTCAAACAACAGACAACGCATTCATTCGAATAGAATTTATTCGCCAAGGGAGATAAAAAATGGCAGACGAAAACAAGAACCGCGCTCTTGAACTGGCCATGGGCCAGATTGAAAAACAGTTCGGCAAGGGCAGCATCATGCGCCTCGGTTCCGATTACCAGATGCCCTCGATCGAATATATCCCAACCGGCGCCCTGAGCCTCGACCTCGCCCTCGGTCTCGGCGGTGTGCCGAAGGGGCGGATCATCGAAATCTTCGGTCCGGAATCATCCGGCAAAACCACCCTCGCCCTGCACATCGTCGCCGAAGTGCAGAAGCAAGGGGGTATCGCTGCTTTTGTCGACGCCGAGCACGCCCTCGACATTCAGTACGCCGGCCACCTCGGCGTAAAGGCGGACGACCTGCTGGTCAGCCAACCGGACACCGGTGAGCAGGCGCTGGAAATCACCGAGATGCTGGTCCGCAGTGGCGCCATCGACGTGCTGGTGGTCGACTCGGTTGCGGCACTGACACCACGTGCCGAAATTGAAGGCGAGATGGGCGATTCGCATATGGGCCTGCAGGCGCGACTGATGTCGCAGGCGCTGCGTAAACTGACCGCGACCGTTGCCAAGTCGAACTGCTGTATTATTTTCATCAACCAGATCCGCATGAAAATCGGCGTCATGTTCGGCAACCCGGAGACCACCACCGGTGGTAATGCGCTGAAATTCTACTCTTCAGTACGGATGGACATCCGCCGTATCGCATCGCTGAAAAACGGTCAGGATGTCATCGGCGGGCGCACCCGGGTCAAAGTGGTAAAAAATAAAGTGGCCCCACCATTCAAGCAGGCAGAATTTGATATTATGTATGGTACCGGCATTTCCCGCGAGGGAGATATCCTCGATCTCGGCGTCGATAACGACATCGTCGAGAAGAGCGGCTCCTGGTTTTCTTACGCCGGCACCCGCATCGGCCAGGGCCGGGAGAACGTCAAGCAGTACCTGAAAGAGAACCCGGAAATCGCCGATGAAATCGAAGGCAAGCTCCGCGAAATGTACGGGCTGGGCGGCGAGCCGGTCGCTGCAACGGAAGAAGAAAACAACTAATTGGTAAGTAAACCGCCAGGAAAGAAACTATGGAACTGAATGACATTCTTGCAATGGCTCTAAAAGCCCAAACGTCGGACGTTCATCTTAAAGCGGGTCTGCCGCCGGTATTTCGTGTTGACGGCAACCTGCGTCCACTGCCAAAAGCGCCACGGCTGACTGCGGAGTCGGTCAGCGAAATGTGCAAAAGCATCATGAACGATAAGCAGCGACGCACTTTTGAAGAGCACAACGAAGTCGACCTCGCTTACGGCGTTCCCGGACTGGGTCGTTTTCGCGTCAATGTCTTTTCCCAACGCAATACGGTTTCGGCGGTTTTTCGCGCGATCCCCTACAAGATTGCCACGCTTGACGAGTTGCTGATGCCGGAAGTGCTGAAGAAAATCGCCGCCGAACAGCGCGGGCTGGTACTGGTGACCGGCGCTACCGGAACCGGTAAATCAACCACGTTGGCGGCAATGATCGACCACATCAACAGCACCAGAACCGCCCACATCGTCACTATTGAAGACCCGATAGAATACCTCCACCGCGACCGTAAATGTATCATCAACCAGCGCGAAGTCGGCTTTGATACCGAAGGCTTTGCCCCGGCGCTGAAGAGCGCCCTGCGGCAGGACCCGGACGTCATCCTGGTTGGTGAGATGCGTGACGTTGAAACCGCCGAGACGGCCCTGGCCGCTGCCGAAACCGGGCACCTGGTTCTGTCGACCCTGCACACCATCGACGCCCCGGAAACCATCACCCGGATCATTTCCATGTTCCCGCCACACCAACAACGTCACATCCGCCTGCAGCTCTCCGGCGTCCTTAAAGGCGTTGTCTCCCAGCGCCTGATCCCTCGCGCTGAAGGCAAAGGGCGGGTCGCAGCGGTCGAGGTCATGGTTTCTACCGCGCGCGTTCGTGATTTGATTGACGACCGGGAGAAAACCAACCAACTTAAGGATGCAATCGCCAAGGGCTACACCACCTACGGCATGCAGACCTTTGACCAGGCGCTGATGACATTGGTCAAAAAAGAGGCCATCACCTTCGATGAGGCACTGCGCCAAAGCTCCAACCCGGATGACTTCAAGCTCAAGTTCTCCGGCATCGACTCCACCTCCGACACCTCCTGGAGTGATTTCGAGCAGGGCAAAAAGCTGGAAGAGGAAGTGCTGACCTCCGAAGAAAAAGAAGAGGAAGAGGACACCGGACTGGACGAGGATGGCAACATCAAACTCGAAAGATTCTGATATCTTCGCAACCGCCCTGCGGTTGCTGACCGGACGGGATCGCAGTGAAGCCGAGCTGACCGCAAAACTGAAACAGCTCGGCTTTTCAGCGTCTGCTATCGACGGTTGCCTGGAAAAATGCCGCGAGTACAACTACCTGAACGATGAAAGGTACGCGACAGAGCGTGCCCGCGCATTGATGCGCAGTGGCAAAGGAGTCGGCAGGAAAGTGCTGCTCGATTTGCGACGTCGGGGTATCGACGATGCGACAGCCGAACAGGCACTGGAAAAAATCGGGCAGGAGTTCGAAACCGATCAGCTACTGCGGCAGCAACTGGAGCGAAAGTTTCCCGGCTTCGATTATCAAGCAGCGAATGAAAAACAGCGGCGCCGGGTGGTCAGTTATTTCCAGCGACGCGGGTTTGGTTTGGGGGAAATATTTCAGGTAATTAAGAAGGTACCAAAATAATCAGAAGGTCTTCAAGCCCCTGAATGAGGAACCGTGGTAATGACATTCAATACAGGGCCTAATATTTCCATCTCTGGTGCTACCGATATGGCAATCGCTACAACTATAATCTCCATCATCTTTAACGCGGTGATGCAAATTTCTCAAATCACTTGCAACCGCGTGACAACGTGAGCAAACGTTATCCCAATTACTGGATCCAGACGGCAAACTGACCGAACCGGCATTGATACTCGTACGAATCAGATAAGCGTTACTCGACCCATGCGGCTCGTGACAATCCATACAGGACAGGACATAGCTTCCCAGATTGGAATCGGAATAGGGCGATTGCATCTCTGTCTCTGACCCACTACCACCCCAACCCGAATACGAACTCGAATCGTCAGACGCAGTATCCTCCCCATGCACTTCCAGCGACCAATTGAACGTCCGTAAGTTTCGCCCCAACTCGGTGCTATAAATAACATTTGTCGAATTGTGACAATCGGTACAGAAAGCATTGTAATTCGGGGTTTTTCCAGCCTGCGTGGTTGCCGATGTTGACAGGCCGTCCGGTTCCAGCAGCGTACTACTGCCATCGTAAAGCGGCGGCTGGTAACCGGTTCCGTAACTCGTCATCAGCTCGGTTGTGCCATTGTCATCGCCCCAAAGATTTTCATGATCGGAAGGTTTCGACATGACAGTTTCCGTCGGGTCGCCGGTTGAGCGTTTATTCGCTTTAGCCAAGTGGGCGTTATGGCAACCGCTGCAGGGATTGTACAGGGCTGAGAAATTGGAAAAGCTCTTGGTCCCCCGACTGCCGGTTATGTATTGCTGAATATCGTAAAGGTTGTGATAGGAACTCTGGTTGAACGCATCCATGATGCTGTCAGATTCAGCCGTCGCCCCACCGAAGGTCGCACTGTAGTTATTGTTGGTAATTCCGCCACTTTGGCTCGAAGCATCCTGATGGCACTGAAAGCAGGCGTTATCAGCAGCGGTGTAAGGATTGGTCATCTTGCCACTAAAATTGGTCGCGAACAACAGCCCAGACTTGGCCGCTTCATGCTGCTCATGGCAGTGCCCGCAATTCCCCTGCGCGTAAGTCGATGGCATGCTGCTTCGCAATACACCGTAACCGGGATCGCCATGCGCAGAGTCAGAATAGTTAGCAGTGTTCCCTGCGGAAGGCACAAAGAGGAGCAGACAGCAACAGATCGACCACAGAAATATATGACCCAATGTTCCTACAGTGATATTTTTGCCCATTTTCCCCTCTGCCGAAACGCACAAATCTTATTAATAATTCCTAAAATATACGCCGAAATAAAATTCCATGTCAAAAATTTCTTTTCCTCTTCTTCGTCATACTTAACAACCTAGCTGACAAAGCCCTTTTCAATCCAGCCGACTTGGATTATTATCGCTGATTCAATCCTGCTAAATTCAATGGTTAGCCCATTTAATATTGAAATAACGATCGAGAAAGGCTGTACAAATGATCACCGGTAATGAAATCCGCGCCCGTTTCCTGAAATTTTTCGAAGAGCGGGAGCACCGCGTTGTTTCCTCCTCTTCGCTGGTTCCGCACAACGATCCAACCCTGCTGTTCACCAACGCCGGGATGAACCAGTTCAAGGATTGCTTCCTCGGCGCAGAGAAGCGTGATTATGTCCGCGCCACCACCTCGCAGAAGTGTGTTCGTGCTGGCGGTAAGCACAACGACCTGGAAAACGTCGGTCGCACCGCCCGCCACCACACCTTCTTCGAGATGCTCGGCAACTTCTCTTTCGGCGATTATTTCAAAAAAGAAGCGATTGCGTACGCCTGGGAATTTCTGACCAAGGACATGGGTCTCGATATCGACAAGCTTTACGTTTCGGTTTACACCACTGACGACGAAGCGGCCGATATCTGGCACAAGCAGGAAGGCGTCCCGCGTGAGCGAATCTTCCGTTTCGAGGAGGACAACTTCTGGTCGATGGGTGACACCGGGCCCTGCGGCCCCTGCTCTGAGATTTTCTACGACAACGGCCCGGAAGTCGGCTGTGATTCGCCCGACTGCACCGTCGGCTGCGATTGCGACCGCTACATGGAGATCTGGAACAACGTCTTCATGCAGTTCGACCGGCAACCGGACGGCGAGCTGGTACCGCTACCGAAACCGGCGGTCGATACCGGCATGGGACTGGAGCGCTTGGCGACCGTTATGCAGAAGGTGCAGTCAAACTACGATACCGACCTGCTGCGTGACATCATCGCCTACATCGAAAAACTCTCCGGCAAAACCTACGGTGACAACGACGAGAATGACGTCTCGATGCGGGTCATGGCCGACCACAGTCGCGCTACCGCTTACCTGATCGCCGACGGCGTGCTGCCTTCCAACGAAGGTCGCGGCTACGTGCTGCGCCGCATCATGCGCCGGGCGATGCGTCACGCCAAGATGCTCGGTTTTGAAGATCCGGTGCTGTTCAAAACAGCGACCTTCGTCCTCGAATTTATGAACAAGGCCTATCCAAGCGAAGCCGCGCGTAAAGACTTTGTCGCCAAAGTGGTACAGAACGAAGAAGAACGCTTCATTGCCACGCTCGGCAACGGCCTGCGCATTCTGCAGGAAGAGATCGCGGCACTGGAAAAAACCGGTCAGAAGGTCATTCCGGGAGAAACCGTTTTCAAACTCTATGACACCTATGGCTTCCCCGTCGACCTGACTGCCGATATCGTTGAAAAGGATGGCTTTGAGCTTGACGAAGCCGGCTTCGAAACCTGCATGGAAGCTCAGCGTGCAAAAGCGCGCGAGCACTGGAAAGGTTCGGGCGAAGAAGCCGTTTCAGCGATTTACAAGAAACTGGTCGATGAGGGCATCAAAACCACTTTCAGCGGCTACGAAAAAACTGAAGACAAAGGCGCCGTACTGGCGCTGATCAAAGATGGCGTACTGGTCGATGAAGCCGTCTGTGGTGAAACCGTCGAAGTCATCACTGCCGTCACTCCCTGTTACGGCGAGTCGGGTGGCCAGGTCGGCGACACCGGGAACATCAGTACCGCGGATGCGTCCCTGCGCATCATCGACACCAAGAAACCGCTGGAAAACCTTTTCAGCCATGTCTGCGAAGTGGTCACCGGTTCGGTGCAAAAAGGTGCCGAGGCAACGATCAGTGTCGACGCCGAACGCCGCCAGAAGATCGTCCTTAACCACACCGCCACCCACCTGCTGCAGGCCGCGATGCAGAAGATCCTTGGCGACCACATCAAGCAGGCGGGCTCGCTAGTTACCCCGGATCGACTGCGTTTCGACTTCACCCATTTCTCGCCGGTCACGACCGAGGAAATCATCAAGATCGAGGAAGAGGTCAACAAGCAGATTCGCGTCAACGCAGCAGTCAAATCGGATGTGATGGCGGCCGATACTGCTGAGCAGGCCGGTGCCATGGCGCTGTTCGGCGAAAAATATGGCGACGAGGTCCGCGTTATCAGCGTCGGCGACTACAGCATGGAACTGTGCGGCGGCACCCACGCCAGTGCAGCCGGCGACATCGGCCTGTTCCGCATTCTGTCCGAAGGCGGCATCGCTGCCGGTGTCCGCCGGATCGAAGCGGTCACAGGCGATGGTGCACTGGCCCAGGTTCACCAGCAACAGCAGGCCCTGCAACGTTTGGCCAACCTGGTCAAGGCAGAGCCGGCCCAGCTGGAAACCCGGCTGCAGAAGCTTCTCGAGCAGCAGAAAGAGCTGGAAAAAGAGGTCGAGCAGCTGCAAGCCAAGGCCAACGCCGACAAAAGTGGCGAGCTGGTCAATCAAACACAGGATGTTGCCGGGGTCAAACTGCTGGCAGTCAAGGTCGACGGCGTTGACGGCAAAGGCCTGCGCGAGTTCTCCGACCAGCTGCGCGACAAGCTCGGTTCCGGCGTGCTGGTGCTGACATCGACCGAAGGCGGCAAGGTCGCCCTGCTGGTTGCCGTCACCAAGGACCTAACCAGCAAAGTCAAAGCAGGGGACCTGATCAAACCGCTGGCTGCCATTGTCGGTGGTCGCGGTGGCGGCAAACCGGAACTGGCTCAGGCAGGCGGTGCCGATGTCGATAAGGTCGAAGCTCTGTTGCAGGCCGCACCGGAGCAGCTGAAAGAGCTGCTGGGCTAACGCCTACAAGCAGAACTCTAGACTTCTCCTGCAGATCGGCTATATTTGTCGGAAGTCACGTTTTCTGAAAAGATCTCTTTCTGATGGAATAAACACGGATGTTGCAACAAGAGCTGGTCAGCCAACCTGAATTAATTCAGGAGCAGAAAAAAAAGACCCTGCTGGTCGTCGATGATGAGCCGATCATCTGCCAGCTCTGCGCCCGTGCCCTCAACAATTTTGATGTTGTCCAGGCGGGGGATGGCCGCCAGGCCCTCAACGTGCTGGAGAAACATGACGTCGACATCATCCTCAGCGACGTGATGATGCCGAACATGAACGGGCTGGATCTGCTGCGCACAATCAAGCGCGAGCAGCCGGACCTGGCCGTCATCCTGATGACCGGCTACACCGAAAAAGAGGTCATTCTGCAGGCACTGAAAGCGGGCGCTGATGACTTCATCAGCAAACCGATCAACCTGCTGCAATTGCGTACCACTGTCGACAAAGTGCTCGACAAAGTAGTCATGCGCAAAGAGATTGCCAACCTGAAGCAGCTCGACAAGTTAAAGAGTGATTTCCTCGGCCTGATCTCGCACAAATTGAAAACCCCGACGACTGCGATCTCTCTGTTCGTACAGAATATCGCCGATGGCATCGGCGACCCCAACGAAGAAGGCTTCCAGAAAACCTTGTCAATGGTGCAGGCGGAAGCCCTCCACCTGGAACACCTGATCAAAGACCTGCTATATTTCAGCAACGTTATCCTGCAGGATGGGCACATAAAGCTTGAGCAAATCGAACTTGGCAAAGTGGCGCGGCAGGTTGCAGCAGCAATGGAAATTGCCGCGGCCAACAAACAGATCGATTTCCGGATAAACATCGAGCCTCCCCTGCCGCCGGAACCGATTGTACTCGACCGCGAGCGGATCAGCTTCGCCATCCGTGCTCTGCTTGATAACGCGATCAAGTTCACCCCCGAAGGTGGCAGCATTACGTTCGAAGGCAGCCTCAACGACAACCTGGTCAAGTTACAGATCAGCGATACCGGCTGCGGCATACCGGCAGACGAAATGCCAAAAATTTTCAACAAGTTCTACCAGGTCGACCTGGAGAATACTGGTCAGATTCGAGGCTTTGGCCTCGGCCTTTTCTATGCCCGTGAGTTCGTCCGCAACATGGGCGGAAAACTCCACCTCGACAGCAGCCCCAGCCTGGGAACCGTCGCCACAATCGAATTCCCCCTGCCGGAATAATTCGAGCGAACGAAAAAACTGCTATTTCCCCCGCCATTTCAGTGATCTAAAGCTTTTTTCCACCGGTCCTTTGTGCTATATTTCGTCTTTTTTTCACCCCGCAAGCTGATTTCAGGAGAATGCCGATGTTCAAGGGAACAACAATCTGCTGTGTTCGTCGGGGCGACCAGGTCGCTTTGGCAGGAGATGGGCAGGTCAGCCTCGGCAACACCGTAATGAAGCACGGCGCACGCAAGATCCGCCGCCTCTACCAGGACCAGGTTCTGGCAGGGTTTGCCGGCAGTACCGCCGATGCCTTTACCCTGTTCGAAAAATTTGAAGCCAAGCTGCAGGAATTTCGCGGCAACCTGCAACGTGCCGCCGTTGCGCTGGCCAAAGACTGGCGCACCGACCGCGTGCTGCGCCGCCTTGAAGCTTTGCTGATCGTTGCCGACAAGGACTGCTCACTGGTGATTTCCGGTGCCGGTGATGTCATTGAACCGGATGACGGTGTCGCTGCCATTGGTTCCGGCGGAAGCTTTGCCCAGGCAGCGGCCCGAGCCATGCTGCGCCACTCGGAACACCCGGCCGAAATGATCGCTGAGGAAGCGCTGAAAATTGCCGCGGAAATCTGCATTTACACCAACGACCAGATCGCTGTTGAGGTCATCAAGTGACAAACTTTACCCCGAGAGAAATCGTTTCCGAACTGGATCGCTACATCATCGGCCAGAACGACGCCAAGCGTGCCGTTGCCGTCGCCCTGCGCAACCGCTGGCGGCGCCAGCAGGTGGAGAACGCTGACCTGCGCGACGAGATCGTACCGAAAAATATTATCATGATTGGCCCCACTGGCGTCGGTAAAACCGAGATCGCCCGGCGCCTGGCAAAACTTGCCCAGGCTCCGTTCATCAAGGTCGAAGCGAGCAAGTTCACCGAGGTCGGTTACGTCGGCCGCGACGTCGAGAGCATGGTGCGCGACCTGCTTGAACTGGCCATCATCATGGTCAAGGAAGAGGAAGCAAAGCACCAGCACGTCAAAGCGGAAGCGAACGCCGAGGAGAAACTGCTCGACCTGCTGCTGCCGGGCGACGCCGACAATTCGCCGGACAAGCAGGAGAAGCACCAGCACACCCGCGACAAGCTGCGCAAGCTGCTGCGCATGGGTGAACTTGATGATCGCTTCGTCGAGCTGGAAACCGAATCGAGCAGCATGCCGACGATGAATATTCTCACTCCGCAGGGCGGTGAAGACCTCGGCATGAACATGAAGGAAATGTTCGGCAACCTGTTCCCGAAAAAGACCAAGCGCAAGCGGATCAAGGTCAGCGAGGCGAGGGAAATCCTCAACCAGCAGGAAGCTGAAAAGCTGGTCGACATGGAGAAGGTCACCACCCTGGCGCGCGAGCGGACCGAGCAGAGCGGCATTATTTTCATAGATGAGATCGACAAGATCGCCAGCCGTGAAGGCATGAGCGGCCCGGAAGTTTCCCGCGAAGGGGTGCAACGTGACATTCTACCGATCGTTGAGGGCAGCACCATCAACACCAAGCATGGACCGGTGAAAACTGACCACGTGCTGTTCATCGCGGCCGGCGCTTTCCACGTTTCGAAACCCTCCGACCTGATCCCGGAACTGCAGGGTCGTTTCCCGATCCGGGTCGAACTGGACAGCCTCGGCGAAGAAGAATTCTACCGCATCCTGACCGAGCCGAAGAACGCCCTCACACGGCAGTACAAAGCGCTGCTGGAAACGGAAAAAATCGACCTCGAGTTCACGGAAGAGTCGATACGCGAAATTGCCCTGATGGCCAAAACCGTCAACGACCGCACTGAGAATATTGGTGCGCGGCGGCTGCACACCATCATGGAAAAGCTGCTGGAAGAGCTCTCTTTCGACGCCCCGGAGTTGACTGACAACAAGGTGGTGATCGATGCTGAAGAGGTCCGACGACGATTGTCAGACATCAGCAAAGACGAGGATCTGTCGAGATACATTCTTTAACGCAGTTCAGGAGCATCAACGCTCCGAGGTAAACAGAGAATGCAAGAACTTATAAATAAAGCGAACGTGCTGATGGAAGCACTGCCGTGGATCAAAAACTTCTACGGCAAAACCATCGTCATCAAATACGGCGGTAACGCCATGGTCGAAGAAAAACTGAAAGAGGGCTTCGCCCGTGACATCATCCTGATGAAGTACATCGGCCTGAACCCGGTCGTGGTCCACGGCGGTGGGCCACAGATCGGTAAAGTGCTCGAAGCGATGAAGATCGAAAGCAACTTCATTCAAGGAATGCGGGTCACCGACAGCGCCACCATGGACGTGGTCGAGATGGTGCTCGGCGGCAAGGTCAACAAGGAGATCGTCAAAAACATCAACCTGCACGGCGGCAAAGCGGTCGGCCTGACCGGCAAGGACGGCGGCCTGATCCGCGCCCGTAAGCTGGAGATGAAGGCGGTCAACCCGGAGACCCTGACACCCGAAATTATCGATATCGGCATGGTCGGTGAGGTTGAAAGCGTCGATCCAACCGTGATCAGCGCGCTGGAAGAGAGTAATTTCATCCCAGTGATCGCACCGATCGGCGTCGGCCTGAACGGCGAAACCTACAACATCAATGCCGACCTGGTTGCCGGTCGCATAGCCGGGGCGTTGAAAGCTGAAAAGCTGATCCTGCTGACCGACATCGAAGGGGTGAAAGACAAACAGGGCAAGCTGATTTCGACCATTGACGTTGGCCGGGTGCCCGACCTGATCAACGATGAAACCATCTCCGGTGGCATGATCCCGAAAATCAACTGTTGCGTCGATGCGGTTGAAGAGGGCGTTTTCAAAGCCCACATCATCGATGGCCGGATGGAGCACGCCTGCCTGCTCGAGATCTTTACCGACAAGGGGATCGGTACCGCGGTTGCGAGGTTCGACAAATGAGCAAATCACAAGAGTGGATCGACCGGGGGCTGACTCATGTTGCTGCCACCTACGGCCGTTACCCGCTGGTTGCCGACTGCGGCGACGGTTGCTGGCTGCTCGACGTCGATGGCAAGCGCTACCTCGATTTTCTTGCGGGTGTTGCGGTCAACAATTTGGGCCACTGCCATCCAAAGGTCGTCAAGGCGATTCAGGAGCAGGCTGGCAAACTGCTGCACTGCTCCAACTTCTACCACATCCCTCAGCAGATTGAGCTGGCGGAACTGCTTTGCACGCACTCCTTCGGTGACCGGGTGTTCTTCTGCAACTCCGGTGTCGAAGCCAACGAAGCAGCGATCAAGCTGGCGCGCAAATACAGCTACGAGAACCACGGCAAAGAGCGTAACGAGGTGATCACTGCCGTCGCCTCTTTCCATGGCCGGACCCTGGCAGGTATCAGCGCCACCGGCCAGGATAAAGTCAAAGAAGGTTTCGCACCGATGCTACCCGGCTTCAAACACGTGCCCTTCGGCGATTTCGAAGCGATGCGCGCGGCGGTCGGTCCGAACACCTGCGCTATCATGCTGGAACCGGTACAGGGCGAAGGTGGCGTCAACATTCCGCCCGCCGGCTACCTGCAATCGATCCGCGAGCTGTGCGACGAGAACAACCTGCTGCTGATCTTCGACGAGGTTCAGGTCGGCTGCGGCCGGACCGGTTCGCTGTTCGCCTACCAGCAGGAAGGAGTCGAGCCGGACATCATGACCCTGGCTAAAGCTCTGGCCGGTGGACCGCCGATCGGCGCCATGATCAGCCGCGAAAAACATGCCGGCGCCCTCGGCCCTGGGACCCACGGTTCGACCTTCGGCGGCAACCCGCTGCTGGCAAGTGCAGCACTGGCCGCGATGAAAGTTTACCTTGAAGATGGTGTCCTCGAAAACTGTCGCAAAACGGGCGATTACCTGCGTGCTAAGCTGGAAGAGCTGCAGGAAAAGTACGACTTCGTCGTCGAGGTTCGCGGCCGCGGCCTAATCATCGGCATGGAACTGAACATTGCTGGCGGCGAAATGGTCAAAACAGCACTCGAACGTGGCCTGCTGATCAACTGTACCGTCGACAAAGTTCTGCGGTTCGTTCCACCCTTGATCATAGATACTGATGAAATCGACCAGATGATAGAAATCCTCGAGGGGATTTTTGCCGAATATCAGGAGAAAAAATGATGAAAGATTTCCTTTGCCTGTCCGATTGGTCGCTGGCCGATCTGGAAAAAATGTTCGCCCTGGCAAAAGAGCTGAAAGCGAAGCAGAAAGCTGGAGAGGCGCACAAGCTGCTCGAAGGCCAGACCCTAGGTATGCTGTTCGAAAAAAGCTCGACCCGGACCCGCGTCTCTTTCGAGGTCGGTATGTTCCAGCTTGGTGGTCACGCCCTGTTCCTCTCTTCCGGTAATACCCAGATGGGCCGCGGTGAACCGATCAAGGACACGGCCCGGGTGATGGGTCGTTACTGTGACGGTATCATGATCCGGACCTATTCGCAGGCTGCAGTCGAGGAATTTGCCGAGTATTGCGACGCTCCGGTGATCAACGGCCTGACCGATATGTATCACCCCTGCCAGATCATGGCCGATCTGATGACGGTGCAGGAACATAAAGAGGATTACCGCAACCTGAAGTACTGCTGGATCGGCGATGGCAACAACATGGCCAACAGCTGGATCAACGCGGCTGCTATTTTCGGTTTCGAGCTGCGCGTGGCCACGCCTAAAGGCTACGAGGCGGATGCCGCCGTTATCGCCCGGGCAGAAAAAGCAGGTGCCAAACTGATCTTCACCAACGACCCGAAGGAAGCCGCTGCCGGTGCCGATGTGCTCAACACCGATGTCTGGGCGAGCATGGGGCAGGAGGAGGAGCAGGCAGAGCGGGAAAAAGCCTTCGTCGGCTTCCAGATCAACAGCGAACTGGTCAAGATGGCCGCTGCCGATTGCGTCGTCATGCATTGCCTGCCGGCACACCGTGACGAAGAAATCACCGACGAGGTGATCGAAGGCCCTAACTCGATCATTTTCGACGAAGCGGAAAATCGTCTGCACGTGCAGAAAGCAATTATGGCCAGCTTGATGGCGAAATAAATTTTATGCGCATTACGTGCCCGCGCTGCAATTACAGCAAGCAGGTTGACCCATCAGCTGTGCCTCTTGGCACAACCCGGGCAACCTGTCCGAAATGCGCTCAGGATTTCAGCTTGGCAGCTGAAACGAAGTCTGCAGCGGAGCCGGCTGAGAAGTTACTGAGCCCTCAACCGGCCCCGGGGAGCAGAAGAAAAACGAAAGCAGTCGAGCGACCAAAAGCAGGATTTTGGTTACGCCTGATCGCCACCTTGTTGGATGGACTGATCATTTTCATCCTGCAGACATTGCTCGGTTCGATCCTGGCAGTCTTTGGCATGGCCACCGCGATAAAGGCTCCACAGAATCTCGCCGTTCTGGTAATCCTTTTCAATTACCTGCTCGGCATTGCTTACTACATCGTCTTTACCGGAAACTGCGGGCAAACACCGGGCAAGATGGCACTGCGCATCAAGGTTATTTGCTGTGATGGCAGCCAGATAAATTACAATCGTGCAGCCCTGCGCGAGGTTGTTGGAAAGTTCGTTGCCGGAATCATTTTTGCCATCGGCTATTTAATGATTGCATTCGACCGGCAAAAGCAAGGGCTTCATGATAAAATATCCGATACTTACGTGATCAAACTATAAAACCAGGCCGACAAAAGAGCCTGTTCTCAAGGAGAAAAGATATGGGTAAACAAGGTGAAGTTAAAAAGGCCGTCCTCGCCTACTCCGGCGGGTTGGATACCTCGATCATTCTTAAATGGCTGATCGAAGAATATGGTTGCGAAGTCGTCGCCTTTTCGGCCGACCTGGGTCAGGGCGAAGAGTTGGATGGTATTCCGAAAAAGGCTGCCGATACCGGCGCCAGTGCCTGCCACATCCTCGACCTGCGTGAAGAGTTCGTGCGTGACTTCGTTTTCCCGATGTTCCGCGCCAACGCTATCTACGAGGGACGCTACTTCCTCGGCACATCCATCGCTCGCCCGCTGATCGCCAAGGCGCAGATGGAAATCGCCGCCAAGGAAGGCGCCGACGCTGTTTCCCACGGCGCCACCGGCAAAGGCAACGACCAGGTCCGTTTCGAACTCGGCTACTACCACTTCGACCCGAGTGTCAAGGTCATCGCTCCTTGGCGCGAGTGGGATCTGAACAGCCGCACCGCACTGGAAGATTACGCCAAGAAGCACGGCATTCCGGTTCCGACCAGCAAGAAGTTCCCCTGGAGCTCCGACCGCAACCTGCTGCACATCTCCTTCGAAGGCGACGTGCTGGAGGATCCCTGGGCAGAAGCTCCGGAAGAAATGTATGTCCTGACCAAACGTCCGGAAGACGCCCCGGACACTCCGGAATTTCTCGAGATCGAGTTTGAAAAGGGTGATGCCGTCGCCGTCAACGGCGAGCGCCTCTCCCCGGCTGACCTGCTGGCCAAACTTAACCAGTACGGCTACGAGCATGGCATCGGTCGTCTCGACCTGCTGGAGAATCGCTACGTCGGCATGAAGAGCCGCGGCGTCTACGAGACCCCGGGCGGCACCATCCTTGAGGAAGCCCACCGCGGCGTCGAGCAGATCACCATGGACCGCGAAGTGATGAACCTGCGCGACTCTCTGGTCCCGCGCTATGCTGCCATGGTCTACAACGGCTACTGGTTCTCGCCGGAGCGTGAAGCGTTGCAGACCCTGATCGACGATACACAAAAAACCGTCAACGGCGTTGCCCGCGTTAAATTGTACAAAGGCCACTGCCGCACCGTCGGCCGCAAGTCTGATACCCACTCGCTGTTCAACGTCGACTTCGCCACCTTTGAGGCGGACGAGGTTTACAACCAGGCGGACGCCGAGGGCTTCATCAAGCTCAACGCCCTGCGTTTGCGCATTCGCAGCATGATGGAAAAAAATCTGAAGTAAAACGATTCGGGGCACAGGTCGCTGTGCCCCGATTTTTCTTTCCAGCGGTCAACGCATGGACTACCAAAAACAGTCGATCAAAACCTCGGTGGTCGCTTGCATCATCGACCAGCGAAACCGGGTGCTGCTAACCCGGCGTTGCATCGAACCCTTCTGCAGCCAGTGGGTGATGCCGGGCGGCAAGATCGATCACGGTGAGCCGATTATCGCTGCCCTGCATCGGGAAGTGCGGGAAGAAATTGGCATCGATATTCGAGTCGAAAGACTGATCGACGTTTATGAGCATGTCAACGTTGGCAGCAAAAACGATCATTTCGTCATTCTCTATTACAGGGTTGCGCCCCTAACGTTCGACCTGACCCCGAACGGGACCGAATGCACCGAGGCCAAGTGGTTTGACACAGAAGAGCTGCACAGCCTTCTGATCCCCCCCGGCGGTCGTCACATCCTCAATCAGGTTTATCCCGATCTCAATCTCCCCTGCCCGGAAACAGACAGCGACCGCTCACAGGAACTGCCAGGAGCAACGTCGTTGTCAAAATCGGACGCCAAGGGCTGAGGAGGCTTGGACGATGTTTGAAATCATCGAAAAGCAGATTAACGTCGACCTGCCTCTTGACCATCACCTGCATGCCATGATCTGCCAGATTCCAAACTATCTGGACGGTTCCAATGTCGAGCAGAAATGGGCGCAACTGAAATCGATCCTGGAGTTGATTGCTGCCGGTGAAGGCAACTTGAAAAAGTGTCATTTCCTGATTTTCCCAGAAACCTCCGTGCCGGCAGAGTACGTCGAACAGATGCTGGAATTTATCGCTTACAGATTCCGGACCAACCTGATCACCGTTTTCGGCGTCGAACATGTCCCTTTGGCCGAATACCGCAATTTCCTGCAGCGCTATTCTGAAGACAATACCGAGGTTCTAGCCTCAGTGATCCGTGACCTGGATGCCGGGGACATTGACGAAATCCCGACTAACTGGTGTCTTACTGCGGTCAAAGAGAATAGTGGCAGATTACGGGTTTTCGCCCAAGCCAAGAGCCATCCTTTTGTCGGCGAAGAGCAGCTCGATACGCAGCATGACCTTTATCGTGGTAAAGTGTTTCCGCTGTTTCACTGCCAGCCGAACTGTTTCAACTTTATGAGCCTGATCTGTCTCGACTACGTTTACCGCGATCTGTACCAGTCGAACATCAATGCCATTATCGAACATGCCAACCAGCTCTTCTTTCACAGTCGTCAACGGCTTGATCTGCTGCTGGTCATCAAGTGCAATCCGAAACCGGAACATGCGGCTTTTCGCGATGTTGTCAATGGTTTTTATGGTGAGTACCTGGCTTACACCCCCGGAGTTCGGGACACGATCACGGTCTTCTGCAACACCTCTGCTGCGACCAGCGGAGTCGAGTTCAAACCCAACTGGAGCTTCGGCCACTCCGCCGTCATTATTCACAAAAGCCACAAAATGGCCGCAGTGAACAACGCCGAGTACCGGGCTGATGATTTCGATGGGCTGCCCGTGTTCCGTTTGCGCTTCGGCAGCGAAACCCGGCTTTACTACTTCAACCTGCCGATGTTCCACGAACTCGACCCACGCACCACCAGGGTGCCCTTGAAAATACACGGAATTTTCCAACCTGCTAAAAACGGTTGGCAACGACTTGAAGATAGTCGCCAGAACGGGCATAATTCCGATCTTCACGACTAACAGGCTGCAACCGACAGCACAGAAACTGGAGCAATAACATCATGAGCAAACTCTGGGGTGGCCGCTTCACCCAACCGACCGATAAATTCGTTGAAGAATTCACCGCCTCGATCGAATTCGATCAACGCCTCTACGCTTACGATATCCAGGGATCCAAGGCCCACGCCGAGATGCTCGGCCGCCAGGACATCATTGCAGTTGAGGAAGCGAATCAGATCATCGCCGGACTTAACGACATCCTCAAAGATATCGAAGCGGGCAAAGTCGAGTTCTCGGTCGAGTTGGAAGATATCCACATGAATATCGAGGCCCGGCTGATCGAGCGAATCGGTGCGGTCGGCGGCAAGCTGCACACCGGACGCAGTCGCAACGATCAAGTCGCGGTCGATATCCGCCTCTACCTGCGCGACGAGATCGACACCATCCTCGATTACCTGGCGAAACTGGAAGCGGCGCTGATCAAGCAGGCAGAAGAAAACCTCGACGTCATCATGCCCGGCTACACCCATCTGCAGACCGCCCAGCCGGTACTTTATGCGCATCACATGCTCGCTTATCGCGAAATGATCGCCCGCGACATTTCCCGCTTGCAGGACCTGCGCGTCCGTTTCAACGTGATGCCGCTCGGCGCCGGCGCACTGGCCGGCACCACCTTCAACATCGACCGCGAGTGGGTCGCAGAAACCCTCGGTTTTGACGGCGTGACCCGTAACAGCCTCGACTCGGTCTCCGACCGCGACTTCGCCATCGAGTTCTGCAGTTTTTCCAGCATCCTGATGATGCACCTGTCGCGCCTTTCGGAGGAACTGATCCTCTGGTCGAGCGCCGACTTCAACTTCATCGAACTGACCGACGCCTTCTGCACCGGCAGTTCGATCATGCCGCAGAAGAAAAACCCGGACGTGCCTGAGCTGGTGCGTGGCAAAACCGGCCGGGTCTACGGCAACCTGATGAGCATGCTGACGCTGATGAAGTCGCTGCCGCTGGCCTACAACAAGGACATGCAGGAAGACAAGGAACCGCTGTTCGACACCCTCGACACGGTCAAAGGCTCGCTGAAAATCTTCGCCGACATGATCGCCGAGATGAAGGTCAAGGGCGACAACATGCGTATCGCCGCAGCGCGGGGCTTTTCCACCGCCACCGATGTCGCTGACTACTGTGTGCGCAAGGGGCTGCCGTTCCGCCAGGCCCATGAGGTCGTCGGCAAGACCGTGCGCTTCTGCGTCGAGAACGGCAAAGACATCCCAGAACTGACCCTTGACGAGTTCAAAGAGTTCTCCGAGCTGATCGAAGAGGATATCTACGATTACGTCACCCTTGAAGCTTCGGTCAACGCCCGCAAAGCAACCGGCGGCACTGCGCGTGAAGCGGTTGAGCGAGAACTGGCGCAGCTGAAAAACCGCTGATCAGGACATTTTTATGCCACTATTCAAACTTTTTTCCGCCCTGCTCTGTCTGGCCTTACTCACTGCCTGCGGCAACAAAGGCCCGGTACGACCGCTGGAAACCCGGCAACCGAAATCGGTGCAGGCGCCGGAACTGCGCCAGCAGGGGGATGCGTTGCTGCTCGGCTGGCAGCTGCCGACAAGCAATCAGGATGGTTCACCGCTAAAAGCACAACCGGTAGTCGATATCTACCGCAGCAGCTATGATCCGGCAAATGAGTGCCCCGAATGTTTCGACCGTTCGTCGTTGCTGGTCAGCATCAACCCCGAACTGCCGACGCCGGCACAGCGGTCAGACAAACGCTATCTGCTCCACGACCGTCCACTGCAAGCGGGAAGCGGTTACCAATACAAGCTAATCGCCCGCGACAGCGATGGTGAACAGAGTCGCCCGATCATCCTGCGCCAGACGTTTGTCGAACCGATCCCGGCACCACAGCAGGTTGTGGCGACTGCGCAGGATCGCTCGGTGCTGCTGCAATGGCAGCCTGCTCAGCTGCGTGATGGCGAGGAGCTGATCGGTTACCTGCTCTATCGTCGCCTTGACGATCAGCAAAGCCTTTACCCGGTCAGCGCACAACCCCTGACCGAGGCCCGCTTCGAGGATTTCAGCCTGGAGAATGGCCGTCGCTATTTTTATCGTGTCAGGCTATTGGTCAAACGTGGCAAACAACAGATCGAAGGACGCGCGTCAGAGGAAGTCGACGCCACCCCGCAGGCAGGGATCTGAAGTTTCTTCAAGCCCCTGACAAACTGGCAGAAACACTGAGTTTAACAACGCCGTGGGAGCTTTACTTTCCCACGGCGTTGTGATAGCAATAGCGTTTACTCCGCGGCCCCCAGGCTGCGGATTTATTCAATTTAAGACTACAGTGACAGAGAGATAATCGCAGCATGCACCCGGGCATCGTTGACCGGCGGCAGACAGAGGAGAAGCTATGTTTTACGGATCTATGGTTGCCATCATTACCCCCTTCACCGCTGAAGGGACCTTTGATGAGGAAAGCTACCGTCAGCTGATTGAATTCCAGATCGAGAACGGCACCGACGTCATCGTTCCCTGCGGAACCACTGGCGAATCGGCAACGCTGAATTATGAAGAACACAACCAGGTGATCAAAACCTGTATCGAGCAGGTTAACAAACGAGTTCCAGTTATTGCCGGCACCGGTTCCAACGCAACCGCCGAAGCGATTGAAATTTCTCAACACGCCAAGGAAATGGGCGCAGACGGCATTCTCCTGGTTTCTCCCTACTACAATAAACCTTCGCAGGAAGGCCTGTTCCAGCATTACAAAGCGATTGCGGAAAATGTTGCCCTGCCGCAGGTGCTGTACAATGTCCCGGGCCGAACCGGCATGAACATGACCGCCGCAACCACCATCCGCCTGGCCGAGTTCGACAACATCGTTGCGATCAAGGAAGCCTCCGGCGACCTGACCCAGGCGAGTGAAATCATTGCCAACGCCGGCGATAAAATTGATGTTCTTTCCGGCGACGATTTCCTCACCCTGCCGCTGATGGCCTGTGGTGCCAAAGGTGTTATCTCGGTGACCGCCAACATCTTGCCGAAAGAAGTCAAATCGATGGTCAAGTCGATTCAGAATGGTCAATGGGATGAGGCCCGCAAACAGCACCTCAACCTGCTTGATGTCCACCAGGCGATGTTCATCGAAAGCAACCCTGTTCCAGTGAAAACATCCGCTTCCCTGATGGGCAAGTGCCAGGCCGATGTTCGCCTGCCACTGGTCAGCATGGGTGATGCGACCCTGGAAAAGCTGAAAACCGTCCTCAGCAAGCATCAGCTCATTTAAAGGCCGATCACAATGAATGTAGCGATTTTAGGTGCAGCAGGCCGAATGGGTGGCCACCTGATTCGGGCCGTAGTCGAAACCGAAGGACTTGAGCTGACGGGAGCGGTTGAACGCCCTGACCATCCACAAATCGGATTCGATGCTGGACTGGTTGCCGGTGCAGGAGAGTTGGGGGTGAAAATCAGCGATGACCTGGCTGCGACGATGGCCAACGCCGACGTGCTGATCGATTTCACCTTTCCCGATGTCACCCTGCAGAATCTTGCTGTCTGTGCCGAGCTGGGCAAAATGGTTGTCAGTGGATCGACCGGATTCACCCCGGAACAACGCGCTGAAGCAGAAAAATACGCCGCAAAGATCCCGGTGGTTCTGGCGCCGAACATGAGTGTCGGTGTCAACGCCTGCTTCAAACTGCTCAAAGAAGCGGCCAAAATTCTCGGCGATGGTTTTGATGTCGAAGTGGTCGAGCTGCATCACAACAAAAAGAAGGACTCGCCTTCCGGCACCGCGGTGCGCATGGGTGAGGTGGTTGCCGATGCCCTCGGTCGCGACTATAACAAGGTTGCCAACTTCCATCGTGAGGGGATGTGTGGCGAGCGGAGCAAAGAAGAGATCGGTATGCAGACCGTTCGTGGGGGAGACATCGTCGGCGAACACACCGTTTACTTTATCGGTATGGGCGAGCGGATCGAGATCAGCCACCGTGCCATGAGTCGTGACATGTTCGCCCGGGGCGCAGCTCGCGCCTGCCTGTGGCTAAATGGCAAAGGCCCGGGTATTTACGATATGCAGGATGTCCTGGAATTAAAATAAATCCACTTCAGAAAACGATTTTTCAAGGAGAACGACAATGAAACGTATTCTTGCTCTGTTGCTCATCGCTGCAGCCCTGTTTATTTCCGGCTGTGAGACCTTCCACGGGCTCGGTAAAGACGTTGAAAAAGCTGGTGAATGGGTTCAGGAAAAGGCCAACTGATTCACAACGAACTTCTCAAAAGGCGGCCTGAACCGGCCGCCTTTTGCACACTTTGATAGATAACCGAAATCAGGAGATTTACAGATGGCACGTATTAACGACAACTACCTCAAGCTGCAGGCCGGCTACCTGTTCCCGGAGATCAGCCGCCGGGTCAAGGCATTCACCGATGCCAACCCGGACGCAAAAGTGATCCGCCTCGGTATCGGCGACGTCACCCGACCGCTGGTTCCGGCCGTACTTAAAGCTTTCCACGAAGGGGTTGATGATCTCGCCAAGGGGGAAACTTTTCACGGCTACGGACCTGAGCAGGGCTACTCCTGGCTGGCCGAAGTTGTGGCTGAAAAAGCCTACAAGCCACTCGGCGTCGAACTGAAAACCAGCGAGATTTTCATTTCCGACGGTTCCAAATGCGACAGTGCCAACCTGCTCGACATTTTCGACCTCGGCAATAAAGTCGCCATCGGCGACCCTGTTTACCCGGTCTACAACGACACCAACGTCATGATCGGCCGCACCGGCAAGGCGAATGAAAAAGGCTACTACGAGGGCATCGTCTACATGCCGTGCACCGAGGAAAACAACTTTACCCCGGAGCTGCCGAAAGAGAAGGTTGATATCATCTACCTCTGTTCGCCCAACAACCCGACCGGCACCGCTGCCAGCAAGGAAGAACTGAAGCAATGGGTCGATTACGCCCGGGCTAATGACGCGATCATCTTCTTCGACGCGGCCTACGAAGCCTTTATCACCCAAGCCGATATCCCTCACTCGATTTACGAGATCGAAGGTGCCAAGGAATGTGCCATCGAGATCCGCTCTTTCTCCAAGACTGCAGGTTTCACTGGCGTGCGCTGCGGCTTCATCGTGGTTCCTGAAGCGCTGATGGGCACCACGGAAACAGGCGAAAGATACAGCTTCAACAAGCTCTGGAGCCGCCGCACTTCGACCAAGTTCAACGGCGCGTCCTACCCGGTGCAGAAAGCTGCCGCTGCCGTTTATTCCGACGAAGGCTGGGCACAGGTGCAAGAGGTTATTGACTACTATATGGAAAACGCCCGTATCATTCGTGAGGGGCTGACCGAGGCTGGCATTACATGCTACGGTGGTGTCAACGCGCCATACATCTGGCTGAAGACCCCGGAAGGAATGAGCAGTTGGGACTTTTTCGACAAGCTGCTGAACGAGTGCTTCGTCGTCGGCACTCCCGGCAGCGGTTTCGGCCCAAGCGGTGAAGGCTACTTCCGCCTTTCCGCTTTCGGTGACCGGGAAAATGTCGAAACGGCGGTTTCCCGCATCCGTGAAAAATGGGGCAAATAAGATCAAAGTAAAAGGGGCGGCCATGTGGTCGCCCCTTTTGTTTATTCAGCTGCTCTCAACGGCAGTTTCCAAACCTTCTCAACAAAGCCCTCTTCGTCAACCAGCTTTCCTTCGTAGCCAAAACTGACTGCCGCTGCTCCTTCCGGTAAAACAACCGTATGCGAAAAATCAGCCTCACGATTGAGCTGCGCTCCTGCAACCCACACCAAGTCGAAATATTCAAGCACCCGCTGCTCCTGGTTGAGGAAAAAAAACTTCAGATCAAAATCGTCCACCCGGGCCATCATCCCTCGGGTACGATCGGAAAATTTGAACACTCCATCGATAATCCACTTTTTGCCATCTTGCCGCCAGCTGTAGTCCACCACGGCATAAAGATCTTCCCAATGCCGGACAATTCCTGTCTCATCTGGCAGGCTGGCAACCGTGTCCGATGGCGCCAGCGCGCCCCGATAATATCCTGTCGTTGCCTGGCAGCCCAAAAGCATGAACAACAAAGAAAACAAAAACAGGTTTCGGAGTTCGATCATCTTTTTCATATTCTACTCCTTTACTTATATTTTAAGCTTAAAGCCGCAAAAGGGCTCAAGCAATCCCTCCAAGTCGATTTGCATGTTAAACTATGCTCAACTTTTTCACATTGAACGCGGTTGACTATGTTTCTATTGATTACCTACATCCTGATCGCCCTGGTTTTCTCTTTCCTCTGTTCGGTCGCCGAAGCGGTCATTCTCAGTGTCACCAGCGCCCATGTTGCCCTACTGGCAAAAGGGGGAAAGGGCTCTGGCAAACGGTTGAAAGCCCTTAAGGCCGATATCAACAAGCCATTGGCGGCAATCCTGACCCTGAACACAATCGCCCACACGGTCGGCGCAGCTGGAGCCGGTGCCCAGGCGGCAAAAGTATTCGGCAACGCCTATGTCGGCATCGCCTCCGCCGTACTCACTTTGCTGATCCTAGTCTTTTCCGAGATCATCCCGAAAACTCTTGGCGCGCATTACTGGCGACAGCTGGCACCGGTAACAAGCTATGGGCTGACCGGGCTCGTCTGGCTGCTCTATCCTTTCGTCAAACTCTCTGAATTGTTAACCAGGGGATTAACCCATGGTCCGACGTTGACCGGGTTCAGCCGTCAGGAGTTTGCTGCCATGGCCGATTTGAGTGTCAAAGAAGGTCAGCTGGCGAAACTGGAATCGACAATCCTGAAGAACCTGCTACGGCTGCGGAATACGCCGATTGCTAATGCCATGACCCCGCGCACTGTGGTTTTCTCGCTTCCGGAAAGGATGCAGGTTGACGAATTCTTCCGCAAACACGACCATGTCCGTTTTTCCCGTATCCCGGTTTACGCAACAAATCATGATGATGTCACCGGATTCGTTCTGCGCAGCGATCTGCTGTTGGCACAGGCGCGTGGAAACGGTGTTGGCAAGCTGGAAAAATATCGCCGCGATCTCCCGGTGCTGCTGGCGACCATGTCGCTGTCAAAAGCCTTTGATGAGTTCATGAGTCATCGGGCTCATATCATGCTGGTGGTCGACGAATACGGGGGCATGAAAGGCTTGCTGACTCTCGAGGATCTGCTGGAAACCCTCTTGGGACTGGAGATCGTCGATGAAGGAGATAACGAGGTCGATATGCAACAGCTGGCGCGACGACTGTGGAAACGCCGGGCGAAAGAGATGGATATCGATCTGGACAAACTGAAAAACAGCTGAACAAGGAACAGCATATGGATCTGAAAAAAATCGGTATTTTCGCCCTCGGAGTAATCTGCGCTCTTTACCTGCTGAATCCGACTGCAGGCTTTTTCGAGCTGATCCCCGACACTCTGCCGCTAATTGGAAACCTCGACGAAGCAGCAGCGGTCACGATACTGCTGATGTGTCTGCGCTATTTTGGTATTGAATTGCCCGACTTTTTCAATAACGGCAAAAACCGAATCGACTAGCGCTAAATCAGCCTCCGTAGATAACTCCTTGGCCGCTGGCATAAAAGCGGTATTCAGCAAGCCGCTCGACTTGGCTCAGCTGGCGCAAAAAGTACGTAGGCTACTGGATGAAATGAAATAGAAGGTAAGCGGAGGTCAGAGTCCCTGCCAATGCTCGCGGGCACGCTCCTCAAGCCAGAGCGAATCACGCAGCACCACCTTCATCAATTTGGCGTGCTGCAGGCTGAGGGTCTTTTTGCCGGCTTGCTCGAACGATACTTTCAACTTGCCGTTTTTACATTTGCCTTGAACGAAACCTGGGCCCCATTCCGGTTTGCCGAGGATACGGACCCGGTCACCATGCAGGTATTCCATTGCACTCTCCCGGACCAATCTGAATGACTACAAAACAACAGACAACCCTATAAGGGATAGCGCTTTTAACTCGGATGTCAAACCAGTTTCTATAATTTTTCGTCTATTTTTTAGCTATTTAGCTTGCAAATGGACGTTAACTACCGGAAATTGTTCAGCCAGCCAGCCGAAAATTCCGTTGGTCACATTGTAAATTTTTTTCCGCTTGCTTACTTCCGTCAGGAAATCACAGATCAGACCGGTGCGATAACCGGTTCGACAGATCAGTGCCAGTGGCTGCTCAAGCGGGACCAGTCGATCCAACTCCTTTAACCAGCCTTCAGGATGACTGCTGCCGTCGGCAGCAAAAAATGTCAGCAGTTCACTGCCTGCAACGATCCCGGTCTGCTGCCATTCTTCTTCCCGGCGAATATCGACCAAAGCCCCTCCGGCAGCAAGGAAGTCCTGCAACTGCCGGTTGTCCATCTGAAAATATTTACCACTCACAAAATATTCCTTCACAGAATATCCGGATGTTCTCCCCTCTTCCGTTTGCGGTAGAAGGAAAACAGGCTCAGCAGCACCCCGCCAGTCATCAGCAGACAGCCGGCAAATGCCAGGGGAGCCCCCGGATCGTAGTTGATTGTCAGGACACTGTAGGTTAATCGTTTTCCCCCACGCATCGTCTGTCCGTAGGAAGAGGGCAGAACAACAAGACCACCAAAAGTCAGTGGATGATTAAATCTGGCGTTCTCTTTTTTAATCTGTTCACCATTTCGGTACAAAGCTAATACATTGTACATGTCGATTGGGCGGCCGCGATCTGTCAAAACCGGCTTGAATTCTTCCAGCTTCAAGACCACGCCCAATTGCTGCAATTCCAGCATCTGCCCAACAAGCATTCCGGTGCGACTGCGAAACCCGCCCTGACTGCCCCAGAGAAAAGCGATGAGAATCAGCACAAAGCCAAGATGGATCAAATACTCACCGGTTTTACGCCAACGTGAGCGCAGATGAAACAGCCAATCAAGAAAACAGCAGAGAGTGTTCACAGCAAGCAGCACGACGAAAACACCGGCAACAGGAATCCACCAACTCAATTCGGGCGCCTGCCTCGCTTTTTCCAGCAGCCAGAGATTTAAAGGGGCGGCATCGAGGTCGCCGAACAGGTCCGGGTTGAACGGCATCAAAATAGAACCGCCGACGCCAAGCAGGGTTGCGATCGACGCCAGAACGATTGTCAACTTGAGCGAGCAGAACAACTTCCAGAGACGACTGTCGAGAAAACGCTGAAAACTCATCACAGCACCTGTCGATCAATCGAGAGGATGGTTGCTGCTCATCAGCAGACCGATCCCGAGATAGGTAAAAAGCACAAGACCAAAGCCGACAATCGAAAGCGCTGCATAGCCACTCCCCTGCCAGCGGCGAATAAATTTAGCGTGGCACATGCCAGCATAGAACAGCCAGACCAAGGCGGACCAGACTCCTTTGATATTCCAGGAAAAGTAATAGCCCCAGGCAACGTAGGCCCAGATGCTGCCAAAAATCATGCAGAGCGTAAACAAGCAGAAGCCGAGAAAGACGGCCTCTTCATTCATTTTGCGCAACAGCAACAGATCAGGCAACAAACCTGTCTGTAACCTCTTCTGCAACAGATAGAGCACGCCGAGAGAAAAGGCCATGGCGAAAAAGGCATAGCCGCCGAAAGAGAGCGATACATGCAGGGTGAACAGCGGGGTGTCGAGCATCGGGATCAGCGGTGGGATTTCGGCGCTGCGCTGCAACACGCTGCCAAGCAGCAGCAGGGTGCAAAAGATCACGAATAGGCCCGCCGCATGAATGCGGTAGCGCAACTCGAAATAAAGATAAGTCGCCGCCAGTGCCCAACTGAAAAAGAACTGGGTGGAAAACAGGTTGGTCACCGGCAGGTAGCCACCACTGTACCAGCGCAGAGCGAGGCAGACAGTCTGCAGCGCGAAGCCAGCGAGCACCAATGAAAAAGCTGTCCGCCAAAGCCAGGAACGCCGTAGCGGCAAATGGACAAAGTAGAACAACACCGCTCCGCAGTAAGCAGCAAAAACCGCATAGAGCAAAGACGTTTGCAATTCCATCATTTACTGTCTGGCCTGCCGCATATTGGCAATGCGGGTCTCGTAATTGGAGCGGAAGGGATTGATATCGAGGCCACCGCGGCGAGTGTAGCGGGCGTAGACCGTCAATGATTCAGGCTGGCAGTAACGCATCAGGTCGACAAAGATCCGCTCGACGCACTGCTCGTGGAATTCGTTATGCTGACGAAAAGAAATAATGTAGCGCAGTAGTGCTTCGCGGTCGAGCTTGCCCCCCTTGTATCGGATCAGCACGCTGCCCCAGTCCGGCTGATTGGTGACCAGGCAGTTACTTTTCAGCAGATGACTATGCAGTTCTTCTTCGACAATATTTTGCGGGTCAGCCGCCCCCTCCAGTAGTGCCGGATCAAGGGAATAGTCATCCACCTCGATATCAAGATTATCGATACGCTCACCCGGCAAGCATTCAATTTCCTCGGTGATAAATTGGTCCGAACCGAACAATCGCACCCGCACAGGAGCGCCGGCGGCAGCAGAAAGATCCGTGACCATTCGTTTTTCGGCATCTGCAAATCCTTGCAGCTTCGTCTGGTTGAAGGAGTTCAGATAAAGCTTGAACGACTTCGATTCAATCAGGTTCGGCGATTCACAGGGGATGTGAAACTCACCCATCGCCACGATCGGCTTACCTTTCAAATTGAGCCAGGAAAGTTCAAAAGCGTTCCAGATATCGTAGCCGGAAAAGGGCAACTTGCCGGTCACACCGATCACATCCCGCTTCACCTGGCGCGGAAAAGGGCAAAGCAGTTTAGGATCGTACTCGGAGATATATTCGGTCGTTTTGCCGAGCGGAAGGACGGCTTCGTAGTCGATCATCAATTTTTCCTCGAAAAAAGAGCGATTTTGCTTTCAAAAACACCGAAAAACTATACCACTTGGTAAAAAATACTGCTATGATTCCCGGCTAATTCTGGTCAGACCAATTTCGGTCAAAACGCAGAATATGTCGATTTTTCACCCCCGTCAACATGGAGAAAGCAAATGAAAGTCGGATTAGTCGGTTGGCGTGGCATGGTCGGTTCAGTGCTGATGCAGCGCATGGTTGAAGAGAACGACCTTGTCGGAGTAGATGCAACTTTTTTCTCAACCTCGCAGGCGGGCCAAACCGCGCCTGATTTCGGTCAGACCGGCGGCACCACCCTGGAGGATGCCAGTGATATTACAAAACTCGCCGAGCAGGATGTGATCATCACCTGCCAGGGCGGTGACTATACTAAAGAAGTTCACCCGAAACTGCGTTCAGGCGGCTGGAACGGCTACTGGATCGATGCAGCTTCCTCGCTGCGAATGGAAGACAACGCAGTGATCATCCTCGATCCGACCAACCTCGACGTCATTGAAGAGGCTCTGAAAAACGGCGTCAAGGATTTCATCGGTGGCAACTGCACCGTCAGTCTGATGCTGATGGCGATCGGTGGTCTGTTCAAGGCCGGGCTGGTGGAGTGGGTCTCTTCCATGACCTACCAGGCCGCGTCCGGTGCCGGTGCGCCGAACATGCGCGAACTGCTTTCGCAAATGGGCTACCTCAACGAATCGGTTGCTGAAGAGCTGAAAACCCCTGGTTCGGCAATCCTCGAAATCGACCAGAAAGTCACTGCAGCCCTGCGCAGCGACGGCATCCCGACCGCCGAGTTTGGTTTCCCGCTGGCCGGTAGCGTACTGCCCTGGATCGACCGTGAAGTCGAAGACGGCCAGAGCCGTGAGGAATGGAAAGGCTTCGTCGAGACCAACAAGATTCTTGGCAACAAAACCCCGATCCCGGTCGACGGTGTCTGTGTACGTATCGGTGCCATGCGCTGCCACAGCCAGGCCCTGACCATCAAGCTGAACAAAGACCTGCCGATCAAAGAAATTGAGCAGATCATCGATGGCGACAACCAGTGGGTCAAGCTGGTGCCGAACAAAAAAGCCGAAACTCTGGAGCAGCTGACCCCGACCGCGGTTTCCGGCACCCTGAGCGTCCCGGTCGGCCGGGTACGCAAGATGAAGATGGGCCCACAGTACCTCTCTGCCTTCACCTGCGGAGACCAGCTTCTTTGGGGCGCAGCAGAGCCGCTGCGGCGGATGCTGCGGATCCTGCAGGACCATTAACAGCGCAAGAGCAAAACAACAGACGCCCGGTTGAACAATCAGCCGGGCGTTTTTTTATTCCTTCCCCCCTCCTGCATAGAAAAAATATATTCCACATTCAGTTTTTATATCACAGCTGAATATAAAAAATATTCGTAGTGATTCTAGTATCTTGTATTCGTATCAAGGGCATTCTTCGCTCTTTATCCCGAATTCTGGTGTATGTGCTCTGTATACAGCCGGCCTCTCGCTAAACCATCCATTTACACCCAGAAATAACTTTTTTCTTCTTTTGATTTCGGTATCTTATCGATTTCTTCATTTTTTTATTCCGGCCTTGGCACGGTCACTGCTCTATAGGGAAGACAAGAACGACAAACAAGACAACGCAATCTTTCATACACACAATGGAGGCCATGATGAAAAAAATGCTGCGTAATTCCCTGATCGCCCTGTTCGCTCTCTCTTCT
>NZ_FQZT01000020.1 GCF_900142125.1 Malonomonas rubra DSM 5091
CGGCTTGCAGGCTGAAGGCTATTCTCACAAAGCCATCATTCAGAGCAAGACCGCCGAAAAAGAAAGCGTGCTGCCGGGCGTCCACTTGGTAACGTCACTAGCAAAGCGGGTTATGCTCGGCACCTTCCAGGGGCGCTTTGACCCGCAGTATTTGCAGCGCTACCTGGATGAATATGTCTTTCGCTTCAATCGCCGTAGCTGCAGAGCAGTTGGTAAGCGATTTTGGCGAATCATGCAACAAGCCGCTCAATCAGCGCCAGTTCCTTTGAAGAATCTGGTTCTGGAACCTGCTACTTGAGCGAGGTGGATAACCAGAAAAACCTTTTCCCTGAATCTTCAACCTCAGCTGTCTGCAGCAGCGCTCCTGCCGGCAATGCGACCGAAAACCAGACAATCGACAATGGCGGTGCTGCCCAAACGGCTGGCGCCATGAACGCCACCGGTGATTTCTCCGGCAGCGTAAAGGCCCGCTATCGGCTGATGGTCGGCGATACCGATCACCTGCGCCCGGCTGTTGATCTGCACACCACCCATGCAATGATGGACTTTCGGTAACAGGCGGATCGAGTAAAAGGGTGGGTGCTCAATCGGCTTCAAGTCAGCCGCCAAAGGCTTACCGAACTCGGCGTCACGCCCATGTTCCAGCGACAGATGATAACGCTCAAGGGTTTCTTTCAGTGCGGTCAGCGGAATCTGGTTAAAGTCGGCCAGCCCTTCAATCGAGTCGAAAGCCTTGACCACTCCGCGCTTGAGGCAGTTTTCCAGGGTAGTAGCATTTTTCACCCCTTCGCTATCGACAATAGCGACCGGGATCCGGTCTTTGGTCAACATGGCATCGGTGCGCAGACGCCGATCAGAGCCCTCGTTGACGAAACGTTTGCCGGTTTTTGCATCGACCATGATGCCGTAGGGAAACCCGGCCAGCATAGTAAACATGGAACCGACGCCCCAGCCTTTTTCATCGCTCGATGCCCAGGGGCCCATCTGGATCCAGGAAAGGTGTACCGGTGTGGCCCCCGCCTGCAACGCGACAACCAGCGCATCCGCAGTTGCGCCAAGCTGGTTGGTGGTTTCGATTTTCTCGTTCAAGCGTGGGTCCTGAGTCATGCGGAACTCAACATCGCGGCCGAAGCCGCCGCAGGCCAACACCACGCCACGCCGAGCCCGAACCCGCTGCAGGCGGCCGGAATCTTTATTCGGAAACAGATAATCACAACACAGCTCTACGCCTTCAACCCGGCCGTTTTCATCTTTCAGCAGCGCACAGAGGAGAGTCTTCATCTGCACCGGGATCTCCAGCTCGCGACACTTGGCCAGCATCGGCTGAATGATCCCTGAACCGGTACCGTTGGCGGTAACGTAAGTGCGTGCCACCGAGTGGCCTCCCAGATAATTCAGGTTTTCACTGTATTTAACGCCGAGAAAGGCTTGCGTCCATTGAAGGATCTCCGGCGACTGCTCCGCGACCAGTCGCGCCAGCTCCGGATGATTCAGATCCATCCCGGCGGTCAGCATATCTGCGAACAGCAACTCCGGCGAGTCTTCGATGCCTTCACGCTGCTGCAACGGCGATCCGGCCACCGCCACCAGTCCACCGCTGATCGCCGAATTGCCGCCGGGAATGCGCATCTTCTCGAGCACGATAACGCTCGCGCCAGCCTGCTTCGCCTCGATAGCAGCAGCTAAGCCGGCAAAACCAGAGCCGACCACCACCACGTCGTATTCTTCATCCCAGATCATTTTCTCGCTCATTGTGTTACCCATTTCACTTAACGATCACCTTCAAGTCCACCCAGATCGACATTGCGATTGGCGAGGAAGGTGTGAAGATTGACCGTTTTTCCGCTTAAGCCAAGCTTCTTGCGGATGTTTTTGCGATGCGTCTGGATCGTCTCGAAAGACAGATTCATCGCCTCGCAGATTTCCTTGCCGGTCAGGCCAGACTTGATAAAACGGCAGATTTTTAATTCCGTTTTGCTGAGTTTCAGCAGATCTCCATCCAGCTCCTTTTCGAAACCTGTGGTCAGGGAGACCAGTTGTTCGCTCAACATGTTGAGGTAGCTGGAGCGCACATCGGCATTCTTTTCCTTGCGCACCTTCTCCAGCCCCGGCAACAGTGATGAGCGGATGCGATGACTGAGATTCTGCTCCGCTTCCTGCCGGTCACTTTCGATCGATTTGAGCACGTTGCGCAGAGTGACGTTCATCTCCTCGCTCTGCAACTTCTCCGCCCGCAGCCCATCCTCCAGCGCTCGCTGCTCGGTAATATCCCGCACGATCACAGGCCAGAACTGCTTCCCATCGAGCTTCATGCTGGAGATGATGATATCAGTGGGGAAGGTTTTCCCATCAACGTAAATACTGGTCACCTCGACCCGCTGTCGTTGCCCATCCAGCAGGTTCTGACAAATGTCATTCATCGCCATACAGCCCTGATGGTCTATCAAGCTGCAGAACGGAGTCCCGATCAGAACCTCGAGGGGAATACCATAGATTTCGCTTGCCTGCTGGTTCGCCTTGACGATCTCACGATCACTATCGATCAGCAGAATCCCCTTACCGACCGATTGAAAAACCGCATCGAGCATCTTTTCCGAATTCGCCAGTGCACGAGTTCGCTCATCGACCCGCTGTTCCAGCAACTGCCGATGATCGACGATGCAGGTGATATCGCTCAGAATCAGCATCACCCCGGAAAGAGAGATGGAGATATGCGACAAAGGCTTTATCTGCAGGTTAAAAACCCGGTTGAAACCATCGCTCGTGAGGCTGACTTCATGCTGCCGGTTCGGTTCCGTCTGGCTCAGCAGGGCATTCAGGTCCTCGCCCGGCAAGCCCAGCAGTTCGCCGCAAAAAGAGCCGATCAGTTGTCGCCCGGAAAAAAAGACCCGTGCTTCCGGGTTGGCTTCGCGGACGGTGCCGTCACCATCTGTGATCAGGACCAGGTTGGAGGTCGATTCAAAGATGCTTTCATAGGTGTTTTTGTCGCGCGCCAGTTTGCGATTGGCCTGCTCCAGCAAAGCCAGGTTCTGCGCTTTATCTGTCGCTTCCCAATCAGCAACAATAATGGCTTCAACCAGATCGAAATAGCGTCGAATCAGGGTCAATGCCTGCAGCTTGGCCGCATCGAACAACACCATCCCGGAGATCATATCCTCCAACGCCAGACGCATCGCTTTGAAACAGCCGAGGCTCATCTCAAGCCTGCTACCACGCGCTCTCTGTTCCCGGGCCGCCTGCAGAAAAAACTCGCTGCAGGATGAATTTTCCCGCAGCTGCTTCAGGTGTGGCATCTGCTCAAGCCGACCCAGCTCCTTTAGCGCTTTGAGCAGTGCGTAAAACGCCCTGATCGATTCGTCGCGGGTGGCGAAGGTCAGCTTGAAATAGCCGAGCTGGCGCAGATGTTCCGCCCAGCGGAGCAGAAAATCCTCCAGCCCTTCGTCTAATTGCAGAATGACATCATCAAGCATGAACTATACGTCCGCAAAACCTTTGTTAGAGTTATCTCACCCTGACACTCATAATACTTTCGTTGCTGGCTGTCAATTCATTCAGACATTGACAAGAAATTTCCTCTGCCAAGCAATCTGTGCTATTTAAGGGACTTACAAAAGTTGAGGTTGATGGAGAGGCCCATGAAGCTGCTACCGGTATTGTTCGCCCTGTTTTTGCTCTGCTCCTGCTCGAGCGGTAAGCCTCAGTTTGTCCCGCCACCGCCGCCGGAAGAGCCGGAACCGGTAATTGAGCAGACGGAATCACCCCTGCAGCAGGAGGCCGAGGAAGTCACAACACCGCCGGTTGAGGAGAACAGTTTTCTGGCGATTCTGCTGAAGGAAGGCACACCGGAAGAAAACATCATCCCCCGCTCGAAGGAGCAGGTTGCCGTATATCAGAAAGGCGAGCTGGTTCGTTTCTACTACTTCAAGCGCAACAGGCTGGTTGACCAGCGCGATTACCCGGCTGAAAATATCAGGCTGATGAAAGCGGCCGGCAACTATCCCTCTACGATCCTGCAGGATATGGGGATCGAATAAACTATCCACAAAAAAAGGCCGCCTGAAAATCAGGCGGCCATGCCAAACAGCAAGCGAAATGAGCGGGGAGACCCGTCGAACCACTCTTTTCCGGCTTACTGTAATTTACCAGTCGATATGGAAAACCAGGTGCGGCAGCCCGACCAGGATAGCCGCTTTCGTGTCGACATGCCGGCGCTGATCACGGTGATGCTGCACATAGTGCCGCCGCGCTTTACGTTCCTTCCGCTCGTGACGCAGCTCACGCTTCACCTGCTTGCGTACTTCCTTTTTTATCTGATGCTGACGCCACTTGACGCCGGGACGGTGCTCATAGCGGTGGTAGTCGCCCTTATACTTGTCTTTCACCCAACTGTTATGATGTCGCGGGCCATCGTCGTAACGATCGCCGCCGTGAGCCATTGCCAACATCGGGGTTGCCAGAAAAATCAAACCGGCTATCAAAATCGCTAATCTTGTTTTCATGTCATCCTCCTTTGTGAGTGACTGCCGTTATTGCGCTGTCTTGCTGTTGAGATCACTCTACCGAATTCAAACGACCGTTTCATTCGACATCGACCAAGATACCTCCTGATGTCGACTCGATTTTATGTATTTTCAGCCAGTTATGTGTAGCAACATCGGCTTCACAAAAACCCTTTCCCGAGCACTTTATGAGCCAAAACGCACAACTATTGACCGAAATATCACCTTTTTTTCTTACCCCGGTTGTTATTTAAAACTCGAGTGCTATATATTGAGGATATCTTTAGTAATAATTATTCCTAAAAAGGAGGAGCCATGGCTGAAGAATTATCTGCCGGCTGTGAACGTCCCACAGGCGGCCCGGTTTCTGAACCGGAAACAGTTGAAAACACGGAACAGACTGCAATTCCCAAGGAGGAGAGAAAAATGATTATGGTTGGCCAGAAAGCCCCGGATTTTACGGCACCGGGCTACCTTAACGGACAATTTGCCGATTTCAAACTTTCCGACTACTACGGCAACGGCAAGTGGGCGCTGCTCTGCTTTTATCCCGGCGACTTCACATTTGTCTGAGCGACTGAAATTTCAGCAGTTGCTGAAAAATACGAAGAATTCCAAAATCTGAACGTTAATGTCCTGTCGATGAGTATTGACAGCATGTTCGTGCACAAAATGTGGAATGACGACGAGTTGTCGAAGATGATCAAGGCAGGCGGCAAGGTCCCGTTCCCGATGCTGTCCGATCCGGGTGGCCGAATCGGCAGTGCTTACGGCGTTTACTCCGAGGCGATGGGTGTCGAAACCCGCGGTCGTTTTATCATCGACCCGGACGGCATCGTCCAGGGGTTTGAAGTCTTGACCCCGCCGGTCGGCCGCAACATCAACGAGTCCCTGCGCCAGGTGCAAGCCTTCCAGTTGGTGCGTGCCAGTGGCGGGGCGGAAGCGACCCCATCCGGCTGGAAACCTGGTAAGAAAGTCCTCAAGCCAGGCCCGGGTCTGGTCGGCAAGGTGTGGGAAGAGTGGTCAACCGACATGGCTTTCGATTGATTTTCTGACCACGAGAAAAGAAGAAGGGCTGCCCGGTTTGGGCAGCCCTTTTCTGTTTAATCCAGCGTATTTACCGGCAGAGAGATGAATGGCAGGTTCAACCGGTCCGTGCGGACCCGGGCTTTTTGCAAAGCACCGCGCATCGCAGCCTGCTGCTGGTTATCTACGATGTAGTAATAACCTTCACTGACACCATGAAACATCTCCAGAGCGAGAAAATCGATCTTCGACAGGCCGACTCCCGGCAGAAACAATTGTGGCGTTGTGATCCCCAGGCTGTCCTGATCCGTGCCAATAGCATTAAAGAAGAAATGTACCTGAAATTCAGCCTCATCCGGCGTATCGACCAAACGGCAACGATACTTGTGCAGCAGTTCCATCTGCAGTCGCTGCTGGGCAAAATCGCGCAGCGGTGCGTGCTCGGTCGCTTCAACGACCGGCTCGATAAAATACGTCTGCAGGAAAATGAGCTTTCCCTCCAGTTGTGCAAAATCATTCGCCGGCAACGCGTTGATCAACATATCCAGGCTCTGCGTCACCAGCCGCTGCTCGGTCACGCTGGCATAACGATCGTTCAGACCCCGTGTTGAACAGGCGCACAGAAAAAGCACAAACAACAGCAAAAAGCCCCAGCGTTTCATCTGCCCTCCTCCAATTGCAGAATATAGTCCCACTCCGCCTTGCTAACCGGCATGATCGACAGCCGGTTGCCTTTGCGGACCAGCGGCATATTTTCCAATGGCTCATGCTCTTTCAGCTCGCTCAGCGATATCACCCGGTTGGTATGACGAATGTACTTGATATCGACCATGAACCAGCGCGGCTTGTCCGGTGAACTTTTCGGATCGAAATATTTGCTCTGCGGATCGAAAGCCGTGTGATCGGGATAGCTCTCCCGTACCACTTCCATCAGCCCGACGATGCCCGGTGTTTCGCAATTGGAGTGATAAAAAAAGACCTGATCGCCAACTTTCATCTCATCCCGCATCATGTTGCGCGCCTGATAGTTGCGCACCCCGTCCCAGTGCTCGGTCTGTTTCGGCATCGCCTGTAAATCATCAATGCTGAAAGCATTCGGCTCAGATTTCATCAGCCAGTAATTCATTGTTTTCTCCCGGTTCTGCTTTTCCGTTCACCACAGTGGCGAAATCATCTCACGGCAAGGCTTTTAATAATTGATCAATACAACGCGACAATCGAACGCGTCAATATCATTGCAAGCCGATCGAACCGATATTCAGGGAAATATGCACCCTCGCTGGCAAACAAGCTAAAATCTGCTAATTTTTTAAAATAGCTGTTGATTGATTGGGGGAATGATGTTTTTACTTCGCCGCACACTTTACCGATATATCTTCATCACCACCCTGCTTCTCGGCTGCAGTCTTCCCGCCTATGCCAAAGAAATAATTCTCCAGCTTCCTTGGCACCATCAATTTCAGTTTGCAGGCTACTACATGGCGAAAGAGCTCGGCTACTACCGTAACGCCGGACTCGATGTCAAAATCCAGGATGTCAGCAAAAGCAAAGATGTTGTGGGCTCCGTTATCTCCGGTCAGGCCCATTTCGCTATCAGCAGCAGTGGCCTGTTGATAGAACACAGCCTTGGCAAACCGGTCGTTGCCGTCGCTACCATTCTGCAGAACTCCCCGGCAGTTTTCCTGACCAGAAAAGACTCGGGGATCCGTTCTGCAGACGACCTGATCGGCAAGAAAGTGATGCTAGCTCCCGGTCACAAAAGTCTGTCTCTACTGGTTTTGCTGCAACAGAGGCAGCTATCAGAAAAAATAATAAAACAAAAGACAAGCTACAATCTGGACTCTTTACTCAATGGAGAAACCGACGCTTTTAACGCCTATTACACCAATGAACCCTTTCTCGCTGCAGAAAAAGGGCAGGATGTCAACGTCATCAAACCACAGGATTACGGTATCCACTTCTACGGTGACACACTGTTTACAAGCGAAGCTTTTCTCCGTCAGCGCCCAAAGGATGTAGAAAGTTTCCGCCTGGCGACAATTGAAGGCTGGCGTTACGCCATGTCTCACCAGGGCGAAGCAATTGAACTGCTGAAGAACGTTTATGGCGTCGAAAAATCGATCGCTGCCCTGCGCTTCGAAGCGGAAGCCATTTTTGAGGTTATGAACCCGGAGCAGGTTGAGATCGGTCAGATGGATATGGCCAGATGGGCACAGATTTCTCATTACCTGATCGCCAGCGGACACCTGCCACCGAGCTTTCATCTCACTGAAAGTTTTCTTTACCAACCACCCCGGAAGTTTGACTGGCAGGGACACTATCCTTCTTTGCTCGCAATCGGCCTTGTTTTCTTTCTGTTACTGGTTCTGGTCAGTATGCTTTTTCGGGCAAACCAGCGGACAAAAAACGCGCTAAAACAATTGCAAGCGAACGAAGAACGCCTGCGTGAAGCGCTTGATGCTGTCTCGGACGGAATCTGGGACTGGAACGTCAAGACCAGCCACGCCTCTATCGATCGTCGCAGTAAAGAGATGTTCGGCCTCGATCCGGATGAAGAATACGGCCCGGAAGAAATTTTCACTCAGATCGACCCTGACGACCTCCCACATATTCAAGCCGCACTGCAGGATCACATCAAGGGGCATAAAGACAGCTATGATCACAGCTTCCGCGTCCATCGCTCGGACGGCACAACCCGTTGGGTACGTGGCCGTGGCCGGGTGATTGAGCGTGACCACAACAACAACCCGATCCGCCTGATCGGCACCAATACAGACATCACCGAACAGGTCCTGGCCGATGAAAGGCAACGCCGCAGTGAACGCCGCTTCCGCCAGATGATCGAGCAGGTCAGTGGCATCAGCATTCAAGGGTACAATGAGCAGCGCCAAGTGATCTACTGGAACAAGGCGAGCGAAGAGCTGTACGGCTACAGTGCAACCGAAGCGCTAGGCCGCAGGTTGGAAGAGCTGATCATCCCGGAACCGATGCGGGAAGCGGTTATTCAGAAAGTCACTGACTGGGTGGAAAAAGAGATCGAGATTCCGGCTGGCGAGCTGTTGTTGATCGGTAAAGACGGACAAAAGGTGCCGGTCTTCTCTTCCCACGTCATGAACGAAACCCCAGACGGCAAAGAGATGTTCTGCATCGATATCGATCTGAAACCGCTGAAAGAAGCCGAAAAACGCCGCCTTGAACTGGAAGAGCAACTTCGCCAGACCTACAAGATGGAAGCGATCGGCACCATGGCTGGCGGCATCGCTCATGACTTTAACAACCATTTGGCCATCATCCTCGGCAATGCGGAATTAGCAACCTTGAAAATGGCCCAGGAGAGTCCATTACGAACCTATCTTGAACAGATCAAAACAACAGCCAACCGTTCGAAAGAGCTGGTCAGACAGATTTTACTCTACAGTCGCCGCAGTGACCATGATCTGAAGCCGGTGAGGTTGAGCCTGGTCATCGAGGAAACATTGAAAATGCTGCGACCAACCATCCCTAGCAGTGTCCAGATAGACTTACAGATTGCCAACGATGCCGCCCCGCTGCTGATTGCCGCCGACTCGACCCAGTTACAGCAGATCCTCATCAACTTAAGCAGTAACGCGATTCATGGAATGAATGAAAAAGGCATTTTAAAAATCGAGCTGCACAAAACGGAACTGACTGCCTCCGACCTGCAGATGAAAGAAAACCTCCTGCCTGGCCAATATCTACAGTTGACAGTCAGTGATAACGGCTGCGGCATCCCACCTCAGATTCTGGAAAAAATCTTCGACCCCTTCTTCACCACCAAGGATATTGATAAAGGCACTGGCATGGGACTGGCTGTTGTGCATGGAATTGTCGAGAGCCACAACGGCATGATCAAAGCGGCATCGGCTGAAGGAGAGGGCAGCTGCTTCACCATTTACCTGCCGACCATCAAATCGACAGAGAAACGCAAGCTTTTGCAGGCAAGCCCGCTGCCAACCGGCAACGAACGAATTCTGATTCTGGACGATGAAGAAAGCCTGGCATCGCTCTGCGCTGAAATTCTGGCAGAGTATGGTTATCAAACGCATTTCGAAACCAGTAGCAATAGAGTTCTCCAGTTATTCCGAGAGGATCCGCAAAAATACGATCTATTGATCAGTGACCAGACCATGCCGGAGCTCTCCGGCAGCGAATTGGCCAAACAGTTACTGCAACTTCGCCCGAACCTGCCGATTATCCTCTGTACCGGCTACAGTGCAAAGGTTTCACCGGAAGAAGCAGAGCAACTCGGCCTGCACTCTTTCTGTTTCAAACCGCTCGATACCGACCAATTAGTCAAAACTGTGCGAAAAGCCCTCGATGACAAAAATTAGTGGCAGCAAATAGTTTCTTGTATTTCCTCCTCCCCCCGGTAGAATATAGCGTTAGAGCCTTAGCAAATTATCCAAGAGGGATTTATGCTGCGAAAACAGCTGCTGCTCATATTATTACTGCTGTGGATAGCCCTTCCGGCAACAGCGGCGGAACCGATGAAAATCGTCTATTTCGACAGCTATCCGCCCCGCTCCTGGTTGGAAAACGGCCAGATGAAAGGGATTCTGGTCGATATTATTACCGAGGCGCTGCACAACCGACTCGGCATCCCCCTGCAACACGAAGGTTATCCCTGGGCCCGCGCGCAGGCCATGGTTGAATCCGGCCATGCCGACGCCTTCATCACCGTGCCGACGGCCAAACGCAAAGCCTACACTGTCGTTTCGCAAGAACCTGTTATCAGCTTCAACCTGTTCATCTCCACCCAGAAAAACAACCCACACCTGGAAGAATTGAAGCAGGTCACAGACATCGATGGGCTGAAGCCTTATAAACTGGTCGATTATCACGGCAACGGCTTTGCCGCAAAGCGGTTAAAGGAGTTCAACGTCGAATGGATGCCTGAAGTTACTTCGGTCTACCCGTTTTTAAATGCAGGCAAAGCCGATGTCCTGCTGGTTTCAGAGCGCGGTATTTACGACCTGAACCGCTTTGGCTACAGCAATAAACTGATCGTTCTGCCGCAGCCGGTCTACAGCCTCGAATTTCATCTCTGTATCGGCAAACATTCCAGCTTTACCGATCTGCTGCCGCAGGCCGATAAGGCTTTGCGAGAGATGCAGTCTGAAGGTCTGATAAAGCAGATCTCCGCTCGTTATTACCGTTAGCGCACGCAACAGGGAGTGATGAAGAATTTCCGCTACACCATAATTTTCAACCTGCTGCTGGTGCTCTTTTTCTGCGGCTTCGTTTACTTCCAGGAAGCTGCCGCCGAGCGGAAACTGCAAAGGGAAATCGAATTTCATGCCGATATCCTGGCGCCATCGGTCTGGACCCTGTTCACCCCACTGATGGAGCAGTATCTCACCCTGGCCGTCAAGAGTAACGATTATCGGCAGATGCAGGTCACCTCCCAGGTCGACCAGAACCTGCTCTTTTATCATCACGACCTGGAGAACTTTGAAAAATGGCTTTTCGATGCGGGAATCATCCGGCTCAGGAAATTAAGCACCCCCATCGTCTATAAAGAGCAGAATATCGGCCATTTGAAAATTTCAGCCTACAACAAAAATTTTTACCTGTACGCATATCTCAGCATTGTTCTGATACTGACCAGCCTGCTCAGCTGGTTTGTAGCCCTGCTTTACCGGGAACGTAAAACACTTAAAATTCGTGTTGAGGAAAAAACGGCCGAGCTGGCTGAGAACAATCAACAGCTACAAAATGAAATCAAGGAACGTCTCATCAAGGAAAAGGCTCTGCGAGAAAGCGAGCAGACGTTTCTTGCCCTGTTCGACCACTCGTTCCAGTTCATAGCCCTCCTCGATCTGGATTGCCGGGTTCGCAAAATCAACAAAACAGCTCTTTCCTTTCGTGACCTGCAGGAAAAAGACATCATTGGCAAGCAGTTCTGGGAAACACCCTGGTGGAGCCATTCCGAGAAGCTGGTACAGCAGCTCAAAGATGCCTTCAAGATCGCGGCTGAAGGACAGGTCGCGCGTTTTGAAGCCCACAGTGTGCAGATGCGTGAAATTTACCTCGACATCACCATCAAGCCGGTTTTCAACGAAGAGGGTGAGGTTATTTTCGTTATCGCTGAAGCACGCGATATCACCGAGGTGCGCCGGGCGGAGAATGAACTTAAACAGGCTCAGAAGATGGAGTCGGTCGGCACCCTGGCCGGCGGCATCGCCCACGATTTCAACAACATCCTTGGTGGGATCCTCGGCACCCTGGCGTTGTTGAAGCTGAAGCGGGACAAGGGCCAGCAGCTGAGCGAGGAAAAACTGTTCAGTTCCCTCGATACCATCACCGAAACAGCCCTGCGCGCCAAGGACATCGTCAGCCAGCTGCTGACCCTGTCGCGCAAGTACGACTTGAAGCTCAGCCAGGTGAATCTCTACGATATCCTGCAAAACGTCTTGAAAATAGCGGAGAACTCTTTCGACAAATCGATTTCCATCGATTGCCAGATGAGCGAACAGCTGCCGGTCAAGGCCGACTCCAACAGCCTCGAGCAGGTGTTCCTGAACCTTTGCATCAACGCTGCCCACGCCATGACCATTATGCGTTCACCCGGAGATGCCTGGGGCGGCGAGCTGAACATCCGGGTCAAATCGATCTATCTCGACAAGCAACTGGGGCGTAAAGCAGGTGAATACTGGTGTATTTCGATAATCGACACTGGCGTCGGCATGGACGAGGCCAACCTGAAGCAGATTTTCGTTCCCTTCTTCACCACCAAAAACAAAGACGCAGGAACCGGCCTCGGCCTGTCGATGGTTTACAACATCGTCAAGCAGCATGAAGGATTTATCGATGTCGATTCGCAGCCAGGCAAAGGCAGCAGCTTTTACATCTATCTCCCGATCTGTTCCGATGAAAAGTGCAGGCAGGTAGATGAATCCGAAGTCCCTCTAGTCAGCGGTGAAGGGCTGATCCTGATCATCGATGACGAAGAACTGATCCGCTCCAACGCGGCTGAATTGCTGGAAGAGTGCGGCTACCAGACGATGCTGGCGGAAAATGGTGCGCAGGGGATAGAAATCTACCGGCAGCAGCAGGGGCGGGTCGACGCCGTCCTGCTCGACCTGGTCATGCCGGTCATGTCGGGAAAAGAAACTTACGCCGCCCTCAAAGAGATCGATCCACAGGTCAAGGTTCTGCTCTCCTCAGGATTCCGTCAGGACACCCGGGTTGACGAAATCCTCGCCGCCGGTGCCGATGGGTTTATTCAAAAGCCCTACAGTTTCCATCAGTTGTCGCAAGCGATCGGTCAACTTCTGAACTGAGCCTGAGCAAACAACATCGAAGAAAATCGCTGCTCAAAATTGCAATTCATTAAAAATTAGATAGGCTTAAAGGCATTCCACCTTCCTCCTTCAAACAGGAGAACGGAATGCAGAAAGCAAGCGAAAAAGGTCCTGCCTCTCCCCCTTCCGGACAACAAAAATTCACATCAGCGTCGCTACGGTTATGGTCTTACCTGGGCGCGGCCCTGCTTCTCCTGCTTGCAAGCCTGGTCGCCTTCAGCCAATCTCCGCAGCCGAACCCGCTGAAACAGATCGAGCCCTTCAGCCTTGAGTGGTGGCGCTACCCCCTGGAGCTCAATGCTCATAAACGCCTGCCGGTGATCGACGCCGACCTGAACGATATTTTTGTTCTCCCCGACACGGAGTTGATCTGGGTGGTCGGCTCAGGCGGATTGATCCTGCACAGTGACGACGGTGGAACAAGCTGGAAAAGACAAAGTTTAACCGGCAGCCAACCAGCGGCCAAGGCGGCATCGATCGAACTGATCAGCTCCGCCCATGCTGCAGAAGCACCGCTGAGCAAAGAGCAATATTTGATGGAGCAAAAGCAACAGATTGCCCCCCCGACAGATCTGCGCATCCTCACCGAACAGAAAACGATCCCGGTCAAACCCGATTTTCCGCCGATTTCTCCGATTCCGGCTGATCCCGCAACAACTGCCCTGCACGCCATCCACTTCATCAACAACAATCAAGGCTGGGCCGTTGGTGACAGAGGCCTGATTCTCAGGTCAGACGATGGCGGAAACAGCTGGCAGCAACAGGAAACGCTTGTCAGCAGTTCATTGATCAGAGTGCAATTTACCGGGACAAAAGGCTGGATAACAGGAGCCGATGGCAGCTTGTTGACTAGCTCAGATAAAGGAGATAGCTGGCAGGAACTCCGAAAAATTCAGGGCGGATCAATTTACGCCAGCTACTTTGTTGATGCTGAAAACGGCTGGGCAGTCGATCAGAACGGTTATATCCAAAAGGGCTACAATGGTGGCATCGATTGGGTACGAAGCTCTAACCTGAGCAACCTGTCTCCACGCAATCTGTACTTTATCAACGCCGAAACAGGCTGGGTCATCGGCCTGCTCGGGCAAGCCATGCGCACCACCGACGGCGGCGATAACTGGCAAAGGATCGATACCGGAAGCGATCAAACTCTGCAGGCAGTTCAATTTCTTGACCCTGATCATGGCTGGGCGATCGGAGGCAGAGGGGCGGTTCTGAAAAGCAGTGACGGCGGCCTCAGCTGGCGGGAAACCAGGCTCCCCACCAACCACCAACTCAATAGTCTTGGCTTTTTCGATCCCGAGCGCGGTTGGGTCGCCGGAAATTCCGGAATGCTGTTTGCGACCAGTGATGGCGGCCGCAACTGGATTCCGCTCAGTCGCCCAGCTAACAGCGATGAAAGCGCTGACTACGCCCGTTTCCCCGCGCCCTGGTATTATCTGAGCTGGCTGCTTGCCGGGTTGCTGCTCATCCCGGTTTTCCAGCAGCCGAAGCAGCTGATCGTCGAACAACAATCGGTCGCCGACATGCTGGTCTCTGACAAGCCGCTCGAAGCCGGTGAGCCGGATGCCCTCAACTTCGGTCTCGTTGCCCGCAGCCTGTCGCGCTACCTGCGCAATGACAACACCCAACCGCCTTTGACCATTGCCATTACCGGTGAGTGGGGCACCGGCAAAAGTTCATTGATGAATCTGCTGAAAGCCGACCTGAAGCATTACGGCGTCCGCCCGGTCTGGTTCAATGCCTGGCACCACCAGAAGGAGAGCAACCTGCTCGCCTCGTTGCTCGACAACATCCGCCACCAGGCGGTGCCAGACTGGTGGTGCTTCAGCGGCCTTAACTTCCGCCTGCGCCTGTTGATGGTCCGCGGCTGGCGCAACTGTATGCCTGTGCTGGTGGTGCTGTTCGTATTTGCCGTTTCAGCTGGAATCGTCTGCAATCCCAAGTTTCACCTGGTCGACGCGGACAACTTCAGCTTCACCCTCTCCGGCATGACGACCGTACTGCGGGAAAAGTTTCCTTTCTTGACCCTGTCTGCCAGCTCAATCGCCATGTTCATTGCTGCCTTCAAAGGCTTCGTCGCATTCGGCCTCGACCCGAAAAAGTTGATACCAACGATTCCCGGCCGCCTGCGCATCAAAAACCTCAACGTCGAGCTCAGCTTCCGGCAAAAATTCGCCCGCGAGTTCAAGGATGTCACGACGGCCCTGCAACCCCGCACCATGCTAATCCTGATCGACGACCTTGATCGCTGCCAGGCGGAGCATGTGCTGGAGATCTTGGAAACAATCAACTACCTGGTCAGCTCCGGCAAATGCTACGTCGTCCTCGGCATGGCCCGCGAACGGGTCGAGCGCTGTATTGGCGCGGCATTCAAAGAAATTGCCGAAGACATGATCGATGACACCGAAAGCGATAAGGTAAAGGACAACGGGCGTGCTAAGCGGGTGGAATTTGCCCGCCAGTACCTGGAAAAACTGATCAACATCGAGGTCCCGGTGCCGGTCGCGACGCCAGGTCAATCCCGCCTGCTGCTGGCCCCGAAAAGAACCGAAATCTCAGAAACAGTGCTAAGCCAGCAGTTGCTGGAAATCGCAAAATCGGCCGCGACAAAGCTCTTTCCCTGGTTGCTGGTACTGCTGGTCATGTGGGGAGGCTTCCAACTCGGCAAGGTTTATCACCCGCTGGCTGAAGAAAAAACAGCCAGCAGCCAGCAAACCATCCCTGCAGGACCGTCCACTCCCGCCGCTGTCACAAACCCCGGCACGATTGATGAGAGCGTACAGGACCAACCACCGGCGGAAAAACAAGGTCGCGCCGGCTACACCCCGGGGCAAACCGGCAAGGCTCCAAAATGGCTGACCATCTTCCCACTCCTGGCCCTGTTGGCTGCCGGGATTCTGTTGCTACTTAAACGCCCGAGTTACCGGGTCCAGGATTCGCCGGAGTTCCTTCAGGCGCTGACAGTCTGGCACCCGCTTATTGCCGCCAAGCGCAACACCCCTCGCTCGATCAAACGTTTCCTGAACCGGGTCCGCTACTTCGCCATGATCAACCGCGACCAGGAAGATGAGAAACAAAAGCATGCCGCTCAAAAACAGGCAACACCTGCCCCGACGACGCACCCGCGACTGGAAGAAGCGACCCTGGTCGCTCTCGGCGCGCTGCATCATGTCGATCCGCACATCATCAAAAACCCACAACTGTTTCAGCAGCTGAGCAGTCAAAGCTCTTTTCAGGATGAACAGTTGAAAAACGCCAAATCGGCACAGCGGCTGAAAGGTGAAATTCAACGGGCGCTGAAAGAACACGAGAAGGTTTTCGGCAGCTGGAATTGCGATGAAGAACAGCGGGCGCTCTTCCTCGAAATCAGCCAGGGGATTCAGATTATCTAGTTTCCGGCGAGCGCGTGAAACGGCCAAAAGAGCAGCCGATGCCAATCACGCAGAGAGCACAGAAAATCAACAGTGCCCAGTGCATACTGGCGAGAAAATCTGGCTGCGTCTCCGCCGTCACCGGCTGTCCGTGCATCAGGTAAGAGAAAACCAGGGTGATGATCATCATGCTGGTCATCATCCCCAAGGTACGCATACTTGAGTTCATGCCGGAAGCGACACCCAGATCGCGTGGTTCGACACTGCCCATGATGATGCTGACGTTGGGCGAAGAAAAGCAGGCGAAACCGGCACCGAGAAAAACCAGCAGCACAAGGACATGTGACAGGCCGGAATCAGCGGAAAGATTGGCGGCAAAAGCCAACCCGACGGCGCAGAGTGCCATACCACTGGTTGCAACGTAACTTGCCGGCACCCGGTCGGAAAGGCGACCGCAGAAGGGCGAGAGCAGGGTCTGCACGATCGGCTGGGTGATCAGCACGGTGCCGGCCTGGTGCGGCCCCATCCCTTTGACGTACTGCAGGTAGAGACTGAGAAAAAAGGTGACACCGAACGTCGCAGCATAGTTGAACAGTGCGGCCAGGTTGCTCAGGGCAAACACCCGGTTGTGGCGCAACAGGTCGATATTGAGGATCGGGTGCTTACAGCGCGTTTCCCACCAGAGGAACAGGGCAAAGCCGATATTGGCGGCAACCAGCAGCCCCCAGGCCCAGGGCCCGCGACTGAGATTTGACACACCGGCAACCAGCAGCAGGATTGAAGGGCCATAAATCAGCAGACCGACCCAGTCGAAGGGTTCTCCTGCCGCTTCAGCCCACTCATCATGCATTTTCAACCGGGCAACGAAAAAGGTGAACAAACCCAGCGGTGCCAGCAGGTAGAAAATCGAGCGCCAGCCGAGTCCTGCCACCAGCATGCCGCCAATAAAGGGGCCACAGGAGATCCCGGCATAAACGCTGGCGACGGCAATTCCCAGCGCTTTGCCCCGTTCACTCGGCGGAAAAGTCGAGACCACCATCGCCATGCTGGTCGCCATCACCATCGCTCCGCCCATCCCCTGCAGGAAGCGCAAAGCAATGACTGCTTCGATTGACCAGGCTTGCGAGATAATTCCGCCGGTGACGGTGAAAAACAACACACCGAATTGAAAGACCTTGCGCCGACCGTGGATGTCGCCGGCGCGTCCCATCGCCAGAAGAAAGATGGAAGCCGAGAGGACGTAGGTGGTTTCGACCAAGCCCAGCTGCATGGCGCTGGCATTAAACTCGCGCCCCATGGCAGGCAGAGCCACACCGACCGCCGACATCATGAACGGCATCAGGAAGTGCGCCACGCAGACAACCAAGAGTGTGGCGGAATGGGACGTCGACGTCCTCATCCTACTTCCGCTTCTTCCCTTTGCGCCCCTTCTTCTCCTGGCTTGCCTTCAACAAATCACCCAGACTGCCGAACCCGGAGGCAGAAGAGCTGCTTGGCGCATCACTGTAACTGGTCTCGCCAGCTTCTTCCGCTTCGGCTCCGACCAGCGCCAGCGAAATACGCCGCTCTTCCGGCTCGACTTTTTCAATCATCACTTCCAGCGACTGACCGACCGTCACGACATCCTGCGGGTGGCGGATGCGCTGCCCCTGCCCCAGCTTGGAGATGTGCAACAGGCCATCGACACCATCTTCGAGGGTAACGAAAGCGCCGAACTGTGCCAGCCGGCTGACTTTTCCACTATATTTTCCCCCCGTTTTATAGATGCTGCCGACCTTGCTCCAGGGATCGGCCAGGGTATCGCGCAAGCTGAAGGAAAACTTGTTGTTCTCCCAGTCGATCTTCTTGATCGCGATCTCCAGCTCCTGGCCGATACTAAGAATATCGTTGACATCCTCAACCCGGCCGTAGCTGATCTCAGAAATCGGCAAGAGCCCTTCGATCCCGCCGATATCAACAAAGGCGCCGAAGTCGCGAATATTGGTCACGCTGCCTTTGACCACCATCCCCTCTTTCAGGGTTTCTTTCAGGCTGGCGCGCTGCTGCTCTCGCTCTTCGTCGAGGATTGCGCGGTGCGAGACAACAATATTGCGGCCCCGCTCGCTGAACTGAGTGATACGGAACGACAGGCTCTCACCGATCAGGTCGGCCGGTTCGGCTTGGCGCAGACCGGTCTGCGAATAAGGACAGAAAGCACGGACGTTGCCAGGCAGTTTGACTTCGAAGCCACCCTTGATCTCTTTTTCGATTTTGCCTTCAACCGGAATACCGCTCTGGAAAGCCTCTTCCAGCTGCTCGGTGCCGGAACCGCTGCCGCCAACCTTGGTGGTGAAACGCAGCTCTCCCCCTTCACGGGAAACGAAGTAAGCGCCGATGACATCACCGACGTTATATTGCGGTTCGCCGTCTGCATCGAGTAATTCGGCGGAAGAGAGAACCCCTTCACCTTTCTGGCCGACATCGAGGAAAGTCCAGTCCTTGCCAATCTGCAGAATGGTCGCCTCAATCTTTTTGCCCCGCTCCAGTGGCTGGCCGACATCGCTCAGGCTAGCCTCGAACAGCTCGGCGAAACTACCCTCGTCTTCCATCATTTCCTCGTCGTCGAATCTATCGTCGTTCATTGCAGCAATCCTTTTTCGGTTTGATTTGAAAGAATAGAGAGTAGCCGGTTTCGTCGCCCGAGTAAACCGCTGAACGGGCAATTGTGCTTTGTTCAGCAACTGCTATCTTTATAACTGATAAAACAACCTAAGCTGCTGATATCTGAGGGGATGGAATGAAGCCGAAGAACTGGATCGAAAGCCTCAACTGCGCCATAGAAGGGATTCTCTGGGCGGTCAAGAGTGAGCGCCATATGCGCTACCATTTTGTTGCCGCTCTGGTTGTGCTCTTTCTCGCCCTCTTTTACCGGGTCACGGCACTGGAATTTTTCCTGCTGGTGCTAGCGGCAGTACTGGTGATTTTCGCCGAACTGATCAACACAGCGATCGAAAAACTGGTCGACCTGGTGACCGACGAATATCACGAGCTGGCCAAATTAGCGAAAGATATTGCCGCCGGTGCGGTGCTGGTGACCAGTGTCGGCGCAGCGACTCTCGGCTACCTGATTCTCTCCGGCCACATTTTCCCGCTGTTCGACAGCCAGCCGACTTTAATCAACGAACCACATGGAACTCTGCCGATCGGCGCGCTGCTGATGGTGGTGATTCTTGTTGTGCTGCTGAAGGCGAGATACAATCACGGTTCGCCGCTGCACGGTGGGATGCCGAGTGGACATGCGGCGATATCTTTTTCTATCGCCGTTTCCGTTATGCTTTCCGGCGCCGGACTGCTGATCAGCTTGTTGGTTTTGCTGCTGGCGGTCCTGGTCAGCCGCAGCCGCATGTCGATGAATATTCACTCGGCCAGAGAGGTCTGGCTCGGGGCCGCTCTCGGCGTCATCGTCACCCTTTTGGTCTTCTTCTTTTTTAACTGATCACATTGGTGGACTGATTTCTTCATCCAGATGGACTTGAGTCAACATAGCCGGTTCAGCATCTTTAGGTTCGATATCGACAAGTTTTTTCGCATAGAAAGGAACATCCAGCTGCAAGCCAGCCAGCGAAAAACGACTTGACGCATTCCACAGCATCCAGCCGTTGCTCCCGACAGCATCGCTGGCATTGATCTGTGCCACCACTTCATCCGCTTTAAAACTTCGCTTGTCAAAAGCATAATCGCGAAACGCCTGCAGCCAGGGGCGGAACCGTTCCGGTGTCAGCTTGCCAAGCTGCTGTGCTTTCTGCAATGACAGTGCAATCACCTGGTAAGGATGTTTGACCGGGTTTTTATAGCCGGGCACACCATGCGGGAAGCCGGAGGGGTAAAGCATCGGCGAGAGATAATCGACCCGCTCTCCCAACTCGACCAGTCGTTGGCCGATTTTGCCATCACGATGTTTCCAGCAGATATAACCGAAAATATTTGCCGAAGTGAACACCGGGTATCTGGCCAGCCGTTCCTTCGCCTGGCTGAGAAAACTGTTGATCGCCGCCACCCGGCTGTCATCATCGGTCGGCTGGGAGAAAACCAGGTCCGACTTCGAGGGGAAGCGGATGTAATCGAACTGCACCTCGTCAAAGCCCATCTGTGCGGCTTCTTCTGCCACCGCCAGGTTGTAGTCACGCACCTGCTGATTGAAAGGATCGGCCCAGCTGATCTTTTCCCGATCCTGCCAGATTTCACCTTTAGCGGTGTGGGCAGCAAACTCGGGACGCTTTTTTGCCAGCAGATCATCTTTGAACACCACCATACGACCGATGGTATAGATGCCCCGCTCCTTTAACTCGGCAAGAAACTCCGGCAGGTCTTTCAACGGCCGTACTTGTTGCCCACCGATCTGTTGCGCCAAGGGAATATTACTGCGATAAGCGATGTGACCGCGGGAAGATTTGATATCTATGACCAGAGCATTGAGATCGGCAGCATCGATCAGATCCAGAATCTGTTGCCGTTTGCTTTGCAGGTCGGCGGCCCAGAAGGAGAGGTAAAGCGCTTTGGGCACGAAAGGTTGCAGAGCCACCTGAATGGAGGAGTCAGTCTTGACCCGAAGTGGCAGGTAGCCGGGCTTGCGGACAACAAGTTGCTCGGCATCGGTCAAAAAGGCAAAGCGCCCACCCGCATCAGTCAGAGCACGACCGTCCGGGCTGTAAAGTTCAACCCCGGACAGCAGCTTGCCACTGTCAGCATCGATAATCGAGCCGTAAATCTCCTCAGCCTGCACCGTCGCAGCGAGGAAAAACAGGATAATAAAAATAAAAGTCAGTATCCAGTGTCCGGTTCTCATAGCCCACTCCTTAGGCTTTGCGGGAACGAACCACTCCTGAATTTTTTATTTCATCTGCAGAAAAACCAGGCTGTTGGCCGCCCGAACGCCTCTTTTCCATTCGTCCGTTCTGCTCTTTTTCTTTAGAGGATTCTCATAATAACATCAAGACAGCAGTCGCGGCAAGGGTTTCTTAGAAGATTCTAAACAAACATCTTGATCTCCGGGAACTTGATGCTAAACTATGACATCAACCTGTCACTTGCCTGTCATGCAAGGAATCAGATGCAAAAACAGCAGCTTGCCTTCGTCAAAAAATATTTCATCGGAGCAACTCTGATCATCTCCCTGGTGATGGCTGCGGTCTTCTTTACTCAACACGCCAGGATCGAAAAGCTGACCAACAGCATCATGCTGCAGCAGGCGAGAGCCTTGTTAAGCGAACTGATCCTGACCCGAAAGTGGGTCACCATGCATGGTGGCGTCTACGTCAAAGCGAAACCAGGTGAGAAACCGAACCCCTTTCTGAGCAAACAAAAAGGGATCAAAGTCAATATTAAGGATGAAGATGGCAACCTCTACACCCTGATCAACCCCGCCATTGCGGTGCGAGAAATTTCGCAGATTTCAGAGCAACAGGGGGCTTTCGAGCTGCACGTAGCCAGCCTTGATCCGGTCAGCCCAGTCAGTCGACAGCCGGACAACTTCGAGCAGAAAGCTTTATTGGCTTTTGAGCAGGGGGAAAAAGAGGTTTTCACCATCGAAGAGAGCGACAAAGGTCCACTCTACCGCTACATGGCGCCAGTGAAATTCGAGCAGCGTTGCAACAAGTGCCATGCTTTTCAGAAATTAGCCCAAGGGGATATTCGTGGCGGCATCAGCATCAACATTCCGATGCAGAAGGTGCGCGATCAGCTGCGCGAAACCAGGATGTACTCTTTGCTGTCTGCAGTTCTGGTGCTTGCGACCCTGCTTGCGCTACTGGCACTACTGGCGACAAATTTCATGCGCAAGCTGAAAACCGCGCAGGCAGAACTTGAACTGTCGGCCACAACTGACAATTTGACCGGACTCTACAACCGCCGGGCTGCCTATGAACGCTTAAACGAAGAACTTTCAAAAAATCGCCGCTTCGGCAAACCCCTGAGCTGCCTGATGCTCGATATCGACCACTTCAAACGGATCAACGACCAATACGGGCATTTGGTTGGTGACAAGGTGCTGAAATTTTTTACCGACAACTTAAGACTCTTGGCGCGCGAGTACGATATCCTCTGCCGCTATGGTGGTGAAGAATTTCTCGTCCTGTTGCCGGAAACAGCCTTGGAAGACGCCATTAAAGCAGCAGAGCGTTACCGTCAACAAATGGAGAAAACTCCTTTTGTCCTTGGCAAACAGAAGCTGCACATTACTGTCAGCATCGGCGTCACTGAAGCCCACCCCGTTGAGCATGAAACCCGTGACAGCTTCATCGGCCGGGCTGACAAGGCGCTCTATCAAGCCAAGCAGGAAGGGCGAAACAAGGTGGTGATCGATCCCTGACTGTGCATTCGCGCAGTTCACTTTCGTTGATCCGGGAGTGATTTTTTACGCGAGCACACGTTTATTTCGTTAGCGTAAGAGGATAGATTACAAACCATCAAAGGGCTGTTGTGGCAGGCGGCTCAAGATATTTCGTTTTCATTGACCTCCCAAAAAAAAAGCATAACCCCGCAGTTCCCTCCAAGCTGCGGGGCTTTTTTTGCCTTTTTTCAGCCCCCCAGCAACATTTCCGCGCCATGCACTAACTGTTGAGAAAAGCTGTGCAATGCCGGTGAATCCAGATTCCAGCAATGCCAGTACAACGCAACCGGAAAAACCGCCCCGGAAATCAACTCGACCAGTTCACCACTGTTACGCAGCTCGGCACTTTGCCAGTCCGGCACCATACCATAGCTGTAGCCTTCAGAAATCACTCGCAGGAACTGCTCCGGAGTGGGGATGTAATGGCAGGGCAAGCGATCCGGCAGTCCGTCGAGATGCTGCTGCATGAACTGATAGTGCAAACGATCCTTGCGGTTAAAGATCACTGCCGGTGCTTTCTCTGCGACTGCCAGCGTCAGACCATCCGGAAACCAGCGTGCAGCAAAATCTGGTGCCGCCAGCATACGATAATTCATCACGCCGAGATATTCGACCCGGCAGCCCTGCATCGGCTTCGACGCGTTGCTGATACAGCCAACCACTTCGCCTTCGCGCAGAAACAGATGTGTCTGTTCCTGATCATCGACACGCAGATCGATCAGCAGGTTGAACTGCTGCAGCAGCGGCTGAATAGCGCTGATGAACCAGCTGGCCAGGCTGTCTGCATTAATGCCGATGGCCAAGGTTGCCGGGCCCTGTTCTGCTACTGCTGTCAGCTCGGCGGAAAGACCATCCTCCAGTAATTTAACCTGCTGATAATGTTTCAGCAACGCTTTCCCGGCCTCGGTCGGTTGCGGCGGCGAACTGCGGGTCAGCAGCAGCTGACCGCTCTGATCCTCCAGCTGGCGGATTCGTTGTGACACCGCCGACTGGGTAATGAACAGCGTCTTCGCTGCGCGCTCGAAACCACCTTCGGAAACCACTTTGGCCAGCGCCTCTATCAACTTGTAATCCAGCATACACATACATTAGCAAAACTAATCATATGTCTAAAAGATTAATTTTACTTTTTAAAGACTCCGGCCTATTTTCCAGTCAGATTCTGTTTTTTCAGGAGATTGACATGGTTGCTTTTTTACAGGGACTGGGATTGGGCGGCGGCTTGATTATTGCCATCGGTGCGCAGAATGCGTTTGTCCTGTCGCAGGGCGTACGGCGGAATTACCCGCTGCAAACGGCACTCGTCTGCAGCCTGTGTGATGCCATTCTGATGATCATCGGTATCAGCGGTGTCGGTGCCCTGGTCGCAACCAACCCGCAACTGGCCCAGACCGCCACCTGGGGCGGGGCGGCATTCCTGTTCTGGTACGGGAGCCGCTCCTTCCGTTCAGCATTGCAGGGTGGCAGCCTGCAGACCGACGCTGAAAAAAGCCTGTCCCGCCGCAAACTGCTGGTCACGACACTGGCGCTGACCCTGCTCAATCCACATGTCTACCTTGACACCATCGTGCTGGTCGGCAGCATCAGCGGCCAGCTGGCCGATTCCGAACGTCTACTATTCGGCGCCGGCGCCATCAGCGCTTCAGTCCTCTGGTTTTTCAGTTTGAGTTTCGGCGCCGGGTTGCTGGCACCGTTGTTCCGCAAACAGATCGCCTGGCGCTGCCTCGACGGTTTCGTCTGCCTGACCATGTGGACCATCGCTGTATCGCTGATCTGGCCGGAAGTGAGCCAGCTTATCGCTTAACCAGGGAACGGATGGAGATACGTCTGCAGGTCGACTTTCCCGCTGCGACTGAATTGCACTCCTTCCGCCTGCAACAAGACCTGCTGTAACAGATTGCCCTCGCCATCCCGGCGGGGGCTAACCTTGCCCTGGCTGTTGATCACCCGCTGCCAGGGCACATCGGTTCCCGGCGCTAGCGCCGCCATGGCGAAACCAACGGTGCGAGCTGTACAGCCGATCAGCCTGCCGATTTGTCCATAAGTGGTTACCCGTCCGGGTGGCACCTGCCGCACTAAATCGTAAATCTGTTGATAAAGTGAACTTGACATTGCTTTACATCTCTTCCTTCACAGGGGTAGACTCCCTGCCGAACACTTTCGCCGCGAGGAATCGATGCAGGAAACCAGCGAACACCCCTTTGACAGGCTGACCCCCAGCTTTATCATGGATGCGATCGAAACGCAGGGCTTTTATTGTGACTGCCGGATTTTTGCCCTCAACAGTTACGAAAACCGTGTCTATCAGGTCGGGATCGAAGACGGAGAACCACTGATCGCCAAATTTTACCGCCCCGAGCGCTGGACGGATGAGCAGATCAGGGAAGAGCACCTATTCACCCGGGAGTTAGCCGAACAGGAACTACCGGTCGTAGCGCCTTGGTGCAGCGATTCCGGGGCAAGCCTGTTTGCATATGATGGTTTCCGTTTTGGCCTCTATCCGCGCAAAGGCGGACATGCACCGGAACTGGACAACCTGGATCACCTGAAAGTGCTCGGTCGCCTGCTCGCTCGCATCCATCTGATCGGGGCCCGCACCCCCTTTTTTGAGCGACCTAAATTAGACAGCCAAAGCTTCGGTCATCGAAATGTTGAATTGATCTGCGAAAATTTCATCCCCGCCGATTACCGCGAATCCTACCAGAGCCTGACCCGCGACCTGCTGCAGATTATCGATGAGCGCTTCGCCCAGTTTTCAGATGTTCGCTTTATCCGCACCCATGGCGACTGCCACAGCGGCAACATGCTCTGGCGTGAGGATGCACCAAACTTCGTCGATTTCGATGATGCGCGGATGGCTCCGGCTATTCAGGATTTGTGGATGCTGTTGTCGGGGGAGGAAGAACAGCAGCGGCGGCAGATGGAGAAGATTTTAGAAGGCTATCACGAGTTCAACGATTTCGATTTCCGGGAACTGCAGTTGATTGAGGTGTTGCGCACGTTACGGATTATCAACTATTCGGCCTGGTTGGCGACGCGTTGGGATGATCCGGCTTTTCCTCGCACCTTTCCCTGGTTTGGGACGCTGCAGTACTGGGGGGAGCATATTTTGGAGTTGCGGGAGCAGATGGCGGCGTTGATGGAGCCGGCGCTCAGCCTTTGAGCTGAGTCTTTTAAAAACCTGCGGGTTGCGCCCCCCGCGACCCTGTCTTTGACAAACAAAAAAAAAAGGGCCGCTCTCCGGAGCAGCCCTTCTCATCAACCTATTTCAACTTCCAACTCGTCCCCTCACGAGAATCAAGCAACTCGATTCCCCGCTCGGCAAGAGCATCTCGAATCTCATCCGACTTGGCGAAATCCTTATCCGCCCGAGCCTGTAACCGGGCCTCAATCTGAGCCTCGATCTCCTCAAGAGTGATATCAAGTTTAGCCAAACCAGCCAGCTTCACCTTCTCCAGCCAGGCCGCCGGATCAGAGTTGTAAATCCCCAACACATCGCCAAGCTTCAGAACCGTCGCGCGTAGATCGCGCACCTGGGCGACCAGATCAGCCTTCTTCTTGAACTTCTTGGTGGCACAGAGGCGATTCATCGTCCGCACCCCTTCGAACAGGTGAGCGATGGCCAGCGCGCTGTTGAAATCGTCATCCATCGCTTCGCGGAACTTGGCTTCCAGTTCGGCCCCCAGAGTACTTTCAACATCCGACTCCGGTGCACCTTCAACCGCCTGATCGGCCGTCAGCAGTGCCTCGTAGAAACGGCTCAAGCCTGCTTGGGCTTCGTGCAGGTTCTGGTCGGAGAAATCGATCGGCGACCGGTAGTGCGAAGTCAGAATGAAGAAACGTACCACTTCCGCATCGTAAGTTTTCAGGATGTCACGGATGGTAAAGAAATTGCCGAGAGATTTCGACATCTTCTCCTGGTTGACGTTGACGAAACCGTTGTGGATCCAGTACTTGGCAAACGGCTTGTCATTGGCCGCCTCGGATTGCGCAATCTCGTTTTCGTGGTGCGGAAAGATCAGGTCGCGGCCGCCGCCGTGGATATCAAAAGAATCACCAAGCAGCGACGAACTCATTGCCGAACACTCGATGTGCCAGCCCGGACGACCCGGACCCCAAGGCGATTCCCAGCTCGGCTCGTTCGGCTTGGCCCCCTTCCAGAGAGCGAAGTCCATCGGGTTTTCCTTCTGCTCGCCCGGGGCGATCCGTGCCCCGGCCTGCATCTCTTCCATGTTACGCTTGGACAGCTTGAGGTAGTCGTCGAACTTGTCGACCCGGTAGTAGACATCACCGCCGGAAGCGTAGGCAACACCCTTGTCGATCAAGACCTGGCAGATCTCGATGATCTTGTCGATGTACTCGGTCGCGCGCGGCTCGTAGGTCGGCTTAACCAAGCCGAGAGAATCCATATCCTCATCGAACGCAGTAATAAATTCTTCGGCCAGAGCTTTGCTGTCGATGCCCCGCTCGTTGGCGCGGTTGATAATCTTGTCATCGACATCAGTATAGTTGCGTACGTAGGTCGTCTCGTAACCGGCAAACTGCAGGTAGCGGAAAATGATATCGAAAACGATATTGGCGCGGGCATGGCCGATGTGGCAGTAATCGTAAACGGTAACACCGCAAACATACATACCGACCTTGCCGGGAACCAGCGGCTGGAACTCTTCCTTCTTGCCGCTCATGGTATTGTAAACGCGCAGACTCATTGTATTTACTCCGTTTATTTGACTTTAGCCCAAGTATCTCTAAGCGTCACCGTCCGATTGAAAACCGGGGCGTTATCTTTTGAATCTTTTGCATCAACGGTAAAGTAGCCAACCCGCTCAAACTGGAAGGTCTCGCCCGGCTTGGCTTCGAGCAAACTCGGCTCGGCCAGCGCGAAGGTTTCCTGCAGCGATTCCGGGTTCAATGCCGAGAGGTAATTCTCCGCCTTATCCGGATTCTCCTGGTTGAACAGGCGGTCGTAAACCCGCACCGGCACCTTGACCGCGTGTTGGGCCGAAACCCAGTGGATAATCCCCTTGACCTTGCGCCCTTCCGGATTTTTGCCGAGGGTGTCAAGATCAGCGCTGCATTTCAGCTCAACCACTTCGCCGTTTTCGTCCTTGACGTAATCATCGCACTTGATGATGTAGGAATTGCGCAGTCGCACTTCACGCTCGGGGCCGAGGCGGAAATACTTCTTCTTTGACGGCGGGTCTTCCATGAAATCATCCCGATCGATCCACAGCTCATTGCTCATCGGCAGCTGGCGAGTGCCCGCCTCTTCCTGCTGCGGATGGTTCGGCGCATCGAGCATCTCGATCTGATCGTAATTGGTGATGGTGACTTTAAGCGGATTAAGTACCGCCTGGCGCCGATAAGCGGTTTCGTTCAGCTCTTCGCGGACGCAATCCTCCAGCACAGAAAGATCGATCCAGTTGGCGCTGCGGCCGACACCGATCCGATCGCAGAAGCTGCGGATGGCAGCGGCCGGGTAACCGCGGCGGCGCATGCCGGAAACGGTCGGCATGCGTGGATCATCCCAGCCTTCGACATAGTTCTCGTTGACCAGTTGCAGCAGCTTACGCTTGCTCATCACGGTATAAGAAAGATTCAGCCGCGCGAATTCGATCTGCTGCGGGGCGAAGATTTCCAGCTCCTTGATGAACCAGTCGTAGAGTGGGCGATGATCCTCGAACTCCAAAGTGCAGATCGAATGGGTCACCCCCTCGATGGAATCTTCCTGCCCGTGGGCGAAATCGTACATCGGGTAGATGCACCACTTGTCGCCGGTGCGGTGATGGTGAGCATGCAGGATGCGGTACATGGCGGGGTCGCGCAGGTTCATGTTCGGCGAAGACATGTCTATTTTCGCCCGCAGAATGTGTGATCCGTCGGGAAAATCGCCGTTCTTCATCTTCTCGAACAGTTCAAGGTTCTCTTCGACGCTGCGGTCGCGGTAGGGGCTGTTCTTGCCAGCTTGCGTCAGGGTGCCGCGGTTTTCCCGCATCGCTTCTGCCGACTGGCTGTCGACGTAGGCCTTCCCCTTTTTGATCAGTTTGATCGCCCACTCATGCAGCTGGTCGAAATAATCGGATGCGAACAGCGGTTCCTTGCCCCAGTCGAAACCAAGCCAGGCGACATCTTCCTTGATCGATTCGACGTACTCGTCCTCTTCCTTGACCGGGTTGGTATCGTCGAAACGCAGGTTGCACTTGCCGTTGTATTCTTTCGCCAGACCAAAATTGAGACAGATGCTCTTGGCGTGGCCGATATGCAGGTAACCGTTCGGCTCCGGCGGAAAGCGGGTGATCACTTTGTCGCGTTTGCCGCTGGCCAGATCCTCGTCGATAATGGTTTTGATAAAATTCGAGCTGCTTGTCGGTTCGGTTGTGCTCATCGATTTTCCTTTTATCTAAAATGTCGCCTTAAACAATCTTTTCCAGCAGCACCACCGCATCGGCGGCAATCCCTTCGCCGCGGCCGGTGAAGCCGAGTTTTTCCGTGGTGGTCGCTTTGACGTTGATCCGGCCGATTTCTGCCTGGCAATCTTCGGCGATCCGTTCGACCATCTGCGGGATATGCGGTGCCAGTTTCGGCCGCTGGCAGATAATGGTGCTGTCGAGGTTGCCGATACGGAAACCGCTGCCGAGCATTTTCTCCACCACGTGCCGCAACAATTTGCGGCTGTCGATCCCCTTAAACGCCGGGTCGCTATCGGGAAAATGCTTGCCGATATCTCCCTCTCCCAAAGCACCGAGGATCGCGTCGCAGATCGCGTGCAGCAGGACGTCCGCATCGGAATGGCCGAGCAGGCCATAGTGATAGTCGATCTCCACACCACCGATGATCAGATCCCGATCGCTGACCAACTGGTGAACGTCGTAACCGTGGCCGATGCGCATCATGCCGATTCCTCCCGGTACATGTCAAGAAGTGCGGTGGCAATGACCAGATCTTCCGGCGTCGTCACCTTGATATTGCGATAATCACCGGCCAGGATGGCGACCGTCTTGCCGATCCGCTCCAGCAGAGATGCGTCATCGGTACCGAGAAAACCGGCTGCGTCGGCGCTAGCAAAAGCTTCGGCGAAGAGCTGGTAGCGGAAGCCCTGTGGCGTCTGCGCCTGCCAGAGCCGTTTGCGCTCTGGCGTTCCGCAGATCAAACCAGCATCCACCTCTTTAATGGTATCCTTGGCCGGGGTAGCGATAATGCAGGCACCCTGCTCGGCGATGATCGCAAGGAGTTCCGGTAATAGCTGCGGGTTGAACAGCGGCCGGGCACCGTCGTGCACCAGTATGATTCGCTCCGGTTGGTCAAGACTATCCTGCTGCAAAGCCAGCAAGCCATTTCGCACCGAGTCCTGTCGTTCGGCACCGCCCGGAACCAGTTTTCGCACTTTGCTGAAACCGTGTTTTTCGATGACCTGTTCGCGGCAGTAATCAATTTCGTCGGCCGGCAGAATAGGATAAATGTGCTCGATCTGCGCCGACTGTTCGAACAGCTCCAGGGTGTGGGCCAGAATCGGTTTACCGGCCAGTTCGAGGTACTGCTTATTGACTTTAGCTCCCATCCGGCGGCCCATACCGGCAGCGGGAATCAGCACTGTCGCTTGCATCATCAATCCGTAAAAAGTCGCCCAAAAACAGAAAAGACCAGGTGCTTGAACACCTGGTCCGCTATTCTGCCATGTCAGCATCGGTTAGTGAAAGATATTCTCCAACCGCTTGGTGATTTGATCTTCTTTTTCGCCTTCTGCCAAGGCAACTTCGGTCACCAGCAGCTTACGGGCCTGCTCGAGGACTTTCTTCTCGCCGTAGGACAGCTCCTTGGCCGAGCTGATCTGATACAGCTCGCGCAGCACATCGGCTACTTCCAGCAGGTCGCCGGTCTTCAGCTTGTCGTTGTACTCGCGCTGACGACGGCTCCAGGATGCGATCTTGCCACTCTCGTTCGGCTCGGCCAGTGCGTCAAAAACACTGGTAATGTGCTTCTGGTCGATCAGGCGACGCATACCAACGTTGCTGACGTTGCCAGTCGGCACCATGATGCGCATATCGCTATCAACGATCCGCAGCACATAAAATTTTTGTTCATGTCCAGAAAATTCACGGGACTCGATATTCTCGATTACCCCGACCCCCTGGGTCGGATACACAGCCATATCTCCAATTTTAAACAAAACGACACTCCTTTGCTCGAAGGGATGAATGTATCATAACTGACTGCTTTCGTCAAACATTGAATCCCGTTAAGCATTTGATCCAAAAAGAAAAACTATTCTAATCCAAGTTCATTTTTTCCTTGTGTTAGTATCCACACTTGCCATTTTCCCATTAACCAAACCGATCAGGAATATAATCCCATGCCTGTCCTGCTGGCCTTCTTGCTGTTAATTTTTGCCCCGCTCACCCTCTGTGCTGAGCCTCCCGATATGTACAGCTTTGCTGCCAGTCTCGCGGAAGAAGGTGACCACTACCGGGCGATTACCGAGTACAAACGCTTTCTTCACTACCATCCGCAGGATACCCGGGCTGCCCGGGCGCAGCTGGCAATTGCTCAAAGCCTTTACGCCGGTGAGCGCTGGAGTCAAGGCGATGCGGCAGCGGAAAAAGTCTGGCAGCGCTATCCGGAAAGCGACGCAGCAACGCAGGCCCGGCGGCTCTATGCCGACTCCGCTTTTGACCGCGCTGACTATCCGTTGGCTCAGCAGCGCTATCAAGAGCTGAAAGAGACCTCGGCCCAGGATGCCGAACTGGCCAATTTCCAGATCGGCCGCAGCCTGCTGGAAGAAAGGAAACTGGAGGCAGCAGAACAAAGCTTCAGCCAGTTGCCGCAAACACAGCAAAAAGAACTTGCACAGTTCATGCTTGGCTATCGCGCCCTGCCTCGAAAATCACCCCACCTTGCCGGGACTCTTTCGGCGATTCTGCCGGGCGCCGGGCAACTGTACACCGAACGACCGAAGCAGGCCGCAGTTGCCTTTGCCCTCAACGCAGCATTTATTTACGGTGCCATCGAAGCCTGGAACAATGAAAACTACAGTGTCGCCGGGATTCTCTCGCTGTTCGAGATCGGCTGGTACGGCGGCAACATCTACAACGCGATGAACAACGCCCACAAGATCAACCGTGAGCGGGAAGATGAGTTCAAACAGCAGCTGCAGCAGCGCGCAGGATTATCGCTCGGCTTCCGCGATAGCACCCCTTGGCTGCAAGCGAGGTTCCACTTCTGATGATAAAAAAGATGCGAATCGGAATTGTCGGCTCAGGGGCTCTCGGGCTTTATTACGGCGGGATGCTGCAGCGCAGCGGACAGGGAGTCAATTTCCTGCTGCGTCGCGACCTGCACGCAATTCAGCAGAATGGTCTGCATGTCCATTCGGTCAACGGTGATTTTTATCTGCCACAGGTCGCCGGTTTTGCCAATGCAAATGAGATCGGTCCAGTCGATCTTGTGATCGTCGGCCTGAAAACCTTTGCCAATGACCATTTAATCAACCTGGTACGCCCGCTGGTCGGAGAGCAGACCGCCATCCTTACGCTGCAGAACGGCCTCGGCAACGAGGAGCTGTTGGCAGCAGAGTTCGGCGGTGAAAATATCCTCGGCGGCGTTGCCTTCCTTTGCAGTAACCGTGGTGAGTCGGGGCACGTCCATCACCTTGGTGAGGGAAAAATCCGTCTCGGCGAATTCAGCGGCGGGCTGAGTGAGCGCAGCAAAATACTGCAAGCGATGTTCGAAACAGCCGGTGTCCCCTGTGAGGCTGTCGCTGATCTGCGTCGCGCACGTTGGGAGAAGCTGGTTTGGAATATCCCTTTCAACGGCCTCTGCGCCCTGTTGCGACAGGATACTGATCAGGTGCTCGCGCTGCCGGAAGGGCGCGAACTGGCCCATAGGATCATGCAGGAAGTTGTCACCGGCGGCAACGCGCAACAGCTGCAGCAACCGATCGACGGTCGCGAATTTATCGAAAGAATGATCTATCTCACCGATCAGATGGGTGGCTATAAACCGAGCATGATGATCGACCGGCTGGAGAACCGGCCGTTGGAACTGGAGGCGATTTATGCTATTCCGCTGCAGCAGGCTGCTGCTGCCGGTATCAACATGCCACGAACACAAATGCTTTACACCCTGTTAAAGGCGGGAGAAAGCCCCATTTAGCTCGCTGATTTTTTCTCTACAGATACGGAATGTCACGTCCTAAAATACGTTGACAGTTTTTTCCTAAGCCACCTCCCCCATGGAGGTGGCTTTCTTATGTACTTCTTCCGGTGTTTGCATATTCAAACTAAGGTGTGGCCGTAAACGGTTGTAAATAGCGACCGATTCTCGAACCAACCCTTTCAGCTCTTGCAAATTACGGCATTTGTGGAGCAGAAACTCTTGCTTCAATATGCCGTTCACTCTCTCAGCCAAAGCATTCTGATAACAATCGTAACCATCTGTCATTGATGGCGTTATGCCATGACGCTTCAGTTCTTGCTGATAGACCCCTGAGCAATACTGTAAGCCTCGATCGGAATGGTGCAGCAACGATCTCCGTGTCTGCCGTTGCCTGGCCGCCTGACGCAATGC